>JBFMCR010000044.1:76232-88715 GCA_040754425.1 Pseudomonadota bacterium | reverse complement strand
TGGGTAAAGGAGCCATCGCGAAATCATGCCTGTTTCCAAAAGGCCGTCAACCCTCGGAAACCCGCTTGCAGTATGCGCCACGAACGATTTCATGACCATTTTTACCCACACTCTTTCACGAAGACCCAAAAAATTTTTTGTCACCCGGTGTTTGCTTTTGTCCGTTGATGTGCTGTTTTTGAGTCTGGCAAGTCACAGAAGCACGACCGCGACCGAGTAAAATTCACGCTCGCCGCGCTCCAGGGACAAGGGGAGCCTGCCCCCCTGGCGATCCAGGCAAACTACCAAAAAGGGGTGGCACCCCACCGGCACAGGGCCGGCATTCATCCGTCGCCCAAGGCGGCATCCGGCCCGCGCAGGCGAAAGAACGACGGCGGGCTTTGTATCTTGTCTGATATACAAAATCTTGTATAATCACACCATGACCAAGCCTGTTGAGTTTCGAGGAACATCACTTGACGACTTGCGCGCCTTTCCGCCAACGGCCAGGCGCGAGGCCGGTCATCAGATAGACCGAGTGCAACACGGCATGGAGCCGGACGACTGGAAACCAATGAACACAGTCGGGCAAGGTGTGAAGGAAATTCGGATTCGTGATGCGGCAGGCGCATTTCGGGTTGTCTATGTAGCGAAATTCGCTGACGCTGTTCATGTGCTTCACTGCTTTCAGAAAAAAACGGAGAAGACCAGTAAGGCGGACATCGGCCTGGCGGCGAAGCGTTACCGTGAAATTCAGGAGCCACAGCAATGAGCAAACAAAGATTTTCCAGTGTGTGGGATGCCATTGAAGACACCCCGGCAGAGGCAGAAAACATGAAGCTGCGCTCGGCCCTGATGATGGCATTGAAAAACCACATCGAGCAAGCCAACTTGAGCCAGGCACAAGCCGCCAAACTTCTCGGCGTCACTCAGCCCCGCGTCTCTGACCTGATGCGCGGCAAGATCAACCTTTTCAGCCTCGACGCGCTTGTGAACATGACGCTGGCCGCTGGCTTGCATATCGAAATGCGTGTGCTCGAAGACGAAGCGGCGTGACGGCGCGCATAGTGTAAAATCCGCGCCTGGCCCTTGTAGCTCAGTTGGTAGAGCAGCGGTTTTGTAAACCGAAGGTCGCGGGTTCGATTCCTGCCGGGGGCACCACTAGCCCAGCTTTTTCGCCAGGTTTGGGGTTTCCAGGTGAGTGTAACGCTTGAGCATGGCGAAGGTCTTGTGGCCGGTGATCTCGGCCACTTCCATCGGGTTCAAACCCTTCTCGAAAAACCGGCTTGTCGCTTCGTGCCGCAGGTCATGGAACCGCAGATCGACCAAGAAGGCGCTGTCCGGTTTCCCGCCGGCCTTCTCGCAGCCCGCAAGATACTTTTTCCTGGCACGGCCTACGACGCGAATCCATGTTTTATTGAAGCTGTCCGAAGCCTTCCATTGATAGAACACACGGCCGTCGATACTAAGGGGCAGGGCTTTTAATTCCTTGAGAACGCCAAGGGCAGCTTTGGACAGGGGAACATCACGGAAGGGATCGCTGTTTTTTTGTCCCGCGCCCGGCGATGCCTCGAATGCGGATCGTGAGTGTTTCCGGGTGAACGTCCTCCCACTTCACGGCCAACAGCTCACCCAGACGGGCGCCGGTTTCCAGCGCCAGGCGCACCAGGAGGGCCAATGGCTGCGCGCAGGTTGCGAGCAGGTATCTTTCTTCTTCCGGGCTTAATCGGCGCTCTCTGGCATTGTTTTCGCGCGGCCTGGAAACCATCTTGCACGAGTTGGCCGGCAGGGTGACCCCCCATTCCTTGCCGGCCAAGTCGATGAGCTTGGACAGCAGGTTGATTTCCTTTTTTACCGTGCTTGCCGACTTGCCTTCTTTCGTTCTTGCATCACGGAAGTCGGCCACTTTTTTGGACGAGATTGCAGACAGCGCGAGTTTGCCCAGGCGATCATCCAACATCGTGAGCGCCGGCCCGAAATGCTTGCCGCGCTTAGTCGGGAGAATCGTTTCCCGATAACGATTTATCAGCTCGGACAGGGTTGTTTTCTCTGCATCGTCGCGCTTGATGTAGTGACCCCGGATCATTTCTGACTCGGTGATCTTTGCCCAATCCTCGGCGTCTTTCTTATTGAGAAAGGTTTTGCTGGTCGAACCGATCCCTTTGCGCTTGACGATGGCTTGCCACTGGTATTCGCCGCGTTTTCTTATGGTTGCCATTTCTGCTTCCGGGTGACAATCGGGTGACAGAAATGTATCATTATTACTGAAACCAGCAACAGCGCGGCTTATAGGCGCTAAGCCAGATTCCCTTGTAAGCGGTAGGTCATCTGTTCGAATCAGATAAGCGCACCATCCAAATGCGCCCTGACACGCAGGCTGCGGGTTTCAATCACACTCGCATTCGTTGCCGACTCTGCGGCCTTTTTTCTTCCCGGGGGCTTTTTTCTTCACGAGATTCTGGACCCAGACCTGCTGCGGTTTGCCGATCATCTGCTCGCGCTGGATTTTCCATTGATCGCCTTCGCGCACCCAGTCGATGCGCTTGAACGAAACATCCCGGTAGCTTGGCGAAGTGTAGGTCTGATGGAACTCGGTCACGGCTGTATTTTCTGACGGCGTGCTTACCTTCAGGTCGTCAACGGCCACGGCAATGTTGCCCGGTTTGGCGAAGAGAACGGCGCGGTCGCTGGCCCATTGCAGGCGGGTGCGCCCGCCTTCGGGGGTGAAAGTTTTCGCGTAATAGGATTCGTATCGCGGAAAGTCTTTCTTCGACCAGGCATCGGCCCAGCCGGCCAGGGCCTTCTTCACGGCATCGATGGCGGAGACGGTTGGCGGGCTTGCAGGCTTGACCGGGGCGGGCGGTACCGCGGTTTTGGCCGGTGCGAGATCGAGTTTTGGTTGTGCTGCTGGCACGGGCAGGGCGGCCGCAGTCGTCGTGGGCGGGGTGACGGCCGGGCACTGGTCGGCCGGGTCGACGCCCAGCCTGTCCTGGCCAAGCTCTTTGATCGTGGGCATGCCGTCGCGACCAACCTGAAGGGCGGCGAGCAGTTGCCCCATACCGGCCAGGGTGCGCATGCGGGCGATGATCAGGTCGTAGGTCGCGTTCACATAGGCGCGGCGGGCGGTGAAATATTCGTTCTCGGTGTTGAGCAGGTCCAGCAGGGAACGCTGGCCAATGTCGAACTGCTGTCGATAGGCTTCGCGCGCCTTCTCGATCGAGAGCTGGTGCTGGTCGAGAAATCCAAGCTGGCTGGACAGGCTTTGGATGTCGTTGAATGCGATCGTGACTGTCTGGCGGATATTGCGGCAGGCCAGATCGCGCTGCTCCTTGGATTCGGACAGGCGCTCGGCGTACTGGCGCACCTGCGCGAGATCGGCGCCGCCCCTGAAAAGATTGTAGTTCAGCACCAATTCGATGGTTTCGTCATCACGTCGGCCGGCAACGCCATCGTCATCGAAATTGACGCTCTTGCTCGCACGCAGGCCGATCTGCGGGTGGAAACCCGACTGGCGGGCTTTTGCATCTGCCTGTGCCGCCCGTACGTTTTCGATCGCCGCATTGAAAATCGGATTGCCCTGGTAGGCCTGCATTACGGCATCTTCCACGGTCTGCGGAATGCCTTGATCCAGGGGTTCGGGCTCGGCAAGTGTTTCCGGCGGCAATTCGCCGACGATGCGCAGGAATCGCGCGCTGACGTCGTGCAGATTGGTGGTTTCGGTCAGCAGGTTGGATTGCGCCAATGCCAGGCGTCCGGCTGCCTGTTCCAGGTCAACGCGGCGCCCTACGCCGGCGCGGGTCCGTTGCTGAATCTGCTGGAACAGCTGGTGGTGCCGATCCAGATTCTCCTGCGCCAGTACCACGAGTTCGCGTCGGCGCAGCACGTCCAGATAGGCGGTGGCGGCTTCCAGCGCGACGGACTCGGAGGCATCGAGCACTTCGTAATACCTGACCAGCTTGGAGTAGGCCATTTTCGCCACTTCATTGCGGGTGGCGAAGCCGTCGTAAATCATCTGGTTGAGCGACAGTTCCGCACCGCGTGCGGTAAAGCTGGTCGTCGGCAGGGCAGGCTGGGTCAGGTTTTGCCGCCCTACGCTGGAAGACAGGTCCAGGCGCGGAAAATAGCCGCCGCGCGCGACGTCCTCTTCATGCCGGGAGGCGAGGAATGCATGCCAGCGCGCCTGCACCTCGGGATTGCTGACGACGGCCTTTTTGACGACATTCTGTAAAGTCTCGGTCTGCTGGGCGGAAGTCGCGCCCGGGAATACGGCTAAAATCAGGGTGATGGGTAAAGCAAGGTTTCTTTTAATAAGCATACAAATCACAGTGAGCCCGTGCGGCGCACTGGCTTTGTTGTTTTTGATTGTTGACGAATCTTGTCACTTTTTTCCGTAGCGCGTCCATTCTAACAACCATACCGACATGCCTGTTTTTTTTGGGGGCTCAAGCCAACCTCTGCGCCTGCCGTTTGTCTCATTAGTACAACTTCCGTTATGGAGCGGCAGGCTGAAATGGATCGGGATTGCCGGGCATCGTACCTGCCGCAGATGATGGAATTCATGCCGCCTGCCGTGCTCCCGTCCGCCATCGCCACGCCTGCCATCGCCCGGACTGCCGCGCGGGATTGGCAGACGGCGGCCCGGCCGCCGCGGCAGTGAGTTTGCCGTGACGCCCCTGCTGCGCCTTGCCCGGCTTGCGGCCCGCTTAAGGACGGATGGTCGTCGCCAATTGGCTGCCGGCCATGGCTGGGCGAGGATTCTTGCGCTTCTCTGTCTTTGCGCCGGCAGTACCGTCACGGCGGTCGATTTCGAGCGCATGCTGCGGGTGGCGGGACAGCGCTACGGCAATGCGGGGATTGCAGCGGTCAATGCCTGGCAGGATCTGCTGAGCCGTACGGCCAACCGGACGGAAGCGGACAAGCTTCGGCAGGTGAACGAATTTTTCAACCGCAGAACCCGTTTTGGCGAGGATATCCGCATCTGGCGACAGGAGGATTATTGGGCCACGCCGCTGGAAACCCTGGCGCGTGGGGAAGGGGACTGCGAGGATTTCGCCATTGCAAAATACGCCACGCTCACCCTGCTCGGCATTCCGGCCGAAAAGCTGCGGCTGACCTATGTCAGGGCGCGCATCGGCGGACCGCAAAGCAGTATCGTCCAGGCCCACATGGTGCTCAGCTATTATCCCGCGCCCGACCGGGAACCCCTGGTGCTGGACAGCCTGATATCCGACATCCGCCCTGCCTCACGCCGTCCGGACCTGACCACCGTTTTCGGTTTCAATGCTGATGGTTTGTGGGTGGGCGGCATGAGCGTGCCGTCGTCCGGCACGACGCAAAGACTGTCAAAATGGCAATCCGTGATTGTCAGAATGCGGGAGGAGGGAATCGATTGAGTCACACATTGCACAGGGAAACGCCATGACACTTACCAAGCAACTTTGGCTTGCCATCGCGGCCATCATGAGCTTTGCCTTCGGGATCGGCTTGCTGGTCAGCGTATGGTCGGCAAAAAACTATCTGGAAGAGCAACTCAGACTGAAGAATATCGACAATGCCAATTTGCTGGCGCTGTCGATATCCCAGGTCGAGAAGGATCCGGTCTTGATAGAGCTGCTGGTTTCCGCCCAATTCGACATCGGCCACTACCGGCAGATACGGTTGACCTCGCCTGCGGGCGAGGTCATGGTGGAACGTGTCAGTGACGCTCCTGCAGATGGCGTTCCGGACTGGTTCATTCGCCTGATTCCCCTGCATGCGGACCCCGGCATTGCCCAGGTACAGAGCGGATGGAACCAGTACGGCACGCTGACGGTGGTGAGCGATGACAGCTATGCCTATCAGTCTTTGTGGAAAGGCAATGTCAGGCTGCTGGGATGGTTTCTGCTGGGGGCGTTGCTGTACGGCGTGATCGGCACCTTGATCCTGCGTTCGGTCACGCGTCCGTTGCGGGAGGTGGTCAAGCAGGCCGAGGCAATCGGCGCACGCCGTTTTCATACCATTCCCGAACCGCGCACGCACGAGTTTCGCATCCTGGTGCGGGCGATGAACGTTTTGTCCGACAGGGTGCGCAGCATGCTGGAGGAAGAGGCAGCCCAGTTGGAAAGGCTGCGCCGCGACGCCCAATATGATGCGGTGACCGGTTTGATGAATCGCGAGCATTTCATCAATAAAGTTCAGGCGGCATTGTCTGAAGAGGATGCGGCCTTGTCCGGCTCCCTGTTCATACTGCGCCTCATCGATCTCATCGGCATGAACAGGGAGCTGGGGCGTGAGGCAACCGATGTGCTGCTAAAGCGCGTTGCCGCCTCGCTGCAGGCTTCATGCCCTGACGCCTCCTGTCTTGTCGGCCGCCTGAACGGTTCCGACTTTGCCGTCCTGGCACCGGATGCGGATGCGGTCGCCGAGCTGGCGCAGCGCATTTATGCAAATGCCTTGCTGGCGATGGACGGCGTGGGTGTGTCAACCGGCCACGTGGCCTTGCTGGGGGGGACGGCGTATCATCATGGCGACACGGTATCCAGGGTCCTGTCCTATGCCGATCTGGCGCTGGGTCGTGCCGCGCAGGAAGGCGGCAGCGCGGTCGAAACGGGGGCTGGGGCCGATGCCGAATGGCGCATGGCGCCGAGCATGGCCGCCGGCTGGCGCAGCCTGATCGAAACCGCGCTGGAACGCAGGCTGATCCGGTTTGAGACTTACCCCGTGCTGGACAGGCAAAGAGAACTGCTCCATTACGAAGCGCCGGCACGGGTGCGGCACCCCGAAAGCGAACTGTTGATGTCCGCGCGGGAGTTCATGCCCTGGGTGAGCCGGCTGGGCTTGGTCGAGCGCATCGACGCGGCCGTGTTCGAACGCGCGCTGGAATGGCTGGAAGGCAATCCGGGGCAGCTTTGCATCAACCTGTCGGCACAATCCGTATGCAACGCGCAGGCGCACGGGCGGTTCGCTGCGGCGCTTGCCGGCCGCCGTCAGCTTGCTGAAAGGCTGTGGATCGACATTCCCGAGTTTGTGGCCTATCGACATGCCGGCGAGTTCCGCGGCTTCTGCGGCAAGATCAAGCCGCTCGGATGCAAAATCGGGCTGGAACATGTCGGCAGCCTGGTCGGCCGCATGGGCGAGTTGTACGACGTTGGCCTGGATTACCTGAAAATCGACAGCGCGATCATCCGCGACATCGACCATAGCATGGGCAACCAGACTTTCCTGCGCGGCCTGTGCACCATCGCCCACGCCATGGGCATGATAGTCATTGCCGAAGGCGTGAGCAGGCAGGAAGAGAGCGCATGCCTGCTGGAACTGGGGTTCAATGCCGTGACCGGCCCCGCCGTTCGCTTGAATGAAAGCGGGGCTTGATCAATCAGAAACGAATGAACTTGACGCTCCTCCCCCGCTTGCCGGGGGGCGCGGAAGAGGCAAGGCCGGCTGCCTGGCCTTGCCCCGCCGGAACGGGACTGGCCTGCAAGCCAATCCCTGGGAGGTTGGGAGTGGGTAAATGCCAGGCGAATCGGGCTTCGGGGTTTGCCCCGCCCCAGCCCCCTGCGAGAGGGGAGGGAGCTCAATGCCGAGAATTCATGTTTCCCATCAATACCATCAGCAACAGCCTGTCAAAGGGTTTCCTCGTCCGCGTCGCCGCCCAACAGGTCGAGACCGCCCAAGGACTGGCGCATGGAGCGGCGCTCCATGAGCTTGTCCTGCGCTGCAAGCGGCAGGTCGGTAAAGAGGATCACTTCACGATCGATCAGCAGGTTGATCAAGTCCTCCAGCACCCTTACCAGGCGCAGGTCGGACTGCAGCAGCGTGCCTTGGCCCAGTAGCGTGCCCATGAATTCCATCAGCTCGGGCGAATCGGCCGGCAACTCGCTTGCATCGGCCGAGGGCTCCAAGCTGACGCTCCTGATCCGGCCAAGCTCGTTGCGTGTCACAAATGGCATGAGGCGCTTTCTTTTCGACCGTGGTCAGTCCGTGATGAGCTTGCCCTGGTTGAGCAGGTTGGTAATGATGTTCGCATCCGTGCCATAGGTGCCCACCAGGTCGACTCCGCTCAGAATGATGGTCTGATCGGTCGCTGCGGCGCTGTAGCCGCCGGAGAAGCCTCCCGTGCTGCTGATCTGGATGACCGTGTCGGCGCCGGATTGTTCGAAGTGGATGTAATCCGTCAGCGTGCCGGCACTTTCGGATTGCAACAGATCGCGCAGGTCGAGCTTGTCGCTGCTGGCTACCAGGTCGAAGTCGGTTACCGTGTCGACGGCGGGCGTGCCAGGCGTGCCGGCGTCGGCCAGCGACCACTTGAAGGTATCGGCACCGAGACCGCCGGTAAGCGTGTCATTGCCGGCGCCGCCAATGAGCATGTCGTCCCCGTCGCCGCCGTCCAGGGTATCGTTACCCGTGCCGCCATTGAGCACATCATTGCCGGCGCCGCCGTTGAGGATGTCATTGCCGGCGCCGCCATTGAGCACATCATTGCCGGCGCCGCCGTTGAGGGTGTCGTCTCCCGCGAGGCCGTCGATCAGCTCGTTGGCGGCCGTTCCCGTCAGGGTTTGTCCTGCCTGTGTGCCCATGATGCTGGTCGTGGTCGCATCGACCGCCACGGAGATGTTCTGGGTCGTGGTGGCGGTATCGACCCCGTTGGTAGCTTCCGCGGTTACGGTCAGGTTGACCGTGCCCACATAGTCGGGCGGCGTGAGAAGTTGCAGGCCCTGCAGTTCTGCCTCGGTAAAGCTCCAGGAGCCGCCGCCGAGGTCGGTCCCGACGCTCGCGCCGTTCGAGCCGATGAAGGCGAACCCCGCAAGCAGGCCGGAAATTGTGATGAGGCCGAGGTTGGCATAGCCCTGCGCCTGCACATGGATGGGGAAGGCAATGGGGGTGCCGTAGCTGTTGCCGTTGATGATGAACCTGGGCGGCCCTACCGATATCGACGAGTCCTTGCCGCCATCCATGCCATTAATAACCATCCACGAGAACTGATATTGCCCGGAACTGGCCGCAGTAAAACTGTAGGTGCCGGTTGCGTCCACGGCCGCGCCGTTGGTATTGATGCCGGTTATTTCCGAAGCGGTCAGGAGTTGATAAGTGACCGTACCGCTGGGGTCGGTAATGGCCAGTACGACGATGTCATTGAAGCCATCGTTGATTTCGGTCAGTGTGTCTTCGCCATTGAAGAAGCTCCAGTCGAACTCGATCTGGGTGCCGGCCAGCACGGAGAGCGAATAATTCGTGAAGCCGCCGTCAAAGGCATCGACGTTGCCGGGATCGTTCGCACCGCCTGGCGGCGGATCAAAGGCATCCAGTGAGCCGCTGGCCAGGCCCAGTGCGCTTTCGATATTGGCTTGGGTAATGGCGGCGGTTGTCGAGATGTCGATGGCAGGCGTGCCGATGTTCAGCCCCGTCAAGGACGCGGGCATGACGATTTCCGGCGCATTGGGCACGACCGTGACGGTGGTGGCGGCAACGCTGCTGCTGCCGGTGCCGTCGCTGACGGTCACTTCGATCACCCGCGGCGTGGTGTCAGGCGGCGTGGCCGTGTTTTCGAAGGTAACGGCCCGGATCGCCGTCTGATAGTCGGCAAGCGAGGCAGTACCGGACAGGGTCACGACATTGCCGGAAACGCTGTAGGTGATGCCGCCAGGCAGGGTGCCGACGTTCAGCACGTCGCCCGCCTGCGCGTTGGTCAGGGTGATGGTTGCGCCGGAAAGGGTGGCCGAATCGACATCGGTGATGCTGATGTCGGTGTCCGCGATGGATACGGCGGCACCGCCTTCGTTGAAGGTAGTGGCGAAGCCCGAGCCCGTGACTGACGCATCCAGGTCCAGCACGGGCGCGCTGGCGAGGCCGATCGATACCGTGGTCGTCGCCACGTTGCTGATGTTCGTGCCGTCGGTCACCGTGACATCGATCGTGCGCGGCGTGGTGTCCGTGCCGGTGGTGCTGAAGGTGACTGCGGCAATGGCCGTCTGGTAGTCGGCGAGCGTGGCGGAGCCGGACAGGGTCACCACGTTTCCGACTACCGATGCCGTGATGCCGCCAGGCAGGGTACCCACTGCCAGCACATCACCGGCCTGAGCGTTGGTCAGGGTGATGGTGGCACCGGTGAGTGTGGCCGAATCGGCATCCGCGATGCGGATGTCGGTGTCGGCGATCGAGATCGGGCTGCCGCCTTCGTTGAAGGTGACGGCAAAATCGTTTCCGGGACCCGAGACATCGAGGTCGATGACAGGCGCCATGCCCGGATTGATCGTCAGCGTGGCGGCGCTGCTGTCGCCGTCGGCATCGGTCAGTGTGTAGGTGAAGATGTCCGGCGTGGTGATGGCCGGCGTGATGCTCAGGCCGTCGATGCGGAAAGTGCTCCCCGAGGAAGACAGCACGATATAGGCGAAAGCCGAGCCGGGAGTGAGGGTCGCAACCGCGATGTTGCTGCCATTTCCGGCAATCGTGCCGCTGGCAATAAAGCTGCCGTCCGCCGCGTAAGCACTCCAGTTCGCCGTTTCGCCCGAGCCCAGATCGGTCAGGGTGAGGGTGGCGGCATCCGCTTCTGTAGCGGAGTGGATCAGCAGGTGCTCGTTGTTCTCGACTCTGTTGTTATTTGAATTGCCCGTATTATTTTCAGTGCCGAAACCGTCGTTATTGGTGCCGCCGTTGTTGCGGTACCTGACATAACCGGCCTGGGTGGCGGTCAGCCTGACGGTATCGATGCCATTGGCCTGATTGCCGCCGACATAGGGGTTCGCATAATTGGCTTCGTTGTCATATCCGTACAGCGTGAAGCCCGCATTGCCCCAGGCCGTTTTGGCCGTGTTGACATTATTGAAGTTTTGCCCTGCGGCAACCCCGATGTCGGCAGCCCTGGTATAGGTGTAGCTGCCGTCGGAATGGTCGATGACCAGGGTGCCGTTATTCGTGACGATGGTTTGTACGGTACCCGCGAGAGTATCGGAAACCAGCGTGCCTTGCGTGAGCGTCACATTGGTGATGGACACGGCATCGGCGCCCAGGGTATCGGTACCGCCGCCTGCCGTATCGCCGGCGCCGGTAATTACGTTGCCGCTGACGCTGCCGCCGCCGCTCAGGCTGTTCACATCGTCAACCGCCGCTGGGGCGGTGTCTGCGAGGTCGATGCTGACGGTCACCCAGCCGGATGTGGCGATGCCATCTGATGCCAGATAGGCAAAGCTGTCGGTCGCGGCGGTGGTGTGGTCGTGTGCCGGCGCCGTATAGGTGTAAGTGCCATCCGCATTCATAACGACAGTGCCGCCCAGAGCCGTGACGATCGAGTTCGTGCCGTTGGCCGCAGTGGCCCCCGTGCCGGAAACGTCCGTAGCGAACTGCGCCACCGTCAGGGTCGTGGGGTTGTCGACGTCCGTATCGTTGGAGAGCACATTGCCCAGCACGGAAGTCGTGCCTTCCGTCACGACAAAACTGTCTGCAGTGGCGACAGGCGCGTCGTTGGTGCCGGTGATGGTGATGGTGACGACCTCGGTATCCGTGCCGTCGGCGCTGGTGACGGTGATGGCATCGGTGAGGGTGGCGCCGGCGGCAAGCGCCTGCACCGCGGGGTTGGCGTTGTTAAGGGTATAAGTCCAGGCGCCGTTGGCGGCGACCTCGAAGGTGCCGTAGCCGTTATCGCCGGCGGTGCCGGCGGCGATGGGCTGGACGGCGTTCTCGCCGGTATCGGCATCGGTGATGGTGAGGGTGCCGCTCGCGGTGTTGCTGACATCGTCCTCGGTCACGGCGCCAGTGGTGGTGCCGGCGATGGTGGCGGCATCGTTGACCGCGCTGACGGTGAGGGTGGCGGTGGCGGGGGCGGACGCAAGGCCGCCATCGTCGGTGGCGGTGTAATCGAAGCTGGTCGTGCCGTTCCAGTTTGCGGCCGGCACAAAATACAGCGTGGCGGCACTCACCGCATCGCCGGCGTTGACCACCGTGGTGAGGGCGGCATCGGCATACAGCGTGCCGTTGGCCGGCAGGGAAGTGATGGTGTAGCTGGCGATGCTGCCGTCGATGTCGCTGGCAGAAAGCGTGACGCTGATGGCGGCCGCGTCTTCCGCGCCGCTGGCGGCCACGGGCGCGGCCACGGGCGCATCGTTGACCGCGGCAAACGGCCGAGTGGCCTGGGTAGCGGCGTTGCCGGCGACGTCGGCGACATCGGCGGTGATGGTATAGCTGGCACCGTCGGGCAGGGCCGAGAGGTCGACGCCGGAGATGCTCCAGGCATTGCTGCTGACCGTGGTCGTCCCGGAATACACGACGGCGTTGCCGGCGTCGCGGATCTCGACTGTGACGATCTGGCCGTCCTCGGCGGTGGTGGCACCGGAAATGGTGACGCTGTTGTCCTCGCTGTTGTTGATGACGTCGTCGCCGGCGACGGCGTTGATGCTGATGGTCGGCGCGGAAGTATCCAGCGTGAAACTGAGGGTGGCGGCGGGCGAGGTGTTGCCGGCGAGGTCGGTCTGGCGCACGTGGATGGTGTTCGCGCCCTCGACGGCGGCAGGCGCCGTGGTGCTCCAGTTGATG
>JBFMCR010000044.1:0-76132 GCA_040754425.1 Pseudomonadota bacterium | reverse complement strand
TGCCGTCGGTGCTGTACTCGACGGTGGCGCCGGCTTCGGTGGCGCCCACGCTGAAGGTGCCGGCGTTGGTGATGCCGTCGCTGTTGCTGCTGCCGCTGTCGGTGTCGAGGCTGATGGTCGGCGCGGAAGGCGCGCTTGGGGATGCGGGTGGGGGAGCGTTAACCCCATCATCCGAGGGATTCGGGTTGAGATTGTCGGTGCCGGGAATCCCCGGTTCAGCGGGGGGTAGCTCAAATGCAAGATCGTTAGTGTTTTCGACGATCCTGAACAGCCATACCACGCTGCCGGTTTCGTCATGAAGGCTGCCGCTATCAAGGCCCGTCTCGGTGGACTCGATCTCGTCATCAATGTTTCCACCGGTTTGCAGCGCCTGGATAATGCGGCCCGCCTCGCCGGCGGGCAAGACGGCTTCTGCTGGGTCAGGACTAGTGATCGGTGTGGTTTCCGCACTGAACTTGAAGGCTTCGTTGGGCAGGAAGCTCAGCAACTGGCCCTCCAGGGTTTGCAGCTGGACATTTCCATCGACCATGGTGATGATGGTGTCGCCTTCCAGCACGACATCACCGACCTTGAGCGGGCGCATCTGCCCGTCAGCGCCACGGGCGAATACCTCGCCTTCCACGGCAATGACAGTGGCAACGGGTTGCGCTTGCAGCGTGAACTGAAAGCTGTCATTGGGAGGGAGGGCAATGCTTTGGCCATTCACCAGGTCCAGTTGCACTTCACCGTCGGCCAGAGTGATGATGGTGTCTCCTTCCCGGACGGTGTCGCCAACCCTGAGAGGGCGCATTTGCCCGGACGGGCTGCGGGCGAAGGCTTGGCCTTCTACGGCAACAACCGTTGCGACGGTTTGGGATGCGGAAACGTTCGTAACCATGGCGCTGGCCTTAATCTTGATGTGTCAAAAGCGGATTGCTTGCCGGACTGTCGGTCTTTACAAGACTCTACGGCAGTGAGGCCGGTATTTGTATTGGACTGAAGTACAGTCAGCGAGCTTTCTTATTGGTCTGGCGGGGCGGTTCTTCAATGCCGTTGACGAGAAGTGAGAGTTGCATGCGGTCACGCACGCCCAGTTTTCCGAAAATTGAGCTCAGGTGGGCTTTGACTGTGCGTTCGGTAATGTTCATGGCTCTCGCAATTTCCTTGTTGCTGGCGCCTTGCGCGACGGCGAGAGCAACTTGGCGCTCACGCTGGCTCAGCTGGTCGAGGAGGGAAGGCGCGGGGTTGGGGGCGCGTGCGGCCAGCCCCTGCATCAGTCGGCACATGAGTTGCGGGCCGATCCACAGACCTCCGTGTTCGACGGCGTTCGCCACCTGCTTCAGTACCGAGGGCAGGGCAAGGGCGCTGCAATAGCCGACCGCTCCGGCCCCCAGTGCAGCCAGCCCCTGGCCGTCTTCCGGGATGTTGCTCAGCACCACGATGTGGGCCTGTGGCGCTGCGTTCCGGATTGACTGAACCCGGAAAGGCAGGTTCCTGGCGTCCCCGCCGACGTGAAGCCAGACGATCGATGCCCCGGCGAGAGCGGTGGCATCGAGCGCGTCGGATTCACCGTTGTGGATTATCCTGGCATTTGGAAAAGCTTCGGTCCAACGGCTTATGGGCTGCGCGCGCGCAGTGATGAATACGTGGCGCTTCATTCGACTACCGTTCCGTCAGGGCGTATGTTTTGGCACGCGTGATGGGTTTGAGCAAATAGGCGAGGACGCTTTTTCTGCCGGTCATGATGTCCACTTCGGCCACCATGCCCGGGATGATGGGCATGGCGTTGCCAAGCGAGGATTTGTAAGTCTTGACCCGCACGAGATAGAAAGCGTTTCCTTCATCGTCCGTGATGGTGTCGGCGGCGATGTGCTCGATTTCAGCTTCCAGTCCGCCATAGATGGCAAAATCATAGGCAGTGAAGCGCACCATGGCCTTTTGCCCGGGCCTCAGGAAGGCGATGTCCTTGGGCAGGATCTTTGTCTCCAGCAGCAAGGCGTCTTCAGTCGGTACGATTTCCGCAATTTCGCTGCCGGGCTGCAGCACGGCTCCCACCGTGGTCACCAGCAAACGCTTGATCGTGCCTTTCACCGGCGAGCGGACATTGGCATGCTGGACGCGGTCGCTCAGGGCGGTGCTGCCCTCGGACAGGCTGTTTAGCTTGGCCAGGGTGTCGGTCAGTTCGTTGCGCATTTCGTTGCGAAAGACGATTTCCAGTTCCTCGATTTTGCGTGTGGCCTCGTTGATGGCTGCCTGTACGCGTACGGCCTGGGCTGCGGCCTGATCGCGCTCGCCGCGGTAGCGGTTGAGGTCGCGTTCGAGCCGCAGCAGATCAACATCCGACACCGCCCCCGTGGCAGCGAGCGGCTTCGTCATTTCCAGTTCCCTGGCGGTCAACTTGTAGCTCTGGGCAGCCTGTTCCTGGCGTGCGCGAATTTCGACAAGCTCCTGCCTGCGCTGGGCCAACTGCTGGCGCGCAATGCTCAACTGGGCCTCCAGCTCGTTGCGCTTGGATTCATAGAGGTTGCGTTCTTCCTCTACTAGCCCGGGATCTTCTTTGGTTACTTCCGGCGGAAAGACCAGGGGCGTGTTTTCCGCCAGTGCGCGCAGGCGCGCAGCCTTGGCAAGCAGGGCCAGATACTGCACGCGGTTTTCGCGCAGCGAGGAGACAAAGCGCGTTTCGTCGATGCGAAACAACGTCTGGCCTGCCTCGACCATTTGGCCCTCGCGTACCAGAATTTCCGAAACGACGCCGCCGTCGACAGCCTGTACGATCTGCACCTGTCGAGAGGGGATGACCTTGCCGGTGCCGCGTGTGATTTCGTCCACCGTGGCTATCGATGCCCAAATCACAAAGGCCAGGAAAACGAGCCCGATTGCGCGCAGAAGATAACGGGCGCGCAGCGGCTCCTGTTCAAGCCGCGCCCATTCCGCATTGGCGGTCCAGTCGAGGGATTCGTCGGGGCGCGGAGGAATCCACCTGGCAAACGCGCGGTCCAGCAGCGGCTGCGTCAGTCTGGCCCACGCCGAAGAGCCGCCGGCAATGCGGGAAATGAAGTTGAACAGCTTGAGTCTCATGCGGCCTTCCCGATGCGTCCATGCCGCAGGGCTTCGACTACCTGGGCCTTGGGGCCATCGGCCACGATCTTGCCGGCGTCGATCACGATGATGCGGTCAACCAGTTCCAGCAGTGAGGTGCGATGCGTGATGACAAGCATGGTCTTGCCTTTGGCGAATTCGCGCAGGCGCTGCTTGATGCCTTCTTCGCTGGAATGGTCCATCGAGCCGGTGGGCTCGTCCAGCAGCAGGATGGGGGGATCATTGATCACGGCGCGGGCGATGGCGATGGCCTGTCGCTGGCCGCCGGAAAGGGATTCGCCGCGCTCGCCCACGGTCATGTCGAAGCCCCTGGGGTGGGCGTTGACGAAGTCGAGGATGCCGCCGAGTTCCGCGGCCCGCAGGACGTCGGCGTCGTCGGCATTGGGGGCGCCGATGGTGAGGTTCTCGCGCAGGCTGCCATAAAACAGGGTGACGTCCTGCGGCACATAGCCGATGTTGCGGCGCAATTCGGCGGGATCGAGTTGCCGCAGGTCGATGCCGTCGACAAGCACCGCGCCGGCAGTGGGCCGGTACAGGCCGAGGATGAGTTTTTCCAGAGTGGTTTTGCCCGAACCCACCCGGCCGATGATGGCCACGTGCTCGCCGGCGCGGATTTTCAGCGAGACGCCGCGCAATGCGGCGACATCCTGCTCTGGATAGGTGAAGTCGACATCCTTGAATTCGATGTCGCCCTGGAAATGTCGGCGGGAAACGAAGTGGGAGTCGGCAGGCCGCTCTACCGGCTGCTGCAGGATTCCGTCCAGCGACTGCAAGGCCGTGGCGGCATTGTGGTATTGGGTAAGCAGGCCGGCCGTCTGGCTGATCGGCGCCATGGTGCGCGAAGCCAGCATGGTGCAGGCGATCAGTCCGCCCAGCGTGAGCTGATTGTCGCTGATGAGGTAAACGCCGACCACCACGACCAGCACGTTTACGGCCTGCTGCACCCACATGGCGTTGTTGATGACGGAGGCGGACAAGAGCCGCAACTGGGCGCCGGTTTGTGACAGGAAAGCGGCGCTCGATTCCCACTTGCGTTGCATCACGCCTTCCGCTCCCAAAGCCTTGATGGACTCCAGCCCCACCAGGCTCTCGACCAGGGTGGCGTTGCGCAGCGAGCCGGCACGATAAGTGGTTTCGGACAGATCGTGCATCTTGTGGTGCACGGTCAGCCCATAGGCAAGGATTATCAGAATGCCGGCTGCGATGGGCAGCAACAGCGGCCAGGCGATCCAGCCGATCACCACCAGAAAAATGAGCGCGAAGGGCAGATCGATGAATGCGGTGACGGTGGCGGAAGTGATGAAGTCGCGGATCGTTTCAAAAGAACGCAGATTGGAGGCGAAAGAACCGGTCGATAGCGGGCGGTTTTCCATGCGCAGGCCCAGCACGCGTTCCATGATGTAGGAGGAAATCTTGACGTCCACGCGGCTGCCGGCAAGATCTATGAAGTATCCGCGCATGGTGCGCAAAGCCACGTCTGCCACGAGCACGATCATCAGGCCGACCGCCAGCGCCCAGAGGGTTTCGACTGCATGGTTGGGTACGACGCGGTCGTACACGTTCATGGTGAAAAGCGGCATGGCAATCGCGAACAGGTTGATCATGAATGCCGCCAGCATCACATCCCGGTAAAGCTTGCGATTTTCCGCCAGGGTGCCCCAGAACCAGTGACGGTGTCTGACCTTGCCGACTTCGGGGGCGCGTGCGTCGAAACGGAATTCGGGGCGGGTGAAAATGGCGTAGCCGATGTAGCGGGCGGCCAGTTCGTCGCGCGGGAGCGTGATTTCCGCCTCGCCAAGATCGGGGAAGATCAGGCGCGCCGTCCGTCCCCCGTCCTGCCAGCCCAGCAGCACACAGGCCTCTTCGCCATCGAGCAGGAGGATGGCCGGGAATAGTGCGGGATTGAGGTTTTCCAGTGATTTGCGTACGACTTTGCTGGAGAACCCCGCACGCTTGGCGGCGCGATGGAACAGGGCCGGCGTCAGGCGGTTGTTGACGAGCGGCAGGCCGTCGGTGGCGCCTTCGTGGGTGAGTGTGCCGCCGTGCGCACGCACGACCAGCAGCAGGCATTCGAGAAGGCTGTCCGTTTTTTTCGGAGGCGTCAGGGCAGGAGACGGGCCGGCATGGTCAACCGAGGTCTCGTCGGACTCGTTTTGCGGCACTGTTCTGTTCTCCACAGTTTTGGCTACGCCAGCTTTGTTTTGTTGGCAACTATAACACCGCTTTACGGCGCTTTTATAACCGCTTTACGGCGTTTTCAGGCAGGGGTTGATGGCTGTCTTGCCATCGGTGGCGTGAAATGTCGGAGCGAATTCCCGACTGAAAGAGTCAGGTTTCGGGCCGAAAAGTCATGTGTATGGTGTGGCCGTGGGAGACGGGCCGTTCACGACGTGGGCGACGAATGTGCCGTCCCGTATCCGATGCAACAGGAAGCCGCCCGCCTCCAGCGTCCAGGACAGGGGGGCATTTTCATTCGTGTCGAGATGGATCTGATGCGCCGGACTGGGGCAGATGCAGGCGGGCAGCCCCGCCCATTGCGTGAACACGCTGCGGTGCACGTGGCCGCAGGAAAGCCCGATGACGTGGTCGTGTTCCGCCAGCACCTCGGCGAGTCGCTCCGGATTGCCGAGCTTGATGGCGTCCATGCCAAGGATGCCGCAGTCGAAGGGCGGGTGATGCAGGAAGATCATTGCCGGCTTTGCGCTGGCGGCGAGTTCGTCGTGCAGCCAGTCCAGGCGGTCGGCGCACAGCCAGCCGCCTTCCTTGCCTTCGTCCAGGCTGTCGAGGCAGAGGATGCGAATTTCTTCCAGCTCGACGGCGTATTGCAGATGGCCGTTTCCGGAAACCGGCAGGGCGGGGGTGGAGCCGAATACTTCGCGCATGGACGCGCGCAGGTCGTGGTTGCCGGGCATGACGCAGTAGGGTATGGTCAGCCGGTCCAGTTCCCATTTGATGCGCCGGTATTCGGCGGCGCTGCCCGTGTCGGCGAGGTCGCCGCTGGCGATAACCAGATCCGGCTTTTGGGGCAGGGCGTTGATGCGGTCTATGCACACCGAAAGATAGGCCAAGGTGTCGATCTTGCCTTCGATGAGTTGTCCCGGCAGGCGGATGTGGGTATCGCTGATCTGCGCGATGAGGTTCATGGCTGCGTCTCTCTTTTGTACGGTCCTTCGAGTTCGCTCACGTATTCCTCCACGGCGTGGCTTTCGCGCCGGAGGAAATTTTCCACGGCGCGGCCGAACTCATCGTCCGCCAGCCAGTGCCAGGAGCGGGTGACAACGGGCAGGAAGCCGCGCGCGAGCTTGTGTTCGCCCTGGGCACCGCCCTCGAAGATTTTGAGCTTGCTGTCGATGCAGAATTCCATGCCCTGGTAATAGCAGGTTTCGAAGTGCAGGCCGGGCACATAGTCCAGCGCGCCCCAGTAGCGGCCGTAGAGACGCTCGTTGTCAAAGAGGTCGAGTGCTGCGCAGACCGGCTGGCCGTTTCGATGCCCCAGCACCATCATGCAGTGTTCGGGAACCCGCTCGCCCAGTTGCCGGAAGAAGTCGAGATTGAGGTAGGGCGTTGAGCGGTGCAGGCGGTAGGTGTGCACGTAGCACTGGTGGAAGAAGGCCCAGTCGGCTTCTCGGATGTCATTCCCGGTGCGGGTGTCGAAACGCAGGCCGGCGTAGAACACTTTGCGCCGCTCGTGGCGGATTTTCTTGCGCTTGTCGTGCGAAAGCGTGGCGAGGAACTGGTCGAACGTGTCATAGCCGGGGTTGGGCCAGTGGAACTGGTAGCCGTTGCGTTGCATAAGCCCGGCCCGGGCAAACGCCGCATCGCTGTCCGCCTGCGGAAACAGGCAATGGAAGGACGACAGCCCGGACTCCCTGGCGAAGCCGAGCGCGGTTTCGAGCAGAAGTTTTTTATCCGCGTCCGAGGCGGCGAGCAGGCGCGCGCCGGGCACGGGAGTGAAGGGGACGGCGCACAAGAGCTTGGGGTAGTAGCGCCCCCCGGCCCGTTCATAGGCATCGGCCCAGCTCCAGTCGAACACATATTCGCCGTAGGAATGCGACTTGAGATACAGTGGCATGGCGGCCGCCAGACGTCCGCCGCGCCAGATTCCCAGATGTTGCGGAATCCAGCCGGTTTTTGCGCCGACGCAATCGCTTTCCTCCAGGGCCTGCAGAAAGGCATGCCGGAGAAAGGGCTGGCTGTCGGCGAGCGCATTCCATTCGCCGGCGTCGAATTCCTGCATGCAGGCGACGAAGCGGGTCACGGTTGCTTCCGAATCCAGGGGATTTCCTCCAAAATGACGGTTTTGCCGATTCAACTCTGATTACATGAATCTACACGAGTTTCAGGCCAAGGCGCGGCTCCGGGAACGCGGCATTGCCACCCCGCGCGGCGAGGCAGCCGCCAGCGCGGATGCCGCGCGCGCGGCCGCGGAAAAGCTGGGCGGCGACGCCTGGGTGGTGAAGGCGCAGATCCACGCGGGCGGCCGCGGCAAGGCCGGCGGGGTGAAGATCGCCAAAAGCCCGGAGGAAGTGGGCAATATCGCCGCGAACCTTCTGGGCAAACCGCTGGTGACAAGCCAGAACGCCCCAGACGGCCAGCCGGTCAACCGGGTGCTGGTCGAGGAGACGCTCGCCATCGGGCGCGAGCTGTATCTTTCTCTTTTGGTGGACCGCGAGGCGGAAAAGATCGCCGTGGTGGCGTCCGCCGCCGGCGGCATGGAAATCGAGGAAGTGGCGCGTACTGCCCCGGAAAAAATCCTCAAGGTGCATTGCGACCCGGTCAACGGGCTCATGCCCTTCCAGTGCCGCGAACTCGCTTTCGGGCTCGGTTTGAAAGCGGAGGCCTTCCAGGATTTCTGCAGGCTCCTGCCGGCGCTCTACCAACTCTTTGTGGACAGCGATCTCTCGCTCCTGGAAATCAATCCCTTGATCGTTACCGAGGACAACCGCGTGCTGCCGCTCGACTGCAAGATGAGCGTGGACGACAACGCGCTGTATCGCCAGAAGGCGCTGGCGGAGCTGAACGACATGAGCCAGATCGACGCCAAGGAAGCACTGGCGCATGAGGCCGGCATCAATTACATCGCGCTTGACGGCAACATCGGCTGCATGGTCAACGGCGCGGGGCTGGCCATGGCGACTATGGATTTGATCAAATTGCACGGCGGCGAGCCGGCCAACTTCCTCGACGTCGGCGGCGGCGCCACCGCGGAAACAGTTGCCAAGGCCTTCAAGATCATCCTTGCCGATGCGAATGTAAAAGCGGTGCTGGTCAACATCTTCGGCGGCATCATGCGCTGCGACATCATCGCCGAGGGCATCATTGCCGCGGTGAAGGAAGTCGGCGTGCAGATTCCCGTCATCGTGCGACTGGAAGGCACCAACGTCGAGCTTGGCAAACAGAAACTGAAGGAAAGCGGACTGGCGATCATCACTGCGGATGACCTGACCGATGCCGCGCAGCAAGCCGTGAGGGCAGCAGCATGAGCAGGGAGAAGGGTTTTCGCTTGCGGGATGCGACCGGCCGCGAATGCTGTCAGTCGCCGACTGGACGAAAGTTGAGTTTGCAAGATCGTCAAAGAGGCGACAAATGAGCATCCTCATCAACAAAGACACCCGGGTCATCTGCCAGGGCTTCACCGGCAAGCAGGGCACCTTCCATTCCGAGCAGGCGATTCGCTACGGCACAAAGATGGTCGGCGGGGTGACGCCGGGCAAGGGCGGGCAGACGCATCTCGGCCTGCCGGTGTTCAATACCGTGAAGGACGCGCTGCGCGAGACCGGGGCCGATGCTTCGGTCATCTACGTGCCGGCGGCCTTCGCCGCGGACTCCATCCTGGAAGCGGCCGATGCCGGCATCGAGATCATCGTCTGCATCACCGAGGGCGTGCCGGTGCTGGACATGGTGAAGGTGAAGGCCGCGCTGAAAGCCAACTCGGCCCGTCTCATCGGCCCCAACTGCCCGGGCATCATCACTTCGGGCGAGTGCAAGATCGGCATCATGCCGGGCTTTATTCACCAAAAAGGCAAGGTCGGCATCGTGTCGCGCTCCGGCACCCTGACCTACGAGGCCGTGTGGCAGACCACCAAGACGGGTCTCGGCCAGACCACCTGCGTCGGCATCGGCGGCGATCCGATCAAGGGCCTCGACTTCATCGACTGCCTGGAGATGTTCCAGAACGACCCCGCGACCGAGGCCATCATCGTGGTCGGCGAGATCGGCGGCACGCGCGAGGAAGAGGCGGCCGAATACATCCAGTCCCACGTCACCAAGCCGGTGGCCGCCTACATCGCCGGGCTGACCGCGCCCAAGGGCAAGCGCATGGGACATGCCGGCGCCATCATCAGTGGCGGCAAGGGCACGGCGGACGCCAAGATCGCTGCGCTGGAAAAGGTCGGCGTGGTCGTGGCGAGGAGCCCGGCCGGCATCGGCGAGGCCATGCTCGAAGCCATCAACAACCGCAAATGAAATAAGCCGCATGAAACTCGCCATTGCCCAGATCAACCTCACCGTCGGCGACCTCAAGGCCAATGCCGCCAAGATACAGGCGGCCGCCGGCGAGGCGAAAGCGGCCGGTGCGTCGTTGCTGCTCACCCCGGAGATGTCCATCTGCGGCTACGCGCCCGAAGACCTGGTGCTGCGCGAAGATTTCTGCGCCGCCTGCGAAGCCGAGGTGAACGAGCTGGCAGCGGCAGCGGAGGGCATCACCCTGATCGTGGGCTTTCCGCATCGCGTGGACAAGGATTGCTACAACGCCGCCGCAGTGCTGCAGGGCGGGAAAATAGCCGCCATCTATCACAAGCAGAAGCTGCCGAATGACTCCGTATTCGACGAGATGCGCACTTTCAGGGCGGGCAAGGAAGCCTGCGTGTTCGACTGCGGCGGCGTGCGCTTCGGCCTTGCCATCTGCGGCGACATCTGGGAGCAGGGCCCGGCGGAACACGCGGCGGCGGCCGGCGCACGGGTGCTGCTGGTGCCCAACGCCTCGCCTTTCCATGTCAACAAGCGCGCCGAGCGCCGCCACGTGGTCAGGCAGCGCGTCGATGCGACGAACATTCCGCTGGTTTACTGCAATCTCCTGGGCGGACAGGACGAACTGCTGTTCGACGGCGCTTCCTTCGTCATGGACGCCGAAGGCCGGCTGACGCATCAATTCCCGGCCTGGGAAGAGGGTGTGTTTTACGTCGAACTGGAGGGCAACGCGGTGGTGCCGGGGATGCTGACCGCGGAGCCTGCGCTGGAGGCCGATATCTATCAGGCCCTCGTTACCGGGGTGCGCGACTACACCGACAAGAACGATTTCCCCAGCGTGGTGCTGGGGCTCTCCGGCGGCATCGACTCTGCGCTGACCTTGGCCATTGCCGTAGATGCGCTGGGTGCAAAGCGCGTGCATGCGGTGATGATGCCCTCCGAGTTCACCGCCAGCATCAGCCTGGAGGATGCGCTGGAAATGGCGGAGATCCTCGGTGTGAAATACAGCGAGATCGCCATCAAGCCGGTGTATGACGTATTCATCGACCAGCTTGCGGATGAATTCGACCAGTTGCCTTTCGATACTGCCGAGGAAAACATCCAGGCGCGCATTCGCGGCACCCTGCTGATGGCGCTCTCCAACAAGTTCGGCCATCTGGTGCTGACCACCGGCAACAAGAGCGAAATGGCGGTGGGCTACGCCACGCTGTATGGCGACATGGCCGGCGGTTTCGCGGTGCTGAAGGACGTGCCCAAGACCCTGGTCTATCGCCTGGCCAATTACCGCAACGGCATCTCCCGGGCGATCCCGCAGCGCATCATCGAACGCCCGCCATCGGCAGAACTTCGGCCCAACCAGACCGACCAGGATTCGCTGCCGCCATATGAAATTCTCGATGCCATCATCGAAGATTACGTCGAGCGCGACCTGTCCGTTGCTGAAATCCTTGCCAAGGGTTTCGACCCGGCGACCGTCAAGCGCATCATCCGTCTCATCAACCGGGCGGAATACAAGCGACGCCAGTCCGCGCCGGGCATACGCATCACGCCGCGCGCCTTTGGCAAGGACCGCCGCTATCCGATAACATGCCGCTATCGACCCGAGGAAAACATCCAGGAGACCGCGAAATGAAAAAGATCGAGGCAATCATCAAGCCCTTCAAGCTCGACGAGGTGCGCGAAGCCTTGTCGGAAGTGGGCATCGCCGGCCTGACCGTCATCGAGGTCAAGGGCTTTGGCCGCCAGAAGGGCCATACCGAGCTTTACCGCGGCGCCGAATACGTGGTGGACTTCCTGCCCAAGCTCAAGCTCGAACTGGTGGTGCCGGATGCCAATGCCGAAGCCGCAGTCGAGGCCATCATCAAGGCAGCGCGTACCGGCAAGATCGGCGACGGCAAGATCTTCGTGACTGATGTCGAGCAGGTGATCCGCATCCGCACGGGGGAATCGGGGGAGGAGGCGGTCTAGGGGTCAGGGGTAGCGCGGCGCTGGCCGCGCAATTTGTTATAAGGGGCGAAGCCTATTCCCCAGCCCCTGGCCCCTTACCAGAACTTCCACCACGCCTTGCCGGACAGGTCGATGCCTTGGGCGTATTTGCTGTTCGGGTAATTGAGCTTGAGCACGCGCATGGCGTCGTCACGCAGGTCGCTGATGCCCAGCTTGTCGTAGGCCACGACCATGATGGCCAGGGCTTCTTCGATGGCCGGGGCCTCGGGATAGTTGGTGAGCACGCTCTTGGCACGGTTGGCTGCGGCCACGTATGCCTCGCGCTTGAGATAATACTTGGCGACGTGGACTTCGTTGGCGGCAATGGCGTTGACAAGGTATTTCATGCGCGCCTGCGCATCTTCCGCATACTTGCTGTCAGGAAAACGGGTGACGAGTTCCTTGAAGGCAAGGAAGGAATCGCGTGCGGCCTTGGGATCGCGCTCGGTCATGTCCTCGCTGGAAAATCGCGAGAACAAGCCCTGATCCTCGGTAAAGTTGGCAAGGCCCTTCAGATAGTATGCATAATCGACGTTGGGGTGGTTTGGATGCAGCTTGATGAAACGGTCGCAGGCGGCGATGGCGGAAATCGGTTCCTGGTCCTTGTAGTAGGCATAGGCAACTTCGAGTTGGGCCTGCTGGGCATAGCGCCCGTAGGGATAGCGCGCTTCCAGGGTCTCGTATAATTTGATGGCCTGCTCGTAGTTACCTTCGTTGAGATTGTCCTTGGCCTCGGAGTAGAGCCGCTGTGCGGACCAGCCGGCGGTTTCGTCCGCGACTTCCGGCAACAGGCCGCATCCGGCCAACCCCAGGTTCAGGACGAGGACGGCGAGCAGGGCTCGCCATGCGGCATGCGGGCGGACAGCTGTTTTCAGGAGTTTGAAGGACATGACCGACGTGGATCTGGACGACGACGAAGATTATAAGGGAAATTCGGCCATCGAACCCTGGCATGGCGAAGTTCCCGCCGCGCTGGGCGGTGTTCGCCTGGATCAGGCACTGGTGACCATGCTGCCGGAATACTCGCGCAACCGCCTGCAAAACTGGATTCGCACCGGCAACGTGCTGGTCAACGGTCAGACGGCGGGGGTGAGCGACAAGGTCTGGGGCGGGGAATCGATCACGGTGTTTCCCGAATCCGACCCGGTTATGGCCCGGAATGAGCCGGAGGACATTCCGCTCGATATCGTGTTCGAGGATCCGGCCATCATTATCGTCAACAAGCCGGCCGGCCTCGTGGTGCATCCGGGCAACGGCAACCACAAGGGCACCCTGCTCAACGCCTTGCTGCACCACACTGCGGGTGCGGCCGACCTGCCGCGTGCCGGCATCGTGCACCGCCTGGACAAGGACACCTCGGGCCTGATGGTGGTTGCCAAGACTCTCAAGGCCTATGCCGACCTGGTCAAACAGATGCACGGCCGCACGGTGAAGCGCGAATACCTGGCGCTGGCACAGGGCGAGATCGATGCCCCGGGCACGGTCGATGCGCCGCTGGCGCGCGATCCCGTCGTGCGCACCCGGCGCACGGTGCATCCCATGGGCAAGCAGGCCATTACCCACTACGAGATCGAAGAACGCTTTCCCGGCGCGACCCTGTTGCGTTGCCGTCTGGAAACCGGCCGCACCCATCAGATCAGAGTACATATGAAGCACATCGGTCATCCGCTGGTGGGCGACAAGACCTATTCCAACGTGCGGCGCGGGCGCGCCATGAGCTTTCCGCGTCAGGCCCTGCACGCCGCCAAGCTTGCGCTCGATCATCCCTACACGGGCGAACGCATGGAGTGGGAAGCCCCCTTGCCCGAAGACATGGAGACACTGCTCTCGCTCATGCGTGCCGGTGGAACCTGGGGGGCGACGGAGAAATAAGACCCAGTCGCGACGCTGAAACCATGCAATTCCTCAAACCCGAGTGGCCTGCGCCGGCAGCGGTTCACGCCCTGGTCACGACGCGCATGGGAGGCGTCAGCCAGCCGCCTTACGACAGCCTCAATCTGGGCGACCATGTGGGCGACGATCCGGCCGCAGTTGCGCGCAACCGCGCGCTGCTGTCGCCCTTTCTGCCGGCCGAGCCAAAATGGCTGAAGCAGGTGCATGGAACGAGCGTTGCAAAGACCGACTCCCTGCTGGAGGCGATGGAGGCCGATGCCGCGGTGGCTTTCAGTCCGGGCACGGTTTGTGCCGTGCTCACGGCCGATTGTCTGCCGGTGCTGTTTTGCGACCGCCGGGGCACGCGGGTGGCCGCGGTGCATGCCGGCTGGCGCGGCCTTGCCGCCGGCGTGCTGGAGGCCGGCGTAGCAGCGATGCGCTGCCGCACGGGCGACATCCTGGCCTGGCTGGGGCCTGCCATCGGCCCGCGGGCTTTCGAAGTGGGCGGCGAGGTGAGAGAGGCCTTCGTGCGCGACCTGCCTGCCGCCGCTGCCGCCTTTGCTCCCGCTCAGCCCGGCAAATGGCTGGCGGACCTCTATCTGCTGGCGCGTCTTCGCTTGGCGCGCGCCGGCGTGCATGAGGTCTACGGCGGAGGACTTTGCACCTACAGCGATTCCGCACGGTTCTACTCCCATCGCCGCGACAAGATCACCGGCCGCATGGCGGCGCTGATCTGGCTGGGAAAGACGGCTGCCTGATCGCATATAATCCCCGCTTTACAAGACACGCAAGGCCCCATGTCCTCACTTGCCTGGATACTGTCCGCCACCTTGATGGGGGGCATGCTGAGCGTACTCATGGCCGGCGTCTTCGCTTTTGCGACCCGCCCGGCCTGGGTGCCGCGCCTGGTGAGCTTTGCGGTGGGCACCCTGCTGGGCGCCGGCTTTCTGGAAGTCTTGCCGCACGCGCTGGAAACCGCTCCTGCCGAGTCGGTGGCGTTGACCGTGTTGCTGGGCCTGCTGGCCTTTTTCGTGCTGGAAAAGCTGGTGTTGTGGCGGCACTGCCATTACGAAAGCTGCGAAGTCCATGGACTGGAAGGGCCGGGGCAGGCACAGGGCCACGATCATGGCCATCGTCATGCGCATTCACTCGAACATGAGCATCATCGTGCCGGCCTGATGATCCTGGTGGGCGATACCTTTCACAATTTCGTCGACGGCGTGCTGATCGCGGGCGCATTCGTCGCCGATACCCGGCTTGGCATCGTCACGGCGATGGCGATCATCGCCCACGAGTTGCCGCAGGAAGTGGGGGATTTCCTGGTGCTGCTGCATTCTGGCTACGGCAAGGCGAAAGCGCTGTTTTACAACCTGTTGTCCAGCCTGGCCATGGTTCTCGGCGGTTTGCTCGGCTACTGGACGCTGGCGGGGATGCAGGAATTGACGCCTTATCTGCTCGGGGTGGCGGCTTCCAGCATGATTTACGTGGCGGTGGCCGATCTCATTCCGGGCTTGCACAAGCGCCCCGAGCTGTCCGCGACTCTCGAGCAGGTCTTGCTCATTGGCCTTGGCATTGGCGCGATCGTCCTGATCGGCCATTTCGGCCATGCGTCTTGAGCGCATACGGCGCGGAGTGTCGGATGGCTGGAATACCAAGCGACGAGGCCGCACCGAAGACAATCGCCGCCAGGTCCTTGAAGACGGATTCGGACGTCGCCACCATCATCAGCTGCACGTAAAGCAGCGTGATCGGAACGATAGATATACGTGTTGAATTGAACAAAGAGGACATGAGGACGAGAGGGAACGAAAACCAATCTTCGTCTTCCCGAATGCGATGAGGAGTTTTCTCCCGTCCTCTTGTCCTCCCTGTGAAAAAAGCATGGCCAATTTACCCAAAGTCGGTTTCGTCTCCCTCGGCTGTCCCAAGGCGACCTCGGATTCCGAGCGCATTCTTTCCCGCTTGCGCGCCGAGGGCTATCTGATTTCGTCCTCCTACCAGGAGGCCGACGTGGTCGTGGTCAACACCTGCGGCTTCATCGACGCCGCCGTGGAGGAGTCGCTCGACGCCATCGGCGAGGCCCTGCGCGAGAACGGCAGGGTCATCGTCACCGGCTGCCTGGGCGCGCGCCACGGCGTGATCGAGGCAGCGCACCCGTCGGTGCTGGCGGTGACGGGGCCGCATGCGACCGAGGAGGTGATGGCGGCCGTGCACGCGCATCTGCCCCGCCCGCACGATCCCTACACTGACCTCATTCCGCCTCAGGGCGTGCGCCTTACGCCCGGTCATTACGCTTATCTCAAGATTTCCGAAGGCTGCAACCACCGCTGCACTTTCTGCATCATTCCCAGCCTGCGCGGCGACCTGGTTTCGCGCCCGGTGGGCGAGGTGATGGGCGAGGCCGAAGCGCTGGTCAAGGCCGGCGTGAAGGAGCTTTTGGTGATCTCGCAGGACACCAGCGCCTACGGTGTGGATGTGAAATACCGCACCGGCTTCTGGAACGGCCGGCCCCTGAAGACGCGCATGACCGAACTGGTTTCCGCGCTCGGCGAGCTGGGCGTCTGGGTGCGCCTGCATTACGTGTACCCCTATCCGCACGTGGACGAGGTCATCCCGCTCATCCAGTCCGGCCGGGTGCTGCCCTATCTCGATATCCCCTTCCAGCACGCGAACCCTCGCATCCTCAAGCGGATGAAGCGCCCGGCGGCGGCGGAAAAGACGCTGGACCGCATCCGGGCCTGGCGCGAGGCCTGCCCGGAGCTCACCCTGCGTTCCACCTTCATCGTCGGCTTTCCCGGCGAGACGGAAGCCGAGTTCGAGGAACTGCTGGACTTCCTCGACACGGCGCAGCTGGACCGCGTCGGCTGCTTCGCCTATTCGCCGGTGGAGGGCGCCCAGGCCAACGAACTGCCGGACGCCGTGCCCGACGAGGTCAAGGAAGAGCGCAGACGGCGTTTCATGGAAAAGCAGGCGGAGATTTCCGCGCGCCGGCTGGAAGCGAAAATCGGCCGCGAAATGACCGTGCTGGTGGACGAGATCGACGAGGAGGGCGACGCCATTGCGCGTTCTCCGGCCGACGCGCCCGAAATCGACGGCGTGGTATTCATCGCCGAGGCCGAAAACCTCCGGCCCGGCGACTTCGTGAAGGTGCGCATCACCGATGCCACCGAACACGATTTGTGGGCGGAGAAGGTTTAGAAGATTTCAGGATTCAAGATTCAAGATTCAAGATTCAGGATTCGGGATTCTTTCTTGAAGGCGCGCAGCGCCGCTCTTGTAACTTGCATCTTGTATCTCGTATCCCCGCTGCATGGGTTTTTGCGGCCGCCGCCAGAATTTCCAGCGATAAGCGCTGCGCCAGACGAGGCGCATGCCCTGCAAGGGGTCGCGCAGCTCGAATGGCCGTCCTGAGCCGAGCAGGGGCTGCAGCCAGCTGTGCTCGAAATCCCGCATGGCCGTGAGCCAGCTGTCGAAATCGCCGCGGCGCAGATGGCGGTGCGGCGCATCCAGAATCACCAGCGCATTGTCGGACACATCCTGACTCCACATTGGCGGCAGCGGGCCGACGCTGGCACCCGCGTGTCCGGCCAGCGCAAGCCAGTCCGGGTGGCCGCACAATACGCTGCGAGCGCTTGACCGGACTTCGGGCAGACGGCCGCCGCCCCACAGCCACACCGAGTTGATGACGGGCTCGCCGCGCGCCTCGCGCGCCCGGTTGACCGGATGGTCGAAGAGCAGCATCTGGATTTCGTTGAGCAGCCTGCGCCAGTGCATGGCGTCGCGGCCGGTCGGCAAGTGCTGGTCGATGTGCCGGCCCGCGGCCAGCGACGGCGGTGTGGTGGAAATCTCAAGTTCGTCCGTCATGCGCACCACCCACGCTCCCGGACGCAGGGGCTGCGGGGAGAAGGCTTCACCGAAATGCGCGCCGAGCGACTCGCACAAAAATCTCGCTTCTTCCGGGCCGGGTTCGGCAATTTCGTTCAGGATCACGCGGTCGCGCTCGATGCGCATATGCACCGGATCGGCGCGCAGCCAGCAGTCGTTCCCCGGCCGGCCGCCTGACTGGGCCAGGGCGATGGCGGCGACGGGCCAGTCGTGCTGGCGAGCGATGCCGAGTTCTTCGCACAACAGGCTTTCCAGGTCGGACTGCGCGATGGCCTCGCGCCTGGCGCGGGCGATCAGCAAATCCACTCCGGGCAGTCGCGCCTCGCCCGACAGGTCGAGAATTTCATCGGTCCGGGCGAAGGCGGGAAAGACGAGTTGGAGCATGAGGCAAGTGTAAAGATAAAATCCTGTCATGCGACAAATTTCCCATCAGTTGTCCGTTCCCACCAAGGGCAAGGGCCTGTATTCGATTAATCGCCAGGTTGCGGCCTGGGTGGCGGAAAGCGGCATGCAGCAGGGCCTGTTGACCGTGTTCATGCAGCACACATCCGCCAGCCTGGTGATCCAGGAAAACGCCGATCCCGACGTGCAGACCGACCTGGAAAGATTCTTTTCGCGCCTGGTGCCGGAAGGCGATCCCATCTACGACCACACCACCGAAGGGCCTGACGACATGCCTGCGCACGTGCGCGCGGCGCTGACCCAGACCAGCCTGTCCATTCCGCTGGTCGCAGGCAGTCTGGCGCTGGGCGTCTGGCAGGGCATCTACGTATTCGAGCACAGAAGTTCCGCCCAGCGCCGCAATGTCATGCTGCATCTCATCGGGGACGGATTGCCGTGATAAGCTGGCGGCCGATGAATCAGACAACGCATAAGTGAAGCCCTACGAACTCCTCATCGGCCTGCGCTACACCCACGCCAAGCGCCGCAACCATTTCATCTCGTTCATTTCGTTCGTGTCCATGGCCGGCATCGTGCTCGGCGTGGCGGCGCTCATCATCGTGCTGTCGGTGATGAACGGCTTCCAGGAGGAACTGCGCACGCGCATCCTCGGTGTGGCCTCGCACGTGGAGGTTTCCGGCATCGGCAACGCGCTGGCCGACTGGCGGCAGGTGGCAGAGCAGGTGAAAAGCCATCCGGAAGTGATCGCCGGCGCGCCCTTCGTGATGAACCAGGGCATGCTGGCCCTGGGCGGCAATGTGCGCGGCGCGGTGATCCGCGGCATCCTGCCGGAAGAGGAAGCGAAAGTGACCGAGCTTGCCGCCAGCATGCGTCTGGGAAGGCTGGACGACTTGAAGGCGGGCGAGTGGGGCATCGTGCTCGGCCTGGAACTGGCGCAGGCGCTGGGTGCGGGCGTCGGCGACAAGGTCACGGTCATCACCCCGCAGGGCAACATCACTCCCGCGGGTGTGCTGCCGCGCATGAAGCAGTTCACCGTGACCGGCATTTTTAGCGCCGGCATGTTCGAGTATGACTCGGGGCTTGCGCTCATCCACCTTGAGGATGCGCAGAAACTCGCGCGCCTGGGCGAGGACGTGTCGGGCTTGAGGCTGAAGATCAGGGACATCTTCCGCGCGCCCTGGGTCACGCGCGATCTGGCCGAGCGGATGCCCGACCATTTCGTTTCCGACTGGACCACCAGCCACGCCAACTTCTTCCGCGCCGTGGCAATCGAAAAACGCATGATGTTTCTGATCCTGCTGCTCATCGTCGCGGTGGCGGCGTTCAACATCGTTTCCACCCTGGTGATGGCGGTAACGGACAAGCAGTCGGACATCGCCATCCTGAGGACCTTGGGCGCGCGCCCTGTCAGCATCATGAAAATCTTCATCATTCAGGGCGCCTTCATCGGTGTGCTCGGCACGCTGGCCGGCGTGACCTTGGGCGTCGTCGGCGCGCTCAACCTGGAAACCATCGTGCCCTTGATCGAGAAGGCTGCCGGCATGGACCTGTTCCCGGCCGACGTCTATTACATCAGCGAACTGCCTTCGAAACTCGAATGGGCCGACGTCGGAATCATCGCCGGGGTGTCGCTGCTGTTGTCGCTGCTTGCCACGCTCTATCCGAGCTGGCGCGCGTCGCGGCTCAATCCTGCGGAGTCCCTGCGTTATGAGTGAAATCATTCTGCGCTGTGCGGGCCTGAAGAAAAGCTTCTACCAGGGCCGGGTCGAGATAGCGGTGCTGACCGGTGTCGACCTTGCCGTGCGGCGGGGCGAGTCGCTTGCCATTCTCGGTGCATCCGGATCGGGCAAGTCCACGCTGCTGCACCTGCTCGGCGGACTCGATGCGCCCACGGGCGGATCCATCGAACTGCTCGGGCGCGACCAACTCAAGCTCGGCGAAGCGCAGCGCTGCGAATTGCGCAACCGCGCACTGGGTTTCGTCTACCAGTTCCACCATCTGCTGCCGGAGTTCACTGCGCTGGACAATGCCGCCATGCCGCTGCTGATCCGGCGCATGGGCATGCGCGAAGCGCGGGAAATCGCGGCGCAGACGCTGGCCAGGGTGGGACTGGGTCATCGGCTGAACCATTTGCCTGCGGAGCTTTCCGGCGGCGAACGCCAGCGCACGGCCATCGCCCGCGCCCTGGTCACCCGCCCGGCCTGCGTGATGGCGGACGAGCCTACCGGCAACCTCGACCGGCATACCGCCGAATCGGTTTTCGAGCTGATGCAGGAACTGCAGAAGGAACTCGGCACCAGCCTGGTCATCGTCACTCACGACATCGAGTTGGCGCGCAGGATGGATCGACAGTTGCGCCTGGTGGACGGATGCCTTCTCCCTTTGTAAGTTTTTTCCCGCAATAAAAAACTTGGATTAGATCACCGACGCGACGGTGTTACGCTTTGCCTTGTTCCCTACTGACCAAAGAGGATGTCATGGCAGTCAAGCAGTACAACCCGATCAAGGCGCTTACCCTGCAAAAAGGCATCGCCCTGCACCGCATCGAGAAAGTGTATTCCGATACCGTCAGCCTGGACGACCCCGCCATCGAGGTCATGACGGACCTCAAGAAAGTTTCCGCCGTCACCATCCGTCCCGAAATCAGCATCGAAATTGCCAGCCAGCGCATGAAACAGCGCGGCGTGCGCATGCTGCTGGTGACCGATGATGAGGAGGACATCATCGGCATCATCACTTCCACCGACCTGCTGGGGCCCAAGCCGATGAGTCTGATCCAGCAGCGCGGCGGTGTTTATCGCGACATTCTGGTGCGCGACATCATGACCGGCCACGATCAGCTCGAAGTGCTGTGCATGGAAGATGTGGAAAAGGCCGTGGTTGGCCAGGTCGTCGCCACTTTGCAGCTGTCCGGCCGTCAGCATGCGCTGGTGGCGGACCGCCTGCCCGGGGGTGACCGCGCCCAGGCCCTGCGCGGCATCTTTTCCGCCGCACAGATTGCACGGCAACTCGACAGCGACCTGTCCGTCCCACACATCGCGCAGACCTTTGCCGAGATCGAGCGTCTGATCACCAAGACCTGGGCCTGATTTTCGGCCACTTCGCATGCGGCCCCGCCTCGTCGCTTTTGCTGCAGGGGTGTGGCTGCTGCAACAGCAGCCGGCGTTGCCGGGTACGCAATGGCTGTGGCTGCTGCCGCTGGCGCTGACGCCGCTGGTGCTGCCCGAGGGCAGGACCGGCATGCAACGTTATCTGCGGCGTTTCCTTGTGGTACTCGCCTGTGCCGCCCTGGGCTTTGCCTGGGCGGGCTGGCGCGCGCAGTTGCGCCTGGCGGATTCGCTGCCGTCGGCCTGGGAAGGTGTGGACGTGCGGGTCGCCGGCGTGGTCGCCGGCCTGCCCGATCGCGATGCCCACGGCGAGCGTTTCGATTTCCGCGTGGAACAGGTGCTGACGCCCGGTGCCAAGGTACCGGCACGCCTGCGGCTATCCTGGGCGGTGCCGGAATGGATGGCCGGAAAGGCGCCGCAACGCGTGCGAGCCGGCGAGCGCTGGCAATTCGGCGTGCGCCTAAAACAACCTCACGGCACGGCCAATCCGGACGGCTTTGATTACGAGGCCTGGCTGCTGCAGAAGAACATCCGCGCCACAGGCTATGTGCGCGAGAAAGCGGGCGTGGCGAGGCTGGGCGAAAGCAGACATCCGCTCGACCTGATCCAGCGCCTGCGCGAAGACATCCGCACGCGCATTGCGGAAACACTGGCCGGGCATGCGCAGGCCGGCGTCATAACGGCCCTGGCGGTGGGCGACCAGAATGCCATCCCCCATGCCAACTGGCGCGTATACAACCGCACCGGAACCAGCCACCTGATGAGCATTTCCGGCCTGCACATCACCCTCTTCGCCGCGCTGGCCGGAGGCCTTGCCCATGCGCTGTGGCGCCGCGTGCCGGCACTGGTGCTGCGCCTGCCGGCACGGCGGGCGGCGCTGCTCGTCGGCTGGCTGGCGGCGCTGGCCTACACGCTGCTGGCCGGCTTCCAGATTCCGGCGCAGCGCACGCTGTTCATGCTTACCGTATTGGTGGCGGGGCTATGGCTGCGGCGCGAGCCGCGCCCCGCCTCCCTGTTGTTGCTGGCGCTCGCCATCGTCCTGCTGCCCGATCCCTGGGCCGTGCTGGCGCCGGGCTTCTGGCTGTCCTTCGGCGCGCTGGCGGCGATGATGTGGGCGGTCCAGGGCATGCTCGGCAGCGAAGGAAAGGTCTCGGCCTGGATGCGCACCCAGGCCGCGGTCACCATCGCGCTGGCGCCGGCGCTGCTTTTGCTGTTTCACCAGGTCTCCCTGATTTCACCGCTGGCCAACGCGCTGGCGATTCCGGTGGTGAGCATGGGCGTGGTGCCGCTGGCGCTGGCGGGCGTGCTCGTGCCGCCGCTGCTGCAGCCGGCAGCCTGGCTGATGCAGGGCGTGGAAGCCGTTTTGCAATGGCTGTCGGCGTTCGACTGGGCGGCATGGGCGCTGCCGGCAGCGCCGCCCTGGGCGCTGGCGCTCGCGCTCTCGGGCGTGGCCTGGATGCTGATGCCCGCATTGCCGCGGCGCTGGCTGGGCGGTTTCATGTGCCTGCCGCTGCTGTTCCCGGCGGTGGGAAGCCCGGCGCCAGGCAGCTTCGAGGCCGAAGTGCTCGACGTGGGGCAGGGCACGGCCATCCTCGTCCGCACTGCCGGGCACACGCTGCTCTACGACACCGGCCCCGCCCTGGGCGACAACAATGCCGGCGAGCAGATCGTGCTGCCGCGCCTGCGCGCGCTGGGCATTACCCGGCTGGACGGCCTGATTCTGACGCATGACGACCTCGACCATACCGGCGGCGCAGCGGCGGTGATGCGCGATACCGAGCCGCGCTGGCTGCTGACTTCATTGCGCGCAGGGCATGTCTTGCTCAATCGGCCATTCCGCCCTTGCGTGCGCGGACAGCGCTGGCAGTGGGACGGCGTGGACTTCGAGGTACTGAATCCGCCGGCCCATGCCTACGCCCGGCGCGGACGCCGCGACAACGACATGAGCTGCGTGCTGAAAATTTCCCGCGGCGCGCAAAGCCTGCTGCTCACGGCCGACGCCGAACGCATCGGCGAACTGGAAATGACCGAGCGGGTGGCGGAGAGATTGCCGTCAGCCGTGCTGGTTGCAGGTCATCACGGCAGCCGCACCTCGTCGATCGAGGAATTCGTCTCACGTGTGCAGCCGCGGCATGTCGTTTTCACCGTGGGCTACAGAAACCGTTATGGGCATCCCCATCCCGAGGTGCTGCGGCGCTTTGCCCAAACCGGTGCCGTCCTGCACCGCAGCGACCGGCATGGCTGGCTGCGTCTGCGTTTTGCCGACGGCGGCATTGCCGTCGAGCGCTGGCGCGAGCGGTACAGACGATACTGGCAGCATGCTCCCGTGGAATAATTGCGCATGGTCGAACAAAGCAAGAAAACCGCCTGCCTCGCACTTGCCGGCGTGGATGAAGCCTGCCGGTGGCTGGGCGAGGAGGGCAACGATCCCGATGTGCGGCGTGCGCTGGAACTGGCTTTTCCCATCCTGTCCGCGCTGAGCACGCCCGGCGGCGCCAGCCTGTTCGCGCATGCGGTGGGCGCGGCGCGCATCGTCGACGAGTTGAAGCTGGGCCACGAGGCCGTGCTGGCGACGATTCTCCATCCCCTGGTCGAACGCACCCCGCCGGATGCGCTGGAAGCCTTCGGCGAAGCCGCGCAGCTGGCGAAGGCGGTGGCGGCCATGTCCAAGATCGAGGTGCTGGCCCACGGCACCCAGGATCTGGACGTGGAGCCGGCGGCGCAGATCGAGTCGCTAAGACAGATGGTGCTGGCCATGGTGCAGGACGTGCGCGCCGTGCTGGTCAAGCTGGCGGAGCGTACCCATGCCCTGCGTTGCGCCGCAAGGGCGGAACCGGAACTTCAGGAACTCCTCGGACATCAGGCGCGCGAGCTGTTTGCGCCGCTGGCCAACCGCCTGGGTGTCTGGCAGATCAAGTGGGAGATGGAGGACTGGGCCTGCCGCTACCTCGACGGCGAAACCTACAAGCGCATCGCTGCGCTGCTTGACGAAAAACGCGCCGACCGCGAGCGTTACATCGCCGAGGTGGTGGCGATGCTGAGGGCGGAACTGCACAAACACGGCGTCAAGGCCGAAGTCATGGGCCGGCCCAAGCACATTGCCAGCATCATCAACAAGATGCGGCGCAAGAATCTGGGCTTCGAGCAGCTCTACGACATCCGTGCGGTGCGCGTGCTGGTGGAGAAGGAAGCGGACTGCTATGCCGTGCTCGGCATCGTGCACAACCTGTGGCAGCCCATCCCCAGCGAGTTCGACGACTATATTTCGCACCCCAAGAGCAATGACTACCGCAGCCTGCACACCGCCGTGGTCGGGCCGGAGGACAAGGCACTTGAAGTGCAGATCCGTACCTTCGACATGCACCGCCATGCCGAACTGGGCGTGGCCGCGCACTGGCGCTACAAGGAAGGCGGAAAAAACGACGCGCGCATGGAAGAGAAGATCGCCTGGCTGCGCCAATTGCTGGAATGGAAGGACGACGTCGCCGATGCCAGCGAATTCGCCGCCCGCTTCCGCACCGAACTGTTCCGGGACCAGGTCTACGTACTCACGCCGCTGGGCCGGGTGATCGCGCTGGACCGCGGCGCCACGCCGATCGATTTCGCCTATGCGCTGCACACCGATCTTGGCCACCGCTGCCGCGGCGCGCGCGTGGACGGGGTGATGGTGCCACTCAACACTCCGCTCGAGAACGGCCAGCGGGTCGAGATCCTGACCGTGAAGCAGGGCAATCCCAGCCGCGACTGGCTGAATCCGCAACTGGGCTATGTGCAGACGCACCGTGCGCGATCCAAGGTGCGCACATGGTTCAAGCAGCGCGACCAGGGCGAGCTGACCCAACTCGGCCGCGCGCAGCTGGACAAGGAAAGAAAGCGCCTGGGCGTGGGTGACATCAAGCTGGACAAACTGGCGCAGGACCTGAAATTCAAGTCGGCCGACGAATTTCTGGCTGCGCTGGGGCGCGGCGATGTCGGCCCGCAGATACTTGCCCGTGCGTTGCGCGAGCAGGGTGCGCCCGCAGTGCCGATGCCGGTGAAAAGGGCGCCGATGCCGCGCAAGTCGGCAAGCGGCGTAGTGGTCGAGGGTCTGGGCGACGTGCCGCTGTCCATGGCGCGCTGCTGCAAGCCGGAACCGCCGGCGGACATCGTTGCCTACACCACCGTGGGGCGGGGCGTGACGGTGCACCGGAGAAATTGCCCGAATCTTGCCAAGTTCAATCCCGATCGCATCCTGCAGGCGAGCTGGGCGGAAAAGAAAAGCGAAGGCGGTTTCACTTTCGAGGTCAGGCTGCGCGCTTTCGACCGTCAGGGCCTGCTGCGCGACGTCTCGGACGTGTTCACCCGTGAGCGTGTCGACGTGCTGCGCGTCAATACCGAATCGGTCGGGGAATACGCGAACATGGCCATCACACTCAGGGTGAAGGACGCCGCCCAGATCGGCCGCCTCATCAGCCGGCTGGGTCAGGTGCAGAGCGTGATCGAAGTCGAGAGGGGTTGACTTGATTTACCCAACCGGATCAACCGCAAATTGACCGCGGAGGTCGCGGAGTTTCAGTTTTCTTTACTCGGCATACTCCGCGACCTCCGCAGTAAAACGCTTTTATTTCTGGAACGGCTGGATCAGCTTGCGCACCGGGTCGTAGGCGCTGTCCTGGATGACGACGAAGCCGTCATAGCTGCTGTCGAAGGCTTCCAGGGCGGCTGTGCCTACCGGAGTGTCCTTCTTCAGTGCCAGGAAGGCATCGCGCAGCTTGTTGCGCATGCTTGCCGGCATGCTCGGATGCACGGCGAATATGTAGGAGGGCAGCGGCGGCGTCGAGCCGATCACGGTAATGCCCTTGTCCTTGAAGTCGTCCGCGATCGAGTCCTTCAGGATGCCGCCGTCGAAATCGCCGGCCAGCACGGCTTTGGCGAGGTTGTCATAGTGCTTGAGATAGGCGAAGTGCGAAAAATCCTCCGTGCCGAGCCCCATGGAGGCTACTGCCGCCTTTTGCAGCAGAGCCTTCTCGTCGCCGAAGGCGAAGCGCTTGCCCTTGAGGTCGGAGGGAGCGCGAATGTCGGAACCGGTCCTTGCCACGATGACCAGGGAAAAATGCGGCCGGCCCTTGATGGTGGGCGCGACCAGCGGAATCACGCCGTATTTCCGGCGCGCATCGATGTAGGCGACCGGCGTGAGGTAGGCGATCTGGGTCTGGTTGCTGCCCAGGTCATCGACAGCCGAGCCGAGGTTGGGAGAAGGCCGGAAACGGACGTCGAACCCGGTCGTCAGCGCCAGATAATTGGTCAGCGCGCTCAGGCGCTTGATCATTTCCACCGGGATATCCATCGCCACCGAACCCATGGTGAGCGATTTGTCCGTGACAGCCTTCTGCTGTGCAGCCGGCAGCGGCATCGAAACCGAAATCAGCACAGCCAGGGCGAAGAAGGTTTTTGCCCGCATGTCAGGCTTCCTCATTGGGCAACTGCGAATACAGGACGTACTGGTCGCGTCCGCGGTGTTTGGCGGTATACAAGGCCTTGTCGGCGGCGAAGTAAAGTGACTGCTTGCTGTTGTTCCGGGAGGACAGCTCGGCAATCCCGGCGCTTAGCGTTACGGTGATTTTCGTGCCGTTGAAGCTGAAGGCATGAGCCTTGATTTTCTTCAGCAACTGGCTGACGAGGGTCTCAGCCTGCTTCTCGGCGGTGTGGTAGAGCAGCACGGCAAACTCGTCGCCGCCCAGCCTGGCCGGCGCATCGGAGCGACGTACCGCATCCTTCAGGAAAGTACCGAGTTGGCGCAGCACTTCGTCGCCGGCGGCATGCCCGTGGCTGTCGTTTATTTCCTTGAAGTTGTCGACGTCGATCAGCGCCAGGGACAACGGCTCCTTGAAACGCTCGGCCTGGGACAACATCTGCTCGAAGACCTCGTCGAACTGACGGCGATTGGGCAGCTTGGTGAGCCAGTCGGTGGTGGCCATGGAACTCAGCATTTCGAGCGCGTTTTCCAGTTCGTCCGTTCTTGCGATGAGTTCGATGTTCTTGTTTCTCAGCGCCTGATCGGCAAGGTCGATCTTGCTTTGCAGTTTTTCGTAGTTGCTGGCGAGCTGCTGGTTGAGCTTGTTGAAGACCTTGATCAGGCGGCCGATCTCGTCGCCGCTGGTCACGTCCAGCTGCTTTGCGATGTAGGGTTCGCCCTTGTTGATGGTCGCTTCCATTGCCGAGGTCAGGCGCAGGATCGGCGATACGATGCCACGCGAAACGAACAGGTAAACAATGATGGCAAGAATCAGCCCGATGATGGTTTGCTCGATCACGATGCGGACATACAGCTCGTCTATTGCCTGTTCCAGCCTCTCGGTGGAAATGTCCAGGGCGACCGAGCCGATCACCTCGCCGTCAAACACGATGGGCGCCTTGTAGCGGCGGTATTGCCTGCCTGAGCCCGCCACGGTCTGGCTCATGATGCGGCCATCACGATTGAGGATGGTGACACCCATCACGTTCGCCTGGTCTGCCACGTTGCGGGCCAGGATTTCGAGATTGCCGTAGTCATAACCGACCACCAGGCTGGCGGCACCGGCCGCAGTGGTATTGGCCATGTTCTGGCCGGAGTAGTTGGCCAGGTTGCCCAGGCGTTCGCGCTCGTTTTTGACGCGAGCAATGCCCACGGCGACGGACGTGATGATCGCGCCGGCTGCGATATAGCCGATGAGCTTTGCGCTCAATCCCCAACCATGCGCCACATGTTCTCCTGAGCGTGTGTTGTTTCTTGTTTGTGTACCTGATTTTACGGCTGCCTTGCCTGTGCAATGAATAGTCGGCTTGGCGAATAAATACCATTCTTGCAATATGGTCTATTGGCTTTGGACTTGTCCTGCATGGGGAAGGCGGCGAATGCTATTGTTTCGGCATGGGGAGTGCCACTTTCCGCTTTTGCGAAGAACTCAACGACTTTTTGCCGTCAGGACGTCGTTATCGGGAATTTGTCAGCGTCTGCGCGCGTGCCGCGACGACCAAGCACATGATCGAAGCCCTGGGCGTGCCGCATACCGAGGTGGAGATGATCCTGGTCAATGGCGAGCCGGTCGGTTTTGACCGTCAACTGGCGGACGGCGACCATGTCGTGGTCTGCCCCCGTCTGGATGCGGCGGATGCCGCCTCGCAACCGCGGTTGCGCGAAAGACCGTCCGGACGTCCGCGCTTCGTCGCCGACGCGCATCTCGGCGGCCTGGCACACATGCTGCGCATGCTGGGCTTCGATACCTTGTATGACAACGGATACCATGACGACGAACTGGCGGCCATCGAGGCGCAACAAGGGCGCATCCTGCTCTCCCGCGACCGCGAATTGCTCAAGCGCCGGGAGATTGTCCATGGCTGCTATCTGCACGCGCAGAAACCGGAGGAACAGTTGCGCGAGATCGTCAAACGCCTGGATCTCGCACGCAGCGCCAAGCCGTTTACCTTGTGCCTTCATTGCAATGCACCGCTGCGCCCGGTCGACAAGGCCGACGTGCTGGAGCGGCTGCCGCCCCGTGTGAGGGAGAATTATCAGCGCTTCAGCACTTGCGACCGGTGCGGGCGGGTGTACTGGGAAGGCTCGCATTGGCGCAACATGTGTCGGCTGCTGGACGATATGCTGCAGGACTTCAAGGCGGAAGGTTGAATGCATGCGCAGCGGTTTTTTGTGCTTGCAGCGCATGCCGCATACCCGCTACAATGCGCGTCTTGCAGGCGCGTAGCTCAGCTGGTTAGAGCACCACCTTGACATGGTGGGGGTCGTTGGTTCGAGTCCAATCGCGCCTACCAGTTTCCTTTAGGGCCGGGATGTCCTGAATTGCAGAGGGTCGAATGGCCCACGGAGGTTGCGAAATGTCACCGCGAACTTGTTTTTCCGTCCGAGGATAAAAAGCCGTCGTTTCGTTTGTTCGCACCTTTTGTAATTTGTGAATGAAAAAGCGCGGGCTAACCGCGCTTTTTTGTTTTGGAGATATGGATCATGGTCAATGTCAGCCTTCCGGATGGATCGGTCCGAAGTTTTGAGAGGCCGGTCTCGGTCGCCGAGGTCGCCGCCAGCATCGGCCCGGGCCTGGCCAAGGCCGCGCTCGCCGGCAAGGTCGACGGCAGGCTGGTCGATACCAGTCATGTGATCGACCGTGACGCGCGGCTCGCCATCGTCACCGCCAGGGATGACGAGGCACTCGAGATCATCCGCCATGACGCCGCGCACGTGATGGCGCAGGCGGTGCAGGAGCTATACCCGGGCACGCAGGTGACCATCGGCCCGGCGATCGAGGATGGCTTCTACTACGACTTCGCGCGCGAGGAGCCTTTCACGCCCGAAGACCTGGAAAAGATCGAAAAGCGCATGGAGGAAATCGTCAGGCGCGATCTGCCGATCAAGCGCGAAGTGTGGGACCGCGAGGAGGCCAAGAAGGTGTTCGCCGAACTGGGCGAGACCTATAAAGTTCAGATCATCGACGAGCTGATTCCCGAGGGCGAGGAGCTTTCCATCTATCGCCAGGGAGAATGGTTCGACGTCTGCCGCGGACCGCACCTGCCTTCTACCGGCAAGCTGCCGCGCGCCTTCAAGCTGATGAAGCTGGCCGGCGCCTACTGGCGCGGAGATTCGCGCAACCCCATGCTGCAGCGCATCTACGGCACGGCGTGGGCGAAAAAGGAAGACCTCGACGCCTACCTGCATCGTCTGGAAGAGGCCGAGAAGCGCGACCACCGCAAGCTGTCCAAACTGCTCGACCTCTTCCACATGCAGGACGAGGCGCCGGGCATGGTGTTCTGGCATCCCAGGGGCTGGGTGATCTGGCAGCAGATCGAGCAGTACATGCGGCAGAAGTTCATCGAATACGGCTACCAGGAGGTGCGCACCCCGGCGGTGATGGACAAGAGCCTGTGGGAGAAATCCGGGCACTGGGAAAACTACCGCGAGCACATGTTCACCACTTCGTCGGAAAACCGCGAGTATGCGGTAAAGCCGATGAACTGCCCGGGTCACGTGCAGATATTCAACAGCGGCCTGCATTCCTATCGCGACCTGCCGCTGCGTCTGGCGGAGTTCGGCTCCTGCCACCGCAACGAGCCCTCCGGCGCGCTGCACGGCATCATGCGCGTGCGCGGCTTCACCCAGGACGACGCCCACATTTTCTGCACCGAAGACCAGATCGAGGACGAAGTGGCGGGCTTCATCGTCATGCTGCAGAAGGTCTACGCCGATTTCGGTTTCAACGACGTGCTGGTCAAACTCTCCACCCGCCCCGACAAGCGTGTGGGCTCGGATGAGTCCTGGGACAAGGCCGAAGCGTCCCTGGCGGCGGCGCTGGACAAGAACAAGCTGGCCTATGATCTGCAGCCGGGCGAGGGCGCCTTCTACGGCCCCAAGATCGAATTCACCCTGAAAGACAGCCTGGGGCGCCTGTGGCAGTGCGGCACCATCCAGCTCGATTTCAACCTGCCGGTGCGCTTGGGCGCGGAATTCGTCGACGAGGACAACTCTCGCCGCCCCCCGGTCATGCTGCACCGGGCGATACTCGGCTCGATGGAGCGCTTCATCGGCATCCTCATCGAGCACCATGCCGGAAGCTTCCCGGTCTGGCTCGCCCCGGTACAGGCCGCGGTGCTGAATATCTCGGACGGGCAGGCCGAATATGCCAAAAAAGTTACGGCTACCCTCGGGAAAGCCGGCATTCGGGCCATTTCGGACTTGAGTAATAACAAAATAACCTATAAAATCCGGGAACATAGCATGCAGAAGCTGCCCTATTTGCTGATCGTGGGCGACAAGGAAACGGCGGACGGCAAAGTCGCCGTTCGCGCACGCGGCAACCGGGACCTGGGCGCGATGAAAGTGGAAGACTTCATCGACAGGCTGGCCGAAGAGGTCGCGGCACGCAGCTAACGAATTGGCACGCAGCTAACGAATTATGGCGAACGAGGAGCGGGGCAGCTTGCCGCTCCTCGTTCATTTTTGCCCGGCTGGTTGAACCGGCGGGTTTGATTTGGAGAATGGCTCATCGCTACTGAAAAGCAGACGCGAATCAACGGAGAAATCGATGCTCCCGAAGTTCGCTTGATTGGTTCTGATGGAGAACAGCTGGGGATCGTGAGCTTGCGGCAGGCGATGCAGGCGGCGGAAGACGCGGAACTGGACCTGGTGGAGATTTCCCCCACCGCCAGGCCGCCGGTCTGCAAGATCATGGATTTCGGCAAGTTCAAGTATCAGGAAAGCAAGAAGCAGCACGAAGCCAAGCTCAAGCAGAAGCTGGTGCAGGTCAAGGAAATCAAGTTCCGGCCCGGCACCGACGAGGGCGACTACCAGATCAAGCTGCGCAATATCGTCAAGTTTCTGGGCGAAGGCGACAAGGTGAAGGTGACCCTGCGCTTCCGCGGGCGCGAAATGGCGCACCAGGAACTGGGCCTTGCGCAGTTGAAACGGGTGGAAGCGGACGTGGCGGAAATTTCCGTCACCGAGCAGTTTCCAAAGATGGAAGGCCGCCAGATGGTGATGGTGCTGGCGCCCAAAAAGAAGAAGTAAGCTTATTGCGGACCCGCCGAATTTATTTGACTCGGCGCCGCAATAAGTGTCCTCGTTGAAGCGGACACATTCGTGCCGCTTAACTCGGACAAACCCGGCTACAAGTAAAGTTTCCGGGAAACAAGTGATCGACAGGTCATACAAGTGCATCGGGGTGATGCCGCCTGTGGTCATGACATAAATGGAGCCCAAAATGCCCAAAATGAAGTCCAAGAGCGGTGCCGCCAAGCGTTTCCGCGCCCTGGGTAGTGGCAAGTTCAAGCGTACCCACGCTTTCCTGCGTCACATCCTCACCAAGAAAACCACCAAGCGCAAGCGCCAGTTGCGTGGCATGGCCGTGGCCGATGCCAGCAACCAGAAAGCCATGCGCAAGATGCTGCCCTACGCATAAGGAGGATAAACATGCCACGCGTCAAAAGAGGTGTAACGGCCCGCGCCAGCCACAAGAAGGTGCTCGACGCTGCCAAGGGTTACCGCGGCCGCCGCAAGAACGTATTCCGTGTCGCCAACGAGGCGGTGATGAAGGCGGGACAGTATGCCTATCGCGACCGCCGCCAGAAGAAGCGCCAGTTCCGCGCCCTGTGGATCGCCCGTATCAACGCGGCTGCCCGCGAGTGCGGCCTGTCCTACAGCGTATTCATGAACGGCCTGAAAAAAGCCGCTATCGAGATGGACCGCAAGGTGCTCGCCGATATCGCCGTGTTCGACAAGGACGCGTTTGCGAAACTGGCCGAGCAGGCAAAAGCGGGCCTCGCTGCCTGAATGCTTGAGCTGTAAAAAAGAGGCCGCAAGGCCTCTTTTGGCTTGAACGTCGCAAAGCGACACACCAGCCCTCTCCCACGGGAGAGGGCGGGGTGAGGGAAAAACGGTCATGGCGATGATTGTCGCCATGACCGTTTTGTTGGAGCCGACCGAAAAAGTAGAGAATGCGTAATCCCAACGAAATCGTTGCCGAAGCCCTGGCTGCCATACGCGGCTGCCAGGACCTCTTGGCGCTGGAGCAGGTCAAGACCCGTTTCCTCGGCAAACAGGGCGCGCTGACCGAACTGCTGAAGTCGCTCGGCGGCATGTCGCCGGACGAGCGCAAGTCCGCCGGTGCGCGCATCAACGAGGCCAAGCAGGCGGTGGAAGCTGCACTGAAAATGCGCCGCGATGCGTTGCAGGAAGCCGAACTTGAGCGCAGGCTCAAGGAAGAAACCATCGACGTCACCCTGCCCGGCCGAGGGTGCGGCCGCGGCGGCCTGCATCCGGTGACGCGCACGCTGGAGCGCATCCAGGCGCTGTTCCACTCCATGGGTTTCGAGGTGGCTTACGGCCCGGAAATCGAGACTGATTTCTACAACTTCACCGCGCTCAACATCCCGGAAGATCATCCGGCGCGCGCCATGCACGACACCTTCTACCTGCAGAACGGCAAGCTCCTGCGCACCCACACTTCGCCGGTGCAGGTGCACTACATGCAGGAAAACAGGCCGCCGTTTCGCATCATCGCGCCGGGACGCGTGTACCGCTGCGATTCCGACGTCACCCATACGCCCATGTTCCACCAGGTCGAAGGCCTGTGGGTGGACGAAACTGTTTCCTTCGCCGATCTCAAGGGCGTGCTGGCCGACTTCATGCGCCGCTTCTTCGAGCAGGACGACTTGAAGGTGCGCTTTCGCCCGTCGTTTTTCCCGTTCACCGAGCCTTCGGCGGAAATGGACATCGGCTGCGTCATCTGCCGGGGCTCCGGCTGCCGCGTGTGTTCGCATACCGGCTGGCTGGAAGTGCTGGGCTGCGGCATGGTGCATCCCAATGTGTTCAGACACGTGAATATCGATGCCGAACGCTATCTCGGTTTCGCCTTCGGCCTCGGCGTCGAGCGCATGGCCATGCTGCGCTACGGCGTGGATGACCTGCGATTGTTCTTCGAGAACGACCTGCGCTTTCTGGCGCAGTTCAAGTAACAAAGACATTTAAATCTTTCAACAAAGAGGACAAGAGGACATGAGTAAAGCGAGAGTAGCCTTCCTCCTGTCCTCTTGTCCTCATTGTTCGGCTTTGGATTAAACATGCAATTTCCCGAATCCTGGCTCCGCACCCTCGTCAATCCGCAATTGTCCACGCCCGAACTTGCCCATCGACTGACCATGGCAGGACTTGAAGTGGAAGCGGTGGAACCGGCTGCACCGCCTTTTACCGGGGTGGTGGTGGCGGAAGTGCTGGCGGTCGTGCCACATCCCGATGCAGACCGCCTGCGCGTATGCAAGGTCGATGTAGGCGAGGCCGAGCCTTTGCAGATCGTGTGCGGCGCGCCCAATGTCGCGGTCGGCCAGAAAGTGCCCTGCGCGCGCGTGGGCGCGAAGCTGCCGCAGATGGAAATCAGGCAGGCCAGGGTGCGCGGTGTCGAGTCCGCCGGCATGCTTTGCAGCGCCGGCGAGATCGGCCTCGAGGACAAGGCGGAGGGCCTGCTGGTGCTGCCGGCAGATGCGCCCGTGGGAGCGGACATCCGCACCTACCTGTTGCTGGATGACAGGCTCATTACGCTGAAGCTCACCCCCAACCGTGCCGACTGCCTGAGTCTCATCGGCCTTGCACGCGAGGTTTCTGCCATCACCGGGGCCAAGGCCTATTTGCCGTCGCAGGCGCCGGTGATGAAGGAAGTCTACGACACCCTGGACGTGGACGTGCCGGCCAAGGAGGCCTGCCCGCGCTATCTGGGCCGCATCATCAAGGGCATCGATCCCAAGGCGGAAACGCCGCTGTGGATGGCCATGCGTCTTGAGCGCAGCGGCATCCGGACCATTTCGGCGCCGGTCGACATCACCAATTACGTGCTGCTGGAACTGGGCCAGCCCATGCATGCTTTTGATCTGGCCAGGCTCAAAGGCGGTATCCAGGTACGTTGGGCCCGGCCTGGCGAGAAACTCGTCCTGCTCAACGGGCAGACCGTCGATCTGGCCGGCGACATGCTGGTCATCGCCGATGGCAACGGCCCGGTGGCGCTTGCCGGCATCATGGGCGGGGCGTCTGCCGCAGTGGGGGAAGAAACCGCCGATATCCTGCTGGAAGCGGCCTATTTCAGCCCCGAGGCGATTGCCGGCCGTGCCCGCCGCCTGGGGCTTTCCACCGATTCCTCGCACCGCTTCGAGCGCGGTGTCGATTACGCCAATACCCTGATGGCGATGGAGCGGGCCACCAAACTGATGTTGGAAATCTGCGGTGGACAGCCCGGTGCCGTGATCGAGCGAACCGCCAAACTGCCCGGGCGCCAACCCGTTTCCCTGCGGCCGCAGCGCGTGCTGCGCGTGCTGGGCATGGATATGCCGGCATCCGCCATGAAGTCGTACCTGGAGCGTCTCGGTCTGACCCTGAAAGAGTCGGGGGAGGCTTGGCAGGTCACGCCGCCCAGCTACCGCTTCGACCTTGCCATCGAGGAAGACCTCATCGAGGAAATCGCTCGCCTGCATGGCTACGACCGGATCGAAGCCCGTACGCCGCGCGCGCCGGCGAGCATGCTGCCGCAGCCCGAGGCGCGGCTCGACCATGCGAAATTCCGCGACTATCTGGTAGGCCGCGATTACCAGGAAGTCGTAACCTACAGCTTCGTCGATCCCGATTGGGAAGCGGCCTTGTCCGGCGGCGTGGCGCCGATGTTCCTGCAAAACCCCATCGCCAGCCAGATGGCGGCCATGCGCACCACACTGTGGGGCGGATTGCTGAACGCGCTCAGCCACAACCTCAATCGCCAGCAGACGCGCGTACGCCTGTTCGAACTGGGCCGCGCCTATCTGCAGGAAGCCGACGGGCTGCGCCAGCCCATGCGACTGGCAGGCCTTTGCCATGGCCCGGCTTTCGACGAACAGTGGGGGGTGGCGTTGCGTCCGATCGATTTCTATGACGTCAAGGGAGACCTGGAGCAGCTTCCGGGTGGTGTTCTGGAGTTCGTCAAGGCCAGTCATCCTGCCCTGCATCCGGGACAGACGGCGCAACTCGTGCTGAACGAAAAACCGGTGGGCTGGCTCGGTACCTTGCACCACAAGCTGGCGCAGAAGTTCGACCTGCCTGCTTCGCCCGTCGTGTTCGAACTGGAACTCGACGCATTGGCTGAGGCGGTCTTGCCGCGTCATCGCGCCATCGCCCGCTTCCCCTCGGTGCGCCGCGACCTGGCATTCCTGGTCGACCGGACCCTGGCTGTGAGCGACGTTCTGGCGACCATGCGCGAGGCGGCCGCCCCCATCGTGCAGGAACTGGAAGTGTTCGATCTCTACCAGGGGCAAGGGGTGCCGGCCGGACAAAAAAGCCTTGCTTTCCGGATAGTTATGCAAGATACTGAACGTACCCTCACGGAACCGGAAGTGGAGGCGGCAGTGGCGAAAATCGCCGAAGCCGTGACAAGCCGGCATGGGGCGAAACTTCGGGCCTAATCCAAACAAGATCATGACGACCCTGACCAAAGCAGAACTCGCCGATTTGCTTTTTGAAAATGTGGGACTCAATAAACGCGAAGCCAAGGACATGGTGGAATCGTTCTTCGAGGAAATCCGCAACGCCCTGGAGGCCGGCGATACCGTGAAACTTTCCGGATTCGGCAATTTTCAGTGCCGTGAAAAACCCCAACGCCCCGGACGCAATCCGAAAACCGGGGAAGAAATGCCCATCTCGGCGCGGCGTGTAGTGACTTTTCACGCCAGCCAGAAACTCAAGGTGATGGTGGAGGATGCCGAACATGGCGGAGACCGCCAGCCCGAGTGATCTTCCTCCGATCCCGCCCAAGCGCTATTTCACCATAGGCGAAGTCGCCGAGCTGTGTGCGGTCAAGCCGCATGTGCTGCGCTACTGGGAGCAGGAATTTTCCCAGCTCAAGCCGGTCAAGCGCCGCGGCAACCGCCGTTATTATCAGCGCCATGAAGTGCTGTTGATCCGGCGCATCCGCCAGCTGCTGTACGAAGAGGGCTTTACCATCAGCGGTGCGCGCAACAAGCTCGATGCGCCGGAAGAGAACGCGTCCGCAGCCGGTGCGGCCGGCAGCACCATGTCCATGCATGAATTGCGTGCGGAGCTGATCGCGATTCGCGATTTATTGTCGAAGTAATTCCCGAAGTGATTCATTTTCCGCGCGAAACTCTGGTACAATCTCGCGCTTCGTCGGGGCGTAGCGCAGCCTGGTAGCGCACCTGCATGGGGTGCAGGGGGTCGGAAGTTCGAATCTTCTCGCCCCGACCATTTCTCCCTATACCAGGGCCGAAATTTCACTGCATGCATGCGAGGAATTCTTCGGCATCGTTGTAAAATCAGCCGCATGACCTGCGGCTTTTTTATTTCCGCTTCAGCATCATTCAACAAAGACCATGCGAATACTGCTGAGCAACGATGATGGCTATTTCGCGCCGGGCCTGGCGGCGCTGGCCAAAGCCCTGGAGCCGCTGGCCGATGTGACGGTGGTCGCACCCGAGCGCGATCGCAGCGGCGCCAGCAACTCGCTCACGCTCGACCGCCCGCTCATGCTGCGGCAGGCGCCTTCCGGCTACTACTTCGTCAACGGCACACCGACCGATTGCGTTCACCTTGCCGTCACCGGCATGCTCGATCATCTGCCCGACATGGTCATCTCCGGCATCAATCACGGCGCCAACATGGGCGACGACACCATCTACTCGGGCACAGTGGCGGCCGCGACCGAAGGTTTCCTGCTCGGTATCCCTTCCATTGCGGTTTCGCTCGCCGGCCATCATGGCGCGCATTTCGGAACCGCTGCCGGGGTGGTGGTGGAACTGGTGCGCAAATACCAGCGCAATCCCTGGCGGGAAGCGACGCTGCTTAACGTCAACGTACCGGATTTGCCGCAAAACGAGTTGAAGGGATTCGAAATCACGCGCCTCGGCAAGCGGCACAAAGCCGAGCCGGTACTGAAATCGGTGAATCCGCGCGGGCAGACGGTGTACTGGGTGGGCGCCGCGGGGCTGGCCCAGGATGCCGGCGAGGGCACGGATTTTCATGCCGTGGCCAATGGCATCGTGTCGATCACGCCCTTGCAGATCGACCTTACGCGTTATGCCCAGATGGATGGCATGCGAGGGTGGTTGAATGATTAATACCCGCGCCGGCATCGGCATGACTTCCGCGCGCACGCGCAGCCGCATGGTGGAGCGGCTGCGCGAGCAGGGCATAACGGACACCATGGTGCTGGCAGCCATGGGTACGGTACCGCGTCACCTCTTCATCGACGAGGCGCTCGCCAGCCGAGCCTATGAAGACACCGCACTGCCGATCGGCTTCGGCCAGACCATTTCCAATCCCTACATCGTCGCGCGGATGACCGAACTGGCGCGCAACGGCCGCGAACTGCAGCGCGTGCTCGAGGTCGGCACCGGCTGCGGCTACCAGGCCGCAGTGCTGGCGCAGGTGGCGCGCGAGGTGGTCGGCATCGAGCGCATCGCGGCGCTGGTCGGCCAGACGCGCAGGCGCCAGCGCGAACTGCGGCTTTCCAACATCAAGCTCAAACATGGCGATGGCATGCAGGGCTATGCCGAGGGCGCGCCCTATGATGCCATCGTCATTGCCGCAGCTTTCCCGGCGGTGCCGGAAATGCTCAAGACCCAGCTGTCCGATGGCGGCCGTCTGGTGATGCCCCTGGGCGACGACAGCCAGGTACTGCTGGCGGTGACCCGCAAAGGCAACGAGTTCCAGGAAGAAAGACTCGAAGCCGTCAAATTCGTGCCCTTGCTGCCGGGGGTTTCGTGAAGCTGGTTCCCGTCGTGCTCATCCTGCTGGTGCTGGGCGGTTGCGAGGGGCCCGGCTTTGCGCCAATCAAGGACAAGACCCAGGCCGCTGCCCGGAGTGTCGCCAAAACCAAGCCCGCTCCCAGGCCCGAGTCGGGGCAGTACGTCGTGCAAAAGGGCGACACGCTCTATGCCATCGCTTTCGCCAATGGCCTGGATTATCGTGAGCTTGCCGCCTGGAACAATCTCGAATCGCCCGATGTCATAAAGGTCGGCCAGGTTTTGCGGCTTACCTCGCCTGATGCCGCGGTGAACCGGGCCAAAGGGGTGGAGACGCTGCCGATGCGAGAGACCGCCCCGCTCAAGCTCAAGCCGTTGGGAGAGACGGCGCCCTTGCTCACCGAGCCCAAGGCGCAACGCCTGCCATACAGCGAAGCCAACTGGGCCGAGGTATCGGCGCCGAAACCGCTGTCGCTTGCGGGGCCGAAAAAGCCCGCGGAACCGTCGCCGAGCGTTGCGGCCGAGTCCGCGGATGGAGGCGGGGATGCGTGGCGCTGGCCGGCAAACGGGAAGCTCGTCGGCACATTTGGCCAGGGCGGAGGCAAGGGCATCGACATCGCCGGCGAACGCAATTCTCCGGTGCTCGCCACGGCGCCGGGCAAGGTAGTGTACAGCGGCGAGGGCTTGCGCGGCTACGGAAAAATGCTCATCGTCAAGCATTCAGACGAATTTCTGACCGCCTATGCGCACAACCAGACACTGCTGGCGAAAGAGGGCGACTGGGTGAAAGGCGGCCAGAAAATTGCCGAGATGGGCGATACCGACAGCGACCAAGTCAAATTGCATTTTGAAGTTCGCCAGTATGGAAAACCGCTGGATCCGTTGAAATACCTGCCGGAGCGCAAATGAGCCGACAAGACGAGCCGATCGATGAACAGGATGACGAGATCGAGGAGGCAGCCGGAAACGACGAGCTTCCCACACAGGAATCCGTCGAGGGCTATGTCGTCGATGATTTCGACGTCCAGATCGATGTCACCCAGCTTTATCTCAACGAAATCGGCCAGTCCGCGCTGCTGACGCCGGAGCAGGAAGTGGAGCTCGCGCGCCGCACCCGCGACGGGGACTTCGAAGCGCGCCAGAAAATGATCGAACACAACCTGCGGCTGGTGGTGAACATCGCCAAACACTACGCCAATCGCGGCCTGACCCTGCTCGACCTGGTGGAAGAGGGCAACCTCGGCCTCATCCATGCGCTGGAAAAGTTCGATCCCGAACGCGGCTTCCGCTTTTCCACCTACGCCACCTGGTGGATACGCCAGAACATCGAGCGCGCCATCATGAACCAGTCGCGTACCATCCGCCTGCCGGTGCACGTGATCAAGGAGCTCAATGTGTTCCTGCGTGCCCAGCGCCACCTGGAAACCCATGGCATCACCGACCCGAGCTTTGAGGACATCGCCAGTCTGACCGGCTTCGAAGTGGAGGAGGTGCGGCGCGTGATGGCGCTGAACGAGCGCGTGGCCTCGCTCGATGCGCCGCTCGACATCGATCCCAATCTCTCGCTGGGCGAGGCCATTGCCGACGACAATGCCGACATGCCCGAGGACATGTTGCAGCACGCGGAAATCGAGCACCACGTGCACGAATGGCTGGATCAGCTGAACGACAAGCAGCGCTGGGTCATCGAGCGACGTTTCGGCATCAACAACAATGAAATCGCCACCCTCGAAGACCTGGCCGCCGACCTCAAGGTCACGCGCGAGCGCGTGCGCCAGATCCAGATGGAGGCCTTGCGCGTGCTGCGTCAGCTTTTGCGCCGCAAGGGCGTGTTGAAAGACCACCTGTTCTGATGTTGAACTGGGCGCGCATCCGGACCGTCCTGCTCGACATGGACGGCACCCTGCTGGACCTCTACTACGACAACCATTTCTGGCGTGAGCACGTGCCGATGCGGTTTGCGGAGAAACGGAAAATCACCCTCGATGAGGCGAAGCGGGAACTCGCCGGCCGCTACCATCACCGTGCCGGCACGCTCGAGTGGTACTGCGTGGACTTCTGGAGCTGCGAACTGGGCCTAAACATCGCCGAACTGAAGGAGGAAGTCGCGCACCTCATCGCCATCCACCCCGACGTGCCCGAGTTTCTCAAGGCCGCGCGCGCGGCCGGCAAGCGTGTGGCGCTGGTCACCAACGCCCATCGCAAAAGCCTGGAACTGAAAATGCGCAAGACCGGGTTGGAAAGCTGCTTCGACGCGCTGCACACCTCACACGACCTTGGCCTTCCCAAGGAAAATCCGGCATTCTGGATCAGGCTGCAGGAACGCGAGCCCTTCGACCCCGAGACAACTTTGCTCGTGGACGACAGCCTGCCGGTGCTGCGCAGCGCCCAGGCTTACGGCATCGCGCACCTGCTGGCGGTGAGATACCCGGACACCAAACTGCCGGAAAAAGACCCCGAGGAATTCGAGGCAATCCACTCCTTCCGCGACGTGATGGAAGGACTTGCAAGGTAAACGCTCAGGCCAGTATCGCCACCAGCACCTTGCGCCCTTCGGAGGCCAGCAGGTTGTAGGTGCGGCAGGCGGCGCCCGTGTCCATGACCTCCAGGCCGATGCCGGCTTCGATCAGGGGACGGGTGAGCGAGGGGTGGGGAAAACGCAGCCTCGCGCCGGTGCCGAGCAGGACGATTTCCGCGCCTTGCGCACGCAGCCATTCGAAATGGCCGGTTTCCAGCGATTCGAATACCAGACCGCGAAAAATTTCCCGCTCCAGCAGGGCGGGGCCGACCACCAGGCCGAAGTCCAGGCGCCGGTCGTTGACCAGCACGTGGTCCTCGCCGTAGCCGGTGAAAAGATAAGCGCCGTCGGCGCTATTGAGATGCAGTTTCAATGCGTGTTTCCGTTTGCCGCCTTGGTACGGGTCAAGTAAAATCATACTCCTTTGAGCTCTGATTTTCGGGGCATTTTCGGGAAAAATCCATGAATGATGCAGGGGCGCCGATGCTGAGGCCCGTGAAGAAATCCGGCAAGCTGGAAAGCGTCTGCTACGACATCCGCGGGCCGGTGATGGCGCGCGCGCGCCAGATGGAGGAAGAAGGCCAGCGCATCATCAAGCTCAACATCGGCAATCCCGCGCCTTTCGGCTTCGAGGCGCCGGAGGAAATTGTCCAGGACGTGATCCGCAACATGCAGAATGCCTCGGGCTACAGCGAATCCAAGGGCCTGTTCTCGGCGCGCAAGGCGATCATGCACTATACCCAGCAAAAAGGCATAAAGGGTGTGGATGTGGACGACATCATCGTCGGCAACGGCGTGTCCGAGCTGATCGTGATGGCCATGCAGGCGCTCTTGAACAACGGCGACGAGGTGCTGGTGCCGGCGCCGGACTATCCGCTGTGGACGGCGGCGGTGAGCCTGGGCGGCGGCACGCCGCGCCATTACCTGTGCGACGAGGGCGCGGGCTGGCTGCCTGACCTTGCCGACATCAGGGCCAAGATCACGCCCAACACGCGCGCCATCGTGGTGATCAACCCCAACAACCCGACGGGTGCGCTGTATCCGGACGAGCTGCTGAAGGAAATCGTCGAAATCGCGCGCCGGCACCAGCTCATCATCTACGCCGACGAGATCTACGACAAGGTGCTGTACGACGGTGCCACGCACACCTCGATCGCCGCGCTGGCCGACGATGTGCTGATCGTCACCTTCAACGGCCTGTCGAAGAACTATCGCGCCTGCGGTTATCGTGCCGGCTGGCTGGTGATCTCCGGCGACAAGCGGCATGCCAGGGACTACATCGAGGGTCTTAACATCCTTGCCTCCATGCGCCTGTGCTCCAACGTGCCGGGCCAGTATGGCATCCAGACCGCGCTGGGCGGCTACCAGAGCATCAACGACCTGGTGGCGCCGGGCGGCAGGCTGGCGCGCCAGCGCGACCTCGCCTGGGATCTGCTCACCCGGATTCCCGGCGTCTCGTGCGTGAAGCCGCAGGCGGCGATGTATCTGTTCCCGAGGCTCGATCCCAAGCTCTATCCCATCCGCAACGACCAGCAATTCATCCTGGAAATGCTGGAAGAGGAAAGAGTTCTGGTCGTGCAGGGCACCGGCTTCAACTGGCCGCATCCCGACCACATCCGCGTAGTCTTCCTGCCGCACGAAGAAGATCTGCGCGAAGCGATGGGCCGTATCGGCCGCTTCCTCGACCGCAAACGTTAAATCGGTTTGGGCCCGGCGTCTGCTCCCTCTCCCAGGGGGAGAGGGTTGGGGTGAGGGCATCGGAGTGTAAGAAATTTGAACAAGGTGAATCACTGATATGAAGCCAATCAAAGTAGGCCTGCTGGGCCTGGGTACTGTCGGCGGCGGCACCCTCACGGTGTTGCGCCGCAACCAGCAGGAAATCACCCGCCGCGCAGGACGTCAGATCAATGTCGTGATGGCCGCGGTGCGCGATCTCAAGAAAGCGCAAAAGCTCAGCGGCGACGGCCTGGCCCTGACCACCAACCCCTATGAGGTGGTCGACGATCCGGAAATCGACATCGTCGTGGAACTGATCGGTGGCCTTTCCCCGGCCAGGGAACTGGTGATGAAGGCCGTCGAGAACGGCAAGCACGTCGTCACCGCCAACAAGCACCTGATCGCCAAGCACGGCAACGAGATTTTCGCCGCCGCCCAGGCCAAGGGGGTGATGGTGGCGTTCGAAGCCGCGGTGGCAGGTGGCATCCCCATCATCAAGGCCATCCGCGAGGGCCTTACCGCCAACCGCATTGACTGGGTCGCCGGCATCATCAACGGCACCACCAACTTCATCCTGTCGGAAATGCGCGAGAAGGGATCGGGCTTCGATGAAGTGCTGCGTGAAGCGCAGCGCCTGGGCTATGCCGAGGCCGACCCGACTTTCGACGTCGAAGGCATCGACGCCGCGCACAAGCTCACCATCCTGTCGGCCATCGCCTTCGGTATCCCCGTGCAGTTCGACCGCGCCTACACCGAGGGCATTACCAAGTTGACCGGCGATGACGTGAAATACGCCGAGCAGCTCGGTTACCGCATCAAGCTGCTGGGTATCACCCGGCGCCGTCCGAATGGCATCGAACTGCGCGTGCATCCCACGCTGATTCCGGAAAAGCGCCTGATCGCCAATGTCAACGGCGCGATGAACGCCGTGCTGGTGATGGGCGACGCCGTCGGGCCCACCCTGTATTACGGCGCCGGCGCGGGTGCCGAGCCGACTGCTTCCGCCGTGGTCGCGGACCTCGTCGATGTGACGCGGCTTGCCACCGCCGACCCGCACCACCGCGTGCCGCATCTGGCTTTCCAGCCCGACGCGCTGCACGCCGACCTGCCCATCCTGCCGATGGACGAAGTGGAGACCGCCTACTACCTGCGCATGCGCGTGGCCGATGAGACCGGTGTGCTCGCCGACATCACTCGCATACTCGCCGATGCCGACATTTCCATCGACGCGCTGATGCAACGCGAGCCGGAAGAAGGCGAAGCCAGCACCGACCTCATCCTGCTGACGCACGAAACCCTGGAGAAGCGGATGAACGCCGCCATCGCACGCATCGAAGGGCTAGACACCGTGCAGGGCGAGGTCACGCGCATTCGTTTGGAAACCCTTGGCAAGTGAGGATTCAGGGGTCAGGATTCAGGATCATTATCCCCATGACTTGTTCCCTGACCCCTGACCCCTGACCCCCTAGCCATGAAATACATCAGCACCCGCGGACAATCTCCGGCTCAAGGCTTCACCGATATCCTGCTCGGCGGGCTCGCGCCCGACGGCGGCCTGTACGTGCCGGAGAACTATCCGCATTTCGGCGCGGCCGATCTTGCCGCCATGCGCGGCATGAATTACCGCGAGCTGGCGTTTGCCATCATTTCCCGTTTCGTCGACGACATCCCTGCGGCCGACCTCAAGCGGCTCATCGACAAGACCTACACCGCGCAGACCTACCGTTACGTGCGCGAAGGCCAGAATGCAGAGGACATCACGCCGCTCTTGACCCTGGAGCCCGGCCTGCATCTCCTGTCGCTGTCCAACGGGCCCACGCTCGCCTTCAAGGACATGGCCATGCAGCTTTTGGGCAACCTGTTCGAGTACGAACTTGCCCGTCGCCGCGAGAGCATCAACATCGTCGGCGCCACTTCGGGCGACACCGGCTCCGCGGCGGAATACGCCATGCGCGGGAAAAAGGGCATCCGCGTGTTCATGCTCTCGCCCGAGCACGGCATGACCCGCTTCCAGCAGGCGCAGATGTATTCGCTGCAGGACCCCAATATCTACAACATCGCCGTCAAGGGCGTGTTCGACGACTGCCAGGACATGGTGAAAGCCGTGTCCAACGACGCCGACTTCAAGGCCAGATACAGGATCGGCGCGGTCAACTCCATCAACTGGGCGCGCTTGCTGGCGCAGATCGTCTACTACTTCAAGGCCTATTTCGCCGCCACCGAGAACAACGCGCAGAAGGTCAGCTTCTCCGTGCCGTCCGGCAATTTCGGCAATGTCTGCGCGGGACACGTCGCGCGCATGATGGGCCTGCCCATCGACAGGCTGATCGTCGCCACCAACGAGAACGACGTGCTGGACGAATTCTTCCGCACCGGCGTCTACCGCCCGCGCGACGCCGCGCATACCTACCACACTAGCAGCCCGTCGATGGACATCTCCAAGGCATCGAACTTCGAGCGCTTTGCCTTCGATCTTTCCGGACGCGACGCCGAAGTCATCCGCGCCATGTGGGCGCGCGTGGACAAGGGCGAAATGGTCGACTTCAATGCCTACGGCCTGTTCGACAGGGTACCCGGCTACGGCTTCGTGTCCGGCGCCAGCAACCACGCGCTGCGCATGCAGACCATACGCGAGACTTATGAACTATACGGCGTGGTGATCGACACGCACACGGCCGACGGCCTCCATGTCGGGCTGCAATATCGCGAACCCGGCGTGCCGCTGGTGGTGCTGGAAACGGCGCAGCCGGCCAAGTTCGAGGATGCCATCCGCGAAGCCATCGGCCGCGAACCCGAACGCCCGGCGGAACTCGAGGATCTCGAATCGCTGCCGCAGCGGGTCGAAACAATGCAGCCTGACGTCAATGTCCTCAAGGCCTATATCGCGTCCAAAATCGACGCCTGAGACGTTTTCCACGCTGCTCGAGAAAGTGCGCGCCTGCCGCCTGTGCGTGGACAGGCTGCCGCACGGGCCGCGCCCGGTGCTCTCCGCTTCCGAAACGGCGAGGCTCTTGATCGTCGGCCAGGCGCCGGGGCGCAGGGTGCATGAAACCGGCATCCCTTGGAACGACCCTTCCGGCGACGTCCTGCGCGGCTGGCTGCAGCTCTCTCGCGACGAGTTCTACGACGAGGGCCGGATCGCCATCATCCCGACGGGGCTTTGTTATCCCGGAACGGAAAACGGCAGCGACCTGCCGCCGCGCCCGGAATGCGCACCTTACTGGCATCCCCGGCTAATTCACGCACTGCCCCATATTCAATTGACCCTCCTCGTCGGCCAGTATGCCCAGGCCTATTACCTGCGTGGCAGGCGCAAGCGCACGCTGGGCGAAACCGTGGCGGCCTGGCACGAGTATGCCCCCGAGTATCTGCCTCTGCCGCATCCCAGCTGGCGCAACCGCGCATGGCTGAAAAGGAACCCATGGTTCGAGTCCGAAGTCCTGCCCATGCTGCGCCGCAAAGTGGCATCCATATTGGGCGGAAATCATCCATAATGAAACTCGTGTTCAACTAATCCCGCCGCTTCATGAAGCTGATTACCTCGCCCACCACGCCGTTCGGCCGCAAGGTCCGCATTGTCCTGCTGGAAAAGAAAATCCCCTTCGAACTGGTCAACGACATTCCCTGGAATGCCGATACCCGGGTCGGCAGTTACAACCCTCTGGGCAAGGTGCCGGTGCTGGTGCTGAAGGACGGCGAGACGCTGTTCGATTCGCGCGTGATCGTCGAATACCTCGAACACGTGAGCCCTGTCGGCCATCTCATCCCGCAGGATCCCACCTCGCGCATTTATGTGCGCAAGATCGAGGCCCTGGCTGATGGCATCACCGATGCGGCGGCGCTGATTTTTCTCGAGTTCAAGCGCCCCGAGGCCCAGCAGAGCAAGGACTGGATGCTGCGTCAGCAGGGCAAGGTATTCAAGGGTCTGGAGGCCTTAGCGGAAGCGCTCGGCGATGGCGCGCTGTTCGTCGGCAACAAGCTCACCCTGGCCGATATTGCCGCGGGCTGCTGCCTTGGCTATCTCGACTTCCGTTTCCCGGACATCAAGTGGCGAGACGCCCATGCCAACCTGGCGGCCTTTTATGAAAAAGTCGGCAGCCGTCCCAGCTTCATGGAAACCCTGCCGGCAGTTTGAATCGGAGCCTTCATGCACCAGCCCTCCAAGCTCGAGACCGCAACCCTGGCCGGCGGCTGTTTCTGGTGCCTGGAGGCGGTGTTCCGCCGGCTGAAGGGGGTGGAAAGCGTGGTTTCCGGCTACATGGGGGGCGAGACGCCGAATCCAAGCTACCGCGAGGTTTGCACAGGCGAAACCGGGCATGCCGAAGTGGTGCAGATCCGGTTCGACCCTGCAGTGATTTCCTATGCCGACCTGCTGGACGTGTTCTTTGCCATCCACGATCCCACCACGCTCAACCAGCAGGGCAGCGACCGCGGCACCCAGTACCGCTCGGCCATTTTCTACCACTCGCCGGAGCAGCTGGCGGAGGCGGAAGCGGCCATCCTCAAGGAACAGCCGGCATGGCCCGACCCCATTGTCACCGAAGTGGCGGCAGCCGAAGTGTTCTACCCGGCCGAGGACTACCACCAGGATTATTTTGCCAACAACACCTTCCAGCCTTATTGCCAGTTCGTGGTCGCGCCCAAGGTGAGGAAGGCGATTGAGAAGTTTGCCGACAAGCTGAAGTAGTTCTTACCTGAACGGCCTGACATGGCCGTCGCGGCCCAGGCGATAGCTCTGCCAGTCGGGTCCGCACAGGCCGAAGAGGAAGGGGCTTTCGCGCCCGGGCATGGCAAAGCGCAGGTCCTCGAACCATACGCATGAACCTTGCGGGTGGCGGTCTATCCGGTACAGCGCCGGCGCGTCGGCGAACCAGCGAAAGAAGGCTAATTCCGGCCGCGCCCAGATGTCGCGCGCCAGCGCATTGTCGTGGCCATGGCCGAATTTTGCTACCGTGTGCCAGCTTGCCAGCGCGGGCGGCTGGAACTCGGCCAGGGCGCGCACCAGCCAGGCGGCATCGGCAGGCGCGGATTGACTGGCAACGGCATTCAATTTCAGGTGCGCGTAATGGTAGTGCTCGGGCTCGCGCACGATCACGGTCCAGTTGAAAGGCGAAAGAGGACGCGGCTCTGCGCTGACCTCTACATTTCCCAAGCCCTGGGCGAAGGCGTAGGCCTTGCCCGCATCCAGCGCCTGCTGCTTCCAGTACAACTGCGTGCCGATCCAGGCCATGACCAGCACGGCACTGATCTGCGCCGCCCTGGGCGATGCTTTCCACAACAGGCTGCCGAGGAATCCCCCAAGCAGGATGAGCGTCATTAGCGGATCGATGATGAAGGTCGTGCCGAGCGAAAAAGTCTCGCGTGTGAGGGGCGCAAACAGCTGGGTGCCGTAGCCGGTGATCCAGTCGCCGAAGATGTGCACCAGCAGCATCACGGCGGAGAGGGCGTAGAAATCGCGCCAGCCGCCTGGCGACCTGAACATTTTCGAGAACAGCCAGGACAGCAGCAGGGCCAAGAGCGGCAGCATCAGCAGCGAATGGGTTTCGCCGCGATGGTGCATGAGGTAAAGCTCGGAGGAAATCGGCGCCAGCACGATGTCGAGATCCGGGAAGTTGGCGGCCAGGGCGCCTGCGATGTAGCGGGTGCGCATGGGCAGTTCGCGCGCCGGCATCAGGCGGGCGGCGACGAGGCCGGAAAGCGTGTGGGTCAGGTTGTCCATGCTTTACAGAATCCGTAAGCGGGCAGGAGTTCCCTAGTGCCGGGTTTCGCCCGGCCCGGGAACCACGCTGCCGACAAACAGCTGGGTGGCATCCACCGCGTCGAACTTGTAGCGGCGGCCGCAGAAGTCGCAGGTGATTTCCACTTCGCCGTGTTCGGCCAGGATGTCGTCGACCTCCTCCTTGCCCAGTGACTGCAGCATGCCGGCGACCTTTTCCCTGGAGCAGGAGCAGGCAAAGGCCAGCGGCTCCTGCTCGAAACGGCGCAGGGTTTCTTCGTGAAACAGGCGCATGAGCAGTCCATTGGCGGGAACCTGCAATAGCTCTTCCGGCCTGATCGTGTCTGCCAGGATGGCGGCGCGGTTCCAGGCGTCGGTGTCCATGCCCTGCTGGTCGGGCATGCGCTGCAGCATCATGCCGGCGACACGCTCCTCGCTGGCGGCGAGATGGATGCGGGTGTCGAGTTGTTCCGAGCTTTGCATGTAGTGCGCCAGCACCTCTGCCGCGGTGTCGCCTTCCAGCGGCACGATGCCCTGGTAGTTCTGCTTGCCGGCCTTGCTCTGGTCCAGCGTCATGACGAAGCGGCCGTGGCCGAGCATGGCGGCCAGCGCGCCCTCGGGCACTTCGCCCGTCCACTTGGCCGTGGCACGCAGGGTGTGCGCGGAGGTGGCCTCCACCACGATCAGCCGCACCGGGCCGTCGCCGTGCAGCTGCAGCACCAGGCTTCCTTCGAACTTGATGTTCGAGGTGAGCAGGGCGGAGGCCGCCAGCAGTTCGCCCAGGACTTTTTTCAGCGGCGCCGGATAGTCGGCGTGCGACTGGATGGTCTGCCAGGCCTTTTCCAGCTGCACGATGCCGCCCCTGACCGGGGCATATTCGAACACGAAACGGGTGAGGGCATCGGCCATTACTTTTCCGCCTTTGCCCAGGAATCCTTCAGCGTCACCGTGCGGTTGAACACCGGCGCACCGGGCCTCGTGTCCTCGATGTCGGCCACGAAATAACCGTGGCGCTCGAACTGGAAGCGTTCCTCGGGCTGGGCGTCCTTCAGCGCAGGTTCCAGTTGCGCGCGGATCACGCGCTTGGAAGCGGGATTGATGTCTTCCAGAAAATCGCGCGCCTGGCCCGGGTAGGGCACGGCGAACAGGCGGTCGTAAAGGCGCACTTCGGCTTCGTATGCATGCTGCGCGGACACCCAGTGGATGTTGCCCTTGACCTTGACCGAATCCGCGCCCGGCGTGCCGGACTTGGTATCGGGGAGATAAGTGCAATGCACGGCAATGATGTTTCCGTTCCCGTCGCGGTCGGCACCGGTGCATTCGACGACGTAGCCATAGCGCAGGCGCACCTTGTTGCCAGGGAACAAACGGAAATAACCCTTGGGCGGATTCTCGGTGAAGTCCTCACGCTCGATCCACAGTTCCCTGGAAAAGGGAATGGCGCGCTTGCCCAGCTCCGGCTGCTGAGGATGGTTGGGCGCGAAGCAGTCCTCGCTCCGGCCTTCGGGATAATTGTCGATGACGAGCTTGACCGGGTCGAGCACGGCGATACGGCGCGGGGCGTGCTCGTTCAGGTCGTCGCGCATGCAGGCTTCGAGCACGCTCATGTCGATCCAGGACTCGGTCTTGGAGACGCCGATCTGGTCGGTGAAGCGCTTGAAGCCCGCGGGGGTGAAGCCGCGGCGGCGCGCGCCCATCAGCGTCGGCAGGCGCGGATCGTCCCAGCCGTCGACGTGCCTTTCCTCCACCAGCTGGATGAGCTTGCGCTTGGAAAGCACCACGTAGGTGAGGTTCAGGCGCGCGAACTCGATCTGCTGCGGCAGCGGCCGCTTGAAGAAACCGCCGTCGGCGAGCTTTTCGAGCAGCCAGTCGTAGAACGGCCGCTGGTCCTCGAATTCCAGGGTGCAGATGGAATGGGTGATGTTTTCGATGGCATCCTCGATCGGGTGCGCATAGGTGTACATCGGGTAGATGCACCACTTGTCGCCGGTATTGTGGTGGCTCGCGTGTTTTATCCGATAGATGACCGGGTCGCGCAGGTTGATGTTGGGCGAAGCCATGTCGATCCTGGCGCGCAGAACGTGGGCGCCGTCGGGGAATTCGCCCGCCTTCATGCGGCGGAAGAGGTCGAGGCTTTCCTCCGCGCTGCGGCTGCGGTAGGGGCTGTCCTTGCCGGGCTCGTTCAGGGTGCCGCGCCAGGCGCGCATTTCCTCGGCACTGAGCGAATCCACGTAGGCGTTGCCGGACTGGATCAGGTACTCGGCGCAGGCATACATGGTGTCGAAGTAGTCCGAGGCGAAATAGAGGTGTTCGCCCCAGTCGAAACCCAGCCACCTCACCGATTCGATGATGGAGTCGACGTATTCCTGCTCCTCTTTCTCCGGGTTGGTGTCGTCGAAGCGCAGGTGGCACACGCCGCCGTAGTCGCGCGCAAGGCCGAAGTTCAGGAAAATGGATTTTGCATGGCCGTAGTGCAGATAGCCGTTGGGCTCGGGCGGAAAGCGCGTTTCCACGCGACCGCCCCATTTCCCGGAGGCGTTGTGCTCGTCGATGATGCTGCGGATGAAATTGGCGGCGGGCGCCGGGGTTTTCTGTTCGGACATGGTGCTGCCGGAATGAATCGAATAAGGCGATTTTACTGTGTTTGGAGGATGATTCCGCCGCCCAGGCAGACCTCGCCGTCATACAGCACCACGGACTGGCCGGGCGTGGCCGCCCATTGCGGGGTGTCGAAATCTACCCGCATGCTGCCGTCTTCGAGCCAGGCGATGCGGCAGGGCGCATCCTGCTGGCGGTAGCGGGTTTTGGCGGTGTAGGCCTTGTCGGGATCGGGCGCGGTTTCGGCAATCCAGGAAAGTTGTCCTGCAGTGAGCGAGGGGCTTTGCAGCAGCGGGTGGTCGTGGCCCTGCACCACGATCAAGGTGTTGCCGGCCATGTCCTTGCCCGCCACGAACCAGGGTTCATCGCCGAAACCCTTCTGCCCGCCGATCATGAGGCCCTGCCTTTGTCCGATGGTGTAGTAGGCGAGGCCCTGGTGCTCGCCGATAACTTTTCCTTCCGGGGTTTTCATCAGCCCAGGCCGTTTCGGCAGATAGCGTTCGAGAAACTCGCGGAAGGGGCGCTCGCCGATGAAGCAGATGCCGGTGCTGTCCTTCTTGGCGAAATTCGGCAGGCCGATCCGTTCCGCGAGTTTTCTCACTTCCGGCTTTTGCATGTGCGCAAGCGGAAACAGGGCGGGGGAGAGCTGGGCCTGGTTCAGGCGATAAAGGAAATAGCTCTGGTCCTTGTTGAGGTCGGCCGCGCGCAGGAGCGTGGCGCGTCCCGCCGCATCTTGTCCCTTGCCGGCGTAGTGGCCGGTGGCGATGAAGTCGGCGCCGCGCTTGATGGCGTCGTCGAGAAAGGCCTTGAACTTGATCTCGGCATTGCACAGCACGTCCGGGTTGGGCGTGCGCCCGGCCGAATACTCGGCGAGGAAATAGCCGAACACGCGTTCCCTGTACTCGGCGGCGAAGTTGACGGCCTCGACCTCGATGCCCAATACGTCCGCGACGGCGAGCACGTCGAAGAAATCCTGCCTGGCCGGGCAGTGCTCGTCGTCCTCGTCCTCCCAGTTCTTCATGAACACGCCGAGCACGTCATGGCCCTGCTGCTTGAGGAGATATGCGGCAACGGAGGAATCGACGCCGCCGGACAGGCCGACGACCACGCGCTTTTTCATGAGTGGGTCACGAAATCGAGCGGGAAGCGCCGCCCTGAGAGGTAATCATGGATGCAGCGCATCACCAGCGCGCTGCGGTGGCGGATGGGGCTGGCGGCGACTTCGTCCGGCGTCAGCCACACCGCGCGCACGATGCCGTCGTCGAGCTGGTAGTTCGGCTCGAAGCCCGTCACCCGACAGACGTAGGCGAAGCGCAGGTAGGTGATGTCGCGCGCCGGGTTGTAGGTGGTGTAGGCGCCCAGCAGGGCCTCGGGCTCGACCACGTGCGCGGTTTCTTCCATGGCCTCGCGCACCACGGCCTGCAACAGGGTTTCGTTGCGTTCCCAATGTCCGGCCGGCTGGTTGAGGCGCAGACCTTCCGCGGTCTCTTCTTCCACCAGCAGGAACTTGCCGTCGCGCTCGCAGATGGCGGCGACGACGACATTGGGTTTCCAGATTTCAGACATTCAATTCCTTCCATTCACCCGGTTGCAGCTTGTCCAGGTTCCATTCCCCGATGGCCGCGCGGATCAGCCGCAGGGTGGGGTAGCCCACCTTTGCCGTCATGCGCCGTACCTGGCGGTTCTTGCCTTCCGTGATCGTCAGTTCCAGCCAGCTTGTCGGAATGGCTTTGCGGAACCGGATGGGCGGGGTGCGCGGCCACAGCCCGGAGGGTTCGTCCATGCGCCGGACCCTTGCCGGGCGGGTGACGAAATCGCCCAGGTCCACGCCGCGCCGGAGCTTTTCCAGCGCGGCCTCGTCCGCTTCGCCTTCCACCTGCACCCAGTAGGTCTTGGCCAGCTTGTGCTGCGGATCGGCGATGCGTTTCTGCAGCGCGCCGTCATCGGTTAAAATCAGCAGTCCTTCGCTGTCCGCATCCAGCCGCCCGGCGGCATAGACGCCCGGGACGGGAATGAAGTCCTTCAATCCCTGCCAGCGCCCCTCGGGGGTGAACTGGGAAAGCACGCCGTAAGGCTTGTTGAACAGGATGATTTTGGCCACGACGCAGATTTCGCAAAACCCGATTTTACCCGACACCATGAGCTACCAGCATATCCAGATCCCCGCAGACGGCCGGAAAATCACCGTCAACGCCGACAACACCCTCGACGTGCCAAACACCCCCATCATCCCCTTCATCGAGGGCGACGGCACCGGCATCGACATCACTCCGGTGATGCGCAAGGTGGTGGACGCGGCCGTGGCCAAGTCCTACGGCGGCAAGAGGAAAATCGCCTGGATGGAAGTCTATGCCGGCGAGAAGGCCACCAGGGTCTACGACGCCGACACCTGGTTGCCGGAAGAGACCGTGCAGGCGGCCAGGGACTTCGTGGTGTCCATCAAGGGGCCGCTCACCACCCCGACCTCGGGCGGCATCCGCTCGCTCAACGTGGCGCTTCGCCAGATGCTCGACCTCTACGTCTGCCTGCGTCCGGTGCGCTACTTCAAGGGCGTGCCTTCCCCGGTGAAGGAACCGGAGAAGGTCGACATGGTCATCTTCCGCGAGAACACCGAGGACATTTACGCCGGCGTGGAGTGGGAAGCACACTCGGAAGGCGCGAAGAAGGTCATCGAATTCCTGCAAAAGGAAATGGGCGTGAAGAATATCCGCTTCCCCGAGTCTTCCGCCATCGGCATCAAGCCGGTGTCCGTCGAAGGCTCCGAGCGCCTCATCCGCAAGGCCATCCAGTACGCCATCGACAACGAGCGCAAGTCCGTGACCCTGGTGCACAAGGGCAACATCATGAAGTTCACCGAGGGCGGCTTCAAGAAGTGGGGCTACGAACTTGCCGCGCGCGAATTCGGCGCCAAGCTCATCGATGAGGGCCCGTGGATGGAATTGCCCAATGGAATAGTCATCAAGGACGTCATCGCCGACGCCTTCCTGCAGCAGATATTGCTCAGGCCCGCCGAATACGACGTCATCGCCACCTTGAACCTCAACGGCGACTACATCTCCGACGCGCTCGCGGCGGAAGTCGGCGGCATCGGCATCGCCCCCGGCGCCAATATGTCCGACACCGTGGCCATGTTCGAAGCTACCCACGGCACCGCGCCCAAGTATGCCGGCAAGGACTACGTCAACCCCGGCTCCCTCATCCTCTCCGCCGAAATGATGCTGCGCCACATGGGCTGGACGGAAGCCGCCGATCTCATCATCGCCGGCATGGAAAAGGCCATCGCCAACAAGACCGTGACCTACGACTTCGCCCGCCTCATGGACGGCGCCACCGAGGTGAAGTGCTCGGCCTTCGGGGATGCCATGATCGCCTGCATGTAAGGAATCCATTCCGCCGCATCATGGACAACACCAAAACCACCCGTCTCGGCGCCGCGCATTTCGACGCCCATGCCCTCAAATGGGACGAAAACCCGGCCTTCCGCGAACGCGGGGAAAAACTCGCGCAGGCCATCCGCCAGGCCGTTGCCCTGGGCCCGCACATGAGCGCGCTCGATTACGGCAGCGGCACGGGGCTGCTTTCGTTTCCGCTCAAGGACGAGCTTGGCAGCATCCTGCTGGCCGACAGTTCGGGCGGCATGCTGGAAGTGGCGGCCAAAAAGATTGCCGAACAGGGCGTGCGCAACATGGCGACCCTGAAGCTGGACCTGCTCGCCGACCCGCTGCCGGCGCAGCGCTTCGACCTGATCTACACGTCGATGACCCTGCACCATGTTCCCGACACCGACCAAATCCTGCGCATCTTCCACGACCTGCTGAATCCTGGCGGCACTCTATGCATCGCCGACCTGGACAAGGAAGACGGCTCGTTTCACGGGCCGGAAGTCGACGTGCATCACGGCTTCGATCGGAGCGATCTGGGCCGGCGCGCGGCAAACGCCGGTTTCGACGACGTGCGTTTCCGCACCGTGTTCAGCATCGTCAAGGAACAGGAAACCGGAACGCGGGACTATCCGGTGTTTCTGATGAGCGCACGCCGCGTCTGACGGAAAACGGCCTCGCGCGCAGGAACTCCGGATTTCCTGCCCGGTGATTCGATTGGACTGGCGCCAGTCAAGGCGAAAATACCCATGAAAAAACTGCAAATCGTTTTCCTCGCATTCATTCTTCTCGTAGCCGCGGTCGTGCTTTACGTCTGGCTCGCCAACCCGCTCAATGCCCTGGTCAAGACGGCCATCGAGAAATACGGCAGCGAAATGACCCAGGCGACGGTCACGGTCGGCAGTGTCGACCTGTCGCCCACCGACGGCAAGGGCGTGCTGTCCGGGCTGGCGCTGGGCAACCCGAAAGGCTTCAAGTCTCCGCATGCGCTCAAGGCCGGGCGGATCGAGTTGGCGCTCGAACCCGCCAGCCTGACCAGGGACGTGGTGCTGATCCACAAGATACATGTCGACGCGCCCTACATTTCCTACGAAAAGAACGACAAGGGCGTCACCAATTTCGACGCCATCCAGCGCAACGTGCAGCGTTATGTCGGCGCCGGCAGCAAGGCGCCGAAGGAAGATAAGAAAGCGGAAACGAAAATGGTCATCGAGTCGCTGGTCATCCGCAACGCCAAGGTCAACTACAACGGCCTCATGGACCTGAAACTGCCCGACATCCACCTGCGCAACATCGGCAAGAAGAGCGGCGGCGCCACCTCCGCCGAAGTGACCCGCGCCATCGTGGGTGAACTGAACAAACAGCTGGCCATCACGCTCGCCAAGGCCGCGGCCGTGGGAGCGGTGGGCGGTGTCGCGATCGGGGTGGGGATGGGGATCAGGAGCTTGCTTGGGGAATAGGCAATGCGCCTGGCACCGGCCCCGGTACCGGCAATGCCTGCCCCGTTGTTTTCCGTGCAGCGATAAAAAACCCCGCCACTTCGTGCAGGTGGCGGGGTTTTCAATGGGCTGGAACCTGGAACTCAGACTGCCTGGATATTGGAAGCCTGTTTGCCTTTTGGACCCTGGCTGACTTCAAAGGAAACTTTTTGGCCTTCCTTCAAGGTCTTGAAGCCGTTCATGTTAATGGCGGAAAAATGCGCGAAAACATCTTCCCCACCGTCATCCGGGGTGATGAAACCAAACCCCTTGGAATCGCTGAACCACTTGACGGTACCCGTTGCCATCGAAACTCCTCTGCCTTTGGCGCTAACAAATGTAAACCGCTTATTGTGAGTGACCTAATGGTGACTGCACACAGCGAACTTCGGGTTTGAGACCGGCAGCTTTGTGGCAAAAAGGGCCGCAAAAACATGCGCTTGATATCAAACTCCTAGACGTTCTACTCCTGAAATAAAAGCTTGACAAGTGGTTTTTGGCAAAAAACAGGCGCAAATGCAAGCGGTGTTCCGCTCATGCCACATTGGCCGTTTGCAGGAGACAGCTTGGCGCACCGCAGCCGCTTTGTCGGCGGCGGTAGAATGTCCGCATGAAGCTGGCCTGGGACATTTTCTGCACCGTGGTCGACAATTTCGGCGACATCGGCATCTGCTGGCGCGTGGCGCGCCAGCTCGTGCACGAGCATGGGCAGGCGGTGCGGCTGTGGGTGGACGCTCTCGACACTTTCCACCGCATCTGCCCCGATGTCGATGCCGCACGGGACGAGCAGACGGTGGCGGGGGTGGAAATCCGGCGCTGGTCGCAGCCCATGCCGGCGGTGCGGCCCAATGACGTGGTGGTGGAAGCCTTCGCCTGCCGCGTGCCGGAAAGCTTCCTGCAGGCGATGGCGGCACGCAGGCCCAGGCCGGTATGGATCAACCTCGAATACTTTAGCGCCGAAGCCTGGGTGGCGGAGCATCACGAACTGAGTTCGCCGCATCCTCGCCTGGCGCTGACACAGTACTTCTTCATCCCCGGTATCGGCCCCGGCACCGGCGGACTGCCGGGCAGTCCGGCCGAACTGAAGGCGCTGGCGGCGTTTCGGGCGGACGCAGCGGCGCGGCAGGCGTTCTGGTCGGAATGGGGCCTGGCGGATGACGCGGCGCTGAAGCTTTCGCTTTTCGCCTACGACAACCCGGCCATTCCCGGCCTCATCGAGGCCTTGAAACACGCCGGTCGGCCCGTGCGGCTGCTGGCATGCGAGGGCAAGTCTTTGGGGGAGGTGGCGGCCGGCATGGGGGCAGCGGCGCTCGAGGCGGGAGAAAGCCGCAGCGAGGGTGATCTGACCGTGCAGGTGTTGCCCTTCATGCCTCAGGAGCGCTACGACCGGCTCTTGTGGGCCTGCGACGTTAATTTCGTGCGCGGCGAGGATTCCTTCATCCGCGCCCAGCATGCCGGCTGCCCGCTGGTGTGGCAGGCCTATGTGCAGGAGGGCGGGGCGCAATGGCCCAAGATCGAGGCCTTTCTCGGCCGCTATGCGACGGGATTGCCGCCCCCGGCCGAGACGGCGCTGCGCGAGGCCTGGCGGGTGTGGAACGCGGGCGAAAGCCGACCCGGTGTCTGGGCGCAGTGGCTGGCGCATTTGCCGGCGTACCGGCAGCATGCCCGTGCCTGGGCTGGAAAACTGCAAGCCTGGCCCAATCTTGTGGACAAGCTTGTGGAATTTGCCTTATCCAAGGTATAATCCCGCGTTTTTTCAAACGCTTGCAAGCGTTTCAACCCAATTTTTACAGGAATGCAACGATGAAAACCGCCCAGGAACTCCGCGCCGGCAACGTGGTAATGATCGGCGCTGATGCCATGGTGGTGCAGAAGGCCGAATACAACAAGTCTGGCCGCAACGCAGCCGTGGTCAAACTCAAGTTGAAGAACCTGCTGACCGGCGCAGGCATGGAATCCGTATACCGCGCCGACGACAAGTTCGACGTGGTCGTGCTCGACCGCAAGGAATGCACCTATTCCTACTTCGCCGACCCGGCCTACGTCTTCATGGATGCCGAGTACAACCAGTACGAAGTCGACGGCGAGAACATGACCGACGCGCTCAAGTATCTGGAAGACGGCATGCCGGTGGAAGTGGTGTTCTACAACGACAAGGCCATTTCGGTGGAACTGCCCACCACCATCGTGCGCGAAGTCGCCTATACCGAGCCCGCCGTGCGCGGCGACACTTCCGGCAAGGTGATGAAGCCCGCACGCATCAAGCCCACCGACTTCGAAATCCAGGTGGCGGCATTCGTCGACATCGGCGACAAGATCGAGATCGACACCCGCACCGACGAATTCAAGCGCCGCGTTTCCTGAGCGCCTGAGGTTGTGCAAAGAAAAAGCCGCCAAAGGGCGGCTTTTTCTTTGCAGGCGCTCGCCAATGCGAAACACTGTCCTAATCTTGTATTAGGATGTCATTTTCAAACAGGAGGACAAAATGGCAGAACTGCGCGAAGAACTGAAAAAACTCGAGGACGCCGTGATCCAGCAGCGCGACGAACTGCGCGTGAAGATGCACCTGGCCAAGGCCGATGCGCGCGACGAATGGGAAAAGCTGGAAAGCAAGTGGGCCGAAGTCCAGACCAAGTTCGCCGAAGTGAAAAAGGCCGCCAGCGAAAGCAGCGGGAACATCGAGGCCGCCGCCCGCCTGCTGGCGGACGAACTGCTCAAGGGCTACGAACGCATCCGCAAGCTGATTTGAAGCCGGCTTGAACCCGGCGCGGAACGTGCAGACGGGGTGTGGTGCATGCTTCGGCTCAAACCTGCATTGCCAGGTTCATCTTTTCCAGCCGCTGGCACAAAGTATCGATGATGCGGCGTGACAGCGGCGCGGAGTGGCGCATGAGCTGCTCCAGCATTTCCGGCGGCAGCACCAGCGCCACCACTTCGCTTTCCGCGCGCACGGTCGCGGTGCGTTTTTCCTTCAGAAGATAAGCCATTTCGCCGAACAGCTGGCCTTCTTCGAGCGGGCCGAGCCGGCGCTCGCTGCCGTTCACGTCCTTGTAGGCGGCCGCGCTGCCTGCATAGAGGAAAAAGGCTTCCCGGCTGTCGTCGCCTTCCTCGATCAGCACTTCGCCGGGCCGATAGGTGCGGCCGTATTTTTCCAGCAGACGGTTGGCGCGGCCGAACACGAATTCCTCCAGCCTGCCGGCGCCGGCGCCGCTGCCGCCGAGGAAGAGCTTCTCCAGCGCCTCGATGTCCACGCGGGTGACGGCGAACAGGCATTGCGCCCACAGGTAGAACACCATGCAGGCGAAGTAGGTGCCGATCAGCACGAACACCGCGCCGCCCAGCGCGCCGTACAGCGAATGGTATTTTTCCACGTGGAAAAAATGCCTGAACACCGCCAGCAGCAGGAACAGGCTGAGCGCGGACAGCAGCGCGACGAGGGCGGTCTGACGCACGGGCGGACGGGCGCGCGGCAGGCGCCAGTAGGACAGAAAAACCAGCAGCCAGACGATGAGCAGCATGAACAGGGCATTCAGCGCCTGCAGCACTTCCGCCTGCCATGCGCCGATTTGCTCCATGCCGGCAAAGAAGTCCAGCACCGTCTGCGCCAGCCCGGCCAGCCCCAGCAGGCCGAAGGCGACCGGGATGATGACCAGCGGCATCAGCCAGGAGGTGACGAGCCTGCGCCCGGCCTCGTGCGGAAAAATCAGCTTGAACGCGCCTTCCACGGCGTGCACCAGCTTGCGCGACGACAGCAGCAGAGTGAGCAGGCCGACGCCGCCGGCGGCAAGCTGGGTCTGGCGTGGCAGGATGCCCGCTTCGGTGAGCGCCTCCAGGTGCAGCTGGCTGTAGAGCGCGGCAAACAGCAGGGTGGCCGGCACGAAGTCTTCCGCCAGCCTGGCGAGCCACTGCATGGCATAGGACAAAAGCAGCAGCAGCGGCGTGGCCGACAGCATGAAGTAGAAGGCGGTGGCGGCCGCGTGGTTCTGCAGGCCGTTCCTGCCGAACAGGCGCACGGTGGTGTAGACCACCTGGATCAGCCAATCCAGTTTGTTGTTTTGGAGCAGGGCGGGGCGCTTCATGGCTGGCAATTTACCCGAAAAAGGCTAGACATGCCGGCCGGCCACCCAGCCTGATGACCATGCCCACTGGAAGTTGTAGCCGCCCAGCCAGCCGGTGACGTCCACCACTTCGCCGATGAAGAACAGGCCAGAGACGGCAGCCGCTTCCATGGTCCTGGATGAGAGCGCACGGGTGTCCACGCCGCCCAGGGTGACTTCGGCCTTGCCGTAGCCCAGTGTGCCGGAGGGCATGAGCGGCCATTCGTTCAACAATTGCGCCACCTGTTCCAGCTTTTTTGCGGAGAGTTCGGCGAGCGGCCGGGCAATGTCCTGCATGGCACACCACTCCTGCGCGAAGCGGCGGGGCAGGGTGTCTGACAATAAACTGGACAACGTGATGTTCCGCTTGCGATGAGTTTCAAGCCAGGACTCGGCATCGTTGTCTGGCAGCAGGTTGAGCGCGATGGGCTGCTTCTTGCCGGGCCGATATTCCTGCATCTGCCAGTAGCTGGAAATCTGCAAAATGGCCGGGCCGGAGAGGCCGCGATGGGTGATCAGCGCCTGCTCGCGGAAGGCGGGCGAATGTCTGCCGCAAGTTGCGATCGTCTCGAAGGACAGCCCCGCCAGGGGTTTGAGCGCGGCCAGGGTTTCCGGCGCCAGCGCCAGCGGCACCAGCGCAGGCTTGGGCAGCACCACCGGAATGCTGAATTGCTCGGCCACCCGGTAGCCGAAGGGCGTCGCACCCAGCGCCGGCGCAGCCAGTCCGCCGGTGGCGACGACCAGCGAAGCGCAGCGAAACTTGCCCTGGCTGGTGATGAGTTCGAAGCGCGCTTTGCCCTCATGCCGCGAGATTTTTTCCACCGTGCAGGGCTGCGCCCATTTCACGCCGCCCTCATCGCATTCGTTTTTCAGCATGGCGATGATGTCCTGCGCGCTGTCGTCGCAGAACAACTGGCCCAGGGTTTTCTCGTGGTAGCGGATGCCGTGGCGCTCCACCAGCCTGATGAAGTCGGCAGATCCAAATTGCGCCAGCGCCGAGCGGCAGAAATGCGGATTTTGCGAGAGGAAATTTTCCGGGCCGGCCGTGCGGTTGGTGAAGTTGCAGCGCCCGCCGCCGGAAATGCGGATGCGCTCGCCGATTTTTTGCGCGTGGTCGATGAGCAGCACGCTGCGCCCGCGCCGGCCGGCCTGCGCGGCGCACATCATGCCCGCCGCGCCTGCCCCGATGATGATGACGTCGAATTGCATCAGGCGATTGTCTTATGAAAGCGGGGATGCACAAACTGTAACGCCACCCCTGCGGTGGCGTTTGAGTTCGATGGTGGCGGGGCGGCAGCCTGCGCCAAACTGCGTTGAAAAGACATGTTACCGGCGTCCCGGCAGGTTGATGAGTGCTGCGGGCTGCTGCGAAAAGCGAGGGGTTGACAGGCCAGAGCCAGCGGACGGTCAAGCGGTTCTCCCCGTGGATCGGTCACCGAGATGGCCGTTCAAATTCGTATGCTTCTTTGGTCCGGTTCAATTCCGGAATCGGGAATCGAACCCGTGTCCGTCAGGGCAGTCATTCATACCCCATCTTGAGTTCCTGGACCTGCTCGGCCAGGGCATTGAGGGCCTTGTGGCGCTCGGCGACGATGCGCTCCTTGTAGGCGACCACGTCCTCGTAGCGGACCCGGCGGTGGGTGCCGATCTTGTGGAACGGGATCTCGCCACGCTCCAGCAACTGCACCAGGAACGGTCGCGAGACATTGAGCACGTCCGCCGCCTCCTGCGTCGTCAGTTCGGCATGGATCGGAATGATGCTGACCGCGTTGCCCTCACCGATTTCGGTCAGGACGTCCACGAGCAGCCGCAGCGCCGACACCGGGACGCGGACCGGGTGGGACGCGCCCTTGTCGTCGAAGATCTCGATCTGCTGTGTCTCGGCACGCATCTGCAAGTACGCGGACAGGGCTCGGCCGGCGACTTGGCTCCCGGGCCGAACAGCGCCTTCATGGACGCCTGCCAACTCATGCGGAAGGAGACCAAGATGGACGTCGTTCACCTCAACCAGAAGCAATTGGCCGCTCGCTGGAACATTAGCGAGGCTACCCTGGAGCGCTGGCGCAGCGAGGGGATCGGCCCCAAGTTCCTGAAGCTCTGCGGCCAGGTCCTCTACCGCCAGATCGGCATCGAAGCCTACGAGGCGTCGTGTCTGGCGACCTCGACCAAGTGCCGCGGCGCGCGGGTGGGCGCAGAGTGACGCCTGTTGCTGTGTTGCGTTTTGTCGGCGATTACCAGCATGTACAGGCGTTTCGGAATAGATGACCGGACAGCGCCAGCCTGAACGCCCGACTGTTGACTCGTCAAATTCCCTGCCAGACTCCCGCCGATCCAGTGATCTGCTTTTCATGAGAATCAATGGATTGCTGCCAAGCCGTGAGGACGAATGCGGGTTCTTGCGTGTCGGTGCGGAAGGATTCGGGTAAATGCGTGGAAAGGTGCCGAGGCGACCGGAATCCAACCCGTTCTCTCAACGCATAAGCGCTGTTGCGTGCTTGCGCGAGCACCCGCGCTCCCCTGTTGAAGCTCGTTTCCTTATTGACGAGAGGATTGAAATTTTATGTAATCCGTATCGCTGAGAGAAGAACCAACAAGGATATAGCTCTGCTAAGTGTCAGGGGAGAAAGGCTGCGCCGGGCAGGAAGTCGTCTGGCAGGTGGCTTGGCCCGTATCCTGCGCCTGGGGTACTCGACTGAATCATGTTGAGGCGTGCATGGAAGCCGGCCTCGCGCGAGGGGTGGGGACGTAGTAAAAATACCCGTTGGGCGCTTGAACCGGCACACCTGATCTGGGCGCTGGGGAGTCTGTGCGCGCTCAACCGGGTCCCGTTCGACGCCGAACTCCTGCTCAAGCAGTTCCCGCCGCCCCACACCACGGACACCCTCACCCACGCCGCCCGGGCGCTGGGTTTCCGAATCAAACTGTCGCGCGCGCCGGCGCCGGCCCTGGGCGATGTGCCCGTGCCTTGTCTCGCGCTTCTGTTGCCGCAGGAAGTTCCAGCCGGGCAGGACGACGCTCCCGAGCACACACCGGAGAGCCCCGAAAATGCTACCACCCCAATTGCACCCCGGGCCGAGCCGGCGCTGATCACCGACGTTACGCCAGCCCGTGTCGTCTGCTTCGAGGCTGGGACGAACACGCCCCGGGAACTCCCGCATGAAGACTTCGCTGAGCGCCATCTCGGAGCGGTGTTTCTGCTGGCCAGGGAGCGGCCCGCCGTCGCCGATCCCGACGCCGGAGAGGAACAGAAGCGCTTCGGCTTCCGCTGGTTCGTGCCCGAGCTGCTCAAGCACAGGAAGGTCTGGCGCGAGGTGCTGCTCGCCTCGCTGGTCATCCAGTTGTTGGCCTTGGGCACGCCGCTCTTTACCCAGACCATCATCGACAAGGTGGTGGTGCACCGCACCGAAAGCACGCTCGTGGTCATCGCCATCGGCATGGCGGTGTTCATGGTTTTCTCCGCCGTCCTCACCTGGGTGCGGCAGTTCTTGGTGCTGCACACCGGCAATCGTGTGGACGCGGTGCTCGCGGCGGCCGTGTTCGACCATCTCTTCAAGCTGCCGCCGCGCTACTTCGAGCAGCGCCCCACCGGCGTCATCGCCGCCCGCCTGCACGGCGTCGAGACCATCCGCGAGTTTGTCGCCAGCGCCGCCGTCACCTTGGTGCTCGACCTGCCTTTTCTGTTCATCTTCGTTGGCATCATGTTCTGGTACAGCGTCAAGCTGACACTGATCGCGTTGGCGATCCTGGCCGTGATCACCGCCATCAGCCTGATCGTGGCGCCGCTGTTCCAGGCCCAACTCAATCGCCAGTTCCTGCTCGGGGCGCGCAACCAGGCATTCCTCACCGAGTACATCGCCGGGGTGGAGACGGTCAAGAGCCTGCAGATGGAGCCTCAGATCAAGCACCGCTTCGCCGACTATCTGGCCGACTACCTCTCCGCCACCTTCAAGACCCGCCAGTTGGCCAACACCTACAACACCGCCGCCACGACGCTGGAGCAGCTCATGAGCCTGCTCATCCTGGTGATCGGCGCCTGGACGGTGATGACCACCACCGAATTCACCATCGGCATGCTGGTCGCCTTCCAGATGTTCGCGGGCCGCCTTTCCCAGCCGATGATGCGGCTCGTAGGCCTGTGGCAGCAGTTCCAGCAGGCGAGCCTCTCAGTCAAGCGGCTGGGCGACGTGATGAACGCCCCGACCGAGCCCTACGCGGTCATCCCGAGCCGCATGAACGAGGGCAAAGGGCTGATCGAGATCGAGGGGCTCGCCTTCCGGCACAGCGAAAAGCATCCCTGGCTCTACCGGGACTTCAGCCTCACCGTGCCGCCGGGCAGCACGGTAGCCATCATGGGGCCGTCCGGCTCGGGCAAGAGCACACTGGCGAAGCTCCTGCAAGGCTTCTACCAGCCCTCGGACGGACGTATCAAGCTCGACGGCACCGACATCCAGAACCTCACTGCCAACGAACTGCGCCACTACTTCGGCGTCGTGCCCCAGGAGACCGTGCTTTTCTCCGGCACCATCTACGACAACCTCCTGGCCGCCAACCCCCACGCCACCTTCCAGCAGATCGTCCACGCCTGCAAGCTGGCGGAGGTTCACGAAGTGATCGAAAAACTGCCCAACGGCTATCAGACCGAGATCGGCGAGCGGGGCAGCGGCCTTTCCGGCGGCCAGCGCCAACGCCTGGCCATCGCCCGGGCGCTACTCAAACGTCCGAAGATCCTCATCTTCGACGAGGCCACCAGCGCGCTTGATCCGACTACGGCCGAGCACTTCGCCGCCACCGTCAACCAACTTCGAGGCAAGGTCACCATGCTCTTCATCACCCACGCCCTGCCCAAAAACCTGCATGTGGACGAGGTGGTGCGAATCGGCGGCGAACGGGTCTCCGTCATCTCGGACGAGACGCCCCTCAGAGCCGCGCACGGCGCCACCGAAGCGCGGGAGGATGACCGATGAAAATCCGCTTCGCCACCCCGGACGACGTGCCGGCGCTCGTGGAAATGGGCCGGCGCATGCATGCGGCCACCCGCTTCGCGGCCTATGACTACAACGCCGAGCGTGTGGTGCAGAACCTGCACGCGGTGATCGAGACCGGCCAGAACGCCCACAAGACCCACTGCTTCTTCGTGGCGGAAGACGGCGGAGGTCACATCTTCGGCGCGCTCATCGGCTGCGTGGAGCGGCATTTCTTCTCGGACCTCTTGGTTGCCAGCATCGTCCATTACGACGTGCTGCCGGAAAAGCGCATGAGCGGCGCGGGATTGAAACTGCTCGTCGCTTTCCGCAAGTGGGCGGAGAACCGGGGCGTGTTCGAACTCTCGGTCGGGATCAACAGCGGGGTCGAGCTGGAGAAGATGGATCGGTTCCTGAAGAAACTGGGGTTTCGGCAGACGGGGGGGAATTATGCTCTTCTGTTGGGTACGTTCCCGTCAAGGCAGCGTTCGAAATGATCAGATCAACCCTTTGTAAACGACATAGATACGGAATAGCCATGCGGATCAATCTCAAACTTCTCATGCTTCCGCTCATGCTGGCTTTGGCGGGATGTCAGACCATCCCGCTCACTCAACCAGTCAGCACCACATTCAGCGACGTTACGGCTGAAAAGGCCCGTATCCGTTTTACGGAATTTCCCATCCCCAAGGACGAGCCTGGGGCCAGGCTGCTTCATTTCATGGTGCTGCTGGGTGGCGGACAGGTCAACAACCCCTTGGGCGTTTCTCTCTACGATGTCAGCAATGATGTTCGCTATCTCGGCAACCTAAAATTGAGCGGCGTCACGGCCTTGAGCCGCAGTCTGTCGGACTGGATTGAATATGACGTTGTGCCAGGTCGTCACACCTTCATGCTGGTTGAGGCGCCGCCCACCAATTCCATTGCACTTGCCGGAGGTGGCACGCTGCGCAAGGTCGATTTCATCGAGATCGACACACGTCCAGGCGAGGTCAGGCATATTGCCGTGACGCGCCAGGGGGCGCTGTTCAAACCCCATTTTGGCGAGATCATCATCGGCGACACCAACCGCAAATTCTGTGAAGGGCTCAGAGAATCGGCCCGAGACTCTCTTGATGGCGTGAAATCGCAAGTCGGCAGCATCAATGCCTACATGAAGGAGAGGGGAATCGACGCGCATGCCCGGGACTTCTGGTTGTTCTGCTTCAAGCTGGCTTGGCCAAAACGCATCCTCACACCAACGGAAGAAGCACGGAAGGAATTTGCTGCACGCCAGACCGAGATCGAGGCCATTCGCTTGGATCGCTACCCCGAGTGGCAGAAAGAGGGGCAGCAGCCCGCGCCCTACGATCTGATGAAAAGTTATCAGCCGGTTGATGCCGAAGAGATGAACCCACGATGTGCGCTACCGATTTGCGACATGAGCAACGAGACAAACCCCTGGTAGGGAACATGAAAGTCGGCGCCGGCGGGAGGACGGAGAACGATGGGCTATGGAGGATGGCGGCGTGAGCAGGCATTGGTCTAGCGGCGTGCCCATGGTCTGGATTTTTCTACTCAGCTGGCTCGTCACGGGCTGGGCGGTGGCGGCGCCGGAATATGTCACCGCCTGGCCCAAACAGGTATCCGTGGAGCATCCCGATCCCGTGCTGGGCGACAAGCCTTACTGGGAGCACTGGGTCTACAGCGAAAGCTTTGCTCGGCGCTTTGCCGGCACCACCGACGGCAAACGTTTCTCGGTTGAGGAGGCCGATCCCGAACTCAAGGGCAAGCTGCATGCGCTGGTGTTGCGCATCTACAAGATCAACCAATGGGCTGGGACCCAAGATGATTACCCAAGGCAATATACCTGTGAAATCGATGTGTATTTCGATGCGAACATCGATTTGACGCTCCAGGAAACCAGGATGGTTGCCATTCCTGAGAAACTGAGGAATCTAAGAATGACGCCGAGTTATGGGAGGCTCATCGCGGCGTCTGATAAAGACAACGAGGCAATACGACAGTCCAAGGCAGCGGAGTTCTATCTATTTCGATACCCGGCCATCTTCGCGTTGCCACCCGATGGCCGCGTGCGCGGCTATCCCGGCAGCGATTATCGTCAACCGCTAGTAACGGGTTTTTCGTTTATTCGGTTGATTGGGGACAGCCTTACCGGGGATTGCGCTATCGCCGCACCCTCGCATCCGCAAGGTAGCGATTGGCTGTCATTGAAAGGCATTCATCCATACCGGTCCAGAAATCGTGAAAACCAGCCTGACATAGGTGTCGTGGTTAAAGGCAGCTACGACCGAAAGTACGAAGGACTCGCCTTCGACCCCGGCCCCGATCCGGAATCCCGGGGACTCTTTCGCATCCCCCGCGCCTTTCATGACATCGCTTTGCAAAAGGCGGCGCTGGTGAAGGTGATGAATTGGTGCATTCATCAGCGGAATGCCCATGCCAACCCCCATCCACGCGGAAATATGACGCCAGAGGTATGGAAACGGTTGGAATATCGTTGTGAACAGGCTGAGCGATACGGTCGGATTCTTCCCGACCCGCGCTATCACCCCAATGCTGATGGATTGATGGATACCGGTTATTGATACTTCTGATCGATTGAAGGAGGGACACCATGACGACCAACGACCCGACGCAGATTCTGACCTACGCCACCTTGAGCAGCGCCGCCTATGGCAAGGGCGCGCTGCCGATGGGGTGGCAACTCATTCAGGCATCTCCACCTTCAGATACCGGCTTCTCCGCCATCGCCGTGCGCAACAACGCCACGGGCGAGATCGTCATTGCCTACCGGGGCACGGACGACGGCACGGACGTTTCCGGCAACTGGTTGCAGTTGGCGTTGCAGAACGAGGTGCCGCAGCAGTATGAGGAAGCCAGGGCGTTTTACCTCCGGGTGCGTGACACCTACGGCGGAAACATCACGCTCACCGGCCACTCCCTGGGCGGGGCGCTGGCGCAACTGGTGGCGGCGCTCAATTCTTCCATTGACAGGCCGATCTCCGCATACACCTACAATGCGCCGGGGGTCGAAGGAATCTATCAGGCCGAGGTGTCAAGGCGCGATCCGGAACAAACTCCCCTCCCCGCCGCCAGCTTCAGCGACATCAACAACTACAACATGGCCTTCGACCCGGTGAGCAGCCGGGGCGTACAGTTGGGTGCGAGCATCAATTACGACCCCAACAGCCTGGAAGGCTTGCAGGTGTTCGGGGGGATCATCGCCGCGGGCCTCAACCCCTCGTTGGGCGTGCTGATCCTCGGCGACACCCTGGTGGGCTCCCACTACATCGACCGGTTGCAGGAGGCCATCGCTACGGAAAGACCGACGGACATGATCGAAGGCTGGCACTATGACCCCGAGGGGGATGCGTGGAGCCAGCCGGGAACGGACGGCGGCCCCGAGACGATCGCCGATGCCGGCACGGCGGCCCGGCTATCCGCCCAGCGCCAGGCCAATCTCGAGTACAACGCGCTCATCCCCCAGACCCGGAAGTGGCTGACCGAATACCGCCATTGGGAAACGGCCACGGCGCAACTTCGTGATCGATATGGGCAGATCTGGACCGACTACGACCCCGAATTCGATGGCAACATCGGCTGGATTCGGGACGCCGAGGGCAACTACATCGCCCAGTTCGAAATCCGCCAACAAGACGGCCAGACCTACCTGAAGGTGCTGGGCGAAGGCGGGCAGACGGTCAATCTCACCGCCGGGGAAGTGTCCGGCATCGGTACGCTTTTTCGGGACCTTGCCTCCGGCGTACAAACACTCATCGACGGAGTAGGGACCTACGGCCCCACCGTCATCGACGCGCTGTCGCTGATCCGCGCCATCCAGACCGGGGACCCGCTCCCGATCACCGCCTCGGGCCTGCGGCTGGCCAATGACCTGTCCGACCTCAGCGGCAACGCCCCGCACTACGAGCTCTCCGGTGCCGCCAATGTCGCCAGCGGCATTCTCAGCCTGATGAGCCTGGACGCCGCGCTGGAACAGGGCGACACCCTGGGGGCGGTGACGGCGGGGGCGCAGGCGATCCAGTTCGGTGCGACGGCGTATGCCAACTTCGTCGGCTATGCCGACAGCACGGCCGGCACCGCCCTGCAACAGGCCATCTCCGCCGGCGAGTTCGGCGCTGCCGGCCAGTCGATCGGCCTCGTCAGCGAAGCGCTCCCGTATCTCAACCTCATCAACAGCATCGCCAACGGCGATGAAGTCGGGGCGGCGGTGTCCCTGATCTCGTTTGCCGTACCGGCCGTGGGCATTGCCTATACCGTCTTCAGCATCATCGACTCGCTCTTCGGCGGCGACGACGTTCCCGACCCCTGGGGCAACGGGCAATTCGTCTGGGACGGCGATGGCATCTCCTGCCGCGCCGTGGGCGAGACGGGCGGCGATCAGGCGGTGGCCAACGTCATGCAAAGCGTTGTCGCCACCCTCGATGCCCTCATCGAGCGCGAGCGGGAGCAGAACCCCGGAAGCCGGCTCGGCATCATTCCCAACCGCATGCCCACGGTGGGCTACGACATGTCGGGCTACCGCTACACCGACATCGACCCCTTGCTCGACCGCAATTACAACGGGCGGTTTGACGCGGGGCGCGAACTCTTCAAAGTCGGCGCCGGCGGGAGGACGGAGAACGATGGGCTATGGAGGATGGCGGCGTGAGCAGGCATTGGTCTAGCGGCGTGCCCATGGTCTGGATTTTTCTACTCAGCTGGCTCGTCACGGGCTGGGCGGTGGCGGCGCCGGAATATGTCACCGCCTGGCCCAAACAGGTATCCGTGGAGCATCCCGATCCCGTGCTGGGCGACAAGCCTTACTGGGAGCACTGGGTCTACAGCGAAAGCTTTGCTCGGCGCTTTGCCGGCACCACCGACGGCAAACGTTTCTCGGTTGAGGAGGCCGATCCCGAACTCAAGGGCAAGCTGCATGCGCTGGTGTTGCGCATCTACAAGATCAACCAATGGGCTGGGACCCAAGATGATTACCCAAGGCAATATACCTGTGAAATCGATGTGTATTTCGATGCGAACATCGATTTGACGCTCCAGGAAACCAGGATGGTTGCCATTCCTGAGAAACTGAGGAATCTAAGAATGACGCCGAGTTATGGGAGGCTCATCGCGGCGTCTGATAAAGACAACGAGGCAATACGACAGTCCAAGGCAGCGGAGTTCTATCTATTTCGATACCCGGCCATCTTCGCGTTGCCACCCGATGGCCGCGTGCGCGGCTATCCCGGCAGCGATTATCGTCAACCGCTAGTAACGGGTTTTTCGTTTATTCGGTTGATTGGGGACAGCCTTACCGGGGATTGCGCTATCGCCGCACCCTCGCATCCGCAAGGTAGCGATTGGCTGTCATTGAAAGGCATTCATCCATACCGGTCCAGAAATCGTGAAAACCAGCCTGACATAGGTGTCGTGGTTAAAGGCAGCTACGACCGAAAGTACGAAGGACTCGCCTTCGACCCCGGCCCCGATCCGGAATCCCGGGGACTCTTTCGCATCCCCCGCGCCTTTCATGACATCGCTTTGCAAAAGGCGGCGCTGGTGAAGGTGATGAATTGGTGCATTCATCAGCGGAATGCCCATGCCAACCCCCATCCACGCGGAAATATGACGCCAGAGGTATGGAAACGGTTGGAATATCGTTGTGAACAGGCTGAGCGATACGGTCGGATTCTTCCCGACCCGCGCTATCACCCCAATGCTGATGGATTGATGGATACCGGTTATTGATACTTCTGATCGATTGAAGGAGGGACACCATGACGACCAACGACCCGACGCAGATTCTGACCTACGCCACCTTGAGCAGCGCCGCCTATGGCAAGGGCGCGCTGCCGATGGGGTGGCAACTCATTCAGGCATCTCCACCTTCAGATACCGGCTTCTCCGCCATCGCCGTGCGCAACAACGCCACGGGCGAGATCGTCATTGCCTACCGGGGCACGGACGACGGCACGGACGTTTCCGGCAACTGGTTGCAGTTGGCGTTGCAGAACGAGGTGCCGCAGCAGTATGAGGAAGCCAGGGCGTTTTACCTCCGGGTGCGTGACACCTACGGCGGAAACATCACGCTCACCGGCCACTCCCTGGGCGGGGCGCTGGCGCAACTGGTGGCGGCGCTCAATTCTTCCATTGACAGGCCGATCTCCGCATACACCTACAATGCGCCGGGGGTCGAAGGAATCTATCAGGCCGAGGTGTCAAGGCGCGATCCGGAACAAACTCCCCTCCCCGCCGCCAGCTTCAGCGACATCAACAACTACAACATGGCCTTCGACCCGGTGAGCAGCCGGGGCGTACAGTTGGGTGCGAGCATCAATTACGACCCCAACAGCCTGGAAGGCTTGCAGGTGTTCGGGGGGATCATCGCCGCGGGCCTCAACCCCTCGTTGGGCGTGCTGATCCTCGGCGACACCCTGGTGGGCTCCCACTACATCGACCGGTTGCAGGAGGCCATCGCTACGGAAAGACCGACGGACATGATCGAAGGCTGGCACTATGACCCCGAGGGGGATGCGTGGAGCCAGCCGGGAACGGACGGCGGCCCCGAGACGATCGCCGATGCCGGCACGGCGGCCCGGCTATCCGCCCAGCGCCAGGCCAATCTCGAGTACAACGCGCTCATCCCCCAGACCCGGAAGTGGCTGACCGAATACCGCCATTGGGAAACGGCCACGGCGCAACTTCGTGATCGATATGGGCAGATCTGGACCGACTACGACCCCGAATTCGATGGCAACATCGGCTGGATTCGGGACGCCGAGGGCAACTACATCGCCCAGTTCGAAATCCGCCAACAAGACGGCCAGACCTACCTGAAGGTGCTGGGCGAAGGCGGGCAGACGGTCAATCTCACCGCCGGGGAAGTGTCCGGCATCGGTACGCTTTTTCGGGACCTTGCCTCCGGCGTACAAACACTCATCGACGGAGTAGGGACCTACGGCCCCACCGTCATCGACGCGCTGTCGCTGATCCGCGCCATCCAGACCGGGGACCCGCTCCCGATCACCGCCTCGGGCCTGCGGCTGGCCAATGACCTGTCCGACCTCAGCGGCAACGCCCCGCACTACGAGCTCTCCGGTGCCGCCAATGTCGCCAGCGGCATTCTCAGCCTGATGAGCCTGGACGCCGCGCTGGAACAGGGCGACACCCTGGGGGCGGTGACGGCGGGGGCGCAGGCGATCCAGTTCGGTGCGACGGCGTATGCCAACTTCGTCGGCTATGCCGACAGCACGGCCGGCACCGCCCTGCAACAGGCCATCTCCGCCGGCGAGTTCGGCGCTGCCGGCCAGTCGATCGGCCTCGTCAGCGAAGCGCTCCCGTATCTCAACCTCATCAACAGCATCGCCAACGGCGATGAAGTCGGGGCGGCGGTGTCCCTGATCTCGTTTGCCGTACCGGCCGTGGGCATTGCCTATACCGTCTTCAGCATGATCGACTCGCTCTTCGGCGGCGACGATGTCCCCGACCCCTGGGGCTCGGGCAAGTTCGTGTGGGACGGCACCGGCATCCGGGTGCAGGCGGTGGGCGAGACGGGCGGCGATCAGGCGGTGGCCAATGTCATGGAAAGCGTCGTCGCCACCCTCAACGCCCTCATCGAGCGCGAGCGGGAGCAGAACCCCGGAAGCCGGCTCGGCATCATTCCCAACCGCATGCCCACGGTGGGCTACGACATGTCGGGCTACCGCTACACCGACATCGACCCGCTCACCGGCGAAGAGAAGCATCCCGCCCTGCGCTTTGACACCGCCGGCAACCCCTACAACGCCGAGCCTGGCTCACCCGAGTCCTACCAGTCCATCGTCGAGGGCATGGTCTACTCCGCGCTCAATCGTGGGGCCATCGCGCCGCTGTGGGAAGTGCAGACCGCGAAGATGCAGACCGACGCCGGCGACCCGCGCGCGGGGCTGACCGAAGAAGAACGCGCCGGACGCGACGGGCAGCTCGCTGCCCCTGTCGAAGGGGATACCCAAACCTTCCGCCCCGTCATGCTAGACCTGGACGGCGACGGCATCGAGACCGTAAGCAAGGATGCCTCCGGCGTCAGCTTCGACGTGGACGATTCGGGCTACCTCAAGCACACCGGCTGGCTGGGGAGCGATGACGCCTTTCTGACCCTGGACCGCGACTACAACGGGCAGACCAACTCTGGCCGCGAGATGTTCAGCAATGCGGCCGTGGCGCTGGGAAGAAGGGGCCTGGCCGGTTTGAAGTGGGTGGATGCCAACTACGACGGCAAGCTCACCGCTGCCGACCCGGTATGGAACGAGCTCAAGGTCTGGCGCGATCTTGACCAGGACGGCAGCCAGGACGAGGGCGAGGCGCAGGGGCTCGATGCGCTCGGCATCACCGAGCTCGACTACGCCATGGGCACCTTCACCCAGAACGGTCAAAAGAAACAGCTCGCCAGCCCCGATCTCGAAGCCGACAAGGCGGGCACCCGCGTCTCCATCGTGCCCGAAGGCATCCTGGTGCAGCGGAGCGAGGACGGACACCTGTCGCTCTTGGTCACCCGCATCGATGACAAGACAGCGGTGGAGGCCAACCGCGACGGGGTGACCGGCTACGAAGATACGGAGATCATCGTGAGCAGCGCCGATCTGCTCGCCAACGACACCCTGGGCGGCTTCCTCGGGCGGGATCTGACCATCACCGGGCTGACCAACTTCCGCCATGGCACCGGGTTCATCGACGCCAACGGCTTCATCCACTTCCAGCCGGAGGCGAACTACGCAGGCAGCGAGGCCGGGTTCGACTACATCGCACGTGCGCAGAACGGCCAGGAGGGCACGGCGACGGTGGACATCACGCTTCAGGGCATAAATGATGCGCCGACCCTTGATCATGTTGACCACACTACACGTGCGATTTATGGCTATTACCCGGTCCAATATGATTATGACTCTGGTCAATACGCTGGCGGTGGGCAACCAATTTACCAACCCTATGTTGTTCTCATCGACTCCGAAGGCGGGCGGACAATATCGTTCAACCCTGCGGATTTCAGCCGGACCAGTTGGTGGGGGACGACTGTTGAGAAGCATCTAGATCCGATCGCCCACGAAGACACCGGCGCTGGTAAGGTGGCCGGTACGGACGTGGATGACCCAGCCATCTCGCTAAGCTATCAAATCGTTAGCGATCCACAATACGGTGCCATATCCGTAAACGCAGACGGTACCTTCCAATACACGAGCTGGAAGGAGCCGGGCGTGCCCAGCGACCGCATCGTGGTGAACGGCCAATATGCGGGTATAAAGAACGGCACGCTCTACACCCAGAACAATCTGCCGGGACAGGCCGTCTACCCGACGACCGACGTGTTCCAGGTGAAGATTACCGATCCCAGCGGCGCGAGCACCATCCAGTCGATCTCGGTGCCGCATTACGGCCCCTACCTGCCGCCGACACCTTCGGGGGGCGGCGGCAAGAAACCCATCGCCGTGGATCTGAACGGCAACGGCTTCGAGTTCGTGAACGTGGATGACTCCAACGTCTTCTTCGACGTCAACGGCGACGGCTGGAAGCGGCGCACCGCGTGGGTCGGCAAGGATGACGGCCTGCTGGTCTACGACATCGACGGCGACGGCAAGATTGACAAGCCGGGCGAAATCAGCTTCGTCGGTTACGCCGAGGGCGCCCAGAGCGACCTGGAAGGGCTGGCCGCCTTCGATACCAATGGTGATGGTCGCCTCGACCCCGCGGACGAGCAATGGGCCAAGTTCGGGGTTTGGCAGGACGCCAACCAGAACGGCATTACCGACGCGGGCGAGCTGCATCCGCTGGACGAGCTGGGCGTGACGGCGGTGAACCTGACCAGTGACGGCCAATTCCAGGTCATCGACGGCCAGACAGTGCGCGGTGTGGGCTCCATGACCAGGGCCGACGGCAGCGAGCTCGCCATCGCCGACGTCACCTTCGCCTACAGCGACGAGACCCAGGTGACCCAACCGGACGGCACCACCGGTACGGTGACCACCTCGCCCTTCTCCCCGAGCGGCGAGGAGATCAACGGCACCGACGGCAATGATCTGATCCTGGGCAAGAACGGCGACAACATCGTCAACGCCTACGCGGGCGACGATGTGATCTTCGAGGACGGTGGTAACGACGTGATCGACGCCGGCGACGGCAACGACATGGTCTACGCCGGTGCCGACAACGACCTCGTGATGGGCGGGACGGGTGACGATGCCATCTACGCCGGTCTCGGCAACGATGTCGTCTTCGGCGGCGACGGCCATGACGCGATCTTCGCCGAGGGTGGCAACGATGTCGTCTTTGGTGGCGTCGGCAACGACCTGATTGCCGGCGGCTGGGGCAACGACGTGCTCTCGGGCGACGATGGCAACGACCAGGTCTATGGTGAGGCCGGCAGCGATGCCCTGTTCGGCCGGGCCGGCGACGACGAGCTTCTGGGTATGGACGGCGACGACCGTCTCGACGGCAGTGCCGGTTACGACCTGCTGGACGGCGGCGCCGGGGCGGACGAGATGATCGGCGGCGCCGGCAACGACACCTACGTGGTGGACGACGCCGGCGACACCGTGACCGAACTGGCCGGCGAGGGCCTGGACACCGTGCGCGCCTCGATCGACTACACGCTCGGCGCCCATGTGGAAAACCTCACCCTCACCGGCACGGTTAACCTGTCGGGCACCGGCAATGAGCTCGACAATGTGCTCATCGGCAACCGGGGCGACAACCGGCTCTCCGGCGGTGCCGGGAACGACCTGCTGGACGGCGGAATGGGGGCCGATACCCTGTTGGGCGGCGCGGGCGACGACACCTACGTGGTCGATACCGCAGGCGACCTCGTCGTGGAGGCGACGAACGAAGGCATCGACACGGTCAGGGCCAGCGGCAGCCACACCCTGGCGGCGAACGTCGAGAACCTGACCTTGACCGGCACGGCGGCCATCGACGCCACCGGCAACGAACTCGGCAACCGCCTGATCGGCAACAGCGGCGACAATATGCTCGACGGCGGCGCGGGCGCCGATTTCATGGCCGGCGGGCGCGGCCACGACACCTACGTGGTCGATCAGACCGGCGATACCGTGGCCGAGAACGCCGATGAGGGTATCGACACGGTGGTCTCCGGCACCGACTACACCCTCGGCGCCAACCTCGAAAACCTCGTCCTGGCCGGCACGGCCGACCTGAGCGGGACCGGCAATGCGCTGGCCAACACGATCGTCGGCAATGCCGGCAACAACATCCTGGACGGCGGCGCCGGGGCGGATGCCCTGATCGGTGGTGCCGGAGACGACACCTACAGGGTCGATGACGCAGGCGATACGGTGGTCGAAGGCGAGGAGGGTGGAATCGATGCCGTGTTTGCGGGCGTCAGCCATACCCTGTCGGTCGAGGTCGAAAACCTGACCCTGACCGGCATGGCGGATATCGAGGCTACCGGCAACGAACTGGACAACATCCTGACCGGCAATGCCGGCAACAACGTGTTCGACGGCGCCGCCGGGGCCGACGCCATGGCCGGCGGCGCGGGGGACGATACCTACGTGGTGGATGATGCCGGCGATACCGTTGCCGAGCTTCTTGGCGGCGGCATCGACTCGGTGCTGTCTTCAGTGAGTTTCGTCCTGCCGGAGCATGTCGAGAA
>JBFMCR010000043.1:0-58592 GCA_040754425.1 Pseudomonadota bacterium | reverse complement strand
TACGAATTTTTCGTTCTGTCTCCACTTGTGTACTTTGTCCCATGTGATTTTCCCGTCAGCATTTGGGGATGTGAATCGGACTCCATCATCGACGACTTCAACCGTAAATTCCTCTTGGATGGCTTTATATTTTCGATAGTGCCTCCTAGCCAAGATTGGCGATACGACATAGCGTCCGATAAGGGCAACAGTAAGGCCACCTATCAACCCCCCGATTGCACCCCCGCGTAATACAGGTGAACCGAATATAGCAAGTGCAGCCAAAGCGAGTGCGGAAGCCGAATAGATAATGACTAAACGAGGCGTAAGCTTTGCGAACAGCTTCATGGCGTCCACATAGTCTTGCTCAGAAATGAGATACGTTGCTTTCATGGGTGTGTGACCGCATAACGTAGAAATAACCGGCTCGCCGAAGGCGAGTCCGGTTGACTGAAAGGTTAGGGGTAATAATCATGGACAAAATAAGAGAGCTGGAAGTTATTGAACATGGGTTTAATAATCTTCCGCCTTTAGGCCAACCTTCTCAAGTATTGAGCGGACTTCTTTGTCGAATGTATCGAGCGCCTTATCATCGAGGAGGGAAGCCAGAAGAAGGCTTTTCATCTGATTTAGCACATCAACGGCAATAGCCCAACGATGCGCCCGCCGCGGGAAGCCAGAAGAAGGCTTTTCATCTGATTTAGCACCTCAGCCACGAGGCCCGATAGTTGGGCCTTGTCTTGATGCGCTGCCAGAGCCGCACACAACAGGGCTTGATGCGCCATTAAGCGTATGCGGAGTTCAGCGTAATCTGGATCGTCCAATGGATACCCCTAACGTTCCACTTGAGCCGCGGCTTGCCCTGGAGCGCAGCGGAAGGGTAAGCCGTCGGACTCCAAGTGGTTGTTAGAGCTTTCTCGCTCTGGCGACAAGAGATAGCTCTTCATTCATTGCGTCCAGGTAATGGACGAGCCCTCCAAAGTCCGTATCAACGAGAATCCCCTTGTTCAGGTATTTCCACTGCTCTGCCGGAAAGCCTTCGGCGTATTGCCCCTGTTCGATTAGCCCAACCACGACTCCGCGATATTTCCCGTCAATCGCCACAGTGTCGCCGAGCATTGCTTCGTTACCGTCCGTGTACCGCATCTTTCTTGTCTCTAACGTAATTTAGACAGCTCAAAATCTAGCGCTCAATGCGGTCTAAATCAACACTTTCTTGGCTAACCATCAATTTCGCAATAGATTTTTGTATTGTTTTTGGTTTAGTAAAGCCTAAAAAATCGCGGACGGAACTTCAGGCTGTTTCGAGCTTATTGCGGGTTGGAGGCGGGATTGACGCTGATTTTCCAGCCGGCGCAGCGCACCGTCTGGCCGGCTCGGATTTTGGCGGTCTTGCGCAGTTCGGTCTGGCCGTCGACGCTGACTTCGCCGTTGGCGATCATGAGCTTGCCCTGGCCGCCGCTGTCCACCACGCCGGCGAGTTTGAGCAAATCGCACAGGGCGATGTGTTCGCCGCGCAGTCGGAATTCGGCCTGGTTCATCAGGCCAGGCCCTGGCTGGCGAGGTAGTCTTCGTAGTTGCCGTGGAAGTCGACGATGCCGCCGTTGCGGATTTCCAGGATGCGGGTGGCGAGCGAGCTGACGAATTCGCGGTCGTGGCTGACGAAGAACAGGGTGCCCTTGTACTTGTCGAGCGCGGTGTTGAGTGCCTCGATGGATTCCATGTCCATGTGGTTGGTGGGTTCGTCGAGCAGCAGCACGTTGTGGCGGCCCAGCATCAGCTTGCCGAACAGCATGCGGCCCTGTTCGCCGCCGGAGAGCACTTTCACCGGCTTGCCGATCTCGTCGCCGGAGAACAGAAGGCGTCCCAGCGTGCCGCGCATGACCTGATCGTCGTCGCTGGGGTGTCCCCACTGCTGCATCCAGTCGAACAAATTCATGTCCTTGGAAAAATCGGCGGCGTGGTCCTGGGCGAAATAGCCCAGATTGGCCTTTTCCGCCCACTTGATCTTGCCGTGTTGCGGTTCGAGGTCGCCGGCCAGGCAGCGCAGCAGCGTGGTCTTGCCCACGCCGTTTTCGCCGATGATGGCGATCTTCTCGCCGGCTTCCACACGCATGCTGAAGTCGTTGAACAGGGGGTTATCGAAGCCGTGGCCCAGATGCTCCACTTCCACCGCCTGGCGGTGCAGTTTCTCGCGTTCGTCGTATTCGAAGCGGATGAAGGGGTACTGGCGGCTGGAGGGCTTGATGTCCTCGACCTTGATCTTCTCGATCTGCCGCGCGCGGCTGGTGGCCTGGCGCGCCTTGGAGGCGTTGGCCGAGAAGCGGCGCACGAAATCCTGCAGGTCGGCGATCTGCTGCTTGGCGCGGGCAGCGTCGCGCTGCTGCTGCGTGCGCGCCAGCATCGAGGCTTCCATGTAGTCGTCGTAGTTGCCGGGGTAGATGGTGAGCTTGCCGTAGTCCATGTCCGCCATGTGCGTGCACACCTGGTTCAGAAAGTGGCGGTCGTGGGAAATGATGATCATCGTGCCATCGTAATTGTTCAGCACGTCTTCCAGCCAGCGGATGGTGTTGATGTCGAGGTTGTTGGTCGGCTCGTCCAGCAGCAGGATGTCGGGCTTGGCGAACAGCGCCTGCGCCAGCAGCACGCGCAGCTTCCAGCCCGGCGCCACCGCGCTCATGGGGCCGTTGTGCTGTTCCAGCGGAATACCCACGCCCAGCAGCAGCTCGCCCGCGCGCGCCTCGGCGGTGTAGCCGTCGTACTCGGCGAACTGGCTCTCCAGTTCGGCCGCGCGCATGTAGTCGTCCTCGGTCGCCTCGGGGTTGGCGTAGATGGCGTCCTTCTCGGCGCTCACGCGCCACATGTCCTCGTGGCCCATCATCACCACGTCCAGCACGCGCTGATCCTCGTAGCCGAACTGGTCCTGGCGCAGCCAGGCCATGCGCTCGTTCTTGTCGATGCTGACGTTGCCCGCGGAAGGCTCCAGCACGCCGGCGAGGATTTTCATGAACGTGGACTTGCCGCAGCCGTTGGCGCCGATGAGGCCATAGCGGTTGCCGTCGCCGAACTTGACGGAAACGTTTTCGAACAGCGGCTTGGCGCCGAACTGCATGGTGATGTTGTTGCTGATGAGCACTTCTGGAATCCGGGGAAATTGGGGGAGGGCGGGCAAACCCCGCATTGTACCTGCTGCACATGGCCCTGCCGGGCCGACAAACGGCGCTTGGCGTCCGGCCAGCCAGGGTCTTTAATGGCTAAGTACCGGATTTTGATGGTATATTAGCATTCTTTGATGTTCCACGGGAAACCCCTGCCATGAAAAAACTGCTGTCCCGCCTTGCCGCTTTTGCCGGCCTCTTCATATTGGGCGCCGCCCCCTGGGCCGCCGAACCCGCCCAGTCCGCCCCCGGCGTGTACAAGATCGCCGTGCAGCCCGGCATCAGCGTGGACGATGCCGCCGAGTCCATGCGCCTGCGCGCCAATGCCCTCAACCTCAAGCTGGTGGCCGAGCTGCCCCTGTCCAAGCAGGTCGAGGCCATGACCGGCAAGCCGCAAAAGACCATCACCATCTTCCAGTTCTGCGACGCCGTGGTCGCCAAGCAGCTGATCGACGTCAACGTCGACTTCGCCGTGTTCATGCCCTGCCGCATCGCGCTCATCGAGGAAGCGTCGGGCAAGGCCTGGCTGGTGATGATGGACGTCGACACCGACTCCATCGCCAAGCAAAAGCAGCTGCCGCCCGAACTCCAGAAAAAGATCGAGGAAGTGCGCGCCATGCTCATCAACATCATGAAGGCGGGCGCAGCCGGGGATTTGTAAGCCGGTCGTTGCCGTGAAAATTAGAAGGGGCAGCTTGGGCTGCCCCTTTTGCTTTGAGCTTGCTGTTCTTTAAAAAGTGGCAACTCAATATTCCACTGCCACCGGGTCCAGGCTGCGCCACAAATACCAGGTGGCGACGGTGCGCCAGGGCTGCCAGGCTTCGCCGATGGCGCGCGCCTCTTTCGCGCCGACTTTTTCCCCTTGTCGGTAGTGCAGGCTGATGGCTTTCAAGAGGCCGAGGTCGCCCACCGGCCAGACGTTGGGGCGCAAGAGGTGGAAGATGAGGAACATCTCGGCGGTCCAGCGGCCGATGCCGCGCACGTCGGCGAGTTCCGCGATGACGGCTTCGTCTTCCATGTGCGCCCAGCGCCTGGGTTTGATGCGGCCCTCGGAAAAATGCTCGGCGAGGTCGATGGCGTATTCGGCCTTCATGCGCGACAGGCCGCAGGCCCTGAGGCCGTCGATGCCCAGGGCCGCTACCGGCCCGGGCTGCAGCGGGGTGGCGGCGCACACCCGCGCCCACACGGCGTCGGCGGCCTTGACCGAGATCTGCTGGCCGACGATGGCGCGCAGCAGGGTTTCAAAGGCGTTGCCGCGGCTTCTTAATGCCGCATCGGGATAGGCGCGGATGAGCCTGGCCATGACCGGGTCGGCGCGCGACAGCGCGCGGCAGGCCGGTTGCCAGTAGTCGGGGCGATCGTGTCTTGGCATCGGCAGTGATCTTCCTGAGCGGTTCCCCCCCTCACCCTACCCCTCCCGCGTGGGGACAGGGGCGGGAAATCAGGCGTTGAGCTTGTCGAGCAGGCTGGCGGTCTTGTCGGGGTCGGTGTTTTTCAGCAGGCGCTGGGCGTCGACGGTTACGTCACCGGTGAGCGTACGCATGACCTGCTGCTTCACCGCCAGGATGCTCGCCGGCTGCATGGAAAAGTGGCGCAGGCCCAGGCCCAGCAAAAGGCGGGTAAGACGCGGGTCGCCCGCCATTTCGCCGCACACGGCCACGGGCTTGCCGGCTTTCTTGCCGCTCCTGATGGTGTGCTGGATGAGCTGCAGCACGGCAGGATGCAGCGGGTCGTAGAGGTGGGCCACGGCGTCGTCGGCGCGGTCGATGGCGAGCGTGTACTGGATGAGGTCGTTGGTGCCGATGGACATGAAATCCAGGTGCTTGGCGAAATGCTCGGCAAGCAGCGCGGCGGCGGGCACTTCGATCATGCCGCCGACCTGGATCTTGTCGTCGTATTTGATGTTGTGTTCGCTCAGTTCCTTCTTCACGCTCTCGATCATCTGCAGGCTGGCGCGCAGTTCGGCGAAGCTGCCCAGCATGGGGATGAGGATGCGCGCCTTGCCGTGGGCAGAGGCGCGCAGGATGGCGCGCAGCTGGGTTTCGAACAGCTTCGGCTCGGCCAGGCACAGGCGGATGGCGCGCAGGCCAAGGGCGGGGTTGTCGGCCACGGTGTGGCCCCAGGGCGCCTGTTTGTCCGCGCCGAGGTCCAGCGTGCGGATGGTGACGGGCTTGCCGTCCATGGCCTCAACCACGGCGCGGTAGGCTTCGTACTGCTCGTCTTCGGTGGGCAGGTCATCTCGGTTCAGGAACAGGAATTCGCTGCGAAACAGGCCGACGCCCTGCGCACCCACTTCCTTCACCGCCTGGATGTCGCCCTGCAGTTCGATGTTGGCGAAGAGTTCGATGACCACGCCGTCCTGGGTGATGGCGCGGCTGGATTTGAGTTTTTTCAGCTTCTCGGTCGCCCGCCGCCACTTGGACTGCTTGGCGCGGTATTCCTCGAGCACGATCTCGTCGGGATCGACGATGACCACGCCTTCGCGCCCGTCGACGATCACCCACTCGTGCTCGCGGATGAGGTTGCGCGCCTGGTGCAGCGCCATCACCGCGGGAATGCCGAGGCTGCGCGCGAGAATGGCCGTGTGCGAGGTGGCGCCGCCCAGGTCGGTGATGAAGGCGGCGAACTTGGTGTTCTTGAACAGGATCATGTCCGCCGGCGTCAGCTCGTGCGCCACCAGCACGCTTTCCTCGGAATCGGTCTGCGGCACGGCGGTGACGGGATGGCCGACCAGGGTCTTGATCACGCGCTGCACCACCTGCACCACGTCCTCCTGGCGCGAGCGCAGGTAGGCATCCTCGATTTCCTCGAAGCGCGCCACCAGCGCCTCCATCTGCTGGGTCAGCGCCCATTCGGCGTTGCAGCGCTGCTCGCGGATCAGGCGCTTGGGCTCCTCGTCGATCATGTTGTCGTCGAGGATCAAAAGGTGCATGTCGAGGAAGGCGGGCAGTTCGGCCGGCGCATGCGGTGGGATCTGCGCGCGCAGGGTGCGCAGTTCTTCGCGCGTCTGCTCGACGGCGGCGGAGAAACGCTCGAGTTCGGAATCGATCTGATTGTCCGGCAGCACGTAGTGCGCGACTTCGACGCGCGAAGGCGAAGCCAGGTGGGCACGGCCGATGGCGATGCCTGGGGAGGCGCTGATGCCGTGCAGGGTAAAACTCATGCGCGCGCCATCCTCATTCGCCTTCTCCGAACTTGTCGGCGAACAGGTCCGCGATCGCGGCGAGGGCTTCGTCCTCGTCGGGGCCGGCGGTTTCCAGGGTCACGGTGGTGCCCTTGGCCGCGGCCAGCATCATCACGCCCATGATGCTCTTGGCGTTGACGCGGCGGCCGTTGCGCGAGAGGTGCACCTCGCTCTTGAATTTGGAGGCGAGCTGGGTGAGCTTGGCCGAGGCGCGCGCGTGCAGGCCCAGCTTGTTGGTGATTTCAATGTCCCGCTGCGGCATCGCACATATCCCGGGAGATGATGGAAATCCCTTCCTGCCCGCCCAGCGCCGCCTTGGCGGCCAGCTGGTCGAGCGGAAGGTCGCGGTAGTTGAGCATTTTCAGCAGCATGGGCAGGTTGACGCCGGAGACGCCGGCGGCATGGCCCGGCGCCAGCGCGCGGCACATGCAGTTGCTGGGGGTGGCGCCGTAGATGTCGGTGAGCACCAGCACGCCGTCTCCGGTGTCGAGCGCCTGCATGCGCAGGGTGATCATGGTCTCGACATCCCTGGGCTCGGCGCGCGAGGACACGTCCAGGGCTTCAAGTTGCCGCGGTCTTGAACCAAGTACATGCACGGCGGCATCGATCAGGTTTTCACCGAGCGGGCCGTGGGTTACGAGCAATACGCCAATCATGATGAATCCGATAACGAAACAGGGGTGAACGAGGGGCTTATCTTACCGTCTTTAACAGCGTAAAGGCTTGCCCGGGCTCGCGCCATTGCAGGCGCTCGCGCAGCGCGGGCGTGACCAGGACGCTGCCGTCTGCCAAGACAGCGAGAACGCGGTCGAGTTTGGCCTGTGCCGCCATTTCCGCCAGCGCCTGCGGCCCCGCGATGAAAAGCGGCTTGCTCAGCACGTCGGAACGCGTGCCGGCGCGGTCTCCAAAAACGAGCAGGGTGACCGACTGCATGCCGCTGGCCGGGCGGCCGCTCCTCGGGTCGATGAGGTGGCAGTAGCGGCGGCCGTCGGCTTCGAAATAGCGCTGGTAGTCGCCCGAAGTGCCGATGGCCTCGCCGTCGCGCAATTCCAGGGTGGCGATGACGCCGGCTTTGCGCGGGTGCTGGATGCCGACTTTCCACGGCCGCCCGCCGTGTGCGCCCAGGGCGAGGACGTTGCCGCCGATGTTGACGAGCGCGTTGCGGATGCCCTGGCGTTTGAGGATTTTTGCCGCTTCGTCCAGCGCATAGCCCTTGGCGTAGCCGCCCAGATCGATGCGCACCGCCGGATTGTCGCTCCAGGCCATGCCGTTCTCGACATGCACCTCGCGCATGGAGGGCGCGGCCTTGACCGCCGCATCGATTTTGTTTTCGCCGGGCACCGCTACCTGCGCCAGGTCGTCATGGAATCCCCACAAGCGGATGAGATTGCCGATGGCGGGGTTGAACAGTTCGCCGCTTTGCAGGGAATATGCCCTGGCATCCTGCAGGATGAAGGCGAGTTCCGCATCGACTGCGGTTTTGGCGCCGGCCGCGAATGCCGCATTCAGTCTCTCCAGTTCGGAAGGTTGCCAGGCGTGCAGCTTGCGGTGCAGCTGGTCGAAGCGCGCGAGCACGGCCTGCGCCGCCTGTTCCGAGACGGCTTTGCTCGCGCCGTAAATGCTGACTTCCACGCGCGTGCCGAAGACGAAGCTTTCCTGGCGGAAGACTTCATCGCCACGTCCGCATGCTGTCAGCAATAGCGGCAACAGCAGTGAAACCAAAAAGCGTTTGACAGGGAGGTAAGAGAGGCAAGGGAGGAAAAACAATTCTCCCTTACCTCCCTGAACCTCCCTGTGAATATGATTTTGTTTAGCCAACCGCTACTTCCAGTGCGGCGACAAACGCATCTGCGACATCGTACCCGGTCTGTTCGGCGATTTCGACGAAGCAGGTCGGGCTGGTGACGTTGACTTCGGTGAGGCTGTCGCCGATCACGTCCAGCCCCACCAGGAACAGGCCGGCTTCGCGCACCACGCGGCCCACGGTGCGGGCGATTTCCTCGTCGCGCCCGGAAAGCGGCTGGGCGCGCGCGCTGCCGCCGGCGGCGAGGTTGCCGCGGGTTTCGCCCGCCAGCGGGATGCGCGCCAGCGCATAGGGCACGGGCTCGCCGTCGATCAGGAGGATGCGCTTGTCGCCCTCGCTGATTTCGGGCAGGTAGCGCTGCGCCATGATGGCATGCCGGCCATGGCCGGTGAGCGTTTCCACGATGGCGTTGCGGTTGGGGTCGGCGATGGTGAGGCGGAATACGCCTTGGCCGCCCATGGCGTGCAAGGGCTTGACGATGATGTCGCCATGTTCCTGCAAAAAGCCGTCAATGAGTTCGGCGCGCGCGCTCACCAGCGTGGGCGCGATGAACTGGGGGAAGCGGAAGATCGACAGCTTTTCGTTCCAGTCGCGCAGTGCGCCCGGCCGGTTGAACACGCGTGCGCCATGCTCCTCGGCCAGGCCGAGCAGGTGCGTGGCGGTGAGGTAGTCCTGATCGACAGGGGGATCCTTGCGCATCAGCGTGGCGGAAAAATCGGTGAGCAGGCGCACGCGCGCGGCGATTTTCCGGCCCCAGGCCTTGCCGGGCTGAAGCCGAATTTGCGTGGCGAAGGCGACTGCGCGGCCCTCCCACAAATGCAGGTCCTGCGTTTCGCAAAACCACACGCCGTGGCCGCGCGCCTGCGCTGCGCGCATCATGGCGATGGAGGAATCCTTGTATTCCTTGAGCGAATCCGGCGGGTCGATGATGAAGAGAATGTCCATGGGCTTTCAGACTGCAGACTGGCGGGCTCTATGAATAAAGCTTGAACAAGGAGGACAAGAGTTTGTTGGATTTTCCTCTTGTCCTCCTGTCCTCTTTGTTCATGATTTCAACTTGATGTCGATTGCCCATTTATTTCCTTTTGAATCCCCCCCAGCTCCACGCTGGCGGCCAGCATGGCCAGGCGCGCGATCACGCCGTAGGCGTAGAAGCGGTTGGGGCTGGCGTCCGGGTTCAGGCGGCGGTCGGGCAGCTGGCAGGCGGAGTCGAAGGCCAGCGGCACGAAATGCATGCCGGGCGAGTTGAGGTTCTCATCCGGGCCGCGCCCGGTGTGCACGCGGTAGAAGCCGCCCACCACGAAGTGGTCGATCATGTATACCACCGGCTCGGCCACCGCGCCGTTGATGCTCTCGAAGGTGTAGACGCCTTCCTGGATCAGCACTTCCGTCACCGGCGCGCCTTCCTTGATGGTGGACATCTTGTTGCGCGTCTTGCGGTTGAGGTCTTTCACGTCGTCCGGGCTTTTCACCGTCATGATGCCCATGCCGTAGGTGCCGGCGTCGGCCTTGACGATGACGAAGGGCTCCTGCTCGATGCCGTACTGGCGGTACTTGTCGCCGATGTCCTCGATGAGGTCGCTGACCTTGGCGGCGAGGCATTCCTCGCCCTGGCGCACGTTGAAGTCGATCTTGCCGCAGCGCCCGAACATCGGGTCGATGAGCCAGGGGTCGATGCCGATGAGTTCGGAGAACTCGCGCGCCAGCGCCTGGTAGGCGGCAAAGTGCCGGGACTTCCTGCGCGTGGCCCAGCCGGCGTAAAGCGGCGGCATGATGGTCTGCTCGATGTCCTTGAGGATGTCGGGGATGCCGCCGGAAAGATCGTTGTTGAGCAGCACCGCGCAGGGGTCGAAGTCCTTGAGGCCGATGCGGTTGCCGTTGCGTACCAGCGGTTCCAGGGTAAGCTGGCCGCCGCCCGGAAGGTCGAGCGTGGCGGGTTCGGTAATGTCCGGGATCAGCGTGCCGATGCGCACGATGAGGCCGGCCTGGCGCAGGATGTTGGCCAGCACCGCGACGTTTTGCAGGTAGAAGGTGTTGCGCGTGTGGCTTTCCGGGATCAGCAAAAGCTTCTGCGCGTTGACGCAGATGTGCTCGACCGCGTCCATGGCCGCGTGCACGCACAGCGCCATGAAATCGGGGTTAAGGTTGTTGAAGCCGCCGGGAAACAGGTTGGTGTCGACCGGCGCCAGCTTGAAACCGGCATTGCGCAAATCCACCGAGGTGTAGAACGGCGCGCGCCGTTCCTTCCATTGCCGGCGGAACCAGTATTCGATGGTGGGCTGCGCGTTCATGATGCGCTTTTCCAGCTCCAGCAGCGGGCCGGTGAGGGCGGTGGTCAAATGGGGTACCATGTTTTCAGGCTCGCGAAGGCGCGGCAGAGGCGTGCATTTGTGTCGTTCTTTTCGGCTTCAAGGTGATGGTTATTCTAACTCTAGCCCGGGTATTTCATCAGATCGCGGGATGGTGGCGAGTCAATTTGCGAGCAGATTTGCGCATGCCGCGCCAAGCCCATAGCCATGCCTATGGGCGCGAAGCGGGGGCGCAAAGATGCCGCAAATTGGCCGCCAACACCCGCGAAGGCCGGTGGTACAAATCGGATTTTCGTTCAATCAGGCCAAACGCCTCGATTCGCACGGTTTCCCAGGATTTCGGGGCCGGTCTGGTGAAATATCCGGGCTAGAGCATGTTTCACATCGTTCTTTTTGAGCCGGAAATCCCCGGCAATACCGGCAACATCATCCGCCTTGCCGCCAATACCGGCAGCCGCCTGCACCTGGTCAAACCCCTGGGGTTTTCGCTGGACGAAAAATCCGTGCGCCGCTCGGGGCTGGACTATCACGAGCTGGCCGACCTCAATGTGCACGAGAACTGGCAGGCGGTGCGTGCGGCCTTGGCCGGGGCGAACTGGCATGCCTTCACCACCAGGGCCGGCCGGCTTTATGCCGAGGCGAGCTTCCGCCCCGGAGACGTGCTGGCGTTCGGGCCGGAAAGCCGCGGCCTGCCTGTGGAAATTCTGCGTGAATTCGATGACGCGCATCGGCTGAAACTGCCCATGCAGCCGGGCTGCCGCAGCCTCAACCTGTCCAACGCGGTGAGCGTGGCGGTGTACGAGGCCTGGCGCCAGAACGGCTTCGGCTTGTGAGTTTTACGCGCGGCGCCTGAACCAGCCGGTGAGGCTCAAGCGCTCGCGCGCGGCGGGCAGCACTTCATGCACGAAGCGGTGGCTGAAAAAGCAGGCGAGCGTGCCGCCCTCGGGCAGGACGTCGATGCAATGCCTGTCGTCGTTCCCGTCGAGGTAGATGCGCAGCTGCCCGCCTTCGTTCGCCTGCCAGTCGTTGTTCAGATAACAGATCGCCGAGAGCGTGCGCCGGCCGTCATGCTGGAAGACGTCGAGATGCCTGCGGTAGCGCGCGCCGGCCGGATAACGGGAAAAATGCGCTTCGAGGTCGAACAGGCCGAGTTGCAGTTCGCGGTTTGCCGCCAGCCGCAGATCTTCCATCATCGCGAGATATTCCTGCTGGGCGGCGCTGGCAGGTTTTTCTTCCAGCCAGGCGATGGCGTCGTCGCGCAGACCGGCGCGCACTTCGCGCTTTTCGCCCTGGCCGGTGGCGGCGGGGCGCAGGCGGCCTGAGCGATGGAGGATATGTGCGTCTTCGGCCAGGCACTGCACCAGCCCGGCCGGCAGAAAGCCGGGAAGGGTGCACCAGCCTTTTTCGGCAAGTTCTTCAATCACATGGTCGATCACTGGCGCGGGTCTTCGGCTTTCTGGTTGCGGTGCAGCAGATCTTCCACGGCCTGGCGCGGAGAAAGGTTTTCGTACAGCACGGAGTTCACTGCGCGCGTGATGGGCATGTCGACACCCAGGCGCGTGGCGAGCCGCAGCACTTCGGGTGTGGTGGAGATGCCTTCGGCGACGTGGCCGAGGCTTTCGATGATGGCGCCCAGCTTTTCACCCTTGGCGAGGCGCAGGCCGACCTGGCGGTTGCGCGACAGGTCGCCGGTGCAGGTGAGGATGAGATCGCCCATGCCCGACAGCCCCATGAAGGTTTCCATATGGCCGCCCAGCGCCAGGCCCAGGCGGGTGATTTCGGCCAGGCTGCGCGTGATCAGCGCGGCGCGCGCGTTGTGGCCGAAGCCGAGGCCGTCGGAAATGCCGGCGGCGATGGCGATGACGTTCTTGACCGCTCCGCCCAGTTCGATGCCGACCACATCCTCGGATGTATAGATGCGCAGCGTGCCGCCGTGCAGGCGATGGGCGATGTCATCGGTGATGCGCTTGTGGTGCGAGGCCAGGGCCACCGCGGTGGGCAAGCCCTTGGCGACTTCGATGGCGAAGCTCGGGCCCGACAGCACCCCGCTGGGGATGTCGGGCAGCGTTTCCGCGACGATTTCGTGCGGCAGCCTGCCGCTGCCTTTCTCGAAGCCCTTGCAGACCCAGATCAGCGGGCAGGCCGCGTCGAGCGCGGCCAGTTGTTCGAGCAGGCTGCGCAGGGCGCTGCTCGGTACCGCCACCAGCAACAGTTCGGCATGGGCGAGCGCGTCGTCGAGACGGTGCGAGATATCGAGACTGGCCGGGAAATCGATATCCGGGAGGTAGCGTGCGTTCCGGCGTTCGGCGGCCATAGCCTGCGCCTGCGCTTCGCTGCGCGCCCAAAGCACGACGTCATGGCGCGCGGTGAAATGCACGGCCAGCGCGCTGCCCCAGGCGCCGGCGCCGAGCACGGCGATTTTCATGCGCTCTGTCATAAGCCCCAGACGTCGCGGATGCGCACATAGCCCTGCTGTCCGCCGGCGTGCTGAACCCTGGCCCAGCCGTTACCGAGATCGGAAAGCAGATCAAGCAGCACGCCGCGTGCGGCGCGAAAGCGCAGCGCGGCGTCGTCCCTGGGATTTTCCAGCACCTGGGCCTCGGGCACCCTGACCAGCAGCGTGCGCTTGCTGACCAGCGCGGCTTCCTCGATCCAGGCCAGCTGGCCGGTGTCGTCGCGCACCTTGGTCCAGCCCGACAGGGTGATCAGTTTTTCCAGCGGATAGCCGGCGCTGATGACCGCGACCTTGCCGGACGCGGATGAGGGGGCGTCATAGAGGATGGCCGGCTTCCGGGTGGAAACGAAGTCCAGCGCCCAAGCGGGGGCTGCGAGCATGAGCAGCAGCGCGGAAATTGCCGGGGCGCGGCGCATGTTCAATGGGCTTCGCCCCGGGCCTGCGCGTCGGCCGCTGCCTGTTGCTGGCGCAGCATGAATTCGGCCTCGAAATTGATGGGGGCAAGATGCAGCGGCGGGAAGCCTGCGCGCACGATGACGTCGGCGATGGTCTCGCGCGCGTAGGGGAAGACGATGTTGGGGCAGCCGATGCCGAGCGCCATGGGCAACTGCTCCTGTGGGAAGCCGGCAATGCGGAAAATGCCGGCCTGTTCGCATTCGACGTGGTACACGGTTTTTTCGCCGAGCTTGGCGCTTACCGTCACCTTGATGCTGCTTTCGTAAACGTTCTCGCCGATGGGGGTGCTGTGCGTGCCTAGCTCGACGCTGATCTGGGGCGCTTCGCGCTCGAGGAAAATGGCCGGCGCATTGGGCACTTCCACGGACAGATCCTTGATGTAGATTTTTTCGATCTGGAAGACCATTTGCGGGTTTTGCTGCTCTTCGGCCATGTCGGCGCTCCCTATGCTCAAAAATTAAAACAGGCGGTATTTTACCCCGCCTGTGTGACGTTCCCGTGGAAAAGGCAAAACCGTTTGACCATGGGGAATACAGGGAAAGATGTTGAACAAAGAGGACATGAGGACAAGAGGAACTCCTGCTTCAGGCAAAAAATGCTTCGAAGACTTTCCTCCTGTCCACTTGTCCTCCTTGTTCATGTTTTGCTTTCCATCTTGACCTGGCCGGTTGCTTATCAATGGTCAGACGCTTTGCGCCAGCCAGCGTTTGAGGCCGGCGGCGTCGAGCGCGCCGGACATGCGCGTGAGTTCGCGTCCGTCCTTGAATACGGCCAGGGTGGGGATGCTGCGGATGCCGTATTGCGCCGCCAGATTCTGCTCGGCTTCGGTGTTGACCTTGACGAAGCGGTAGCGGGTGTTGAGTTCGGCCGCGACCTGGCTGAACACGGGTGCGAACATCCTGCAGGGCCCGCACCATGGCGCCCAGAAATCCACCACTACCGGCAGGCCGGAGCGGCTGACGAATTTCCTGAAAGTGGCGCCGTTCAGGTCAATCGGCCTGCCGGGCAAGAGCATGCTGCCGCACTTGCCGCATTTGGGCTGCTCGCCCAGGCGTTCGTCGGGTACGCGGTTGACTGCGCCGCAGTCGGGACAGACGAGTTCCATGTTGCCTCTCCAAAACGATATTGTCTTGAAGATGCGGGCGGATGCGCCCAACTCAAGCAGGGTTCAGCAAAGGCATGAGGCCGCCGGCCTTGTCCAGGGCGGACAGGTCGTCGAAGCCGCCGACGTGGGTTTCGCCGATGTAGATCTGCGGCACGGTGCGGCGGCCGGTGCGACTCATCATTTCCTCGCGCAGTTCGGGTTTCTCGTCGATGCGGATCTTGTCGATGCTTTCCACCCCCCTGGATTTGAGCAGGCGCTCGGCCGCGACGCAGTAGGGACACACGGCGGTGCAGTACATGGTGACTTTTTGCATGGCTTCCTCGCTTATTTTCGGGTGATGGGCAGATTGGCCTGTTCCCAGGCCAGGATGCCGCCGGCCAGGTTGTAGGGATTGGCAAAGCCGGATTTCTTCAGCAGCGCGCAGGCGCGGGCCGAGCGGTGGCCGGAGCGGCAGTAGACCACGATGGGCTTGTCCTTGAACTTGTCCAGTTCTGGCAGGCGGTTGGCCAGTTCGCCCAGGGGGATGTGCCTGGCGTTGGGAATGTGGCCGACGGCCCACTCGTTGTCCTCGCGCACGTCGAGTACCAGGGCATCTTCGTTCATGAGGCGGGTGGCCTCGAAGGTGTTGACTGCATCGATGCCAAAAACGCGGCTGCCGAAAAACGACCACAGCAGCATGAGGCCGCTCGCTACGGCGACGATGACCAGCAGAAGGTTGTTTTGTATGAATTCCATTGCGGTGCGGCAGGCGAAAAAACAGGGGCCATTTTACCAGCCCCTGTCGGTTTTCCCGGAGGTTTTGCTCAGGAGCAGCAGGTGCCGCCCTCCTTGACACCGGCTTTCTTGAGGACGCTCTCGAGCGGACAGAAGCGGGTAAAGCCCGACTGGAACAGATTGAGGCCGACGAAGGCCGTGAACCACAGCCAGGACAGCCGGGTGAGGTCGGCGGTGCCGGAAAAATGTGCCAGGGCGAGCGACAGCAGGATGAAAAATCCGGCCACGATACGGACGATGCGTTCAACAGTCATTGAGTTTCTCCTTCAGGTTTGGGCGAATTTCCGGAAATTCACGGCGTAATACAGCACCGGAATGACGACCAAGGTTAGCAAAGTCGACACGAAAATGCCAAAGATCAGCGACACCGCGAGGCCCGAGAAAATCGGGTCGTCAAGGATGAAGAAAGCCCCCATCATGGCGGCCACGCCGGTCAGCACGATGGGCTTGGCGCGGGTGGCGCCGGCAAGGATCACGGCTTCCTGAAAGTCCATGCCCTCGGCGGTCTGCTGGTTGATGAAGTCCACCAGCAGGATGGAATTGCGCACGATGATGCCGGCGAGCGCGATCATGCCGATCATCGAGGTGGCGGTGAACTGCGCGCCCAGCAGGGCATGGCCGGGCATGACGCCGATGATGGTGAGCGGGATCGGCGCCATGATGATGAGCGGCGTGAGGTAGGAGCCGAACTGCGCCACCACCAGCAGGTAGATGAGGATGAGGCCGACGGCGTAGGCCAGTCCCATGTCGCGGAAGGTCTCGTAAGTGACCTGCCACTCGCCGTCCCACTTGATGCTGAAGCCGGCATAAGGGTCGGAGGGCTGCCGGATGAAGTACTCGCCCAGCGTGCCGCCTTCTTTCAATTTGCGGCCGGACAATTCGCCGCGCATGCCGAACAGACCGTACAGCGGTGAATCCAGCCCGCCGCCCATGTCGCCCATGACGAACACCACCGGCAGGAGATCCTTGTGGTAGATGGTCTTTTCGCGTTCGGAGGGCACCACTTCGACCAGTTCCGAGAGCGGCACCAGATTGCCGCCGGCGCCGCGCACGTTGAGCTTGAGCAGTTCGTTCAGGCTGTTCTGGCGCTCGGGAGCGAGCGTGATGCGAACCGGAACCTCATACTTGGATGTGCCGCCGTGGATGGGCGTGACGTCTTCGCCCGAAAGCCCCATCTTCATCACGGCGACGATGTCCTTCTGCGAAATGCCGGCAAGCGCGGCCTTGTTCTGCAGCACGCGCAGCACGAAGCGCTGGGCGTCATCCTCGACGGTGTCGTCGATGGCGACGATGCCCTCGGTGTTCTCGAAAACCTTGCGCACTTCCTTGGCGACTTTCATCTGTGCCTCGTAATCCGGGCCGTAGACCTCGGCCACGATGGGCGACATCACCGGCGGGCCGGGCGGCACTTCCACCACCTTGACGTCGGCGCCGTGGCGCCTGCCGACTGCCTCCAGCGCAGGGCGCACAGCCTGGGCGATTTCATGGCTCTTGCGGTCGCGCTCGTGCTTGTCGACCAGGTTGACCTGAATATCGCCGATTTCGGGGCCGCTTCTCAGGTAATACTGGCGCACCAGGCCATTGAAGTTGATGGGCGAGGCGTTGCCGGCGTAAGCCTGGTAGTCGGCGACTTCCTCGACTTCGTCCAGCACCTGCCCCATTTCCTGCAGCACCTGGGCGGTCTTCTCCAGCGGCGTGCCGACCGGCATGTCGACAACGACCTGGAATTCCGACTTGTTGTCGAAGGGCAGCATTTTCAGGATCACCAGCTTTACCACGGCGAGCGAGACGGAGACGAGAATGGCGACGCCGATGCCGATCCACAGTTTCCTGCGCATGGCCTTGCCGGCCTCGCCGCCGAGGAAGGGCGTGAGCCACTTGCGAAACAGGCCGAGCAGCTTGTCGTGGCCGGCCTCGTGGTGCTGGATGTTCTTCAGCAGCCTGAACGCGAGCCAGGGCGTGACGATGAAGGCGATGGCGAGCGAGATCAGCATGCCGATGCTGGCGTTGATCGGTATCGGACTCATGTAAGGGCCCATGAGGCCGGTGACGAAGGCCATGGGCAAAAGCGCCGCGATCACGGTGAGGGTGGCGAGTATGGTTGGCCCCCCCACTTCGTCCACGGCGCGCGGGATGATGGCGTCCATGCCGTCGTGGTCCAGCGCCGTGCGGCGGTGGGTGTTCTGGCTTCGGCCGCCCGCTTCCGCGGGCTTAACGTTCGCTTCGCTCACGTTAGTCTGCGCCGAAACATTCATCACCATCTGGCGATGAATGTTCTCCACCACGACGATGGCGTCGTCCACCAGAATGCCGATGGAGAAAATCAGCGCGAACAGCGACACGCGGTTGAGCGTGAAGCCCCAGGCCCAGGAGGCGAACAGCGTGGCGGCGAGCGTGAGCAGCACCGCGGCGCCGACGATGACCGCCTCGCGGCGGCCCAAGGCCCACAGCACCAGCAGCACCACCGAGGCGGTGGCGAAAAACAGTTTCTGAATGAGCTTCTTGGCCTTGTCGTCGGCGGTGGCGCCGTAGTTGCGCGTGACGCTGACTTCGACGCCTTCGGGGATGATGGCGCCCTTCAGCGTCTCTACGCGCTCGATGACCTTCTCGGCGATGTCGACCGCGTTTTCGCCGGGTTTCTTGGACACGGCCAGGGTGACGGCCGGGAAGCTCCGGCCGGCGAGATTGGCATGCTGACCGCCCTTGCCTGCGCCGAACCATACATAGTTCTTGGATTGGTCGGGTCCGGCGATGACATTGGCGACGTCGCTGATGAACACCGGGCGTCCCTGGTAGACGCCGGCTACCAGCTGCTTCACATCGCCGGGGCCGGTGAGGAAGGTGCCTGTCTGCACCAGGATTTCCTGGTTGTCCGAAGTCAGCGTGCCCGAGGGCTGGGAAGCGTTGGAGACCTGCAAGGCGTCGCGGATGTCCTGCGCGGTGACGCGGAAGGCGGCCATGCGCTCGGGATCCATGATGACGCGCACGACGTTGTCAGGGCCGCCGACGGTATAGACTTCGCGCGTGCCGGAGATGCGCTTGAGTTCGATCTCGGCCGCGTGTGCGATCTGTTGCAGTTCATAGGCGCCGCGTGTTTCATCCTGCGTCCACAGGGTGAGCGTGACGATGGGCACGTCGTCGATGCCGGTAGGCTTGATGATGGGTTCGCCCACGCCCAGATTGGGCGAGACCCAGTCGCGGTTGGCCTGGATGGTGTCGTACAGCCGCACCAGGGCCTGGGTGCGGTCTTCCCCGACTTTGTACTGCACGGTGAGGACGGCCATGCCCGGTTTGGACACGGAGTAGACGTGCTCGATGCCGGAAATCTGCGACAGCACCTGCTCTGCCGGGGTGGCGACCAGTTGCTCTACATCCTTGGCCGATGCGCCCGGGAAGGGGATGAACACGTTGGCCATGGTGACGTTGATCTGCGGCTCCTCCTCGCGCGGTGTCACCGCGATGGCGAACAGGCCGAGGATCGCCGCCATCAGCGCGATCAGCGGCGTGAGTTGGGAGGCCAGGAAGAATTTGGCGATGCGCCCGGAAATGCCCATGTTGGCTCGTGAGGTGTTAGGCGTGAGGCGGAAAAGGCGCGGCGATTTTGCTCCTCACGCCTTACTCCTTGCTCTTCACTGATTTCAGATAGATGCCGGCCTTGACCGGGTCGAGGGCGATGATCTCGCCGGGGTTGAGTCCGGCCGGCACTTCGACTTCGCCCTTGGGTGTGAGGTCGCCGAGGCGCACCTGGCGCAGGCTCACGCGTTCCTTGGCGTCGACGACGTAAACGGCGGTGATTTCCGAACGGCGCAGCACCGCGGAATTGGGGATGACCAGTTTGCGCGCCGCGCCGATGGCGAAGTAGGCGCGGGCATAGATACCGGGAATGACGCCGGCGCCGAGGTCCTGCGGCAGGTCGAGGCGCACCTTGACGGTATGCGTGGCGATATCCGCGGAAGGCAGCACGGTGATGCCTTTGGCTTCGATCCACTTGTTGAGCGAAGGGATCTCCACCGAAGCCTTGGCCGATTTCTGGATTTCCGCCAGCATGTATTGCGGAATGTTGGCGACCACGCGCAGGTCGGTAGGGTCGAATCCCGTCATCAGCGGCTTGCCGGGCGTGGCCATTTCGCCCACTTCGACGTGGCGTTCCATTACCACGCCGGAAAACGGCGCGGTCAGTGTGGTGTAGGAACGCACCGTCGAGGTCTGCCCTGCCCCGGCGATGGCGGCCTGGGCGGCAGCCTGCGCGGCACGGTATTCGGCTGTGGCGCGGTCGAGTGCTGCCTGGGAAATGAATTTCTGCTGGAACAGCTGCACCTGGCGCTCGTAGTTCGCCTTGGCGTTGGCGAGCTGGGCCTCGGCCTGGGCGACCTGGGCGCGGCTGCCGGCCACGGCCTGGGAAAGTTCGGCGGGATCGATGCGCACGATGACCTGGCCGGCCTTGACGGTGTCGCCGACGTCGAAATTGACGGCGGTGATGCGGCCGGAAACCTGGGCCGACACAGTGGACTGGCGCACGGCTTCGACCGTGGCCTCGGTGGAATAGGACTTGTCGACGTTCTGGTAGACGACCTTGGCGGTGGGGAAAGGCAGCGCCGCCCAGGCGGGCAGACAACTGACGAGCAAGATCGACAGGGCTGGAAAGCGCATGGATAAAATCTCCTTAATAGCCTATTAGAATATGCTAATAGACTTTATTTTTCAAGTCCTTAGCCGCACTGTACAACAAAAAAGCCCGGGCAAGCCGGGCTTTTTCGAGCTTGTGCGGCTTATTTGGTGAAGCCGCAGAATACGTCGCGCATCATGCTGATGAGCTTGAGTGTGCGGGTATCACCGACACGGTAGTAGACGCGGTTGGCGTCCTTGCGGGTCTTCAGCACGCCCTTGTCGCGCAGGATGGCAAGGTGCTGGGAGATGTTGCTCTGTGAGGTGCCGACATTGTCCACGATGTCCTGCACGCTGATTTCCTTGTCGCCCAGGACGCACAGGATTTTCAGGCGCAAGGGATGCGACATCGCCTTCATTGCACGCGAGGCCTGTTCGATGTGTTCTTCCTTGTCCAGCAACGCCAGTTCGTCGGTATCCTGCACTCGCGCCATGGTCATGCCTCGTGTAAAATTTAGAATCAGTCTAGATAAGGTATATCGGTATATATCGATTAACCTTAATCGAAAAAAAATCATTTGTGAACTGTTTTGTTGATGAAAGTAAACCCGGTCCTGCTGATTATTCTTGACGGCTTCGGCTGTCGTTCCGAACGCGCGCACAATGCCATCGCGCTGGCCGAGAAGCCCAACTGGGACAGGTACTGGAACCAATACCCGCATACCCTCATCCATGCATCGGAAGGCGAAGTCGGCCTGCCCAGGGGACAGATGGGCAATTCCGAGGTAGGGCATCTCAATATCGGCGCGGGACGCGTGGTGTACCAGGAATACACCCGCGTCGACCATGCCATCGAGTCCGGCGCCTTTTTTTCCAATCCCATGCTCAAAGCCGCCATCAGGGCCGCCGGGGAGAACAAAGGTGCCCTGCATATCCTGGGCCTGCTGTCCGACGGCGGCGTGCACAGCCACGAGCGCCACATCCATGCCATGCTGCAGATGGCGGCCAACGAGGGCATGGATGAAATCCATATCCACGCCTTCCTGGACGGGCGCGACACGCCGCCCAAGAGCGCCGCAGTGCATATCGGGCGCCTGGAGGAAAAAATCAGGGAGGTCGGCAAGGGCAGGATCGTCAGCATCATCGGCCGCTATTTCGCCATGGATCGCGACCGCCGCTGGCAGCGCGTGAAGTCGGCGTACGATCTGCTCACCCAGGGCAGGGCCGAATACGTTGCGGCAACGGCGCAGGAAGGCCTGGAGATGGCCTATGCGCGCGGCGAGACCGACGAGTTCGTCAAGGCCACTGCCATCGTGCCGCCGGGCGAAAAGCCGGTGCGGATGAAGGACGGCGACGCCGTCATCTTCATGAACTTCCGCTCCGATCGCGCACGCCAGCTGTCGCGTCCCTTCATCGAACCCGACTTCAGCGAGTTCGAGCGCGAGGTGACGCCGAAGCTTTCCGCCTATTGCACACTCACCGGTTACAGCGACGACTTCGACGTGCTGGTGGCCTTCCCGCCGGAGCGCATCAAAAACGGCTTCGGCGAGTACATCGCCAAGCTCGGCCTGCATCAGCTGCGCATCGCCGAGACCGAAAAGTATCCGCACGTGACTTTCTTCTTCAACGGCGGCGAGGAGGTGTCCTTCCCGGGCGAGGACCGCATCCTCGTCCCTTCGCCGGATGTGGCGACTTACGACCTCAAGCCGGAGATGAGCGCCTTCGAGGTCACCGACAAACTGGTTGCCGCCATCGAAGGCCAGCAGTACGACGCCATCATATGCAACTACGCCAATGCCGACATGGTGGGGCATACGGGTGACGAATCGGCCGCAAGGCGGGCCATCGAGGTCATCGACATCTGTCTTGGCAAGGTTGTGGAAGCGCAACTTGCACGCGGCGGCGAGGTATTGATTACCGCCGACCACGGCAATGCGGAATTCATGATGGATGTCACCACCGGCCAGGTACACACCGCGCACACTACCAACATGGTGCCGCTGCTGTATATCGGCAAGCGCCGTGCCACGCTTGCCGAAACCGGCGCCCTGGAGGATGTCAGCCCGACGCTGCTGAAAATGATGGGCCTGCCGCAGCCGGTCGAAATGCGCGGCGAGCCGCTGATCAATTTCGAGTGAAACAGCACATCCGTCTCGTTCTGGTTTCATTGGCCCTGATCGGCCAGCCCGCATGGGCAGACAGCAAGTCCGAACTTCAGTCGCTGCGCGAACGGCTGCAGAAGCTGCAGCAGGAATACCGGCGCACGCGCGAATCCAGCGCCGAGGCCGCGGATGCGCTGAAACAGTCCGAACGCGCCATCAGCGAAGCCGGCCGCAGGCTGTACCAGCTCGAGCGCGAGCAGCGCGAAGTGCAGGCCGACCTTCGCTCGGCCACGACCGAAGCCGAACAGGCCAGCGCCGAGATCAGGGAGCGCCAGGCGCGACTGAATGAAATGATCAGGCAGGCCTACATGCGCGGCGGCGGCGATGCGTTGAAGCTGATGCTGAATGGAGAGAATCCGAGCCAGGCCGCGCGCGACCTGCATTACCTCTCCTATCTTTCGCATGCACAACTGCAGTTGATCGAGGAGCTCAAGGCGGACCTGGGCAGGCTCGCCGAACTCAGGCAGTCGGCGGCCGAAAAAGATCGCGCGCTGGCCGAGATTCGCGAGGCCCAGCTCAGGGAACGGGAAAACCTGCTGCGGGAAAAGCAGGAACGCCAGAAAGTGCTGAACAGGCTGGCAAGCGAAATCAAGAAACAAAGAAAGGAAATCGCCACCCTAAAGCGCAATGAACAGCGCCTGTCCGAACTGGTGGCGCGCCTGGCCAAGCTTGCGTCCCGCCCCAAAACGCCGGCGAGTCGTAACGCGCCCGCAGACAAGCCGGGGGCGACGGGCGGCAAGCCGCTTGCGGTGAATACCCGGGTACCCGAGCCGGGCCGCGACGGCACGCCGTTTTCACGACTGAAGGGCCTGTTGCGCCTTCCGGTGGCGGGGGAACTCATGAACAAGTTCGGTACTCCCAGAGAGGGTGGCGGCGTGAGCTGGAAGGGACTGTTCATCCGCGCACCGGAAGGCGCGGAAGTGCGCGCCGTGGCCGGCGGCGTGGTGGCCTTTGCCGATTGGCTGAGAGGCTTCGGCAATATCGTGATCGTCGACCACGGCGAGGGCTACATGAGCCTATACAGCAATAATGAAAGCCTGTATAAACAGGCCGGAGACCCCGTCAGAATGGGCGAAGCGATTGCCGCCGTGGGCAATAGCGGAGGACAGGAGAGTCCCGGGGTGTATTTTGAATTGCGGCACCAAAGCCGCCCCATCAATCCGATGACATGGATCAAGTGAGATAGGTATGGCAGGTCAATACGGCAAAGTGGCATTGGCTGGTTTCGCGGGTTTGCTCGCAGGCTTCGCGCTGACGCTGAATTTTTCCGCGCTGGCGGAGAAGGAAGCCGCTGCGCCCTTGCCGGTGAAGGAGTTGCGCGCATTCACCGATGTGTTTGCCCGCATCAAGAGCGATTATGTCGAACCGGTGGAGGACAAGAAGCTCATCACCGAAGCCATCAACGGCATGCTCTCCGGGCTGGACCCGCATTCCGCCTATCTGGATGCCGAGGCCTTCAAGGATCTGCAGGTCGGCACCCAGGGGGAGTTTGGCGGCCTGGGCATCGAGGTCGGCATGGAGGACGGTTTCATCAAGGTCGTCGCGCCCATAGAAGACACGCCCGCGTATCGTGCCGGCCTCAAGACCGGCGACCTCATCATCAAACTGGACGACACCCCGGTCAAGGGCATGAACCTGAACGATGCGGTGAAGCGCATGCGCGGCAAGCCGGGCACGCAGATCAGGCTCACCATCATGCGCAAGGGCGAGCAGAAGCCTTTTGTCGTGACCCTCACGCGCGCGGTCATCAAGATTCGTAGCGTCAAGTACAAGCTGCTCGAGCCGGGTTACGGCTACGTGCGCATCACCCAGTTCCAGGAGCACACCGGCGAACTGCTGGCTGACGCCCTGCAGTCCCTGTACAAGGAGAACAAGGCGCCGTTGAAGGGCCTGGTGCTGGACCTGCGCAACGACCCGGGCGGCCTGCTCAACGGCGCGGTGGCGGTCAGCGCCGCCTTCCTCAAGCCCGACTCTCTGGTGGTTTACACCGAAGGGCGTGCGGAAGACTCGAAAATGCGCCTGACCGCAAGCCGCGAGAATTATCTGCGCCCCATGCAGGCTGACTACTTGAGGAGCCTGCCCGAATCCGTGAAAACGGTGCCCATGGTGGTGCTGGTCAACGGCGGATCGGCCTCGGCCTCGGAAATCGTGGCGGGTGCGCTACAGGACCACAAGCGTGCGGTGGTCATGGGCACACGCACTTTCGGCAAGGGTTCCGTGCAGACCATCCTGCCGCTGGGCAACGACACCGCGATCAAGCTCACCACTGCGCGTTATTTCACGCCTTCGGGACGCTCGATCCAGGCCAAGGGCATAGAGCCCGACATCAAGGTCGAGGATCCGGACAATCCCTCGGACGAGGATTTCGGTGTGCGCGAAGCGGATCTCGCCAAGCATCTGGAAAACACTCAAGGTACGGCGGACAAGCCTGCCGAGCCTGCGAAGGCGCCGGCGGAAAAGGGCGACAGGCAGGAAAACGGCGGCAGGAAGCCCGAAGCCAAGCCGATCGAGCCGGGCGAGGTCGTGTCCAGGAAGGACTATCAGGTCAACCAGGCGTTGAACCTGCTCAAAGGCATCACCATACTGCGCGGCAACTGAGCCTCCGCGACGGCGGCTCAGGCCGCTCTTGCGTTGCGGCAATGGCGGCGCGATACTGGAAGCGAGTTTAGCCCGCGTGTCCGCCCATCATGCAGCCCACCGATCTCGAAAAAATTCGCGAAATCGTGTTTCACGACCTGCCAGACGGGCAGGCGGCACGCGCGCGCGAATTGCTGGACGGCCTCGACAGCATCCAGGCCAGCCTCAAGATCGAGTGCACCCGGACGCTGGTCGTGCGGTACAAGGTCACGCATTACACCCTGCAAGGGCTGGAAAAGGCGCTCGAAGCGCAGGGCTTCCATCTCGACAACAGCCTGCTGCAAAAAATCAGACGCGCCCTGATTTATTTCTGCGAAAACGTGCAGCGCGAGAATCTCGCCATCAATGCCCCGGATGCAAAGTCACAGCAGGTCTTTGCGCGCGTGTATGAACAGCATTTGCACGGCGACAGGGACGAGACCCCGGAAGAGTGGCGCGAATACAGATAATTCCATTCGTGGTGCGGGATGCCCACGCCCCGCCCCTCTGGCTTCCGACATGAACGACGAGGACCTGCTGCGCTACAGCCGCCATGTCCTGTTGCCCCAGATCGGCATAGAAGGGCAGGAAAAACTCCTTGCCGCCTCGGTACTGGTCGTCGGTGCCGGCGGCCTCGGCTGTCCGGCTGCGCTTTACCTTGGCGCAGCCGGTGTCGGCAGGCTGGTGATTGCGGATGCGGACGAGGTCGATCTCACCAATCTGCAGCGACAGATCGGCCATTACACTGCCGCCATCGGCACCAACAAGGCCATTTCGCTTCGCGACAGCATTCGTGCGATCAACCCCGGCACCCATGTCGATGTGCTGCCCGAGAGGTTGCAGAGCGAGCCGCTCGAAAAGGCGATTGCCGGTGTCGATGTCGTGCTCGACTGTTCGGACAACTTCGCTACCCGCCATGCCGTCAACCGCGCCTGTGTGTCCTTGAAAAAACCGCTGGTGAGCGGCGCCGCCCTGGGTTTTGCCGGGCAATTGGCCGTGTTCGATGCGCGCCGGCCGGATTCTGCCTGCTACCACTGCCTGTTTCCGGAAACCGTGGAAGATGGGCCGCGCTGCAGCGAGGCGGGCGTACTGTCGCCGTTGGTGGGCGTGATCGGCAGCATGCAGGCGGTGGAGACGATCAAGCTGCTGGCAGGTTGCGGCCGTCCGGCAGTGGGCAAGCTCGCCTTGTACGACGCGCTTGCCGGCGAATGGCGCGAAGTGCGGGTACCGCGCGATGAAGCCTGCGCGGTGTGTGCAGCACGAGCCTAGCTTTCCCTTAGCGGCAGCGCCAGCTCGTGCCACAGCTGGGGCCAGTCGCCAACCGGGTTGCGCTCGAAACCGCTTTTGGCAAACTGGTGCCAGCGTCCGACCACCTGCGCCATGTAGAGGTTGGCCAGCAGCCTGGGATCCTTGCCGCCGTGGCCGGTGTCCATGAAGCGCAGACATTGTCTGAGCTGGGCTTCGAGACGGTCGTGCAGCTGGTTGATGCGTTTTTGCAGGCGCGGATCCTCGTTTACCAGGGCTTCTCCGATCAGCACGCGGGTCATGCCGCGATTCTTCTGGGCAAAGCCGAGCAACATGGAGAGAATGCCTTCAATCTGCCTGACGGGATCCGGGGTTTCGGCCGTGATGCGCGCGATCAGGCCGAACAAGGTGTCTTCGATGAATTCGATCAGGCCTTCGTACATTTGCGCCTTGCTGGCGAAATGGCGGTAGAGCGCTGCCTCGGAAACGTCCAGTCGCCGCGCCAGTGCGGCCGTGGTGATTTTTTCCGGTCTGGGTTCTTCCAGCATGGCCGCCAGGGTCTGCAGGATGAGCAGACGCTTCTCGCCTGTCTTCTTGTTTTCTCCTCCCATGTATCCCCTCTTTGTCTTGTTGAGGATGGTGGGCCCGGTGGGACTCGAACCCACGACCAAAGGATTATGAGTCCTCTGCTCTAACCGACTGAGCTACAGGCCCGTGCAAGTTTCATCATGCCGCCGGAGAGGGAGCGTTGTCCGGCGGCGGACCTGCCGTTACTCGCTGCTTTCCAGGAAGCTTTTCAGTTTTTCCGAACGGGTGGGGTGGCGCAGCTTGCGCAGGGCCTTGGCCTCGATCTGGCGGATGCGCTCGCGCGTCACGTCGAACTGCTTGCCCACTTCTTCCAGGGTGTGATCGGTGTTCATTTCGATGCCGAAGCGCATGCGCAGCACCTTGGCTTCTCGCGTGGTCAGGCTGTCCAGCACGTCGCGGGTGGCGTCGCGCAGGTTGGCGTAGAGCGCGGAATCGTCCGGGGCCAGGGTGCTCTGGTCTTCGATGAAGTCGCCCAGGTGCGAATCCTCGTCGTCGCCGATGGGGGTTTCCATGGAAATCGGCTCCTTGGCGATTTTCATGATTTTGCGGATCTTGTCCTCGGGCATCTCCATCTTGATCGCCAGCGTGGCCGGGTCGGGTTCCTGGCCGGTTTCCTGCAGGATCTGGCGGCTGATGCGGTTCATCTTGTTGATGGTCTCGATCATGTGCACGGGGATGCGGATGGTGCGCGCCTGGTCGGCGATGGAACGCGTGATCGCCTGGCGGATCCACCAGGTGGCGTAGGTCGAGAACTTGTAGCCGCGGCGGTATTCGAACTTGTCCACCGCCTTCATCAAGCCGATGTTGCCTTCCTGGATGAGGTCGAGGAACTGCAGCCCCCGGTTGGTGTACTTCTTGGCGATGGAAATCACCAGGCGCAGGTTGGCCTCGATCATTTCTCGCTTGGCGCGGCGGGCCTTGGCTTCGCCGGTCGACATCTGCTTGTTGATCGCCTTGAGTTCGGCGATGGAAAGACCGATGCGCTCCTGCGTTGCCTGCAGCTTTTCCTGGTATTCCTTCAGTTCGTACTGCACGCGCGCGAGCGTGGAGGAGTAGGCCTTCTTGGCGGCCATTTCCTTGTCCACCCAGGCCGGGTTGGTTTCGTTGCCGGGGAAGGTCTTGATGAAATGCTGGCGCGGCATGCCGGCACGGTTGACGCACAGGTCCATGATCTTGCGCTCGAAGCCGCGGATTTCCTCGACCGTGTTGCGGATGGTGTCGCACAGCGCCTCGACCTGCTTGACCGAGAAACGGATGCCCATGAGCAGATCGGTCACCGCATCCTGGGCGGCGATGTGCTGCTTGCTGCCTGTACCGTACTTGGCGCGCTGGGTCTGCACCTTCTTGTAGAGCCTGCGCAGCTGGGCGAAGCGCTCCAGCGCCTCGGCCTTGAGCTGGGCGAGATTGGCGGCAGCGGCGGCGGCGCCGGCCTCCTCGTCTTCGTCCTCATCGCCGCCGGCGGAAGCCTCGGCCTCCTCTTCCATGTCGCTGCCGATGGCCTCATCTTCGCCGACGAAGCCATCGACCAGTTCGTCGACACGCATGTCGCCCTTTTCGATCTGCTCGGCGTAGGCGAGGATCTGCTCGATGGTCATGGGGCAGGCGGAGATCGCCTGCACCATGTGTTTCAAACCTTCCTCGATGCGCTTGGCGATCTCGATCTCGCCTTCGCGGGTGAGCAGTTCCACCGTGCCCATTTCGCGCATGTACATGCGCACCGGGTCGGTGGTGCGGCCGAATTCGGAATCGACCGTGGTCAGCGCCTGTTCGGCTTCCTCGACCACGTCCTCGTCCGCCACCGGCGGAGTGGTTTCGGTCATCAAGAGGGTCTCGGCATCCGGCGCCTCGTCGTAGACCTGGATGCCCATGCTGTTGATGATGCTGATGATGCCTTCGATCTGCTCGGCGTCGGACAGGTCGTCCGGCAGATGGTCGTTGATCTCGGCATAGGTCAGGTAGCCGCGTTCCTTGCCGAGCGAAATCAGATTCTTGAGTTGGGTGCGGCGGGCTTCCGCCTGTTCCTGGGTCAGCTCGACATTTTCGCGCATGACCTTGTTGAGTGCCGCTTCCGCCTTGCGCGGCATTTTCTTGGCGTTGTTTGCTGACTTGGGTCTGCCTGCCATGGTTCTGTCCAGAAAAATTTTGCAAAACTGGGAATTGTACCGGTTTTTCCATTTTTTGGGGCAAATTCCGGGCTTGATTAGGTTTTGCCGAGGCTGAGAAGTTCCTCGCGCTCGGCGGCGTTCAGGGTGTCGAAGCGCCTGGCCAATTCCTCCCGGCGGCGGCGCGCCCAAAGCGCTTCGATCCGTGCCATGCCTCCGGTCAGCTCGGCTTCCGGGTCCCAGCTTCCCTTTTGTTCCAGCATCTGCGCTTCCCCCTGCAACTCCCCCAGTTCGGGCAGCGACAGAGCACCCGGGTCTTCCAGCATGGCCGCGGGCGAGGGAGGGGTTTCAAAAGCGTTCAGCCATTCCACCAGGCGGGCAAGCAGGGGGGCATGCGGATCGTCCGCCGGCAGCCTGGCCGGGTCGATCCGGCCTGAAAATGCTGGCTTGGCGAGCAGGGCGCGGGCGAGCGTGCGGCAAAGCGACGGCCGCACGCGTGCCGCGGGACGAGGCTGCGCGGTTTTGGTGCCGAAGGTGCGCCTGGTGCCGGTCAGCGCTGCCACTTCGTCGCCGCCCATGTTCAGGGTTTCGCCCAACTGGCGACGGATCAGCGCGGCCAGCAGGGGGGCGGCGGTCTTCTGCAGCAGGGGCGAGGCGTTCTTCAGCAGCTTGGCGCGGCCTTCCTGGGTGGAAAGATCGGCCTCGCGCGACAGTTCGCGCACCAGGAAGCCGGAAAGCGGCACGGCTTCGCGCTGCATGAAGGCCTCGAAAGCTTCCTTGCCGTGCGCGCGCACCCAGGTATCCGGGTCTTCGCCTTCCGGCAGGAACAGGAAGAACACTTCCTTGCCGTCGGAGAGCGCCTCAAGGGTGTTTTCCAGCGCGCGCCAGGCGGCGCGGCGACCGGCGTTGTCGCCGTCGAAGCAGTAGTAAAGCTTGTCGGTTTGCCTGAGCAGGGTGCGGGCATGGATGGGTGTGGTGGCGGTGCCCAGCGTGGCGACGGCGTAGTGGATGCCGTACTGGGCCAGAGCCACCACGTCCATGTAGCCTTCCACCACCAGGACTTTTCCGGCTTCGCGGATGGCCTGGCGGCCTTCGAACAGGCCGTAGACTTCGGAGCCCTTGTGGAAAATCGGCGTTTCCGGCGAGTTCAGGTATTTCGGTTCGCCCTGGTCGAGAATGCGGCCGCCGAAGGCGATGACCTGGCCCTTGGGGTTGCGGATGGGGAACATGATGCGGTCGCGGAAGCGGTCGTAGCGTCCATGTTCGCCGTCGATCACCAGGCCGGCGGCAGCCAGTTCCGGCGCATCGTAGCTGGGGAAGACCTGCTTTAATGCGGTGGATTGCGCGGGGGCATAGCCCAGGCCGAAGCGCGCGGCGATCCGGCCGGTGAGACCGCGTTTTTTCAGGTAGGCGATGGCGCGCTCGCTGCCCTTCAACTGCTCCTTGTAGAAGGCCGCGGCCCTGGCCATGAACTCGGTGAGGTCGGGCCCGGTTCTGGGCCTGGGCTGGAAACCGGCGTCTTCCGGCACCTTGAGCCCGACTTCGTCGGCCAGGCTTTTCACCGCGTCGACGAAGCTCATGCCGGCGTATTCCATGAGGAAACCGATGGCCGAGCCGTGCGCGCCGCAGCCGAAGCAATGGTAGAACTGCTTGGTCGGGCTGACCGTGAAGGAAGGAGTCTTCTCGCTGTGGAAAGGACAGCAGGCCTGATAGTTCTGACCGGCCTTCTTGAGCGGCACGCGCCGGTCGATGACGTCGACGATGTCGACGCGGGACAGCAACTGGTCGATGAAGTCGCGGGGGATCATGCCCCAGATATTAAGTCAGTTCGCGCCTGTTCAACCAAGCCTGGCTTTAACAAGTGCAGAGACCTTGCCCATGTCGGCGCGGCCGGCCAGTTGCGGCTTCAACACGCCCATGAGCCTGCCCATGTCCTTGGTGCCGGCTGCACCCGTCGTGGCGATGGCGGCATCGATGGCGGCGGCGATTTCCGCCTCGGACATCTGCGCCGGCAGGTAGGCCGACAGCACCTCGATCTCGGCCTTTTCCGCGTCGGCCAGGTCCTGGCGCCCGCCTTTTTCGAACTGGGCGATGGAGTCCCTGCGCTGCTTGATGAGCTTGTCCAGGATGGCGAGCACGGCGGCGTCATCGAGTTCCACGCGCTCGTCCACTTCCTTTTGCTTGATGGCGGCGGACAAGAGGCGCAGGGTGGCGAGCCTGAAGGATTCCTTGGACTTCATGGCGGCCTTGATGTCTTCCTGGACCTGGGCTTTGAGGCTCATGCTGGGCTCCTGAAATGGAAAGGGCGGCATGGCCGCCGCCGAGGTCAATTGAAAAAGGCGGACAAGCCGCCTTTTTTGTTTGGTGGTACATCCGGTCAGGAATGTTTCATTCAGTACATCTTGGGCGGCAGCATCTGGCTGCGCAGGCGCTTGTGGGTGCGCTTGACGGCGGCAGCCAGCTTGCGCTTTCTTTCGGCAGTGGGTTTTTCGTAGAACTCGCGGGCGCGAAGCTCGGTGAGCAGACCGGTTTTTTCGACAGCGCGTTTGAAGCGGCGCAAGGCGACGTCGAAAGGCTCGTTTTCCTTGACTTTGATGTGCGGCATGTTTTCAGTGCTTCCTTGACCGGGGAAAAACGCGAATAATAGCAGCCTTTTTTGCGACTTTCCACCCCCATGCTGGTTCTGGGCATCGAATCCTCCTGCGACGAAACCGGGGTCGCCGTCTACGACACCGAGAAGGGCCTCCTGGCCCAGCGCCTGCATTCCCAGGTCGCCATGCACCGCGATTACGGCGGCGTGGTGCCGGAACTGGCCTCGCGCGACCATATCCGTCGCCTCCTGCCCTTGGTGCGGGAGGTGTTGGGTGAGCGTTCGCTTGCGCTGAAGGATTTGGACGGCATTGCCTATACCCAGGGCCCCGGTCTGGCCGGGGCGCTTTTGGTGGGCGCCGGCTTCGCGCGTTCGCTGGCTTATGCGCTGGGCGTTCCGGCCGTGGGCGTGCATCACCTGGAAGGCCATCTGCTGTCGCCGCTTTTGGCCGACCCCCGGCCGCAATTCCCCTTCGTGGCCCTGTTGGTGTCAGGCGGCCACACCCAACTCATGCATGTGGCTCAGCTCGGCGCCTACGAAACCCTGGGCGACACCCTGGACGATGCCGCAGGTGAGGCCTTCGACAAGACCGCGCAGTTGCTGGGGCTGGGCTATCCCGGCGGGCCGGCGGTGTCCGGACTCGCCGAAAGCGGCGACCCGACACGCTTCAAACTGCCGCGCCCCATGCTCGATTCCGGCGACCTCGATTTCAGCTTCAGCGGTCTCAAGACCGCGGTGCTGACCCTGCGCAACAAGCACCCGGAAGACGCCGCGCGCGCCGACATCGCCGCTGCCTTCCAGGATGTAATGGCCGAGGTGCTGACGGGAAAATCCATGCGGGCCCTGAAGCAGACCGGCAGCCGCCGGCTGGTGGTGGCAGGCGGGGTGGGGGCCAACAAGCAGCTGCGCCAGCGCCTGCTCGCGGAAACCGCGAAGTCGGGTGCGCAGGTGTATTTCCCCCCGCCGGACCTCTGTACCGACAACGGCGCCATGATCGCCTTTGCCGGCGCCATGCGCATGCGGCAGGCGCAGGCCGGCGCGCAGCCTTTCAGCGTGAAGCCGCGCTGGGATTTGCAGGAACTAGAGCCTCTCTCAGCAGGGATTGAATGATGCGTTGCGCCAAAGCCCGGATGATCGCGCGAAGCGCGACGCAGGTCGTATTCGACATACGAAGCCAAGGAGCGCGAAAACGAGCCTGCGCTGGCAGCGCCTTGGGGCGAGTTTCGGCGCAGCCACAAAGCGAGCGCCAGGCTTTGGCGCAACCCGAAGGGACGGGGGGCATGGCGGGCGTCTGGCGTTGTTGCGCGGCTTGTGAAGGGGATTACCATTCACTGCGCCGCGCGCCTAGCCACCCATCCCGCCATCCCCCGTCGCACATCCAATTCCTGTTGAGAGAGGCTCTTGGCGCATGAGCGAAGCCGTCCGACTTTCCAGGCGCATGGCCGAACTCGGCCTGTGTTCGCGGCGCGAAGCCGACGAGTTCATCGCCAAGGGCTGGGTCAAGGTCGACGGCGTGGTGGTCGATGTGCTCGGCAGCAAGGTCGGCCCCGATGCCAAAATCACGCTGGACAGGCATGCCCAAGCCAGCCAGCGCGAGCTCGCAACCATCCTGCTCAACAAGCCGGTCGGCTATGTCTCCGGCCAGGCCGAGGACGGCTACCAGCCTGCGGCCACCCTGATCCAGGCGCAAAGCCGGTGGTCGGGCGACGCCGGCGGCCGGCGATTTTCCCCTGCCCTGTTGCGCGGGCTGGCGCCGGCCGGGCGGCTGGACATCGATTCGACCGGCTTGCTGGTATTGACCCAGGACGGCCGCATCGCGCGCCGGTTGATCGGCGAGGATTCGGAGATTGAAAAGGAGTATCTGGTCAGGGTGAGTTTCGGCAAGACCGTTGCCAACGTGCGCGACGCCTTTCCCGCCGGGCAGCTGGCCAGGCTGCGGCACGGCCTGAGCCTGGACGGCAAGCCGCTAAAGCCGGCCCAAGTCGACTGGCAGAATTCCGAACAGCTGCGTTTCGTGCTGAAGGAAGGCAGGAAGCGCCAGATCCGCCGCATGTGCGAACTGGTGGGGCTGAAAGTGACCGCATTGAAGCGCGTGCGCATGGGCGGGGTGAAGCTGGGCGAGCTGCCCGTGGGGAAATGGCGTTTTCTGGGCGAAAAAGAGCGGTTCTAGCAGCCTGTCGGACTTGAGCGATCGTAGCGAGCCGGGTGGGAGAGCGAGGACAGTTTTTCACGATTTCGAGGCGCATAGCGGGCCTATGCAACGAGAAATCGGGGAAAAATGGACCGCTCTTCCCACCGGCGCAGTAGATCAGCCTCAAGTCCGACAGGCTGCTAGCAGCGAGAAAAATCCGTACCCCGCCGCTTTCGCGAGTCTCGCCATCGAAACGGCCATGCGCCGCGGCGAGCTTCTGTCCCTGACCCGGGAAAACGTGGATTTGGAAGAGAAGGTCGCGATGCTGCCCGAAACAAAGAACGGAGAAGCGCGGGAGGTGCCGCTGTTTGAGGCCGCCCGCGAGGTACTCCGCAGCTTGCCAAAGCCCTGGGCAGGCCCAGTGCTGCCGATCTCCATGTCCGCGCTTCGCGGGGCCTGGGAACGCGCATTGAAGGAAAACGGGATTACGGATCTGCGGCACGAGGCCACTTCTCGCCTGTTTGAGAAGGGCGTTTTCGACAGCATGGAGGTGGCCAGCATCACCGGCCATAAGACGCTCGCCATGCTCAAGCGGTACACGCACCTACGTGCCGAGGACTTGGCGAAGAAGATGGGATAGGGTCTTCCGTTCTTGCTATAAGTATCACCCGGATGATATATTAATAAAAAATGAGCCAAGCCGAATTGGGAAGATCTCCTAAGCCTGAACGGGATTACCTTCGTGGTGGATGAATCCTTGGGTTTCTGGGTGAAGTTCGAGGCCTATGAGGTCGGCGCCACAACCGGAATCCCGCATGGCATCCGGTATTCCCTGACGCTTCATAGCCGAAGCGGTACGCGGTTACTGGGGTTTGACAATGCCCACCCCATCGGCAAATCGCCCAATCGCGACCATTGGCATCGTAACCGGAATGATAGCGGGCGGAAATATGAATTCGTGTCGCCAGAACAGCTACTCGCGGATTTCTGGCGTGAAGTGGATCGCATCCTGAAGGAGCGCGCAAATGACTAAGCTGAATATCGGCATCGCCTCGTATGAGGAAATGAAGCAGTTCACAAAGGACGTGGCTGCCGGAAAGATCAAGCCAGGCAAGGACACGCCCAAGCTCTGGTTTACCTCGTTGCGGGCGGCGGCGAATGTGTTCACCGACGAAAACCGGCAACTCCTGAAAACCATCGCGAAAGAACATCCGGGCTCGATCCTGGAACTGGAAGCCTTGACCCATCGCAAAGCCTCCAACCTGTCCAGGACGCTTAAGAAGCTGGAGCAGTTCGGCGTGGTTCGCCTGGTCGAAGTGGAAACCGGCAAGAAAGGGCGCCGGCCGCTGCGGCCGGAGGTGCTGGTGGACACGGTCAACGTGTCTTTCCATGTCCTGACATAGGCCAAGAAGCCACCAGAATCGCCCAGGCGCGGATCGGCCGCGCCTGGGCATGTCCCCCTCAATTTGTCCTAGCTAGACTACTTATCATGGATGCCACTTTTTATGGCTAAAATGGCCTTGCAATTGTCGCCCAGGTCAAATAGTATAAGTTTCATGGGGTTATGGGTGTTACAAGAAGAACAACCCTTTGCATTTGTGTATTCTGGTCGTAAAGGTTGAAAGAACTCCCCTCGAATCCGAGGGGCTGACTGATAAAGAATAAGGAGCAGAAGATGTCGTCGTTTGTCCCTCCCGTTGTGAATGATGGCGCCTACGGCCGGATGCTTGGCCAGCAAATGCGTAGCGGTGACAGCAACAAAGCCCTTGGCGAATGGAAAGCCTACGCGAAGAAGCTGGAGAAATCGTTGGCAGAAATGACGGAATCGGCGTATGGGCAAGCCGGAGTCAAGGAAGCGGCCCTCAAGGAAATCGCCCGCATCGACCCGAACAACTCCTTGCTGAAGCAAGATGTGCGCGACGCCATCTTCGATAAAAGCGTAGAAGATTTGAAGAAGAAAGCGGGAAAAACCAGCTAACCCAGAGGCATTTTCCCTAGCAAAAAAACGGAGCCTGATGGCTCCGTTTTTTTGTCAACCGCGTGGAGGAGGAGGTGGCGGATTGTCAGTTTTGTCGGGCTTCTCATCGCCCCTGCCCCCGCCTTTGCGCATCGACTCCGTTATTCCAGCGTTCACACCACCACGGCCATGCGAGACACCGGCCACGAGCACATTGTCGGCCTGCTGGTCATGCTTGGCGCCCAGCGCGGAGTTCATGTGTCCGCCGATCCAGGCCAGGGTCTGGTCGGTGATGAGGCTCGTCATGCCAAAGCAGGTGTGGACCAGGGCGAGCGTCAGGGACATGAACACGGCGATCAGGCTGAAGCCTTTGACCAGGCCGATCATGGACTGGCCGTTCGCCGCCGGGATGGCGAGCTTGAACAGTTCCAGGAATATCGTCCCCAGTATGATGCACGCAATCGTGGCAAAGACGAACGATATGACCATCAGGGCGGGGCCAGGAGGACGTTGATGGCGAAGCTCAAAAACCTCGCTTGGAATTGTGTCTGGCCCCATGGGCGGAATGAAACCTGAACAAGGAGGACAAGAGGACAGGAGTTTTCTCTCGTCCTTCCGGTCTTCATTGTGGAAGAAGTCTGTTCTTACAGCTTCGGCAGCGCGCCGCGCACGAATTCCAGCAGCGCCTTGCCGCCGGGCAGCGTCGCCAGCACATCCGGAAACAGCAACAAGCCGAGCAGCAGCGCCAGTCCGCACAGGAGCAGCAGGTTGAGGAAGACGCTTTCCGGCCTGAGCGCGCCCCAGTAGCGCATGGTGATGTACATGGCGTCCTTTTCGTGCTCGCTCATGGTGAGCCAGCGGCGTATCAGGGAAATGCCCAGGTAAACCATGTAGCCGCCGGTGAGCGAGGCGAGCAGGATGCGGAAAATGCCGAAGATGTCGAGCGTGCCGCCCATCCAGCGGTGATACATCCAGGACACCGCGCCCAGCAGCAGCGAGGCGCCGACCGCGATCAGCACGTTGATGAACAGGCGCCGGCGCTCGCGCGCCAGGTCCTGCTGGCGACGGATGAAAAAGTCGTCGATCTCGTGCTTGAAATATTCGACCTTTTCCTGCACCAGACTGGAGATTTCGCGCTTGGCCACGGCCACGCGCTCGTCCAGCACGCCCGAGAGCCTGTCGGCGGCGTAGTCCACCATTTCGCGCACATCATCCTTGGTGAACTGGCGCTGGTTGTGCAGTTCCTGCGAGATCTTGTCGAGTTTGGCGTCGATTATCTCGCTGGCGTGCAGGATGACGTCGCGCAGCTCGCGTCCCGCCTCGGAGACGCCTTCCTTGACCACACTGGTGAGGCGCTCGCCGGCGCGGTCGATGGCCTGTTCGGAAACCTGCGCCAGGCTTTCCTTGGCGTAATTCATCTCCTTTTCAAACCAGGTCATGGCGGTTTTTCCTATTGCTTGGGCTTGGCAAAGCGCCCTTCCTCGCCTGCGAGCAGGCGCCGGATGTTGGCACGGTGGCGCCAGAGCAGCAGCACGGTGAGCACGCCAAGCGTGATGACGGTGGCGCGATCGGCGGTGAAGTATGCGCCATAAACCGGCGCGAGCAGCGCGGCGGTCAATGCGGACAGGGAAGAGATGCGCGAAACGGCGAATACGGCCAGCCAGGTGGCGAACACCGCCAGCCCCATCCAGGGATCGAGCGCCAGCATGATGCCGAGCGCGGTGGCCACGCCCTTGCCGCCCTTGAAGCCGAAGAATACCGGGAACAGGTGGCCGAGGAACACGGCGATCGCGGCCAGGTGGATTGCCGGCGTCGCTACGCCGAACTGCATGCCGGCGATGCCCGCCAGCCACACCGCCAGCCAGCCCTTGGCGGCGTCGCCAAAAAGCGTCAACGCGGCGGCGGTTTTCCTGCCGGTGCGCAGCACGTTGGTGGCGCCGGGGTTGCCGGAGCCGAAGGTGCGCGGGTCGGGCAGGCCCATGGCGCGCGCGACGATGACGGCGAACGACAGCGAACCGATGAGATAGGCGCCCAGCGCAATCATGAGGGCGGGGATGAAGCTTTGCATTAAAATTGCTTCCTTTTGCTTTTGGCTTCCTTAATTTTTTGAACTGGCGTGCCCATGGACATCTTGTTTTTGCGGGACTTCCGCCTCGAACTCATTATCGGCATATACGAGTGGGAACGCAAAATTCCGCAGCCGGTAAGACTCGACCTGGAAATCGGCCTGCCCGAGCACAAGGCAGGTCAAAGCGATGATGTCGTGGACACCATCGACTACGGCGCGGTGGCCGACCGCGTCAGGGACAGCCTCATCAACCGCCCGCAGCCGATCGCGCTGGTGGAGGCGGTGGCCGAGCATGTGGCGCAGCTCGTGCTGGATGAATTCAGCGCGCCCTGGGTCAGGGTCAGCGTCGCCAAGTTCGCCATCGTGCGCGGGGTGAAGGAGCTCGGCATCACCATCGAACGCGGCCGCAGGCCATGACGGCGTTCGAAATCGCCTACGCAGCGGGCGTGCTGCTGCTGGCGTATTTCCTGCGCGGCATCAGCGGCTTCGGGTCCGGCCTGGTGGCCGTGCCCCTGCTGGCGCTGGTGTTTCCGCTGCCCATCGTGGTTTCCGTCGTTCTGCTGCTCGATTTCGCCGCTTCGCTGGCGCTGGGCGGGGTCAACTTCAGGCAGGTGCGCTGGGACGAGGTCAGGCCGCTGGTGCCTTTCGGCGTGATCGGGGTGATACTGGGCACGACGCTGCTGGTCAGCCTGCCCAGGCAACCCCTTCTGATCGGGCTTGGCGTGTTCATCCTCTTCTTTGCCGCACGCAGCCTGCTCAACCTGCATGGGGAGAAACCGGTTTCGCGCTTGTGGGCCATGCCGGCCAGCCTTGTCGGCGGGACGGTGGGCGGCATGTTCGGCACCGGCGGCCCGCCTTATGTGATCTACCTGCAGCATCGGCTGAAGGACAAGGGCCAGCTGCGCGCGACGCTCTCCGGCGTGTTTTTCCTCGAAGGGCTGCTCCGCATCGGTACTTTCATCGCGGCGGGATTGTTGGTGAATGCCGATATCTGGCTGAGTTTTGCGCTTGGTCTGCCGGTCGCGCTGGCGGCGCTATACGGCGGCAGCCATGTGCATACCGGCTTGAGCCAGGCACAGATGACGCGGGTGATCGGTGCATTGCTGCTGCTGAGCAGCCTGTCGGTTTTCGTGAAGGCTTTTGCTTAACCCCTTGGATGGTGGCGGCTGTGCAACTGCTTGAGCCGCTCGCGCGCCACGTGGGTGTAGATCTGCGTGGTGGAAATGTCCGCATGCCCCAGCAGCATCTGCACCGCGCGCAGGTCGGCGCCATGGGCCAAAAGATGCGTAGCGAAGGCGTGTCTGAGCGTGTGCGGCGACAGCGGCTTCACGATGCCGGCTTTCAATGCGCCGCGCTTGAGCAGGTACCAGAAGGCCTGGCGCGTCATGCCATCACCGCGCGGGGTGACGAAGACCTGCGCGCATTTTTTTCCTTTCAGCATGGCCGGGCGCGATTCCTTCAGATAGCGCGACAGCCAGTAGAGCGCCTCCTCGCCCAGCGGCACCAGACGGTCCTTGCCGCCCTTGCCGGTGACGCGCAGCACGGCCGCGTTCAAATCCAGGTTCAATAGCTTCAGCCCCACCAGTTCCGAGACGCGCAACCCGGTGGCGTACAAAGTCTCGATCATGGCGCGGTCGCGCAGGCCGGCAACGGTGTCGATGTCGGGTGCGGCAAGCAGGCTTTCCACGTCGGCCTCGGACAACACCTTGGGCAGCGGCCGCGGCAGCTTGGGGGTGTCGAGAAACTGCGTGGGATCGCTGGTGATCAGATTTTCGCGCGCAAGAAAACGGAAGAAACGCCTGAGGCTCGCGGTGTAGCGCGCGGCAGTGCGCGGCTTGGCGCGGGCGGCAAAGCGATGGGCGAGCCAAGCGTCGATGTCGGGGGATTCCGCCTGCGTCAGGTCGCTGCCGCGTGCCTCCTTCAGCCAGGCGGCGAAGCCGGCAAGGTCGCGGCGGTAGGCGGACAGGGTATTCTGCGCCAGCCCGTCTTCCAGCCACAGCCGGTCGCAGAAGCGGTCGATCAGTTCTTCATTTGCGCTCATGCGCGATGAGCCAGGACTTGATGTCGAGCGGGCCGGGGCAGCGCGTGCCCATGAAGCCGCCGAGCCCGCCTGCCGACACCACGCGATGACAGGGCACGATGACGGGAATGGGGTTGGCGCCGCAGGCGCCGCCCACTGCGCGCGGCGCGGTGGCAAGTTTTTTCGCCAGCTGGCCGTAGGTCAGCGGTTCGCCGGGCGGAATGTCGCACAAGGCCTGCCACACCTTCAACCGGAAAGGCGTGCCTTCAAGGCGTACAGGCAGGTCGAAGCGGTGATGCGCGTTCCTGAAATACGCGCGCAGTTGCTTTTCGGTCTCCCGTAGCACCGGGGTCGCCGGCTTTTTTGCCGGCTCGCGTTCGAGCAGGAAATCGATTCCGGTGAGGATGTCGCGCTCGGCGATCAGTCTCAACTGGCCAAAGGGGGCGTCGATGACGGCTATGTCCATGCAGCCATTCTAACGCTGCTATGCAGGGAACAAAAAAGCCCTCGCGAGGAGGGCGCTGTGATAAACGGAAAAGCCCTCCTCGGAGGGCGCTGTGATAAATGGAAAAGCCCTCCTCGGAGGGCTTTTCGTGTTTGGCCAGGATGCTGCTTATTCTGTAGCGGCAGCCTTGGCGCGGTTGGGCAGCTTTTCCTTGATGCGGGCGGACTTGCCGGAACGCTCGCGCAGGTAGTAGAGCTTGGCGCGGCGCACGTCGCCGCGGCGCTTGACTTCGATCGCGGCGACCAGCGGGGAATAGGTCTGGAAGGTGCGCTCGACGCCTTCGCCGGCGGAAATCTTGCGCACGGTGAACGCGGAGTTGAGGCCGCGGTTGCGTTTGGCGATGACCACGCCTTCGTAGGCCTGAAGCCGCTCCTTGTCGCCTTCCTTGACCTTGACCTGCACCACCACGGTGTCGCCGGGGGCGAACTCGGGGATGGTTTTGCCCAAGCGGGCGATTTCTTCCTGTTCCAGTTGTTCGATGATGTTCATTTCATCTTCCTTCACGTATCGCGAATTGGTTCGTCGCAAAACAACGAACATTGCGCGGTTGAAAACAGCCTTTTCAGGCTTCCTTTCATCCCGACGGTCAGTCACCGCCGAGCAAATCCTTTTCTGCGCGGCTCAAGCCCCGCTTTTCCAGCAAATCCGGCCGCCACTTGGCGGTCAGTTTCAAACGCTGCTGCAAGCGCCAGCGCTCGATGGCCTGGTGGTTGCCGGACATCAGCACCTCCGGCACCGCTTCCCCCTGCCAGACTTCCGGCCGGGTGTAGCAGGGCGCTTCCAGCAGGCCGTCGGCAAATGACTCCTGCATGGCCGACTCGGCATTGTTCAAACTGCCCGGCAGTTGCCGGATCACTGCATCCATCACCGCGAGTGCCGGGATTTCCCCGCCGGAGAGGACGAAGTCTCCGAGCGAGATTTCCTCGTGCACGCGGCGGCGCAAAAACCGTTCGTCCACGCCTTCGTAGCGCCCCGCGATCAGGGTGAGCTGCGGGCGCCTGGCCAGCTCGACGACTTTCGCGTGATCGAGCGGGCGGCCTCTCGGCGTGAAATAAATCACGTGCGGTTCGACACTTTCCTGCCGCAATTCCGCCTCGATGGCGTCCATCACGGCATCCAAGGGCTCCGCCAGCATCACCATGCCGGGCCCGCCGCCGTAGGGCCGGTCGTCCACGGTGCGATAACTGTCCGTGGCGAAGTCCCGCGGGTTCCAGGCTTTGAAACGGAACAGCCCGCGATCGAGCGCCCGGCCGGTAATGCCGAAATCCAGCAGTGCATCGAACAGGCCGGGAAACAGGGTGACGACGTCGAAGCGCATTCGTATCGCCTTCAGTAATCCAGGCCCCAATCCACTTCGATGGTGCCCTGCGCCAAATCCACGTTCAGCACATAGGCCCCAACGAAGGGGATCAGTATTTCCTTCCCGATTTCCATCCCGCCCTTCACCACCAGCACGTCGTGCGCACCGGTTTCCATCAGGGAAGCCACCTTGCCGAGTTCCGCCCCTTGGCGGTTGACGACGGCAAGGCCGATGAGGTCTTCCCAGTAGTACTCGCCTTCCTCGGTGTCGGGCAATTCCTCGCGGTCGACCGCGATTTCCTGGCCGCGCAGGGCAAAGGCCGCGTCGCGGTCATTGCAGCCGGAAAGCTTGGCGACGATGAAGTCGCCGTGCAAGGCGGCGTCTTCCACGTCCATCTTGCGCCACTGCTCGCCCTTGCCGATCTGCCACACAGGATAGTCCAGCAGGGCGTCCAGGGTTTCGGTAAAAGGCTTGATCTTGATCCAGCCCTTTACGCCGAAGGGGGCGTTGATACGCCCCATTACTACTTGCTTAGGCAGCGGCTTTGCCCTGCTTGACCAGGCGCGCCACGGTGTCGGACAGCTTGGCGCCGTTTTTCACCCAGTGGTCCACGCGGGCCATGTCGATGCGGGTGGCTTCGACGCCGGCAGGCGCGACGGGGTTGTGAAAGCCCAGGCGCTCGATGAAACGGCCGTCGCGGCGGCTGCGGGAATCGGCCACCACCACGTTGTAGTAAGGGCGGTTCTTGGAGCCGCCACGGGAAAGACGAATGACTACCATGGTCTTTATCCAGTTCGGAAATCGGAAAACCGCGAATTCTATGCCGAAAAGGGGTTTTTTGCCAAGGGGTTAGTGTTTTTGGTAGTGCCCGGCCAGGCTGCGCCCAGGACACCTATTTCATGCCCGGCAGCATACCTTTCATGCCGCGCATCATCTTGCCCATGCCGCCCTTGCCCATCATTTTCATCATTTTCTGCGCCTGCTCGAACTGGTTGAGCATGCGGTTGACCTCCTGCACCTGGACCCCGGCACCGGCGGCGATGCGGCGCTTGCGCGAAGCCTTGAGGAGTTCGGGGTGGCGGCGTTCCTCGGGGGTCATGGAATTGATGATGCCTTCCACGCGGTTGATGGCCTTGTCTTCGAAGCCGGTCATCTGCGGCATCTGGCCCATGCCGGGCAGCTTGTCCATGAGGGAGGAAAGGCCGCCCATCTTGCGCATCTGCACGATTTGCGACTTGAAGTCCTCGAGGTCGAAGTTTTTGCCCTTCTTGACCTTTTCCGCCAGTTTTTTGGCTTCGGCCATGTCCACCGAGGTCTGGGCCTGCTCGATCAACGACATTACGTCGCCCATGCCGAGGATGCGGGAAGCCATGCGTTCCGGGTAGAAGGCTTCGAGGCCGTCGGGTTTTTCGCCCACGCCCACGAACTTGATGGGCTTGCCGGTGATATGGCGCACCGATAGCGCCGCGCCGCCGCGGGCGTCGCCGTCGAGCTTGGTGAGGATGACGCCGGTCAAGGGCAGCGCTTCGTTGAAGGCTTTCGCGGTGTTGACGGCGTCCTGGCCCTGCATGGCGTCGACCACGAACAGGGTTTCCACCGGCTTTAGCGCGGCGTGCAGGGCCTGGATTTCCGCCATCATGGCCTCGTCGATGGCCAGCCGGCCGGCGGTGTCGACGATCAGCACGTCGTAGAACTGCTTGCGCGCATGTTCCTGGGCGGCCCTGGCGATGGCGACAGGGTCGTTGGCCTCGGTTTCAAAAAAATCCACTTCCAGCTGTCTGCCCAGTTGCCGCAGCTGGTCGATGGCGGCGGGGCGGTAGACGTCGCAGGAAGCGAGCAGCACCTTCTTCTTGCGCGATTTCAAGAGGCGCGCGAGCTTGCCGCTGCTGGTGGTCTTGCCCGAGCCCTGCAGACCGGCCATGAGAATCACGGCGGGCGGCTGGGCAGCCAGATTGAGGTCGGCTGCCGCCCCGCCCATGAGTTTGGCGAGTTCGTCATGGACGATGCCGATCAGTGCCTGGCCGGGGGTCAGGCTTTGCAGCACTTCGGCGCCCATGGCCTTGGCCTTGACGTCGTCGGTGAACTGCTTGACCACGGGCAGGGCGACATCGGCCTCCAAAAGCGCCATGCGCACCTGGCGCAGGGTGTCCTGGATGTTGGCTTCGGTGATGCGGGCCTGGCCGCGCAGGGTCTTGACGATGCCGCCGAGGCGGCCTGAGAGGTTTTCAAACATGGCGTTCGTTCCTTGTTACCACACCGCGAGGCATGGATAATCCATAATTCCATTTCAAAATCAAAACTGACTTTGTCGGCGTCGATTGGCCGTATTGTTCATACTGTCCACGGCTCGCCTTCGCGTCATTTTTGATTTGTGAAATGGAATTTAATCAAAAGGCTATTCTACCAATGCCGGTTTTCGCGCTTTCATCCTTTCTGGTCGCGGGTTTGTACAGCGTTTCCGCCTGGCAGTTTCTGAAGCGCACTGCCCAGGCACGCAGCCCGCTGTGGGTCTCGGCTTTGTTGCTGGCAGGCATCGTGATTCATGCCGCGCTTCTGGGGGTGAGCGTGTTCCGGCCGGATGCCGTGCATCTGGGCTTTGCCAATGCCGTTTCCCTGATCGCATGGCTTTCCGTGTCGGTTTATGCGCTGACTGCGTTCAAGGCGCCGTTGCCCGGGATCCAGGGCTGGGTGGCTGCCGTTGCCGCCATCGGCGTGCTGTTTCCGCTCGTTCTGCCGGATGCGCGTGCCGTGCCCTACTCGCACACTTTTGGATTCCGTCTGCACCTGGTGTTGTCGCTCCTGGCCTATTGCCTGCTTTTCATCGCGGCCCTGCAGGCCGTGCTGATGTCGGCTTTTGAAAAAAAACTGCATCATGGCGCGGCGGCGGCCAGCATGCCCGGCATGCCGCCCCTGCTGACCCTGGAGTCGGTGTTGTTCAAGCTGATCTGGGCGGGATTCATCCTGCTGACGCTGGCGTTGGCCAGCGGCATCCTGTTTTCCGAGGAGATTTTCGGCAAGGCGATGAGCCTCACCCACAAGACTTTCTTTGCGCTGGTGTCATGGGCCATTTTTGGCGCCTTGCTGGCCGGGCGCACGATCCGGGGCTGGCGCGGGCGGCTGGCCGTGCGCTGGACCATCACCGGTTTCGTGATGTTGCTTTTGGCTTATGTGGGCAGCAAGTTCGTGCTGGAAGTGCTGTTGCATCGCTGATTCGCACCGGCCGAATATTAGGGCGCATTTTCCTTGGAATCGATCCCGACAGGCACGCTGTTCACGATACTGGCCGTACTGCTGCTGGTGTCGGCCTTCTTTTCGGCCAGCGAAACGGCCATGATGGCCATCAACCGTTACCGCCTCAAGCACAGGGCGGAACAGGGGCACAAAGGCGCAAGGCGCGCCCTGGATTTGCTGAACCAGACCGACAAGCTGCTGGGCGTAATTCTGCTGGGCAACAACCTCGTCAATACGGGGGCGGCCACGCTGTCGACCGTCATCGCGGTCCGCCTGTTCGGACAGGGGGAAATCACGCTTTTGGTCGCGACTTCGCTGCTGACCTTCTTCATTCTGGTGTTCAGCGAGGTGACCCCCAAGGTCATCGGCGCCTCCCATTCGGAAAATATCGCCTATCCGGCGAGCCTCGTGCTAAGGCCGCTGCTGAAGCTGGCCTATCCGGTGGTGTGGTTCGTCAACCTTTTCGTGCATGGCCTGCTCAAACTGATGCGCATCAGGACGCAAAGGCAGGAGGGCGGAAACATGCTTGGTCTGGAAGAATTGCGCACCGTGGTGCTGGAGTCGGCCAAGCTGCTGCCCAAGGAGCACAGACGCATTCTCCTCAATATCCTCGGCCTGGAAAACATTACCGTGGATGACGTGATGACGCCGCGCAGCCAGATCGAGACGATAGACCTGACGGACGAGCCCGAAAGAATCAGCCGTCAGATTTCCACCAGCCACCACACCCGCCTGCTGGTTTATGATGGATCGCTGGACCGTATCGTCGGCATTTTGCATGTGCGCCGCGTGCTGCATGCGCTGACGAGCGGCGAGTTCACGTCCGAGGCCCTGCGCGAAGTCCTGCAGGAACCCTATTTCGTGCCGGCAGGCACGCCGCTTTTCAAGCAATTGCGACAGTTCCAGGAAAACCGGAAGCGCCTTGCGCTGGTGGTGGACGAATATGGCGAATTGCAGGGACTCGTGACGATGGAAGACCTGCTGGAAGAGATGGTCGGCGAATTCACCACCCAGGCGCCGGTGCAGACCGGGTGGCTGCGGCAAATGGATGACGGCAGCTGGCTGGTCGAGGGCACCGCGCTGGTACGGCAGATCAACCGCAAGCTGGGGCTGGATTTTCCCCTGGACGGCCCCAAGACCCTCAACGGGCTGCTTCTGGAGCACCTGGAGGACATTCCCGAGGCCGGCGTCAGTGTCAAAATAGGCGGCATACCCATAGAAATCGTGCAGACCCTGGGCAGGGCGGTCAAAGTTGCCAGGATAGAGGTGATTTCCCCCGGACAGCCGAATGCGCCCGGGCCACAGGCTTAATTTTTGCGGACTTGAGCCGATAACAGGCTGTCTATACATTAACAACCATGGCTGCGGTTACCAACCCTTCACATTCTCCCCTGACAGGCCTTGCCAGAACGATGGTTTCGCAAGGCTTGCTGAGCGAGCCGGATGCGGAAAGCATCTGGAGCAAGGCCGCGGCCAGCGGGGACAGCTTTGTCACCGAACTGCTCAAGACCCGGCGCTTCAATGCGCTCCAGATTGCCGAGTTTGCGGCCAGCGCGTTCGGCTATCCACTGTTTGATCTCAATGCGGTCGATCCGGAGTCCATGCCGCAAGGCGTGCTGGACCCGAAGCTGGCCCAGAAGCGGCGCATGGTGGCCCTCTACAAGCGCGGCAACAAGCTGTTTGTCGGGGCATCGGATCCCACCAACCTTCAGGCGCTGGATGAAATCAAGTTCCAGACCGGACTGACTGTCGAGCCGGTGGTGGTGGAGGACGACAAGCTCGGCAGGCTGGTCGAGAAAGTGGCTGATGCCGCCGACAACACCATGGCGGTGCTGAATGCCGAGGAACTCAATCTCGAATTTGCGGACGAGGATGCGGCAGAAGAATCCGGCGAAGGGGCGGGCGGCATCGAGATCGACGATGCGCCGGTGGTGCGCTATCTGCAGAAGATCATGCTGGATGCAATCAATACCGGCGCCTCGGACATACACCTTGAGCCTTACGAAAAGTTCTACCGCATCCGCTACCGTCGCGACGGCATACTTTACGAAGTCGCCCAGCCGCCGCTTGCGATCAAGGAAAAAATCGCTTCGCGCATCAAGGTCATCTCCAAGCTCGATATCTCCGAGAAGCGGGTTCCGCAGGACGGGCGGGTGAAAATGGTGCTGTCCAAGAACCGCGCCATCGACTTCCGGGTAAGCACGCTGCCCACCCTGTTCGGCGAAAAAATCGTCATGCGCATTCTCGATCCGGCCAGTGCGCAACTGGGGATCGATGCGCTCGGCTATGAGCCGTGGCAGAAGGAAATCCTGCTCAATGCAGTGCAGCGACCTTACGGCATGGTGCTGGTCACCGGCCCCACCGGTTCGGGCAAGACCGTGTCGCTTTATACCTGCCTGAACATCCTGAACCAGCCCAGCGTCAACATTTCCACGGCCGAAGACCCCGCTGAAATCCAGCTGCCGGGCATCAACCAGGTCAACGTCAACGACAAGGCGGGGCTGACCTTCGCGGCGGCGCTGAAGTCCTTCCTGCGCCAGGACCCGGACATCATCATGGTGGGCGAGATCCGCGACCTGGAAACCGCGGACATTGCCATCAAGGCGGCGCAGACCGGCCACATGGTGCTGTCCACGCTCCATACCAACGATGCGCCCGGTACGCTGACCCGCCTTTTGAACATGGGCGTGGCGCCTTTCAACGTCGCCTCCTCGGTGATTTGCATCACAGCGCAGCGCCTGGCGAGAAAGCTGTGTTCCTGCAAGAAACCGGTGGACATCCCCAAGGAGGCGCTGCTGCGGGCAGGCTTCAAGGAGGAAGAACTGGATGGCAGCTGGCAGCCTTACCAGCCGGTGGGCTGTGAAATCTGCCAGGGCTCCGGCTACAAGGGGCGGACCGGCATCTATCAGGTCATGCCCGTCACGGAAGAAATGCAGCGCATCATTCTCAAGAATGGCTCTGCCATGGATATCGCCGAACAGGCGCGGCGAGAGGGCGTACAGGATCTGCGTATGGCCGGCCTGCTCAAGGTCAAGGCCGGCATCACTTCTCTGGAAGAAGTGGAAGCGGTCACGAACATGTAAACGAATCGGGGGAGACGCATGGCAGTCGCAGCGGCAAAGAACGCCACTTACGCCTGGGAAGGCACGGACAGAAAAGGCAAGAAAGTCAGCGGGTCGATGCAGGCGCCCGGCGAGACCGTGGTGTCTACGCAATTGCGCCGCCAGGGCATCACCGTCACCAAGGTTCGCAAGCAAAGCGCCTTGTTTGCCAAGAAGGGCTCGATCAAAGACAAGGACATCACCCTGTTCACGCGCCAGCTGGCGGTCATGATGAAGGCGGGCGTGCCCCTGCTGCAATCCTTCGACATCGTCGGCCGCGGCGCCGCCAATCCGGCCGTGCAGCGCCTGCTGGCCGAGGTGAAGGCGGATATCGAGAAAGGCAACAGCATGTCGCAGGCCTTTGCCAAGCATCCCAAGCATTTCGACAAGCTGTTCGTCAACCTGGTGGAAGCGGGTGAGGCTGCCGGTATCCTGGAAGAAGTGCTGGACCGATTGGCGACTTACAAGGAAAAAATCCTTGCCATCAAGTCCAAGATCAAGTCTGCCCTGTTTTACCCCGTGGCTGTTCTGGTGGTGGCGTTCATCGTCACCGCGGCGATCATGATTTTCGTCATTCCCGCGTTCAAGGAGTTGTTCACCGGTTTTGGCGCGGATCTGCCTGGACCTACGCTGCTGGTCATGAAGATGTCCGACTTCTTCGTGGCGAACTGGTATTTCATTTTTGGCGGGATCGGCGGCGCGATTTACGGATTTCTGCGTTTGTGGAAAAGCTCGCACAAGGTGCAGCACGTCATGGATCGCGTGATGCTGAGATTGCCGGTGTTCGGGCCGGTGATCGAAAAGGCCACGATTGCGCGCTGGACCCGCACCCTTTCTACCATGTTTGCCGCCGGCGTCCCCCTGGTGGACGCGTTGGATTCCGTTGGCGGCGCGGCCGGCAATCAGCTGTTCGTCGAGGCTACGGAGAAAATCCGCGCCGAAGTATCGACCGGCAGCTCGCTTACCGTGGCCATGCAGGGCACCAACCGCTTTCCCAACATGGTGCTGCAGATGACCGCCATCGGCGAAGAGTCCGGCGCGCTCGACTCCATGCTCGGCAAAGTGGCGGATTTCTACGAACGTGAAGTGGATGATGCCGTGGAAGCCATTTCCAGTCTGCTCGAGCCCATGATCATGGTGGTGCTGGGCACCCTGATCGGCGGCCTGGTGATCGCCATGTACCTGCCCATCTTCAAGATGGGCTCCGTGGTCGGCGGCTGATGTCGCAGGCAGGCGAACCGGCCCTGTTTCTGGGGCTGGTTTTTTTGTTGGGGCTGGCGGTCGGCAGCTTCCTGAACGTGGTGATCCACCGCCTGCCGCGCATGCTGGAAGCCGGCTGGCGGGCGCAATGCGCCGAACTCAGGGGCGAGGCAGTCGAGCCCGCCTCTCCGTACACGCTTGCCACGCCGCGCTCTGCCTGTCCGTCCTGCGGCCATCGGATCAGGCCGTGGGAAAACATTCCCCTGCTGTCCTGGTTCTGGCTGCGCGGCCGCTGCTCGGCCTGCGGTACGCGCATCAGTGCGCGCTATCCGCTGGTGGAGCTTTCGTCGGCATTGCTCGCACTGGCGGTGGCCTGGAAATTCGGCCCGAGCCCGGCTGCGGCCGCAGGCATGCTGTTCGTCTGGGCGCTGATCGCGCTGGCCTTCATCGACTTCGATACGATGCTGCTGCCGGATGACATCACCCTGCTGCTGCTGTGGGCAGGCCTGTTGTTCAATCTTTTCGGCGTCTTCACCACTCTGCAGTCGGCCGTGATCGGCGCCATGGCGGGCTATTTGAGCCTGTGGAGCGTCTACTGGCTGTTTCGGCTCGCAACCGGCAAGGAGGGCATGGGTTATGGCGACTTCAAGCTCTTGGCTGCAATCGGCGCCTGGCTGGGGTGGGAACTGCTGCCGGTGACCATCCTGCTGTCATCGTTGGTGGGAGCTGCCGTCGGCATCGCCATGCTGGTTTTGGTCAAACACGACCGGCGCATTCCCATTCCTTTCGGCCCTTATCTTGCGGGCGGGGGAGTGGTCGCGCTGTTTTTCGGCGCGCCGCTGACGCGGGCTTACCTTGGCAGCTTTTGATGCTGAAAATCGGCGTGACCGGGGGCCTTGGGGCCGGAAAGACCACGGTGAGCGAGGCTTTTGCGCGTTTGGGCGCGGCGGTCATCGATACCGATGAGATTGCCCGCGAACTGACGAAAAGCCGGGGGGCGGCGATTCCCGCGATTCGCGAAAGCTTCGGCGATGCCGTACTCGATGCGGACGGCAGCCTCAACCGCTCAGCCATGCGCACGAGGATACTTGCGGACGCCGCCGCCAAGCAGCGGCTGGAAGCCATCCTGCACCCGCTCATCCGGGCGGAGGTCGGGCGCCGCCTGCAGAAGACCGGGGCGCCTTATGTCCTGGTCGTCGTACCGCTGCTGGTGGAAACGGGGTCTTACGAGGGCTTGTTCGACCGCGTGCTGGTGGTCGACTGTGACGAGGAGACCCAGGTACACAGAGCGCTGGCCCGCGGAGGCTGGACCGAGGCGGAGATACGCGCCATGATGTCGCACCAGGCGAGCCGCGAGGACAGGCGGAAACGTACCGATGACATCATCGATACGGATTGCGATGTGGATGAACTTGGCCGCAGGGTGGCGGCCCTGGATCAAAAATACCGCCGTCTGGCCGCCCAAATGCTTTGATTTTGCGTGGCAATCGGGGAAAATCAGCCAAGCCTAATTTGCCGAACGCGCGTGATCCGTTACGAATATCCCCTCAATGAGCGCGTCCGCACCCTGTTGCGGTTGGAGGACCTGTTCGACCGCTTGAACTGGCATGTGCGGGGAGAACACCCTTACAACCACCATGCCGCCCTGGCTACCCTGTTCGAAATCGCCGATGTCGCCGCCCGCGGCGATCTCAAGACCGACCTGCTGCAGGAACTGGAACGCCAGCGCTCCACGCTCTCGGTGCTGCGCGGCAACCCTGATGTCGAACAGGCCCGGCTCGATGGCGTGCTGCGGGAAATCGACGCGGCGCATGCCGGCATTCATCGCCTGGCCGGACGCATCGGCCAGAACCTGAAAGAGGATGAATGGATCACGTCCGTGCGGCAGCGCGCAATCATTCCCGGCGGTCTGTGCGAATTCGATTTGCCGGCTTATCACCGCTGGCTGCACGAGCCTGCGGATAGCCGGCGCGCAAATCTGCAGGAGTGGACCGCGCCCATGATGCCGGTGCGTTCCGGACTGGATATCGTGTTGCGCCTGATGAGGGAAAGCTGCAATCCGGCCATGCAACAGGCAATCAACGGCGTTTACCAGCAAATGCTGGAAGCGGGCGCCCGTCCGGCACAAATGATCCGGGTCGGTGTGGGCGAAGAGTTCTGCTGTGTGCCGGAAATTTCGGCCAACAAGTACATGCTCAACATCCGCTTCGTGCGCAACCTGCCCGGAGAATCCAGGGTGTGCGCGGATTCCATGCCTTTCGAGCTGACTTTCTGCACGCTATGAGCGAGATGCCCGAAAAAGCACCGCTGGTCAGCTGCCCGAGTTGCGGAGCGGAAGTGCGCTGGGAAGCACGCAACAAGTACCGGCCGTTTTGCAGCGAGCGCTGCAAACTCATGGACCTGGGCCTGTGGGCGGCCGAACGCTATCGTGTCGCGGGCGAGCCGATCAACCCTGAGCCGGGCGACGGCACCGCCGGCAAAGACCGGTAAAACCTGCGCAAACGGCCTCTCACTTGAGGGTTTCCACGCCGTGCCCGGTGCCGAGCAGCAGCACGTCGGCGGGGCGGCGCGCAAACAGGCCGTTGGTCACCACACCCGTGATTTGGTTGATTTCGGATTCCAGCGCCACCGGGTCGAGAATGGCAAGACCGTGCACGTCCAGGATGACGTTGCCGTTGTCAGTGGTGAAACCTTCGCGCAGCTTGGGCTGTCCGCCCAGCTTCACCAGCTCTCGCGCGACGTAGCTCCTCGCCATCGGGATCACTTCCACCGGCAGCGGAAACTTGCCCAGCACGTCGACCAGCTTGGTCTGGTCGGCCACGCAGATGAAATACCTGGCGCAGGCGGCGACGATCTTCTCGCGCGTCAGCGCGCCGCCGCCGCCCTTGATCATGTGGAAATTGCGCGTGATCTCGTCGGCGCCATCGATGTAGACTTCCATGCCTCCCACGCTGTTGAGATCCAGCACCTGGATGCCGTGGCTCTTCAGGCGCTTGGCGGTGGCTTCGGAACTGGCTACGGCGCCGTCGATGCGGCCTTTCACCTTGGCCAGCTCGTCGATGAAGTAGTTGGCGGTGGAGCCGGTGCCCACCCCGATGATGCCGCCCTTCACGTATTCGACGGCCGCACGCGCGACCGCCTGTTTCATTTCGTCCTGTGTCATTTTTACGGGTCTCGTCGTCAAAATTTCCCGAAGATTAGCCGCAAAGCGCGTTTTTCACAAACCCGAATCCTGTTAATCTTGGCGGCACCATGACATCGCAAATCAACGATTATCTCGAACGCATCCTGACCGCGCGGGTGTACGACGTGGCCATCGAGTCGCCGCTGGATCTGGCCGGCAATCTCTCCCGCCGCCTGGGCAACACGGTTTATCTGAAGCGTGAGGACCTGCAGCCGGTATTTTCCTTCAAGCTGCGCGGCGCCTACAACAAGATGTCGCGGCTGACGCCGGCGCAGCTCAAGCGCGGGGTGGTGGCGGCTTCGGCCGGCAACCATGCCCAGGGTGTGGCGCTGGCGGCGCAGAAACTGGGCGCCAGGGCGGTGATCGTGATGCCGGCGACCACGCCGCAGATCAAGATCGATGCCGTGGCCGCGCGCGGTGCCAAGGTGGTGCTGCACGGCGATTCCTATGACGAGGCCTACGAGCACGCCCTGGTGCTGGCCCAGAAACTGAAAGGCACCTTCGTCCATCCCTACGACGACCCTGACGTGATCGCCGGCCAGGGCACCATCGCCATGGAAATGCTGCGCCAGCACCAGGACCCCATCCATGCGGTGTACGTACCGGTGGGCGGCGGCGGCCTGATCGCCGGCATCGCCGCCTACGTCAAGCGCCTCAAGCCCGAAATCAAGGTGATCGGCGTGGAACCGGAGGATGCCGACGCCATGGCGCGCTCATTGTGCCGGAACGAGCGGGTGAGGCTTGCGCAGGTCGGCATTTTTGCCGATGGCGTGGCGGTCAAGCAGGTGGGCAGGGAGACTTTCCGTCTTGCCCAGCTTTATGTCGATGAAATCATCCGCGTCGACAATGACGCCATCTGCGCGGCAATCAAGGACGTGTTCGAAGACACGCGCTCCATTCTGGAGCCTGCCGGCGCGCTGTCGGTGGCAGGCCTGAAGGCCGCGGTAGCCGGCGACAGGCTCCATGGCAAGTGCCTCATCGCCATCGCCTCGGGCGCGAACATGAACTTCGATCGCCTGCGCCATGTGGCCGAGCGCGCCGAACTGGGCGAAAAGCGCGAGGCCATTCTCGCCGTGACCATCCCCGAGACGCCCGGCAGTTTCAAGGCATTCTGCTCGCTCTTGGGCGCGCGCAACATCACCGAGTTCAACTATCGCTACGATGATCCCAGGCTGGCGCGGGTATTCGTCGGGCTGCAAATCCAGGGCGGCGGCGAAGTCAGGAAACTGATCACCCTGTTGAAAAAGCACAAACTGGAGGCGATCGACCTCACCGACAACGAGATGGCCAAGCTGCACGTGCGCCACCTGGTGGGCGGGCATGCCCCGCTGGCCAGCAACGAACTGCTGTACCGTTTCGAGTTTCCGGAGCGCCCTGGCGCGCTGATGAATTTTCTCAACAGCATGAGCCACGACTGGAACATCAGCCTGTTCCATTACCGCAACCATGGCACGGATTACGGACGCATCCTGGTCGGAATCCAGGTGCCGCCGAAAGAAAAGCCCGGCTTCCGCAAATTCCTGGACAAGCTGGGCTATCGCTACTGGGACGAAACGCGCAATCCGGCCTACAAGCTGTTTCTGGCCTGAGCGGATGCTGGCGCGCTTACTGCTCTTTTTTCGTTCCGCAGGTGTTCATGCCAAGAATGCTGTAGGCGGGGCAGATGCCTGCGGCGCCTGTTGCCAGCGGAAGCACGCCGATCCAGGCCCATACCGGGCCGTCCATTACCGCCCAGGCAATCAGTGCCAGGCCAACGACGATGCGAATGATGCGGTCAGTGTTGCCAACGTTTGCTTTCATGCCGTCCTCCAAGTCTTGAAAAGATGGGTTGTTCCGGCATCGATGCATGCAATTTGCCGGAACGGTGCCAGTATAACCAAATCCTCGGTCGTCCTGATTTTTTTGCCGGCAGTCTTCCCGGCCTGGGCGGCTGTAGATGACAGTTTTCTGAAAGCGCGCACGGCCTGGGCGGCAGGTGACATGCGCGGGTTCGAAAGGCATGCCGCCAGAATTCCGCAAAATCACCCGCTGCGCCCCTACATCGAATACTGGAAAGTGTCGAGGCAGTTGTCGGACGACGCCCGCGTCGCGGATTTTCTGGCTGCCCATCCGGATACCTGGCTGGCGGAAAAACTGCGCGGCGAATGGCTCAAGGATCTCGGGCGCAGGCAAATGTGGGCGGCGTATCTGGCCGAGTTTCCCCGCCTGGTGCGGCCGGAAACCCAGCATCTCTGTTTTGCGCGTCGGGCCGAGCTTGCCATGGGCGAACGCGGATTTCTCGGCAGTGCGATCGGCATGTGGTTTACCGGCCGGGACATGCCGTCCGCCTGCAAGCCGCTGTTCGACTCGCTGCTGTCCGAAGGCTTGCTGACCGAGGAAGATGTATGGAGACGACTGCGCCTGGCTTTCGAGGCGGGCAATCTCGGCTTGGCGAGATCGCTGCCGGGCAACATTCCTCAAGACAGGCGGCCTGCGGCATCCGGCATGGATCGCGCCTACCGGGCCCCGGCGGATTATCTCGCCGATCCGGCACAGAATTGGGGCAATCGCGCCCAGCGGGAAGTCGGGCTTTTCGCCCTGTCGCGGCTGGCCAGGAATGACACGGTCGCCGCTGCGCGCGTGCTGGAAGCGATACTGCCCCGCCTGGACGAAGCCGACCGGCAATATGCCTGGGGGCGATTGGCCGTGGAGGCGGCGCGCCGCCACGAGCCGCAGGCCTTGCCCTGGTTCCGCAAAACCGCGGGTGTCGGGCTGTCGGAAGAACAGCGCGAATGGTGGGCCAGAGCTGCCTTGCGCGCCGGCGACTGGCATGCGGTGCAGCAGGCAATCGGCGGCATGCGCGGCGAGACCCGCAGCCGGCCGGTCTGGCAATACTGGCAGGCTCGTGCCTTGAAAGCGCTCGGCCAGGAGCTGGAGGCCAACCGGATTTTTGCGCCTTTGTCACGCGAGCACCACTACTATGCCATGCTGGCCGCGGAGGAACTGGGCGAAGTGATGGGCGCGCAAACCATCAACATCAAGGTCGCAGGGGAGGAAGTGACGGCAGTGGCGCGCGAGGCCGGCATCGCGCGTGCGCTTGCGCTGTACGGGCTCGAGTTGCGCACCGAGGCCGCAAACGAATGGATCTGGGCGGTGCGCAATTTCGACGACCGCCGACTGCTGGCGGCGGCGGAACTGGCAAGAGACCGCGGCTGGCACGACCGCGCCATCAACACCGCGGAGAAAACACGCGAACTGCATGACTTCGATCTTCGTTTCATCGCGCCCTATCGCGAACTGGCCTCGAAAGAGGCAAGGGAGAACGGGCTCGACGAAGCCTGGGTCTATGGCCTCATACGCCAGGAAAGCCGTTTCGTGAACGTGGCCAGATCCAGCGCGGGCGCGGCCGGCCTCATGCAGATCATGCCTGCGACCGGGCGCTGGATCGCCAGGCGCCTCGGCATCAAGCGGTTCGACGCGAAAAGCCTCAGCGAGCCGGAAACCAACATCAAGTTCGGCACCTGGTACCTGCGCCACGTGCAGGACAGCCTCGACGGCCATCCGGTGCTGGCGACCGCCGCCTACAATGCCGGCCCGCGCCGCGCCCAGCGCTGGCGCGACACCAGGCCCATGGAGGCTGCGATCTACATCGAGAGCATTCCTTTTTCCGAAACCCGCGACTACGTGAAAAAGGTCATGAGCAACGCCATGTATTATGCGTTGCGCTTCGGCCGGCCTACCATGCTGCTGGCCGATCGCCTCGGCACCATCCCGGCGCGGGCCGCGCCGGCGCCGCCCGCGGATGCCGATGACAGGCAGCCCACGCTGGAAGCGGTCGCGGGCGAAAGCTAAAATCATCGCCATCTTCGCAAGGGGTCGAACGCCATGACACATCAAAAAATCTGCGTACTGGGCGGGTCCGGCTTCGTCGGCACCGCCCTGGTTTCCGAGCTGGCCGCACGCGGCAGGCAGGTCAAGGTGCTCACGCGCAGGCGCGAGCACGCAAAAGGCCTGATCCTGCTGCCGACCGTCGATGTGGCGGAGGCCGACGTCCACGACGAGCGCGTGCTGGCGCGCGAGTTTCGCGGCTGCGATGCCGTCGTCAACCTGGTCGGCATCCTGCACGAAAGCGCAAGGGGGCGCGTGGACAAGCCGCAGGCAAGGCGCGGCGACTTTCACCAAAACCATGTCGAATTGCCGCGCAAGGCCATCGGCGCCTGTGCCGAGGCGGGCATTTCGCGTTTTCTGCACATGAGCGCGCTCGGTGCCGACCCCGTCTCGCGTTCCGCCTACCAGCGCTCCAAGGGCGTCGGCGAAGCCTTAGTGCGCGAAGCCGGCCAGGAGGCCAATCCCAACCCCGGCACCCTGGACGGCGCCAAGCTGACCGCACGGCGCGGCATGCGGGTGACGATCTTCCGGCCTTCGGTCATTTTCGGCCCCGGCGACAGCTTCCTCAATCTGTTCGCGCGTCTGCTCAGGCGGTTGCCGGCAGTGCCGCTGGCCTGCCCGCATGCGCGCTTCCAGCCCGTTTACGTGGGCGACGTCGCCAAGGCCTTCGCCGACAGCCTGGACGATCCGGAAACCTTCGGCCGGACCTACGACCTGTGCGGCCCCGACGAATACACGCTGCTCGAGCTCATGCAGTTCCTGCAAAAGACGCTCGATGGCGGCGGCAGGCTGATCCCGCTGTCCGACAGGCTGTCCTATCTGAACGCCTGGATGCTCGAATTCAAGCCGGGCGCGAAGCTGATGACGCGCGACGATTACTACGCCATGCAGGTGCCCAATGTCTGCGGCGGCGCTCAGCCGCCGGCCTGGCGGCCGCAGGCGCTCGAAGCCGTGGCGCCGGCCTGGCTTGCCGGCGTTCAGGCGCGCGGACATTACGGCGCATACCGCAACCTCGCGCACAGATAAGCCGCACCGCCATGAAAACCTACGTGGTGGGCGGCGCGGTCAGGGATCAATTGCTCGGCCTGCCGGTGCGGGACCGCGACTACGTGGTGGTCGGTGCCACGCCCGACGAAATGCTCGCGCAGGGCTTCACGCCGGTCGGCCGTGATTTCCCGGTTTTCCTGCACCCGCAAACCCACGAGGAATATGCGCTGGCGCGCACCGAACGCAAGTCCGGCCACGGCTACAGGGGCTTTACCGTCCATGCCGCGCCCGATGTCACGCTGGAGGAAGACCTGCGCCGGCGCGATCTCACCATCAACGCCATGGCCATGGATCAGTCCGGGCAGATCATCGACCCTTACGGCGGCCGCTCCGACCTAGAGGCAAGAATCTTTCGCCATGTGAGCGAGTCCTTCGCCGAAGACCCGGTCAGGATTCTGCGCGTGGCGCGTTTCGCCGCGCGTTTCACCGATTTTTCCGTCGCTCCCGAGACCCTGGCCCTGATGAGAAAGATCGTCGAAGCCGGGGAGGTGGAGGCGCTGGTGCCGGAGCGCGTGTGGCAGGAGCTGTCGCGCGGACTCATGGAAAAACAGCCTTCGCGCATGTTCCGGGCGCTGCGCGAATGCGGGGCGCTGGCCAGGCTCCTGCCGGAAGTGGATTGCCTGTTCGGCGTGCCGCAGCCGCCGGAACACCATCCCGAGGTCGACACCGGCGTGCACGTCATGCTGGTGATCGACTGGGCCGCGCGGCAAAATTTCAGCCTGCCGGTGCGTTTCGCCGCGCTGACCCACGATCTGGGCAAGGGCGCGACGCCGCCGGAACTCTGGCCCAGGCATCTCGGCCACGAGGCGAAAAGCGCAAAGCGGGTGCGCGCCGTGAGCGAACGCCTGCGGGTGCCGGCCGAATGCCGCGATCTTGCCATTGCCGTGGCGCGCGAGCATGGCATCGTGCACCGTGCGCCCGAACTGCGGCCGGGAACGGTGGTGGAACTGCTGGAACGGGTCGACGCCTTCCGCAGGCCCGAGCGCTTCGAGGAGTTTTTGCGCGCCTGCGAGTGCGATTTCCGCGGTCGTCCGGGCTACGAGGCGCGGCCTTTCCCGGCAATCGAGCATCTCAGGCAGGCCTTGCGCGCGGCGCAGGGTGTCGACGCCGGCGCGGTGGCGAAACGGGTCGAGCCGGCCAGGATCAGGGAAGCGGTTTTCCAGGCGCGCGCGGAAGCGGTAGCGGCCTGGCGGCAAGGCAAAGCCTGGCGGCAGGGCAAAGCCTGACGGCTGTCAGGCTGGCCGGCGCCGGCCTCTTTCCAGCAGGGCGGCCCTGGTTCGCACCGCCGAATAAAACACGCGAAAGTCGCCGCCGCTTTGGGCGAACAGACCGCGAAACATTTCCACATCGTCGAAATAAACCGACACGGATGCCAGCCTGGCGTTGTTGAGCCCGTCGGCGAACCATGCATCATAGGCCGCCCAGGCCGGGTCCTGCGCCTTGCGTTGCCGCTGCAATTCTCGCATGGCATTGAGTATTTCCTGTTTGCGCCGCCGTTTCGGCGAATCGGGTAGCGGCGAGGCGTAGAGCGCGGCAAGCTCGCTGCGCACGGTCTTCACGGCCCGGAAAAAAGTTTCGGCACGCGCCAGCGCAGCGCGATAATGCGCAAGCCCGGCCGGGTCGCTGCGCCACGCCAGCCAGCGCAGCGTGCCTTCTATTTCCACTGCGCGCGCGAACGATTCGTTGAACGTGGCGTTGCCTTTTACATAGACGATCTGGTGTGCTAGGAGTCTGCGCGGCAGAGTGCAAATCTGCCGTATTGACCTGTGCTGGATGCATTCCGAGTCAAATTGGTCATCGGCATCCGGCCCGTCTGTTGCATTCCATCGCGTCCGAGGCGACAGTGTTC
>JBFMCR010000042.1:0-18321 GCA_040754425.1 Pseudomonadota bacterium | reverse complement strand
CGCTCGGCTTCGTCCTTGAGCGCCTGCCTGCGTTTTTCTTCGGCTTCGCGCCTGCGTTCTTCCGCCTGCCGCTCAAGCAGCCGCTTGCGCTCCTCGCGCAGGCGCCTGTATTCCTCGCGCCATTGTTCGGCGCTCTGCTGCACGCGTTCGCCCGCTGCTTTCATTTCCTGATAGTGCGCATCGTCACCGCCTTCCGCCGGAACGGGAACGTTCGCTGCAAGCATCAATCCCGTCATCAGCGCCGCGCAACCGGTCCTCATGATGTTTTTCTCCGAATACTTCATAAAACGATCTGTACCTGTGATAGCGGCGAGTCGATTTGCCTGCGGGTCAGCCGGGACTACATAAGCTCGTTTGATGTTAGCCGCATCAGACATCGGCATGTCCCACACTTCCGGCAGCCTGTCGGAATGACCCGAATGGCCTACCGCAAACCTTGTGCCAACATTCAGGAACTCATAATTTATTGATAATCATAGATTTTTTCGAGATTCGGATTTGTCGGATATGTCAAAACCGTCAGAGAAAAGACAATTTTGTCATGACAAACCGGCCGCGGTTAACCGACTCACTCGATCAGCGCCGGGAATCCGCCCAGGATTTCGCGCGCGAATTCGACCACGCTGCCGCTCATCCAGGTCCCCAGCAGGGCCAGCACCAATACCAGCATCAGCAGCTTGGGCACGAAGGACAGGGTCGGCTCGAGGATCTGGGTGGCGGCCTGGAACACGCCCATCAGCAGCGCCGCAAGCAGCAGCACGCCCAGGATCGGCAGCGCGATCCAGAAAGCGAGCCACAGGCTTTGTTGCAGCAGGCCGTCCATCAGAAGCTGTTCACCAATGAGCCCACCAGCAGGTGCCAGCCGTCGGCCATGATGAACAACAGCAGTTTCAGCGGCAGCGACACCATCTGCGGCGGCACCATGACCATGCCCATGCCGGTCAGCACGCTCGCCACCACGAGGTCGATGATGAGAAAAGGCAGGATGACCATGAAACCGATCTGGAACGCGGTCTTCAGTTCGCTGGTGACGAAGGCCGGGCCCAGCGCATGGAAGGGCACGGCCTCCGGCTTCTGCAAATCGAGCGTGGCGTCCTGCGGCATGAAAATGGCAAGATCGTCGGCGCGCGTCTGCCTCAGCATGAAGCCCTTCAGCGCATCGCCGGCCTTCGCACGCGCGACCTCGGCGGCGAGCTGGCCCTTGCTGTAGGGCTCGAAGGTCTCGGCCTGGATCTTCTGCACCACGGGCTGCATGATGAAATACGTGAGCAGCAGGGCCAGACCGACCAGCACCAGGTTGGGCGGCGCGTACTGGTTGCCCAGCCCCTGGCGCAGGAGGAAGAACACCACGGCCACACGGGTAAAGGCGGAGAGGCTCAAGATCAGGGCGGGCAGGAAAGGCAGCAGCAGCACGTAGGGCAGGCTGCCGGCCGGAATCGAATAGCTCTGGCCACCGGCGACGGGCGCGGCCTGGAACAGGGTCAGTCCCTGTTCGGCCGCGGCCGCGCCCATGCTGGAGATGAGTCCGCCGGCAAGCAGCAGGAGCGCCAGCCGCCTCATGCGTGCTCTCCGGGCCTGGGCAAGGTGTGCAGGGTGCGCACTTGGCCGCCGCCCACGCCCAGCACCAGCCAGGTGCCCTCCACTTCCACTACCACCACGCGCTCGCGCGCCCCCACCATGGTGGCGCCGATCACCTTGACAGGCCCGGACTTGCCGGCTTGCGGAAGGTAGCGCCTGACCAGCCACGCGGCCAGCACGAACAAGCCCAGGATCAGCACGAGCGACAGCAGCATGCCGGCCACGCCGGCCGTGGATTCCGCAGCCCGGGCTGGAACGCTTGCCGTCGCCAACATCACGGTCCAGATCGCTTTCATGTCTTCTCCCTGATCGCGCGCCGCGCCCATTCCAGGGCACGCGCGCCGTTCCAGAAAATTTCGACCGTCCCTTGCCGACCGCCAAGGAACAGTTCCAGGCGCATGGCCTGCGGCCACTCTTCCTTGCCCGCATTCACCGCGCTTTCTGCCAGCGTGCGGCGGATCAGGGTCTTGAATGGTACGGCCAGCCGCTCATCCCCGGGCATTGAAACGCCGGAAGGCTTGCCGCCCAGGCGCAGGGCGAGCCAGGCATCGGCCAGTTCCGGCGCGATCCTGATCACGGGCTCGTCACCGCCCGTATCGCCCCCATCCCGCAAAGGTGAAACAACCGCATTGGCCTGCACGCCCAGGCTGGCGAGCAGGCGCTGCTCCAGGCGGCGGGCAAAGCCATGCAGCATGCCTCCCGGCAGAAAGCTTTGCAGGCAGGCGCGCTCCTCGGCGGCAAGCGGCGACAGTGCCATCATCTTGCGCGCACCTGCAACCAATGCGGCAAGGCCGCCTCGCCCTGCTCGTCCTGCCGCCGCGCATGGGCACTGTGCGCGGAAAGCTCGTCGTGCAAGCGGCGCTCGCGTTTTTCTTCCTGCCTCAGCTGTTCCAGCGCATGCCGGCGCGCCAGCAACTGCAATGCTTCCAGGCGCTTCTCTTCTACCTGCCAGGCATCGAGTTCGCGCCGCCATGCCTCGCGCGTGCGTTCCAGTTCGCGCGCGCAAGCCTGCATTTCCGCCTGCCACCTGGACAGCGCCGCACCCGCCGCCTGCGCCAGTTCGGCTGAACAACCCTGCCGCATCCTCATATTGAGTTGGCCGGCATAAAGATCACGGCGCCGTTTAAGCCTGACCCGGTGCGTGCGCGCATTGAGCCAAGCGACGTAGGCCACTTTCACCGCGCGCGACTTCGCTTCCGCACGGCGTTCGGCGAGTATGAGCGCAGGCTGCAAGGCGAAAGCGGACATCAGGGCAGCATCCTTGCAAGTTCGGCGCGCGCCTCGGCCATGGTCACGCGCCGTTCCATGTCCTGCGACATGAAGGCCTGCATCGCCGGCTGCATTTTCATGGCTTCGTCCAGCACCGGGTCGGCACCCGGCACATAGGCGCCCACGGAAATGAGGTCGCGGCTGCGGCGGTAGCGTGAATACAAGTATTTGAAGCGGCGGATGCGCTCCATGTCCTCGGAGCCGGTCAGTCCGGGCAAGACCCGGCTGATGGAAGACTCGATGTCGATGGCCGGATACAGCCCGGCATCGGCGAGGTCGCGGGTCAGCACGATATGGCCGTCGAGAATCGAACGCGCGGCATCGGCGATCGGGTCCTGCTGGTCGTCCTGCTCCATGAATACGGTGAAAAACGCGGTGATCGAGCCGCCGCCGCTTTTGGCATTGCCGGCGCGCTCGCACAGCTGCGGCAGCTTGGAGAACACCGAGGGCGGATAGCCCTTGGTCGCCGGCGGCTCGCCGATCGCCAGCGCCACTTCGCGCTGGGCCATGGCAAAGCGCGTGAGCGAATCCATGATGAGCAGCACATGCCTGCCCTGGTCACGGAAATACTCGGCGATGGCCATGGTGTAGGCTGCGCCGTTCAGTCGCATGAGCGGTGGCGAGTCGGCCGGCGCCGCCACCACCACGGCGCGTTCCATGCCTTCGTGTCCGAGATTGTTCTCGATGAAATCCTTGACTTCGCGTCCGCGCTCGCCGATCAGCCCCACCACCACGACGTCGGCATCGGTATAGCGCGCCATCATGCCCAACAAAAGGCTTTTGCCCACGCCGCTGCCGGCAAACAGCCCGAGGCGCTGGCCGCGCCCGACGGTAAGCAGCGCATTGATGGAACGCACGCCGACGTCGAGCGCCTCGCGGATCGGCGCGCGGCCGAGGGGGTTGAGCGAGCGCGCATACAGCGGCACGCGGTGTTCGGCGACCACCGGCGCAAGGCTGTCGAGCGGCCTGCCGGCGCCATCGAGCACGCGCCCCAGCAACTGCGGCCCGACCGCGACCTGGCGCACGCGGTCCTGCACGCGACGCCTGGGCGTGTAGCGCCGGCCGATGCGCGGCGGCTGCGCGGCGAGCGGATTCTCGGGCACCACGCGCGCACCCGGCATCACGCCGTACACATCGGTCGAGGGCATGAGCAACAGGCGGTCGCCGGAAAAACCCACGACTTCGGCATCGACACTGGGTCCGCCGGGAATCTGCACCAGGCACTGACTGCCGATGGGCAGGCGCAGTCCCACCGCTTCCATCACCAGGCCGGCCACGCGTGTTAGGCGTCCGCTCTCGGCCCAGGGCTGGGCAAAGCTCACCGCACGTCGGCAGTCGGCCAGGTATTCGCGAAAGCGCACGCTGCGGTCCATGGACGCTTATTCCAGCCAGTTCCTGTTGGAGCCCAGCACAGAAATCACCTGGCGCCAGCGTGTCTGCAGGGTGGCATCGAGATCGCCCTGCGGCGTCTCGATCAGGCAGCCGCCGCGCACGATGCGCGCATCCTCGACGATACGCAGCCGGCTCTTGTCGAGCAGTTCGTTGAGGATGGGACGCACCACCTGCGCGTCGTCCGGATTCAGCAAGAGGCGCGCCTCGCGCGTGGTTTCCGCCATCTGTCTGAGCGCCAGCTTGACCACGTCGAGGATGCGGTCGGGGCGCGCGTCCAATTCGCCGACGATGACCTGCTTCGCCACATCCAGCGCCAGACTCAGCACTTCGTCGGCCAGACGGAAATCGAGCGCATCGAGCGCGCCGCCCAGGCTGGTCGCCAGCTGGCGCAGCCGACGCGTTTCCTGTTCCATCTCGCTGCGGCCCTGTTCGATGCCGGCCTCGAAGCCCTGCCTGCGGGCCTCTTCATAGGCCTGCCGGATGCGCTGCTGCGCCTCGCTCTCGCCACCGGACACGGCTTCGAGACCTTCCCAGCGTTCGAATGCGCTGCGCGTATCGGTTGTTTCTTCGCTCATGCCTGGGTTTCCGCGTTGGAAATATCCGGGCTCGCCAGTTCCAGTCCGCCGGCGCAGGCCATTTCCCGCAGCAGCCTGACCGTCTCCGCCTGCGCGGATTCGATGTCGGACACTTTCGCCGCGCCCAGGGCATCGAGATCGTCCCGCAGTCTGCGCGCCGCCATATCGGGCATCTGCGCAAGCAGCCCCGCCACCAGTTCGGGATCGGCGCCTTTCAGCGCCAGCAGCAGCGTCTGCCCCGGCACCGCCTTGAAAAAGCGCGTGCGCGATTCGCCCGACAGTCGCACGAGGTCGTCCAGTCCCAGTTGCTGCGCCCTGATCTGCTCCAGCACTTGCGGCGAAGTCTGTGCCAGGCCGTGCTCGACTTCTTCGCGCGCGGCCGGCGACAGGCGCGCCAACAGGTCGGCCGCAAGATTCGGGCCATCATGCCCCGGCGCTTCCCGCAGCCGGTGCGCGAGCCAGTCTTCCATTTCACGTAGCGCCTCCACGGGCGCGCCCTGCCATTCGGCGAGGCGCTTCACGGCTTCCTCGCGCTGCATTTCCGGCAGCCACTCCAGGACGGCGGCGGCATGCGAGCGATCGAGTTGCGCGAGCACGGCCGCAGCCAGTTGCGGGTGCTCGTCCTTCAGCAAGGCCGCGACTTCCGCCGGCTCCCTGAACGCCAGTTCCTGTACGCTGCCGCCCGCCGCGGTGATGCGCGACAGCAGCATACGCCCGCGTTCGTCGCCGAGGGCATGCGAAAGCGCCGCGTCGAGGAAGTGGTCGGCGTCTGCACCGATGCCGGTCTGTCGCGCCGCCTCTTCCTCGTAGGCGTCCAGCACGGTTTCCACGCGTTCGCGCGGCAGCGCGCCCAGTTCGCGCATGGCGCGCCCGAGTTCGCCGACTTCATAAGGCGACAGATAGCGGAACACCTGCGCGGCCGCCTCCTCGCCCAGCGATAGCAGCAGCACCGCGGCTTTTTCCAGGCCGGCGCGGTTCATCGGGCACGCTCCTGCATCATGGGTTATGCACCCACAGCTTCACCACGCTGGCGGCAAGTTTGGGATCGGCCAACACGCGCCGGCGCAGCCCGTCGAGGCGTGCCTCGAATGTCTCGCCCGGCTCTGCCGCATGCGCCTGTTCCAGCCTGCGCAAACGGCGGTGGCGTGCGCGCAGTGCAATCAGCAAAAGCATGAACAGCAGCGCCAGCGCAAGGCCCAGGTAAACGGGCAGCAGTTCGTCATCGAGCGGAGAAGGCCGCGGCTTCGCGGCGGGAAGGACTGGCAGCGGCGCCTTGGCTGCCGACGCCGCAGCCGGGGCCTGCGCCGCCGCGAAAGGCAGCGCGATCACCTGCAGGCTGTCGCCGCGCCCTGGCTCGAAACCGACCGCCTGCCGCGCCAGGGTCGCGAACCTGTCGAGTTCGGCAGCCTCGAAGCCGGCGCCCTCGTCCACCACGATCAGGGTCGACGCCTGCAGCAGGCGGCCGCGCGGCTCGCGCACATGGCGCACGCTGCGGTCGAGGCTGCCGGTCCCGGCGCCGGTGCGGTGCGCGCGCTCGATGGTTTCTTCGCTTTCGCTGAAATCGATGCGCGCGGTGACCTGCACCTTGAAGGCGGCATCGCCCAGCACCGGCGACAGCACGCGCCTGACGCGTCCGGCAAGATCGCTTTCCAGGCGGCGTGCGTACTCCATCTGGTCGGGGCTGAGTCCGCGATAGAAATCCGCCACGCCCGCCGCCAGCAGGATGCCGCGCTGATCGACCACGCTGACCTGGCCGGGGTTCATGCCGGGCACGCCGCCTGCCACGATCTGGCGCAGGGCCTCGACCTTGTCCTCGTCGAATGCGGCGCCCGTCCTGAGCTTGACCAGCACCGAGGCGGCAGGCGGAACGCGTTCGCGCAGAAAGGCCGACTGCCTGGGCAACGCAAGGTGTACGCGCGCGGACTCGACGTCTTCTATGCTTTCCACCGAGCGTGCGAGCTCGGCTTCCAGCCGGCGCTGGTAGCCCAGCTGTTCCTGGAAGGGCGAGACGCCGAAGCGCTGTCCGGCATCCTCGCCTGCGGGCTTGTCGCCTCTGGGCAGGCCCTGTGCCGCGAGCTTGTAGCGCGCAACATGAAACCGGTCCGCCGGTACCAGCACGGAACCGTCCGCGTCGGCCAGGCGGTAGGGAATATTCAGTCTTTCCAGCGCATCCACCACCTCGCCGCCATCACGGTCGGAAAGTTCGGCGTAGAGGACGCGATATTCGCGCGGGGTTTGCGCGTCCTGCCAGAGCAGCACGGCCGGCAAGGCCAGCAGAAGCAGGATGATGACTCCCCACACCAGCTTTCTTGCAGGGCTGGCCGCGGCATAGGCATCGCGCAATCCGGTAAAAGTCAGTCCGTCGGCCATTGCGTGGGTACTTGGGTATCCTCCAGTTTTCGCCTGGCGCCCCGGATGCCACGCTCGGACACGCCACGCTCATGCGCCGATTATAGCCGCGTCACAGCAAATCCGGCGCGATCACCGCGCGCAGCAATACTTCGTTTCCGTCCGCACGCGCGCGGCCGGAAAACCACCATATGGCACCTTTCCTGATCGAGAACGGACCTTGACCGCCCAAAAGATGCGCCGCCACCCGGCCAAGGTCGGGCTGATGGCCGGCGATCAGCACGCAGTCTTGGTCACTCCCGGGCCAGCCGGCCGCCTTGAGCAGGTCCTTCACGGCGGCGCCGGGCGCCAGCGCAGACAGGGTTTCGATCCTGCGCTGCAAGGCCTGCGCTGTCTGCTGCGCGCGCGCCGCCGGGCTGACCAGCACCCTGCAGCCGTTCGGCAGGCGCGTGTTCAGCCAGGCGGCCATTTTCGCCGCCTGCTTGCGACCTTTCGGCGTCAGTTCGCGCGCGAGATCGTTCAGGCCATCCTCGGCTTCGGCGTGGCGCCACAGTATCAATTCCATGTGCTGCTCCTTGCGGTTTCTTTCACTGCCAGGGCGGTTCGAGGCGGGAAAATTCGCGCAGCAGCCGCGCGCCGACATCGAGCCTGGCCTGCATCCCTGCTTCGAGCTCGCGTGCAATTTGCGCGACGGCGCCATCCAGTCGGCGGTCGCGATTCAAGTCCGAGAGGAATCGCATGGCGGTGTTGGCGTCGTTGAGCGCGCCAAGCTCGTCCTGCAGCGCTTCGAAGCAGGCCAGGAACTTCTTGTGGTCTCCGAACAGCGCGCCCAGATAATCCAGCGCATAGCGCAGGCGCTTGACCCGGATGCGCAGCCTGTGGCGCTGCTCCGGCGACTGCGCGGAGAAGTCCCGCGCCCCCTCGATGACGGCGGCATGCAGCGCGGCGAGCTTTTTTGCGGAAAATCCGACCAGCCCCGTCTTGCCCCGGCCGCCCGCCAGGGCGTTGAGCCGACGATGCAACGCCAGCAGATCCGCCCCCGTCTGCGGGCGGCGCACCAGCGCCAGCATGGCGGCGCGCGCCGAACGGCGGGTGGCCTGTGCACGCCGCGCGAGCAGGGATTTCTGTTGCGCCGGCAAGCCCCGGCTCAGGGCCGGCAGGGTTTCCAGCACGAACACATCCCAGTCGCGCGCCTCGCCCAGCGCCCGCGACAGCTCTGCGATGCGCCCCATCTCCTCGTCCGGCAGCGGGCAGGCCCGCCCGAACAGCCGCGCCGCCGAACGCATGCGCCGCACGGCGACGCGCGCCTGGTGCAGGTATTCCGGGTCGGTTTCCTGCAGCAGGCCGGGCAGGTTGGCCTGCAACTGCGCAAGACCGGCGCCCATGATGCGCGCAAAGGCCGCGCACAGGGGCATCATGGCCGCCAGCGCCGGCCGTGTCGCGGCCACCGGCGCGGGCTTCGCACCTGCGGCAAGGCGCGCGCCGCGCTCGGCCTTGCTAAGATCGAAAGGCAACAGCAGGACCCGGCTTGCGAACGTCTGCGCCAGCGCGTAGAGGGCATCGGCGCTGCCGGACTTGAGTTCCAGCTCCACTTCGCACAAGGGCTGGGAGCGTTTGCCGGCAAGGATTTCGCCCTGGTCGAGCGCGACTTCCACGCGGCTGCCGTCGGGTGCGCGCAGATTCCGGGTGCTGCGACGGAATCGCGTTTCGTACACCGGCACCAGGGCTGCGCGCCATTTCTTCTCGATCAGCGCACCCACCGCCTCGGCCGGCAGGCGCGCGAGGTCCGGCGCAGGCCCGGATACCGCGCTTTCCAGTTCCAGCCTTTTCGACAGGCCGCCGGCCTTTTCGCCTTCGGTCTTCAGTGTTTGCACCCAGCGCCGCCCCTGTTTGCGCACGCGCATCGCCACGCCCCGGCGGGCGAGGGCGAAATCGGGAGTATCGAAATAAATGGTGTGCAGCCGTTGCTGCGCAAGGCGCGCCCGTCTTAGCCTGGGCAGTTCCATGAAGGCCGCTGCGTCTTCGGGAAGCAGCCAGAGCTTGAGTTCGGTTTCGCCCGGCAATGCGCTCATGGCTCGCGGCGGATGCATTCGTGGGCTTTTGTTAGCATTGGCCGAATATATCTCATTGTCTTCACAGGCTTGATTTTAATCCCGCATTTTCCATCGGGCGCCAGGTAATGCACGACCCGGATGGTTCCCGGCAACCTCCGTCGCAGGAGCGCCGATGGAAAATCCGGGTTAACATAAGAAAAATTATGAACCCGCCGCTGCCCGAACAACTCATCAACCGCGAGCTTGGCATCCTCGAATTCCAGCGCCGCGTGCTGGCCCAGGCCGAGGACGAGTCCACGCCCCTGCTCGAGCGACTGCGCTTCCTCGGCATCGTCTCCAGCAACATGGACGAGTTCTTCGAGGTGCGCGTGGCCGGGCTCAAGGAGCAGATCAAGGCCGGCATTTCCGCGCTCTCGCCAGACGGGCTCACGCCCCGGCAATCCTACGCCGAAGTGCAGCGCACGGCGCACGAACTGGTGGCGCGGCAGTATCAGCTGCTCAACCAGACCATCCTTCCGGCGCTGAACGCCGAGGGCATACGCTTCATCCGCCGCACGCAGTGGAACGAGGAACAGGCCGCCTGGATACGCGAGTATTTCTTCCGCGAGCTGATGCCGGTATTGACGCCCATCGGGCTCGACCCCGCGCACCCCTTCCCGCGCGTGCTCAACAAGAGCCTGAATTTCGCCGTGGAGCTGAAGGGCAAGGACGCCTTCGGCCGCAATTCTGGTGCGGCAGTGGTGCAGGCGCCGCGCTCGCTGCCGCGCGTCATCCGCCTGCCGCAGGAGATCGCCGGCTGCGAATACGGCTTCGTGTTCCTTTCCTCCATCCTGCACGCGCACGTGGGCGAACTGTTTTCCGGCATGACGGTGGAAGGCTGCTACCAGTTCCGCGTCACCCGCAACTCCGACCTGTTCGTGGACGAGGAAGAAACCAAGAACCTTCGCCAGGTATTGCAGGGCGAGCTTCCGCATCGGCATTTCGGCGCCGCCGTGCGCCTCGAGGTCGCCGACAACTGCTCCGACACCATGGCCAGCTTCCTGCTGGGTCAGTTCCAACTCGAACACAGCGATCTGTACCAGGTGCACGGCCCGGTCAACCTCGTGCGCCTGATGCAGGTGCCGGACTGGGTGGATCGGCCCGACCTCAAGTTTCCCCCCTTCACCCCGAGCCTGCCGGCGCGCGTGGGCAAGGCCGCCAACATGTTCGAGGCGATCAACCAGGGCGACCTGCTGCTGCACCACCCTTTCGAATCCTTCCAGCCGGTGATCGACTTCATCGAACAGGCCGCCGTCGATCCGCAGGTGGTCGCCATCCGCCAGACCGTATACCGCACCGGCACCGATTCCCAGCTCATGAACGCGCTGATCCGCGCGGCGCAAAACGGCAAGGAAGTCACCGTCGTGGTGGAACTGCTGGCGCGCTTCGACGAGGAAGCCAACATCAACTGGGCCGCGCGCCTTGAGGAGGCCGGCGCGCACGTGGTCTACGGCGTGGTCGGGCACAAGACCCACGCCAAGCTGGCGCTGGTCATCCGCCGCGAGGAAGGCGGGCTGCGCAGCTATGCGCACCTGGGCACCGGCAACTACCATGCGCGCACGGCGCGCCTATACACCGACTTCGGCCTGATGACGGCGAATCCGGCGATCACAGCCGACGTCAACCAGATTTTCACCCAGCTCACTGGCCTCGGCCGCGCCGGCAAGCTCAGGGAATTGCTGCAGTCCCCCTTTACCCTGCACGCGGAAATTCTCGCCGCCATCGAACGCGAGACCATCGCCGCCAAGGCCGGACAACCCGCGGCCATCATCGCCAAGATGAACGCGCTGCTGGAACCGCGCGTCATTGCCGCGCTGTACGAAGCTTCGCAGGCGGGAGTCAGGATCGACCTCATCGTGCGCGGCGTGTGCGCCCTGCGCCCGGGGGTGAAAGGCCTGTCGGAAAACATCCGCGTGCGCTCGGTGGTGGGGCGCTTTCTCGAACACTCGCGCATTTTCTATTTCAAGAACCTGGGCGAAGAACTGGTCTATCTTTCCAGCGCCGACTGGATGGACCGCAATTTCTTCCGCCGCATCGAAACCTGCTTCCCGGTGCTGGATCCCAGGCTGAAAAAGCGCGTGATCCAGGAAGGGCTCAAACCCTACCTGCGCGACAACCAGCAGGCCTGGGAAATGCAGCCTGACGGCAGCTTCCGCCGGCGCGGCAGGAAGGGGGGCAAACAGTACTGCGCACAGACAGAACTGCTGACGCTGTACTCGGAAAAATAAGCTTCACGATCCGGTCACGGCCCTGTCACACGGCTGTGGCCTGATATGTCCATGCTCAATCGTGTCATGGGCCTGTTGCGCTCCCCTGCCGTACCCTTCGTCTCCGGCTTCACGAGACAGGAAAGCGTTTCCTTCCGCGCACCGCCGCCTGACTCGTCCGGCGACCCATCGCCCGAAAACACCCGCCGCTACCGTACCCTGTGGATCTCCGACATCCACCTCGGCACGCCGGGCTGCCAGGCGCACTATCTGCTGGACTTCCTCAAGCACAACGAATCCGACACGCTGTACCTTGTCGGCGACATCCTCGACGGCTGGCAGTTGCGCCGCGGCTGGTACTGGCCGCAGGCGCACAACGACGTCGTGCAGAAAATCCTCAGGAAAGCACGCAAGGGCACGCATGTGGTGTACGTCCCCGGCAACCACGACGAAATGGCGCGTCAGTTCACGGGCCTGGCTTTTGGCGAGATCGAGGTGGTCGAGGACATCATCCACGTCACTGCCGACGGCAAAAAGCTTCTGGTCACGCACGGCGACCTCTTCGATGGCGTCATGAAGCATGCGCGCTGGTTGGCCTACCTCGGCGACACGCTCTATACCCTGGCCCTGGTGCTGAACCGCTGGCTCAACCGGGCGCGATCGCATTTCGGCTATTCCTACTGGTCGCTGTCGCAGTACCTCAAGCACAAGGTCAAGAACGCAGTGAGCTTCATCACCGCCTTCGAGCGCGTGATGTCGGAGGAGGCCAAGCGGCGCGGCTGCGACGGCGTGGTCTGCGGCCACATCCACAAGCCCGAGATCCGCATGATCGACGGCATCGTCTACTGCAACGACGGCGACTGGGTGGAAAGCCTGTCGGCACTGGCGGAGACCTGGGACGGCGAACTGGAAATCATCTACTGGAGGCAATGCCTGGATGCGCCGGCAAAAAAACGCGAGCGCACCGCAATGCCAGCCTGATCAAAGTAACGGAAGGAAACCTGCATGAAACTGATGATCGTGACCGATGCCTGGCGCCCGCAAGTCAACGGCGTGGTACGCACCCTCTCCACCACGCAGCGCGAAATGGAAGCGATGGGGCATGAGGTGAACATCCTGTCGCCGCTGGAATTCCGCACCGTGCCCTGCCCGACTTATCCCGACATCCGGCTGTCTCTTTTCCCCGGCAAGAAGGTCGCACAGCGCATCCGCGATTTCGCGCCGCACGCCCTGCACATCGCCACCGAAGGCCCGCTCGGCCTGGCCGCCCGGCGTTACGCTGTCGACAACGACATCCCCTTCACCACCGCCTACCACACGCGTTTCCCGGAATACGTGCAGGCGCGCTTCATGGTGCCGCTGTCGTGGACTTACCGTTTCCTGCGCTGGTTCCATGCGCCTTCGCGCGCGGTGATGGCTCCCACCCCGAAAGTCAAATCCGACCTCGAGGCCCATGGCTTCAGCAACGTGGTACTGTGGTCACGCGGCGTCGATCTCGACATATTCAGGATGCAGGAAAGCCATCGCCTCGACACCGAGCCGCCCATTTTTCTTTACGTCGGCCGCGTGGCAGTGGAAAAGAACATCGAGGCCTTCCTCAAGCTGGACCTGCCCGGATCGAAGTGGGTGGTAGGCGACGGCCCGGCGCTGCCCGCTTTGCGCGCAAAATACCCGGAAGTGAACTATCTCGGCGTGCTCAACCAGCACGAGCTGGCCGAGGTCTATGCGTCTGCGGACGTGTTCGTCTTCCCCAGCAAAACCGACACCTTCGGCCTTGTGTTGCTGGAAGCCATGGCATGCGGCCTGCCCGTGGCCGCCTATCCCGTCACCGGCCCGATCGACGTGCTGGGCGATTCGAAGGCCGGCGTCATGCGCGAGGATTTGAGGGAAGCCTGCCTTGCCGCGCTCGAGATCGATCGCGCCGCCGCACGCGCCCATGCGGAAAAATTCTCCTGGCGCGCAGCGACCGAGCAGTTCATCAGCCACTTGCAGGTTTCCGCCCGACCCGAACCGGCAGGAAAGGTCGTGGAATCGGCCGCCCAGCAGCCCGTCGGACTCGAGCGGTCGTAGCGGGCCGGGTGGGGGAGCGAGGACGGTTTTTCACGATTTCGATGCGCATAGTGGGCCTATGCAACGAGAAATCGGGGGAGACGAGCTGCGAGTTTCGGCGCAAGCCAAAAATGGGCCGCTCTTCCCACCGGCGCAGTAGATCAGCCTCAAGTCCGACAGGCTGCTAGCCGTACTGCACTTTCACGCCGACACCGCCCCAGTACGCAGCTTCTTCTTCGAGCGCCCGCCGGGTGAGCAGGTTCTCTTCCAGCCAGGCCCGCGGCAGGCGCAGGCGATAGCCCCTGGCCGTCGCCTCGGCCTGGATTTCCGCCGGCCCGGGCTCGGCGCGGTTGCGGCAGAGGATCACGGCCTGGCGCAGCACCCACACCAGCGTGCGATCGATGTCGGCAAGCTCGCCGCCGTTCATGAACTGCGGCACCTTGGCCACGGCGCCGCGCTGAGCCCGCACCAGGAGCGCCAGGCGCTCCTGGTCGGTGCGCGAAAAACCCGGCATGTCGGCGTTTTCCAGGATGTAGGCGCCGTGCTTGTGATAGCCGGAATGCGCAATGGAGATGCCGATCTCGTGCAGACGCGCAGCCCAGGACAGGAAGCGGCGCGCTTCCTTTCTTTCGTCCCTGTCGGCCGGCGCCAATGCCTTGAACAGGCGCAGCGCCAGGCCTTCTACCCGCTCTGCCTGTTTCATGTCGACATGATAGCGGCGCATGAACTCGGCCACGGTTTCCTCGCGCATGTCATGCTCGGCCATGCGGCCCAGCAGGTCGTAGAGGATGCCTTCGCGCAATGCGCCGTTGACGGGCTGCATTTGCCGGATGCCCAGTTCGGAAAAGAGGCCGGAAAGAATGGCGAAACCGCCCGCCAGCACCGGCCGGCGGTCTGCACGCAGGCCGGGCAGTTCGAGCCTGTCGACATGGCCGGCTCTGAGCATGGCCTCGCGCAACTGCGCCATGCCTTCGGCGCTGACATCCCGCCCCCAGCCGTTGGCTTCGATGATGTCGGCGATGGCACGGATGCTGCCGGATGAACCCAGGGCCTCGTCCCAATGATCCTTGCCGAACTCGGCTTCGATGCCTTGCGCGATCAGACGCGCCTGCAGTTCGGCCTCCTTCATGGCGGATTTTTCCACCCTGCCGTTGGGAAAGAAACGCAGCGAGAAATTGACGCAGCCCATGGGCAGGCTTTCGCGGCTTTGTTGCTGTGTGCCGCGCCCGATGATGCATTCGGTGGAACCGCCGCCGATATCGACCACCAGACGCCGGCCGCCGGAAGGCGGCAGGCTATGGGTCACGCCGAGATAAATCAGGCGCGCCTCTTCGCGACCGGCGATGATTTCGATGGGAAAGCCCAGCGCCGCCTCGGCCTGTTCGAGGAACTGCTCGGCATTCTTGGCCACGCGCAGCGCGCTGGTGCCCACACAGCGTACCGCCCCTTCGGGAAGGCCGCGCAGGCGTTCGTTGAAACGTCTGAGGCAGTCGAGCGCTCGCCGCTGCGAGTCGTCGTCCAGGAGCTTGTTCTTGTCCAGGCCCGCCGCCAGCCGCACCGGCTCCTTGAGGGCGTCGAGCAGGTAGAGCTGTTCCCCCTGCACGCGCGCCACCTGCAGCTTGAAACTGTTGGAGCCGAGATCGACCGCGGCCAGCGTTTGGTAACCCATTATTCGAGATTCAAGATGAAAGATTCAAGATACAAGAGCGGCGCTACGCGACTTAGAAAGAGTCTTGCATCTATCTTGTCTTGCATGCCGTCACGCCGCCCAGCTTGCCGCCATGGCCAGCAAGGCCAGCACCAGCCACACCATTAGACCGCGCCAGATCATGCTGCCGGCGCTTTCGATCTGGTCGGCGTCGGCTTCTTCGCCCAGCCCGAATTCGACGCGTTCGCGCCACTCCTCGCCTGCCGGCATGGGTTGCGCAAGGCGCACGCCCATGGCGCCGGCGCCGGCGGCGAGGACCACGCCCTCCTCGTTTCCGGGCTGCATCTGCGCCTGGGTGCGCCAGCAGTAGAAGGCGTCCTCGAAATCGCCGGCCACCGCATAGGTCAGCGCGGTCAACCGCACCGGCAGCCAGTTCAGGACGTGGAATATCGTCGCCGCCGCTCCCGCAAACGGCGGCGTGGCTTCGTGCCAGCGCAGGGAAAGCAGCGAAGCCAGGCGGAACAGCACCGCCCCCATGGGACCCAGCAGAACGAACCAGAACAGCACGCCGAAAGTCTGCCGGTGGCTTTGCACGAACAACTGCTCGATGGTTGCGGAAGCAACTTCGCGCGCGTCCATGCTCGCCGTCCCGCCGCCACGCCAGTCGCGCAGGATTTCGCGCGCGGCATCCAGCTGGTTGCTGCGCAGCCTGGCGGCGATGTCTTCCGCGATGCGGCTGTAATACTTGAGCCCCATGGTGAGGTAGAGCACGCCCACGCCGAATGCCCAGCCGATTAGGTAATTCAGGTTCGACAGGCCGGCGTGCACCAAGCCGACCAGCAGTGCGGGCGGCAGCACGGCGATGCCCCAGGCGATGGCGCCGTGCAGCCGCTCGCCGCCATCCAGCTTTTCGCGCAGGTAGGCCGCGAAATGCTCGAAGTACTCTGCATGCGGCAACGGGCGCCTCAAGGGGCGGAAGTGGTCGAGCCCGAGTGCGGCGAGCAGGCTGAAGAAGATCATGGCGCGGCGATTTCCACCGTCAGTACACCCACCTTGGCGGCGCTGCCGGAAGGACGATAGATTTCCACCGCCGGCAGGGTGATGTCGCGGCCCATCGGCTGAAGGTAGTCGGCCAGGGCCTGGTAAGCCTTGCTCGGAGCCAGCGCGACCGCGGCCTGCACCGTGGCCGCATAGACCCTGCGGCGCGGGATGATTTCGCTTTGCAGTTCGGCAGGGAGTTTTGCATCGAGCGCAACGCGATAGCCGGTTTTGGCGCGCTGCCCGCCCCTGGCGGATTTGCGCGGGTCGGTGAGCAGCACGGTGATGGTGTCGCCGGGGGTGATGCCGGCCTGTTTCAGCAGCGCGAACACCCTGGCCTGGGTTTCCGGCAGTTTGCCAAGGTCGCCCTCGTGCTCGAGGTAGGCGTAAAAATGCGGACCCGATTCCGTTTCCGCCACGGCGACCCTGTTGAAGCCGCCCCACCACCAGTAGACCGCCAGCAAGGGCAACACGAACGCCAGAACGAATGCCGGCCACTGTTTCCTGATCAAAGTCATGACTCCCATAGTGCCGGAAGATAACATACGCATCCCGGTAATTTGTTTTCATCACCCCCTGCCGCAAGCGGACGGCTCCATGCCGGGATTTTCTCGCTGGCCATCCTTCTTTTCCCTGGCCACGCGCGCGACATCCGCGGCACGGTGCCGCTCGCCGGCAAAGGGGAAGACTTTTCCGAACTAACCGCTGGCCGCGCCGGGCGTCATGGGCTTGCCGACCAGTCAAATCAAAGCGCCCGCAAGTCTTGCATGCATCCTCGAAGAGCCGGAGGATAATGTGGGCTTTGAAGAAAAAACTCCGTGCGCATGTCCGTCCCTTCCTGCCTGTTTCCCGACATCACGCCGCACCGCCAGGGCTTTCTCGAACCCGACGGCAGGCACCGCATTTACTGGGAGGAAAGCGGCAACCCCGCAGGCATGCCGGTGCTGTTCCTGCACGGCGGTCCCGGTTCGGGCACTTCGCCGATGCAGCGGCGCTTCTTCGACCCGGCCTATTACCGCATCATCCTGTTCGACCAGCGCGGCGCCGGCAAATCCACGCCTTACGCCGAGCTTGCCGACAACACCACGCTGCACCTCATTGCCGACATCGAACTGCTGCGGCGCACGCTGAACATAGACAAGTGGCTGCTGTTCGGCGGCTCCTGGGGATCCACGCTGGCTTTGGCCTACGGCGAGGCGCACCCGGAGGCCTGCCTGGGCTTCGTGCTGCGCGGCATTTTCCTGTGCCGCAAAAGCGAAATCGACTGGTTCCTGTACGGCATGCGCACCCTCTTCCCGGAAGCCTGGCGCGATTTCGCCGCCCCCATCCCCGAACACGGGCGCGGCGACCTTTTGGCCGCCTACCATGCGCGCCTCACCGATCCCGATCCTGCCGTGCACCTGCCCGCGGCACGCGCCTGGGCGCATTACGAGGCGGCCTGCTCCACCCTACTGCCGAACGAAGCGCTGGTGCGCGGCTTCGAGTCCGACGCCGTGGCGCTTTCGCTCGCGCGCATCGAGGCGCACTATTTCCTGAACGGCATCTTCCTGCCCGAAAACAGCCTGCTTAACAACCTGCACAAAATCCGCCACCTGCCCGCCGTCATCGTGCAGGGGCGCTACGATGCGGTCTGCCCCATCGTCACCGCGGACGAACTGGCGCGCGCCTGGCCGGAAGCGTTCTATGAAGTCGTTGCCGACGCCGGCCATTCCGCCTCCGAGCCCGGCATTGCCCAGGCCCTGGTCGGCGCGACCACTGCCTTCAGGGACATGCTGGGGGCGGTAGCCGAAACGGAAAATGCGACCGCCCCGTCAAGCCCAAACGCCGAGACAGATCGAGAAAGAAGAAGACGCCATCGGAATGAAGAACCCAAATAAAGCCACAGAGGACACAGAGAGCACAGAGAAACCCTTCGGCACTTCCCGGCACCTCAATGAGCCAGTGAGATGTTTTCCTCTCAGTTTCCTCTGTGTTCTCTGTGGCTAGTTTTTCAAGATGGCTCTTCCCCGGATCAAGTGGGTAGCTTAACCTGTTGAACCATGAGAGACATAGACCTATACGCCCAGATTCTTGGATTGCGGTCGCCGTGGAAGGTGACCGATGTGCAATTGCTGCGTGACGCC
>JBFMCR010000041.1:0-116303 GCA_040754425.1 Pseudomonadota bacterium | reverse complement strand
GCCCGCCAAACTTCTTCGACAAAATGGTGGTGATCGCCGCCGTCAGGGTGGTCTTGCCGTGGTCGACGTGACCAATCGTGCCAACGTTCACGTGCGGCTTCGTACGTTCAAATTTTTCCTTAGACATAACGCCCCCGTTCTACTGTCAAGTCAATGAATCGGTTCAAAAAAACCAACAATCCCCTCAAGCGGTGCACCTTGAAAATACCGGCGCCCTGTTTCAAATCGACGCCAAATTCAAATCGACACCAAAACTGGTGCGCCGCGTCAAATCGGCACCCAAAACTGGTGCGCCGCGTCAAATCGGCACCCAAAACTGGTGCCCATGGGCAGGATTGAACTGCCGACCTCTCCCTTACCAAGGGAGTGCTCTGCCACTGAGCTACATGGGCCACGCTCAATCACGCGCAACAAAACAACATTGGAGCGGCGAGCGGGAATCGAACCCGCGTCATCAGCTTGGAAGGCTGAGGTTCTACCATTGAACTACCGCCGCCCGAACCTGCCTGCCACTCTCCGGACAAAATCCGGCTCAAAATCTGGTGGTGGGGGAAGGATTCGAACCTTCGAAGGCAGAGCCGTCAGATTTACAGTCTGATCCCTTTGACCGCTCGGGAACCCCACCGAACGAAACGCGAGATTATGTTGTTTTCAAGGACTTCTGTCAAACACTAAAGTCAGACATTGAAGAGAAAATTCATCACATCCCCGTCCCTGACCACGTATTCCTTGCCTTCCGCGCGCATTTTTCCGGCTTCCCTCGCCCCCTGCTCACCCTTGCAGGCGATGAAGTCCTCGAAGGAGATGGTCTGGGCGCGAATGAAGCCGCGCTCGAAATCGGTATGGATGACGCCGGCAGCCCTGGGGGCGGTATCGCCCTTGTGGATGGTCCAGGCACGCACTTCCTTGACCCCGGCCGTGAAGTACGTCTGCAGGCCCAACAGGTCGTAGGCTGCGCGGATCAGGCGATTCAGGCCCGGCTCGTCCCAGCCCAATTCCTTCAGGTATTCCAGCCGCTCCTCGGGAGAAAGTTCCTGCAGCTCGGACTCCAGGGCGGCGCACACCGGCACCACCGGCGCGCCTTCTTTCTCGGCATGAGCCTTCAAGGCATCGAGCATGGGGTTGTCGTGAAAGCCGTCCTCGCTGACGTTGGCCACGTACAGCGTGGGTTTTACCGTCATCAGGCACAAGGGTTTCAGAATGGCCAGTTGTTCTTCGTCGAGGCCGGCCGCGCGCGCCGGACGTCCTTCGTTGAGGGCTGCGATGACCGGCTTTAGCACCGCAACCATCTTCTGCGCTTCCTTGTCACCCGCCCGTGCGGGTTTCTCATAACGGGCCAAGGCCTTTTCGGCGCTGGAAAGGTCGGCAAGCGCCAATTCGGTGGCAATGGTTTCCACGTCCGACAGCGGATCCACCTTGCCGGCGACGTGGATCACGTTGTCGTTCCGGAAGCAGCGCACCACATGGCAGATGGCGTCGGTTTCGCGGATGTTGGCGAGAAACTGGTTGCCCAGGCCCTCGCCTTTGGAGGCGCCCGCCACCAGGCCGGCGATGTCGACGAACTCCACGATCGCCGGCACCACCCGCTCGGGTTTGACGATTTCCGCCAACTGCGCAAGACGCGGGTCCGGCACCTCGACCACGCCGGTGTTCGGTTCGATGGTGCAGAAGGGGTAGTTTTCCGCCGCGATCCCCGCCTGGGTCAGGGCGTTGAAAAGCGTGGACTTGCCGACGTTGGGCAGGCCGACGATGCCGCATTTCAGACTCATGTTTTCACTTTCCCTATTTGGCTACCGTATGCAGTTTCAGTTGCGCCGCGGCGAAATTGCCCGCCGCCAGTTCGGGCCATACCTCCAGAGCGGCATCAATCGCCTTCAGCATCTTTTCGCGCTCCGCAGGCAGGGGCTTGCCCAGCACATGGCCGGTGACCTGCTCCTTCGAACCCGGATGGCCGATGCCGATGCGCAGACGCCAGTAGTTGGAAGACCCCAGTTGCACATGGATGTCCTTCAGGCCGTTCTGCCCGCCATGCCCCCCGCCCTGCTTGAGCCTGGCCGTGCCCGGCGGCAGATCCAGTTCGTCGTGCGCCACCAGGATGGACTCGGGCGGAATCTTGTAGAACCTGGCCAGCGCCGCGACCGACTTGCCGGACAGATTCATGAAGGTGTCCGGGCACAACAGCCAGATGTCACCCTGCGCAGAGGACAGCTTGCCGGCACGTCCGTGAAATTTGGCCTCGGGCCTGAGCGATACCCCCAGTTTGCGCGCGAGCGCTTCCAGCCACCAGAAACCGGCGTTATGGCGAGTGGCCTCGTATTGTGCGCCCGGGTTACCCAGGCCGACGATCAGGCGGAGGGGATGCATGGTTCAAACAAAAATGCCCACGCCGCGAAGAAAATCGCGGGTGGGCATGGCGCAACCGCCGTCTCAGGCCGCAGGCGCCTCGGGCGCAGCGGCTTCTCCCTCGGCAGCAGCGCCGCCCTTGGGCGGAGTGATGCCGACAACGGCGGGGTTTTCCGCCTTGAGATGGGCAACCGGCTCGACGCCGGCGGGCAGCTTGAGGTCGTTGACGTGGATGGAATGGCCGCTTTCCAGATGGGACAGGTCCACTTCGATGAACTCGGGCAGGTTGCCGGGCAGGCAGGCCACGTCGAGTTCGGTCATGACGTGGTTGACCAGGCCGTGCGCCAGTTTCACGCCGGGGGCGACATCTTCGTTGACGAAGTGCAGGGGCACCTTGACGTGGATCTTGTGGTCGGCGTCGATGCGCTGAAAGTCCACGTGCAGGATGAGCGGCTTGTAGGCGTGCATCTGCACGTCGCGCAGCAGCGCCATTTCGGTCACGTCGCCGATTTTCAGGTTTAGCACGGAGGAATGGAAAGCCTCCTTGCGTAAAGCGTGATACAGCGCGTTGTGGTCCAGCTGGATGGCCAGCGGTTCCTTGTTGCCGCCATAGACGATGCCCGGCACAAAGCCGGCGTGACGCAGGCGGCGGCTCGCACCCGTGCCCTGCACGTCACGCTTCTGGGCGATGACTTCGATTTGCATGTTTTCTACTCCAAATTACTCCCGCGACCAGGAGCCGGAAGCACCAGATTGACCCTGCGCGCCGCTTCCGGCCGGCGCGCAAAGTGTTTTCAAACTCACTCGATGAAGAGCGAGCTCACGGAATCCTCGTTGCTGATGCGGCGAATGGTTTCCGCCATCAGGCCGGCGATCGACAGTTGCCGTATCTTGCCGCACGCCCGCGCGTCGTCACGCAAGGGAATGGTGTCGGTCACCACCAGTTCGTCCAGCGCCGAATCGGTGATGCGCGCCACCGCCTGCCCGGACAGCACCGGGTGGGTGCAATAAGCCATGACCTTGGCAGCCCCGCCGTCCTTCAGCGCCTGCGCGGCTTCGCACAGGGTACCCGCGGTATCCACCATGTCGTCCATGATGATGCAGCTGCGGCCTTTGACATCGCCGATGATGTTCATCACCTTGGCCTCATTGGGCTTGGGACGGCGCTTGTCGATGATCGCCAGCTCGCACTCGAGGCGCTTGGCGATGGCGCGCGCGCGCACCACACCGCCGACATCGGGGGACACGACGATGAGATCCGGATAATCGTGTCTCCAGATGTCCCCCAGCAGGATCGGGCTGGAATAGATGTTGTCGACCGGGATGTCGAAAAATCCCTGTATCTGGTCCGAATGCAGGTCCATGGTCAGCACGCGGTCGACACCCGCACTCTGCAGCATGTTGGCCACCACCTTGGCCGTGATCGCAACGCGCGCCGAGCGGGTGCGGCGATCCTGCCGGGCGTAGCCGTAATACGGGATCGCGGCGGTGATGCGGCCGGCCGAGGCGCGGCGCAAGGCATCGGCCATGACCATGACTTCCATGAGGTTGTCGTTGGTCGGATTGCAGGTGGACTGCAGGATGAACACGTCCTTGCCGCGCACGTTTTCCAGGATCTCGACCGCGACTTCGCCGTCGGAAAAACGGCCCACATTGGCCTTGCCGAGGCGGATGTTCATGTGGCGCGCCACATCCTCCGCGAGACGCGGATTGGCATTGCCGGTAAACACCATCAGACTGTCGAACGGCACGGCGCACCCCGTAAGCAAAAAAACGAAATAGCCGCAGCAGTCGGCCCGCGCGGCTATTTCACACCATTAAATGGCAGGGGAGGTAGGGATCGAACCTACGCATGTCGGAATCAAAATCCGATGCCTTACCACTTGGCGACTCCCCTGCGGTTCATTCCGCGAGCCCGAACAAGGGATGCTTGTCCAGCCCGCGGGCAACGAAACCCTGCATGCCCCGAGGCAGTTCCTTCAATATCGAGCGCGCCCTGTCTTCGCTATCGACCGCCAGGAAAACGCACGCCCCGGAACCCGTCATGCGCGCATCGCCAAACCTGCGAAGCCAGTCGAGATGGCGCGCAACCTCAGGATATTTACTTGCCACCACCGGCTGCAAATCATTGCGCCCGGCGCCGGAAAGAAAGTCCGCTATTCTGATGGGAGGCGTGTTTCGTGTCAATTCCGGCGCGGCAAAAACTCCTGCCGTCACCACCGAAACCGGGGGAATCAGCACCACATACCAGGCCGGTGGCAGGGCGACCGGCGTCAGCACCTCCCCCACGCCCTCGGCAAAGGCCGAACGGCCGAACACGAAAACCGGCACGTCCGCCCCCAGTCGCAACGCCAGTTCCTGCAGGCGCAGGCGCGGCAGGCCGAGCCCCCACAGGCGATTGAGGCCGAGCAGCACGGTGGCGGCATCCGATGAGCCGCCGCCCAGTCCGCCCCCCATGGGCAGGCGCTTTTCCAGCCTGATGTCCGCCCCCTTTGCGCACCCGGCCTCCTGCTGCAACAGTCTGGCGGCACGCACCGTCAAATCTTCGGCTTCGGGCACACCCGGGATGCCCTGCAGCCGCCGGATTTGTCCGTCTTCGCGCACGCCCAGCCAGACCGTGTCGCCATGATCCACAAAGCGGAAAACCGACTGCAAAAGGTGGTAGCCGTCCGCGCGCCGACCGGTGACGTGCAAAAACAGATTGAGCTTGGCCGGCGCCGGAAAGGGTTTCAGTTCGCCTGCCATGTGTCGATCACCAGACGGATTTCCAGATCTTCGCGGCTGACGTAAATCTTGCGCGGACGGTGCTCCGCGAACTCCGGATATTCGATCTCCCAGCCGTCCTGAAAGATCCGGTTCACGCCGCCGGAGGCGTTGAGGCTCACTTCGCTCGCGCGCGCAGGATCGGGGCGGCCCTGGATCCAGTAGCGCAGGCCGGACAGGGGCAGCCGGAAGCCCAGCTCCGACAGGGTGAGCATCTCGACGTTCTCCGCCCGCACCGGCGGCTCGCCCGGCCGGCTCAGGCTGACCCCCTGCTCATCGCGGCGGATGCTCGCCAGCCCTTGGCCCAGGGGGGTGGAAAGCAGCACCTCGTCGCCCCCAGCCCACGCCTGCCAGTTCAACTGGCCGGACAGGGATTCGTCGCCATACTTGACCGATACCCGCCCTTGCAGGCTGAACGCCTGCAACATCCCGGCCGGCTTTCCTGCCGCAGGCAGACCGGCGCAACCGTGGAGCGCCAAGGCAAAAAGGCCGGCGAGCAATGCCTGGGCGAACCTCAAGCCGCTTCTCCCCATGCCGAATGAATCGGGCCCGGCCGCGGCATCCGGCTGGTGCATTCGCCGTCCCGCTGCCGCGCAAGACCGGTGGAGGGAAAGCCGTTCAGCCCCGCGACCGATGCCTCGACATCTTCCGGGGCCGAAAATGCGTCGTCGAACACCATGCCTGACTACTGCTCGAATTTCTTCAGTGTCTCGATCAGCACTTCATTCCCCGGATCGTTTTGCAGCGCGTCACGCCAAAGCTCCCTGGCCTCGCCGCGGCTGCCTTTCATCCATAACACCTCTCCCAGGTGCGCGGCGATTTCCGGATCCCGGCGCATCTGCCAGGCGCGCTCGAGAAACTCGCGCGCCTTGTCCAGGTTGCCCTTGCGGTAATAAAGCCAGCCCATGCTGTCGAGAATGAAGGGATCGTCCGGCGCCAGCGCCAGCGCCTTGTCGAGCAACTCCCCCGCCTCGTTCAGGCGATCGGTCCTTTCCGCCAGCGTATAGCCCAAGGCATTGTAAGCATGCGCATAATCCGGCCTGAGCTTGATGACCTTGCGCAGATCGGCCTCCAGCACGTCCAGCCTGCCCAGTTTTTCAGCCGCCATGGCACGGTCGTAAAGCAGGTCGCTGTGCTCCGGGTGCGACTTTACGGCCGCATCGAGCAGCGCAAAAACGGCGGCATAGTCCTTGGCCTCGCGCAACAGGTCCGCCTCGGCCTGGATGAGCTGGACTTTCTGCGCATCGTCTGCCGGCACGACCGTTTTCAGCACCGCGCGAGCCTCGTCGAACTTGCCCTGACGCGCCAGCATCGAAGCCAGACGCGTGCGCGAACTGACCAGATACTCGCCACCGGTAATGGCAAGGTAATACTCTCGCGCCAGTTCGTAATCCTTGCGCTCTTCGGCGATTTGCCCAAGGTAATAACGCACCACGCCGTCGTCTTCGTGCCCCAGCTCCAGTGCGCGGCCGAGATAGGTTTCCGCATCGTCGAATTTGCGCATCTGCAAAGACAGCAGCCCCGCCGCCAGCATGACTTCTGAACTGTCGGGAATTTCCTGCGCCAGGCGCGCAAACTGATTGCGCGCCTCGTTCAACCTGTTGGCGCCAACCAGCATGCGGGCATAAGCCAGGCGCACATCCCGCGCAGCGGGGTACTGGTGCACGAAACTGCCGAGGAAATCCAGCGCCGCGGCGTGGGAAGACTTGGCCAGCACCTGTGCGCGCAGCAAGGCTGCGGGCTCCCATCCCGGTTTCAGCCTGTCCGCCTGCATCAGCGCCGCCTGCGCCGCTTCCGCATAACCCGCCTGCAGCGCCGCATGAGCCAGGGCATATTGCGCCTCGGCCAGTTCGGGGTGCTTTCGTGCAAGCGCGGCAACCAGTTTGTAGACCGCAGCCGTGTCGCGCGTTTTGGCAAACAGCGCCGGCAGTTGCATGAACCCCGCGCCGGCGTCGGCGCCGCCGAGAATTTTTTCCAGGTGCGGCGCGGCTTCTTCCATCCGCCCCCGGGAAATCAGCAGCACGACCAGGGTCTGCCGGGCGCGGGCGGAATCCGGCTCCAGTTCGAGCCAGAGCCGGCTCATTTCCAGCGCTGCTTCCTGGTCATGGGCATAAATCGCGATTTCCGCCGCACGCCTGACCACGCGCGGATCACGGGTCTTGCGCGCAAGATCGAGATAGCCGTCCTTGGACAGATCCAGCATGCCGCGCTGGCCGGCGATTTCGGAAAGCAGGAACTGGAACAGCAGATCGTCCGTCAGCGGCACGGACGGAAGCGCGGCCTGCGCTTCCGCCTCGGCCTGTTTGCCGGCGTGCGGATCAGGCGTAACCGCCTCTGTGTTAAGCTGCGGCGGGTTTTGTGCGCATCCTGACAGGATCAGGCCGCAGCCAAGAAGAAAAAAACGAAGGCGGGGCATGGCATATCCGTAACGGGCTTGATGATTGGAATCATTTTAGCCCCAAGCGTTCCTTATCCGCCCGCATGCGCGGCAAAATTGCGCCGACAAACACCAAGGCACACAGCGCCAGTGCGCAAACCACGACCGCGCCTGAGGGCAGATCGAACAGCGCAGACAAAGCCAGGCCGATGGCGTAGCCCAGCGCACCGAGCCCCCAGCCGGCGCACAATGCAAGCCGGCCCGACAGCCCGCGCACGGCCAGTGCCGGCAAGATCAGGCTGGCAAACACCAGAAACACCCCCGCCAGCTGTACCGAAAGCGTGACGGCAACGGCAAACAGCAGGTAAAAGCCCATGCCGCCGCGCCCCCAGTGCGTCAGCAGCAATATCCCCAGCGATGCCGTGACGGCCGCCGCCGCCTGCAACTGCTCTTCACTGACCCAAAGGATCTGGCCGGCCAGCAGATCCTGCAGCGCTTCGCCCCCGTGCGGATCGTGCGCCAGCAGCAGAATGCCCAGGCTGGACGCCACCACGAAGACCGAGCCGATCAGCGCCTCCTGAGTCCGGGGCCAGCGCTTCTCGGCCTGGTACAGCAGCATGCCCCCCCCTGCCGCCGTCAACACGGCAGACAACTGCACCGCCCACGCCGCCTCCAGCCCGGCATAATGCGCGACGATCACGCCGAGCGCGGCCATCTGCGCCACCGCCAGGTCGAGAAACACGATGCCGCGTGCCAGCACCTGCCGGCCCAGCGGCACATGTGTCGCCAGAATCAGCAGGCCGGCGGCGAAAGCCGGGCCCAGAAGAACGAAATCCACGGCCGCCGGCGTCATGGCAACGCCGCCAGCAGGCGATCGACGGTGTCATCGAACAGCCCGAACAAGTCTCCCGCCCGTTCACTGCCGCCAACCGTAAACGGCAGGGTCACGATCGGAATCGCGGCCCGCTCGGCCAGCCAGGCGCTCGGGCGCCGGGGCTGATAGGCCGCGCGCAGCACCATCCTCGCCGGCCGGTTTTCCAGTCCGGCCAGCACGGCGGCAAGATGCGCGGCCGACGGCGACACGCCGGGCTTGGCTTCCAGCACGGCCACGCGTTTCAGGCCCAGCCATGCTTCCAGATAGGGGAAAGCATTGTGCTGGACCGCCACCGGCACGCCCCTGAGCGGGGCGGCGCGGGTTTCCCAGTTGCGCATGGCCTGGCTCCAGCGAATCTGGAAATCCTGGCCGCGCCGCCGGTACTCGGCGGCATTGGGCGAATCGAGCTGCATCAGGACTTTCACCAGCGCGTCCGCCACCTTGGCGATATTGCGCGGATCGGTCTGGATGTGCGGATTGCCCGCAGCGTGCACGTCGCCCATGCTGCGATCGACGCGCGTCGGCTTTTCCAGCAAAGCGACATGGCGCGCCGCCTCGAAATAGCCCGCGCCGCCCGGCTGCACGCGCGCATTGCCGGACTCGGCCAGCAGCACCGGCAGCCAGCCGATCTCGAGCTCCGCCCCGGTGCACACGACCAGGTCCGCCTGGCGCATTTTCGCGATCAGCGAAGGCCGCGCCTGGATATGGTGCGGGTCCTGCATGGCCGTGGTCGCCGCATAGACCCTCAGCTTCTCCCCGCCCAATTCTTCTGCCAGCGCGGCCCATTCGGGCTCGCAGGCGAAGACGTCGAGCGCGGCATGCGCCGTGCCGGCAAGCAGCAGCATGCCCAGGGCAAGCAAAAAGTTCCGTGCGTTCATGGCGTCTCCTTAAAACAAAACTCAAAATTTGTGCGCGCCGTGCGCGCCCAGACTGAGAACGTACTGGAGCAGCCACTGGTTCTCGTCCTGGCCGTCCATGCTCCTGTCCTTGCTGTATTGCAAACGCAGGAGCGAAAATTCCGACGGGCTCCAGTCCAGCATCACGCTGTGCCGGGTGGGGTCGTGGTCCGCCAGCGAAGCGATGACGGCGCCGATGTCGGCGCCGTTGAAATCGACGTCTCCGCGCCACAGGCGGTCATAACGGTAGCCCACGCGCCATTGCGGCATGAACTGGTACACCGCCTGCGCATAAAGGCCGGACTGGTCGGACTCGTAGGGGCCGCTCACCCCCCCCGTGCAGGCACTTGGCGACAGCGGGTCGGCATCGTCGCAATCGAGCGTGCCCGATTCGTCGCGGCGGAAGTATTCGGCGACGAATTTCAGATTGCGCTCGCGCGCATTGCCGTCCGGCGCCCATTTCCACACCATGTCCGCGAGCCAGGTTTTCGACTTGCCCGAGAACGCCCCCAGAACCTCGACATCGGCCGCATCGTGGCCATCGAACCCCCTGTCCTCGGCTTTCGTCGTCAGATAGGAAACGCCTGCACGCCAACTGTTGGACGTACCGACATCTCCGCCCACGTGCACCCCGGCCGTCACGGCGCCGGCGCCGTTGATGTTGCGGTCGGTACCGGGAAAAGCCGATCCGCGGCTGATTTCCACGAACGGCTCGATGAACAGATCGCTCGGCGCCACCCACTTGATTTGCAGGCCGTCCTGCCCGTAGCTCTCGCCGAACAGCGCCTTGTACACCAGGTTGTTGTCGGCGAAATCCCAGGCATGCGGGTGTTGCTCGTTCTGGTAACCCAGGGCGGACAGGAAGCGGCCGCCCTTGAGACTGAAACCGTTGCCGAGTGCCAGTGTCTGGAACCAGGCTTCCTCGACTTCCACCTCTTCGTCGATCAGCGCCAGATTGGCATATCCCTTGAACAATCGATCGACATTGGCAGACATGGCAAGCTCGGTATGGTCGATGGAAAACCCCCGCTTTGCGCCATGCTCGTGCCCGGCCGGCAAAAAACCGGTCAGATGGCGCTCGTCCAGATCTTCCATGTTGGCGTACCTGCCCTGCAGGATCAGCGAAATATCGGGGTTGAAGCCTTTTTGCACAGGCCCGGGCGTTTCCGCCTGCGCCCGGGTTTGGGCCTCCACGGCCCTGTCTTCGGCCACGGCGGCTTTGGCTTCGGCCGCCTTCACGCGGCTTTCCAGTTCGGCGATGCGGGCCTCGTAGTCGGCCTTCATTTGCCGGATCTCCTCCTTCATCGCAGCCCAATCGGCTTCCGTGACCGCATACGCCGAAGTCGAAAAAAGACCCGCGACGGCAGCCGCCATCAAAGTGCGTTTGAACATGTTTTCCCCTTTGGACAGAACAACGTGACGCGCCGGCGGGCAATGGCCAGTCCGGCATGATCGAAAACGGCGTTCAGGAAAAAACGGGGGGTGCGCGGGCGCGCGAACGATGATGGCTGCGAAAAACCGGCAACGCCGTAAACGAAGCGGGCGCCTCATGGCGCGCGCTGCAGGCCGGCAGGCCGGGCGCATCGGGCAGAGGCGCGCCCCCCGCGAGCTGGGCATAAGCCACGCAAAGCTCGCAGGACGAATCCGCCGGCAGGCTGCCGTCGCTGCCGTGCTTTTCTTCCACGACATGGCTGGCCGTATGCGCGGTCCATCCCGCCTGGGCGAACAGGAAGGCGAAGACGAGCAAAAGGGCATGGAGGGCGCGGCTCACGGAATTATTCTACACTGGCGGCCTGAGCCCTGTCCTTGCCGCATCGCATGCCGGAACTGCCCGAAGTCGAAACCACCCGCCGCGGGATCGAACCGCGCTTGAAGGGAAAAACGCTCGAAGCGATCGAGGTGCGCGACGGACGCCTGCGCTGGCCGGTCCCGGCGAATCTCGACGCCAGGCTCGCGGGCAGAAAGCTGCTGTCCATCAAGCGTCGCGGCAAATACCTGCTGTTCGATTTCGGCGGACTTTTCCTGATCGTGCATCTGGGCATGTCCGGCAGCCTGCGCTTTGTGCACAGGGACGAGCCTCCTGCCGCGCACGACCACGTGGACTGGCTGTTTTGCGGCGGCAAAATGCTGCGCCTGCGCGACCCGCGCCGCTTCGGGGCCGTGCTGCTGAGCGAAGACCCGGCAAGCCATCCCCTGTTGGCCCATCTGGGGCCGGAGCCTTTGACTGCCGATTTTGACGCCCGACACCTGTACGCAGCCTGCCGCGGGCGCAAGACCGGCATCAAGAACCTGATCATGGACGGCAAGGTCGTGGCGGGCGTGGGCAACATCTATGCCTGCGAATCCCTGTTTTGCGCCGGGATCCGCCCGGGCCGCACCGCCGGCCGCCTGTCGCGCGCCGCATGCGCGAAGCTTGCCGCCGCCATCAAGTCCACGCTGCAAAGCGCCATCGACGCGGGCGGCAGTTCGCTGCGCGACTACGTTGCGGCCGACGGCGAATTGGGCTATTTTCAGTTGCACGCCAGGGTTTATGGTCGCGCCGGCCTGCCCTGCAAGGTTTGCGGCACGCCGATCAAGAGGCTGATCAGCGGCCTGCGCTCCGCCTATTACTGCCCGATGTGCCAGAAATAGTCTGGCGACTGCGTTCAAGATGCGCGTCGGCCGGCCGTTACCGTTTACGTTGACGAACAAGGACTGAAAACCATGTCCACTACCCTGGTTTCCGAATTCGAGCATTACAGCAACTGGCGCAACGGCGTTTCCGAGCGCATCCTCGCCCTGCGCGACTGGCTGTCCGCCCAGGAGCTGAACGACGCGGAAACCGACCTCAAGCTGAAACAGCTGCTCGAACGCCTGCAGGAAGACCGCCTCAATGTCGCATTCGTTGCCGAGTTTTCGCGCGGCAAGTCCGAGCTCATCAATGCGATCTTCTTTTCCGACTATCGCCAGCGCGTGCTGCCCTCTTCCGCGGGGCGTACCACCATGTGCCCGACCGAACTGTTCTTCGAGGCCGGCAGCCCGCCGTCCATCAGGCTGCTGCCGATCCAGACCAAGTCGCGCGAAGGCACGGTTGCGGACTTCAAGCACCACCCGGACGCATGGACCACGCTGCCGCTGGATGTGAGCTCGGCCGAGCAGATGCGGGAAACCCTGAGCCGGCTGTCGGATACATTGCACGTGCCGGGCGAAATCGCCGCCGAATACGGCCTGATCAACCCGGAAGACGAAGAGACCGCGCGCGCGCTGGCACGCGATGGCGCGGTGGAAATCCCGCGCTGGCGCCATGCCCTGATCAATTTCCCGCACCCGCTGCTGGAAAAGGGTCTCGTCATTCTCGACACTCCCGGCCTCAATGCCATCGGTACGGAACCAGAACTGACGCTCAACCTGCTGCCAAGCGCACATGCGGTACTGTTCATCCTTGCCGCCGACACCGGCGTGACCAAGAGCGACATCGAGATCTGGCGCAAGCACATCGCCCCCCTGCAGGGGGCCAGCCGCGGCCGTCTGGTCGTGCTGAACAAGATCGACGGCTTGTGGGACGATCTCAAGAGCACGGATCAGGTCAACGCCGAAATCGCCAGGCAGGTCCGTATCAGCGCTGCCCAGCTGGAGTTGCCGGAATCCCAGATCTATCCGGTATCGGCGCAGAAAGCCCTGGTCGCCAAGGTGCGGCACAATCCCGCCCTGCTGGAAAAAAGCCGCCTGCCCGAACTGGAAAGCGCCCTCACCGCCGAACTCATTCCGTTCAAGCAAGACCTGGTTCGCCAGTCAACCCAGGGCGCCATCGAGGACGTGGTGGTCAAGACCACCGAACTTCTGGAAGCGCGCCTTGCCAATGTCCAGGACCAGGTCGAAGAACTGGAGAACCTGCGCGGCAAAAACCGCGACGTGGTTGCGCAGATCATGGAGAAGGTCAACCAGGAGACCCGGCAGTTCGACAAGGGCATCAGCCAGTTCAAGGCCCTGCGCACCATATTCGCGCACCACGCCGAGACGCTGCGCAAATACCTCGGCACCCAGCGCCTGTACGCCGAGGTGAGGAAAACCCGCCATGACATGGAGTCCAGCCGCTTTTCCCGCGACATGCGCGACGCCATGCTGGCCTTCTTTGCGAACATGAAGGGCAATCTCTCCAAGGCCGGCCACCAGGTCGACGAAATCCAGACCATGATGACCGCGATGTATCGCAAGTTCAGCGATGAGCACGGGCTCGCCGCGGTCAGCCCGCCCGCCCACAACCTGGTCCGTTTTTACAGGGAAATCGAACGCCTGGAGCGCATTTTCAACGAACGTTTCAACACCGTGCTGCAAATGCTCACCCAGGGCCAGCAAAGCCTGACTTCGAAGTTTTTCGAGACCCTGGCCAGTCGCGTGGTGCAGGTCTACGAAATCGCCAACCGCGAAACCGAAGCCTGGCTAAAGGCCCTGATCGCGCCCATGGAAACCCAGGTACGCGAACACCAGATCCAGCTGAAGCGCAGGCTGGAGAGCGTACAGCGCATTCACGACGCGACCGAAACCCTGGACGAGCGCATCAGGGAACTCGAATCCAATGTCGACGCCACTGCACTTCAACTGGAACAGCTGGCAGAGCTGAACGGGCTGGTCAACGACAGCCTGGCCGACAGCGGCAACAAGGCGACGGCCCTGGAAAGATCCGCCTGAATGTGAACGTAAAAAAAAAGCCCGGCTGAGCCGGGCTTTTTTACGCGGAATGGTTGGATCAGGCAGCCTTGCCGGTAAGTCGAAGATACTTTTGTATCAGCTCCTCTTCGCTTTCCACGTAATCGGGGTTCTTGGGAATACAGTCCACCGGGCAGACTTCCTGGCATTGCGGGGTGTCGAAATGGCCCACGCACTCGGTGCACTTGTTCGGATCGATCACGTAGATCTCGTCGCCCTGGGAAATCGCCTCGTTCGGACATTCCGGCAGACAGACATCGCAATTGATGCATTCATCGGTGATCATCAGGGCCATGGTTGATACTCCATCATGGTTATATTAGTCAGCGCTTATTTTCTCATTTAATCGCTGCATTACCAAGGGGTGGACGAAAGGGCTGACATCTCCCCCCAGCCGCGCGACCTCGCGCACCATGCTGGAGGAAATGAACATGTACTGGTCGGACGGCGTCATGAATATGGTTTCGATATCCGGCTTCAGATTGCGGTTCATCCCCGCCAGCTGGAACTCGTACTCGAAATCGGACACCGCGCGCAGGCCGCGCAGCACGATGTGGGCCTGATGCGCATCGGCAAAATCGATGAGCAGGCTGGAAAAACCCTCCACGCGCACGCCGGGAATGTCGGCCAGCACCTCACGGGCAATCCCGACCCGTTCGTCGAGGCTAAAAAACGGCGTTTTGTTGCGGTTCTCCGCGATGGCGACGATGATCTCGTCGAACAGGCGCGAAGCACGTCGGATGAGGTCTTCATGACCGCGCGTAATCGGGTCGAAGGTCCCGGGGTAGACGGCTTTCAGCAAATCAGCTCCTCCTTAGCAGGGCGAAACGGGACTGTCCGGCCCGTCCCTCGCGGTGAATGACAAACCCTTCCGGTGCGACGATTTTGTCCGCCTGTTCGAGATAAATCCAGCCTTCGGGCTTGAGCAGCCCGATTGCCAGCGGCAAGGCCTTTTCCTGCAGGCCGCTGGCAAATGGCGGATCGAGGAAGATGACATCGAAGCGCTCGGCCGTCGCCCGCATCCAGGCCAGCGCTTCGGCCTGGCGGATTTCCACCTTGTCCGCCTTGAGCAGCCGGCGGTTCAGTTCGAGCGACTCGCAGGCCCGGCGCGAGGATTCCAGCATGAGCACGCGCGCGGCATGGCGCGATGCCGCTTCGAAGCCGAGCGCCCCGCTGCCGGCAAAGGCATCGAGGCAACTCATGCCGGTGAGTTCCTGGCCCAGCCAGTTGAACAGGGTCTCGCGCACCCGATCCGGCGTGGGCCGCAGCCCGGCCAGGTCCGGGAAACGCAGAACCCGGCGCCGATGCTCGCCGCCGATGATGCGCACCCGTCCGGCAGTTTGCGCGAATCTAGCCGGCATTGCCGCCCACGATCACGATCGACATGCTTGCCGGGTCGATGCGACGCCTGAAAGCATCGCGTATCTGCTCGAGCGTCACGCCTTCCACCCTGGCCGTCCAGTCATCCAGATAAGTCAGCGGCAGGCGGTAAAAGCCGATGGCGCGCAGGTAGTCGAGGATCTTCCCGTTGTTGTCGATGCGCAGCGGGAAACCGCCGATCAGGTTGTTTTTTGCCTGGGCAAGCTCGGCTTCCGTGGGGCCTTCGGCGACAAACCCGGCCACGGTCTCGCGCGCGACTTTCAGCGCGTCATCGACCTGGTCGTTCCTGGTCTGCAGCCCGATCACCAGCGGGCCCGGCTGCGACAGGGGAATGAAATAGCTGTAGGCGGAATAGGCGTAACCCCGTTTCTGCCTGACTTCCTTGAGAATGCGCGAATCGAAGCCGCCGCCACCCAGCACGTGGTTGCCCACATAGAGCGGGAAATAATCCGGATCATCGCGCGCGATCGCGATCTGCCCCATCAATACATGGCTTTGCGCGGACGGGTGCGCGATGCGCTTCTCCACCGGCGGCTGCGGGGCGGGCATGGGCGTCCCCCCTGCAGCAACGCCCTGCGGCAGGCCCGCGGCGATGCGCAGCGCCAGTTGTTCGGCATCGTCGCGGCTCATGTCCCCGATCAGCGAAATCACGGCATCGCCTGCGCGATAGCGCGCCTTGTACCAGGACAAGAGGTCGCCGCGCTCGATGCGCCCAAGGCTCTCGGCCGTTCCCGACGGCGGCAGGCCGTAGCCATGCCTGCCGTAAAGCGCCTGATAAAAGGTTTTCTCCGCGATCTCGCCCGGACGCGACTCCTCGTCGCGAAGCGCCGCCAGCATGCGCGCCCGCTCGCGCCGCATCACCGAGTCGGGGAATTCGGGCTTGTGCAGAACGGTCAGCATCAGGGCCAGCGCAATATCGCGCTCGCGTGTGCTGGAAAGCGTGCGCAGGGAAAGGCCGGCGCGATCCTGCTCGAAAACCCCGCCCAGCACCGCACCCACATCGGCAAGGCGCCTGGCGATGGCAACGTCGCTCAAGCCGCCTGCCCCCTGGTCGAGCATGGCATGGGTCAATGCCGCCACGCCGTTTTTTTCCGGCTGTTCGAAGCGGCTGCCGGCGGGGAAGTCGACCGCGACGTCCAGCATGGGGATGTCGTGATTTTCGACAAAATAAACGCGCGCGCCCTGAGGCGTCGTCCAGTGCTGTATCTCCACGCTCGCCCGTGCCTGCAGCGGCAGCAGGCACACCAACAGGGCCAGGAAGTATCGTTTAGCGCACATGATCCATCTCCCTGGCAGGTTTGCGCGGAAGGCCGGCCATCGGCTGGGGCTCCAGCACGGCTACGGTCAGCCTGTCGTCGGTGAGCAGTTTCGCAGCCGCTTTCACTTGTTCTGCCGTCACGGCCTTGAGCTTTTCCACGCGTTTTTCCAGCAGATCGAGCGGCAGGCCCAGCGTGGCCAGCTCGCCCAGTTGCATGGCCTGATAGAACACGGAATCGCGCTGGTAGACATCGCCGGCGATGGCCTGCGCCTTGACGCGGTCGAGTTCATCCGCGCTCACGCCCTCTTCCTGGATGCGGCGAATTTCAGTCTTGATGGCTTTTTCCAGTTCCGCCGCGGTCTTGCCGGCTGCGGGCGTTCCGTCGAAAAGGAACATCCCGGGGCCGCGGTTGATGCCGTCGTAGCCGGCGCTGACCTCAACCGCGATCCGCCGCTCCTTGACCAGGCGTTTGTTGAGCCGCGCAGAATCGTTGCCGTTCAGCACGCCGGCGAGCACCTGCAGCGCCCACGGCATCACGTCTTTTTCCGCATCGGCAAGCCGCGGCGCATGATAGGCCATCAGCAGATAAGGCTGTTTGGCAGGCGCCTTCACGACCATGCGCTTTTCGCCGCGCTGTGCCGGCTCCTCCTGCGGCTTGCGCGGGGGCAGCGACCTGGCTGCCAACGGCCCGAACGTATTTTTGGCCAACGCGACCACGTCCCGCGGATTGACGTCCCCGGCCACCACCAGGGTGGCGTTGTTGGGTGCATACCAGCGGCGATACCAGTCGCGCGCATCCTCCGCCGACATGTTCTGCAAATCATTCATCCAGCCGATGACGGGGCGGCGGTAGGGATGGACCCGAAAAGCCACGCTCATCAATTGCTCATAGACGACTGCCTGGGGATTGTCTTCGGTGCGCAGGCGGCGCTCCTCCATCACCACCCTGATCTCCTTGGCGAAGGATTCGTCCTTCAGCTGCAGGTTGGCCATTCGGTCCGCCTCCAGCTCCAGCGCCAGCGGCAGGCGATCTTTCTGCAACTGCTGGAAATACACGGTGGCATCGCGATTGGTAAAGGCGTTCTCCCGTCCGCCGGCGGCGGCAATGCGCCTGGAGAATTCCCCCTCTGGCACTTTTTCCGTGCCCTTGAACATCATGTGCTCCAGCACGTGGGCGACGCCGGTCGCGCCGTTGTGCTCGTCCATGCTGCCGGCCCTGTACCAGACTTGCGACACGACAATCGGCGCACGGTGATCCTCCTTGACGATGACGCGCATGCCGTTGTCGAGGGTGACGTCGGTGACGCCCGCTGCCGCCGGCAAGGCCAGCGCAAGGAAAAACAATGCTGTCTTGATCTGCATGTTACAAACCGCCAAAAGGAATGTCGAAAGGTGGATGATAAAATAGCGCCAACGCTTACCTGACCAATTTTTTTGTGTTCAGTTTCCTCAAAAAGTCCCCTGCCGCCGACAAGCCCGCCCCTGCCGGGCAGGACGCCCCGCGTCCGGGGTGGGCACAAAGGCTCAAGGCGGGACTCGCCAAAAGCCGCGAGAAGCTGGGCGGCCGGCTGGGCGGCCTGTTTTCCGCCGGCCACAGGATAGACGAAGACCTGTACGAGGAACTGGAGACCATCCTGCTCACCGCAGACGTGGGCGTGGACGCCACCGAAGCCTTGCTCGAACGCCTGCGCAAACAGGTTGCCCGCGAGCACCTTTCCGATGCGGCCGCACTGCGATCGGCGCTTGCCGAGGCGCTGACCGAGCTCATCTCGCCGCTGGAGAAGCCGCTCGACACCACGACCGCCAAACCCTTCATCATCATGCTGGCCGGGGTCAACGGCGCCGGCAAGACCACCAGCATCGGCAAACTCGCCAAGCTCTACCAGAGCGAAGGCAAATCGGTCCTGCTGGGCGCCGGCGACACCTTCCGCGCCGCCGCACGCGAACAGCTGCAGGTCTGGGGGGAACGCAACAACGTCACCGTGATCAGCCAGGAAAAGGGCGACTCGGCTTCGGTGATCTTCGATGCCGTCAACGCGGCGCGCGCGCGCGGCATCGATATCGTGCTGGCCGACACGGCCGGGCGCCTGCCCACCCAGTTGCACCTGATGGAAGAGCTCAGGAAGGTCAAGCGCGTCATACAAAAACTGGACGGCACAGCGCCGCACGAGGTGCTGCTGGTACTGGACGGCAATACCGGCCAGAACATGGTCAGCCAGGTCAAGGCCTTCGACGACGCCCTGGGCGTGACCGGTCTCATCATCACCAAGCTCGACGGCACCGCCAAGGGTGGCGCACTGGCCGCCATCGCCGCTTCCCGACCGATTCCCGTGCGTTACATCGGCGTGGGCGAAGGCCTGGACGATCTCAAACCTTTCGTCGCGCGCGATTACGTCGAAGCGCTCATCGGGGAAAGCCGGGAATGATCCGGTTCTCCCAGGTCACCAAACGTTACCCCGGCGGCCTTACTGCACTGGACGACATTTCCCTGGGAATCGAAAAGGGCGAACTGGTTTTCCTCACCGGCCATTCCGGCGCAGGCAAATCCACCCTGCTCAAGCTCATCGCCGCGATCGAGCGCCCGACCGCCGGCGCGGTCACCGTCAACGGCCAGAACGTCGGGCGCCTGTCGCGCCATGCCATACCCTACCTGCGGCGCAACATCGGCCTCATTTTCCAGGACCACAAGCTGTTGTTCGACCGCAGCGTGATCGAAAACACCTTGTTGCCGCTTTCCATCGCCGGTTTCGACCGCCGCGAAGCCTTGAAGCGCGCCCGCGCAGCCTTGGACAAGGTCGGCCTGCTCAGCCGCGAACGCGCCATGCCGGTGGCCTTGTCCGGCGGCGAGCAACAACGTCTGTGCATCGCGCGCGCCGTGGTCTCGCGCCCGGCCCTGGTGCTGGCAGATGAGCCGACCGGCAACCTGGATACCGGCTACACCATCGACATCCTCAACATGTTCAGGGATTTCCACCGCGTCGGCACCACACTCGTGATCTCCACCCATGACGAGCGCACAATCCGGGCCATGGGCGGACGCATCATCCGGCTCGATCACGGCAGACTGGCGGCCGAAACATGAGCTACTGGCTGGCCCATCACCTCGCTTCGCTCGCCGACGCCCTGCGCCGCCTGTCGCGCACGCCGTTTGCGACCGGCTTCACGGCCCTGGCCATCGGCGTCGCCATCACCCTGCCGGCAGGCATGTACCTCGTCGTCAAGAATATCAATCATCTGGCCGGGGACCTCCCCACCCAGCCTGAAATCAGCCTGTTCCTCTCCGAGGCGGCGAGCGCCTCGCAGCGCGATGCAATCCGGCACAAGCTGGAGCGCCACCCGGCCATCGACAAGCGCCGATTCGTTTCCAGCGAAGACGCGTTGGCGCGGCTCAATGCACGGGGGCTGTCCGACATTACAGCCGGACTGGAGAAAAACCCCTTGCCTGACGCCTGGGTGCTGGTCCCCAGGCAGACGACGGCGTCCGAACTGGAGTCACTGCGCAGGGAACTGGCCCTGCTGCCCGGCGTAGAGGCCGTTCATGCCGACAGTGTCTGGGCCGAGCGCCTGCAGGCCATGCTCGACATCGCCCGTCATGCCGTGCTGTTGCTGAGCATCCTTTTCGGCCTGGCCCTGGTCGCCATTGCCAGCAATGCCATCCGCGCGCAAATCCTGACCCGGCGCGAGGAAATCGAGGTCAGCCGACTAATTGGCGCCACCGACCGCTACATCCGCCGCCCGTTCCTGTATTACGGCGCCTTGCAGGGCGCCAGCGGCGCCCTCGCCGCGCTGGCCATCCTGGCATTGCTTGTCGCCTCCATGCAGTTTCCGGTGAGCCGGCTCGCGACGCTTTACGGCTCCCCCTTCCGGCTCTTGCCGCTTGACCTCAACGAGGCGGCCTTGGTGCTGGTTGCCGCCACCCTGTTCAGCTGGCTGGGGGCCTGGATTGCCGTCAACCGCACGCTGCGCAAATTCGATTAGCGCAGCGGCAGTTGAACGGAACCCAGAATTAGTTGACTAAATTAGTTGACTATTCTTCCGAACTTTTTTATTGTTTAGCACTCTGAAAGCCAGAGTGCTAAACTTAATCGGGAGGTAAGTTTTACATGTCCACAGCCCTGATACCCGTCGTTTCCGCCGGCAGCCTGGAAGCCTACATCCAGAGCGTGAACCGCTATCCGCTGCTGAGCCTCGAAGAGGAGCAGAAGCTGGCCCGCCGCTGGCGCGACCATGAAGACATCGATGCCGCACGCCAACTGGTGCTCTCGCACCTGCGCGTGGTAGTAAGCACCGCCCGCCATTACATGGGTTATGGCCTGCCCCAGGCCGACCTGATCCAGGAAGGCAATATCGGTCTCATGAAGGCCGTGAAGCGCTTCGACCCCGATCGCGGCGTGCGCCTTGTGAGCTTCGCACTGCACTGGATCAAGGCGGAAATCCACGAATACATCCTGAAGAACTGGCGCCTGGTCAAGGTCGCCACCACCAAGGCCCAGCGCAAGCTCTTCTTCAACCTGCGCAGCATGAAGCAGGGGCTCGGCAGCCTGGGGGCGGCCGAAACCGACGCCATCGCCAGGGAACTCGGGGTCAAGCCCGAGGAGGTGCGCGAGATGGAAACCCGGCTCTCCGGACAGGACATCGGACTCGACCCGACGGTCGAAGACGGCGAAGAGTCCTACAGTCCGATTGCCTACCTGGCGAGCCCGGACGACGAGCCGGTCGAAGTGCTGGCGCGCGAACAAAGCGAGCGCATGCAGCACGAAGGTCTCGCCACGGCGCTCACCAGCCTGGACGACCGCAGCCGCCGCATCATCCAGGCACGCTGGCTGAACGAAGGCGAATCTGCAACCCTGCATGACCTCGCGGCGGAATTCGGCATCTCCGCCGAGCGCGTGCGCCAGATCGAAGCCAAGGCGATGAAAAAAATGCGCGAATTGATCCCGGCCTGAGATCTTTCCCGCAACAACCACAAAAAAGCCCCGCTGCCTCAATGTAAAGCAGCGGGGCTTTTTGCTGGGGCTTCCCTGTCAGAACATGCCGGCAATCAGCACGCTGATCAGGCTGAGCCACGCCCACACGACCAGGCCCACCACCAGAATCATGGGCAGGTTTTCCTTGGATAGATACTGTTTCATCGTCAACTCCCGGATCATTTAAGCGAATTCTAATTTATTCCCGGTCGCGGCTCAACGGCTTGCGCCCGGGCAGACGCGGATCGTCGTCGTCCATGAGAATGCGCTCTGCCGGTCCTTCCATGTCCTCGAACTGGCCGCTCTTGATGGACCAGAGGATGCCGGCAATCAGCAGCACCACAAAGATTCCGGTAAGCGCGAAGAGAAACAGCAGGGTCGCGCTCATGGCACCCGAATCTCCCAGGTCTGGCGGTAGGCATCGAGTTGCAGTTCAACCAGCCACAGGCCGGCAGCCGAGAAATCCAGGCGCGCTTCGTACTGACCGGCGACCGTGGCCTTGAGCGGGACAGCGATCTGTTCGGCCCCCGGCCTGCCGATCCGCCATTCTCCGGCAAGGTTTGCCAGCGGCCGGCCGTTGCCGTCATCGGCAAACACCGTCACGGCGTTCTGGCCAACCGACGGCATGCGCAGCCCCTCCACGCGCACTTGCCAGCCCAGCGCTTCGTTGCGATGCCGGCGCGACAAATCGGCGCCGACGGCCCTGGCCGCTTCTTCTCCATGCCGCGTGGTGCCGGCAAAGCCGGTGTGCAGGGCCCTATTCCCGCCGCCGGGCAGTAGCAGGCCGGCCAGCGCGGGCGGCAGGCCTTTGGTCGAAACATAAAGGAAGCCGGCGTTCATCACGATGAGCACCAGAAAAAACGCGATCAGCGCCTTGGGCGCCCAGTGCATGCGCGCCTGCCTGGCGCGAAGGCGGGAAAACACCGCCAGCACGAATGCCGCGATGATGAAGACCGCAACATGGATGGCCACGACGTCGAGGCCCGGCCAGGCGCCGAACAGGGTCGCAATATAGGCAAACAGGGGAATGCCCGCAGCGACGAGGCCAGCCAGCTCTGCCGGCATGCGCAGCGCGCGTGCCCCCGCATAGAGAAGCATCACTGCCGCCAGCCCGCCGAACAAAGTCAGCCCTGTTTCCATGTCTGCCTCAACGCTGTTCCGAATAGTGGAAAGCGGCGGTTTCCGTACGCGCTTCCTGCGGATGCGCGCGCGGCGTAATGACGAATTCGACTTCACGGGTTTTGGCCGCCGTTGCCGCGTCGAGAATCACGCTGGCCTGCAGGATGGCACTGTGCCCGGGTTTTACCGTGACTTCGCGCAGATTGCCAAGATCGAGCGCCGTTTCCGGCAGGCCCCTGATGCCGACACTGAAAGTCTCCGCCACACCCAGTTTGTTGGTCACGCGAATCTGGTAGCGGTTCCGGATATCGCCGTTGGACAGCACCACGAACAGCGGCTGGCGCACTTGGGTCACAGCTGCCTCGAAGCTGCTGCGCGCCGCGATGCTGTAGACGAGATAGGCCGTCATCAACACGATGGACACGCCGTAGCCGACCACCTTGAGGCGCTTCCAGTGCAGATGCGGCCTTGCCGGTTTTTCCCTGGACAGATTGGCTTCCGAGTCATAGTGTATGAGCCCGCGCGGAAAGCCCATGGAGTCCATGATGCCGTTGCAGGCATCGATGCACAGCCCGCAGGAAATGCATTTGTACTGCAGGCCTTCGCGGATGTCGATGCCTGCCGGGCAAACCTGCACGCACAATTTGCAGTCGATGCAGTCCCCATGCCCCTGTGCATGGCGCTCCTCCGCAGTACGCAGGCCGGCGCGGGCGCTGGCGCGCCCGAGGCGGCCTTCACCGCGCCTGGCGTCATAGTGCACCGCCAGCGTTTCCGGGTCGTACATCACGCTCTGGAAACGGCCATAGGGACAGACATAGGTGCAAATCTGCTCGCGCATGTAGCCGGCGGCAAGATATGTCGACACGGTCAATACCGCCACGGTGATGTAGGCCGCGACGGCCGCCTCGCCGGCGAAGAAACGCGCGACCAGGTCGGGGGCATGACCGAAATAGAGGATGAAAGTCATCCCCGTCCAGAAACTGGCTGCAAGCCAGGCAAGATGGGTGGCGCCGACCTTCAGCAGTTTCTCGCGGTTCCATGGCTGCCGGTACAGGCGCACGCGTGCCGGGCGCTCGCCCTGAATCTTTGCTTCGATCCAGATGAAAAAGTCCGTCCACAGCGTCTGGAAGCAGAAATAGCCGCAGAAGGCGCGCCCCACCAGCGCAGTGGCGAAAAACAGGATGGCGGCGGCAATGAACAGCAGCAGGGCCAGCCACACCACATCCTGCGGGTACATGGTGAGGTCGAATATCAGGAAACGCCGGCCGGGTACATCGAACAGCACGGCCTGGTCGGGCGCGCCCGCGCGCTGCCAGGGCAGCCACGGCAGCAGAAAATATACCGCATAGGCGAATATCAGCACGCCGGTCTTGAAGCGGCGAAACGCTCCCTTCACCGAACGGGTGAATACCGGAATCCGCCCCTGCAGGGGGGCGACCTGTTCTTCCAAGCCGACTTGCATGTCTGTTGTGTAGACAAAAAACCCCCGTGGCCGGGGGTTTTTCTCAATCTCCTGAATTTTCGGAATTTTCCAGCGAGGGTTTCAATGCCTTACTTGCCGCCGCCCAGTTCGTGCACGTAAACGGTCAGTACCTTGATCTGCTCGGGGCTCAGGCGCTCGCCCCAGGCCGGCATCACGCCCTTGTTGACGCCGGCGACGATGATCGAGCGGATGGCGGCGATCTTGTCCTCGGCCTTGTCCGCACCCGGCACGTTGGCCCACAGCCAGATCCTGTCGGTGAGGTTGGGCGCGCCCATGTCCTGGCGGCCTTTGGCGCTCTCGGTGTGGCAGTAGTAGCAGGCAGCGGTCTCGGAGGTGAACAGCGCGCGACCGTCTGCGGCTTTGACTGCGTCATGCTCGATGCCGGACAGGCTGGCTACGTAGTTGGCGAGCGCATCGATCTCTCCCGCGGAGAGCACCTCGCCGAAAGCAGGCATGTAGCCGCGTCGGCCGTTCACCAGGGTCTGGTGGATCTTGTCGTAGGTGCCGCCATAGAGCCAGTCGTCATCGGTGAGGTTGGGAAAGAAGCCGACCACGCCCTGGCCGCCCTGCTGGTGGCAGGGCGCGCAGTTGTCGGTGAACAGCGCCTTGCCGGCGGACAGCACGAAGCCGGAAAGCTCGGGGTCCCCGGCGATCCGGTTGAAGTCGCTGGCCGCCACCTTGTTGAAGTAGGGCTTCTGCATTTCGGCATGCTCGTTGAGCTTTTTCGCCAGCAACGCGCGCGTGTTCCAGTGGCTCTCGACCGTTTCGCCCTTGTCGTTGGTGTAGGTGATCCGCGACAGGCCGGGAATGGGCACGCCGGTCAGGAAGCCTTTGCCGAACGGCCATGAGGGATAGATGATCCAGTAGGCGACGGCAAAAATGATGGTGAAGTAAAAAACATACACCCACCAGGTCGGCAGCGGATTGTTGAATTCCTGCAGATCGCCGTCCCAGGCATGGCCGGTAGTCTGCACGGTTTGCGATTGGAGATTTTGTTCGCTCATCACTTAGTCCTTGTTGTCGCTGGCATCGTCCTGGAAGGGGATATCCTTGTAGGATTCCAGCCGCTTGCTGCGCTTCTTGCTGCCGTATACGTACAGCACGATGCCGACAAAGGTCACAAAAAATATCAACAGGGCGAGCGGCTTGGTATTTTCAGGCCTGGAAAACCAGTTCAGCCACTCCATCGCCCGCCCCGGTCAAATGTCTAGCGGGAACGCACCAGCTCGTCTTCATCGAGCCGGGTGAAATCCACCATGGTGCCGAGCACCTGCAGATAGGCAACGAGGGCGTCCATTTCCGACACGCCGGCCCTGTCGCCGTCGTAATTGCCGAGGTTGGCCTGCTCGACCAGATTCTGCTTGGCATCGGCAATATGCAACTGGGCGGCGATCTGCTCGCCAAATTTCTTGACGTTGGCTTCACGCTCGGCCTCGGTGAGCGAGTACGGCACGCCGACGGCGCGCAGCGCCTTCATGCGCCCGGTGATGTCGGAGAGGTCCAGCAGCGTCGTCGCCAGCCAGGGGTAATTCGGCATCACCGACTCGGGCACCATGGATCGCGGCGCAATCAGGTGCTGAACGTGCCATGCATTGGAATACTTGCCCCCCACGCGCGCGAGATCGGGGCCGGTACGCTTGGAGCCCCACTGGAAGGGGTGATCGTATTGCGACTCGGCTGCCAGGGAGTAATGGCCGTAGCGCAGCTTTTCATCGACGAAGGGGCGGATCATCTGCGAATGGCAGGTATAGCAGCCCTCACGGATGTAGATGTCACGGCCGCGCAGTTCCAGCGGCGTGTAGGGGCGGACATTGATGCCCTCGACATTTTCCACGGTCTTCTTGATGAAAAACAGCGGCGCGATTTCGACCAGGCCGCCCACGCTGATCGCCAGCATGGTCAGCACCAGCATCAGGCCGATGTTGGTTTCAATCCATTCGTGCTTGAAATTGATACGCATGTCGTCTGCTCCTTACGCGCCGACGGCTGCCATTTTGGCGGCCAGCCTGGCTTCCAGCGCGGCGGCTTCCTGCTTGCCCTGGCGGATGGTCATGAAGACGTTGTAAGCCATGATGGCCGCACCGGACAGGAAGAAGGCGCCGCCGACGGCACGCATGATGTAGAACGGCACCATTGCCGCCACGGACTCGACGAAGGAGTACTGCAGGTTGCCGAATTCGTCGGTGGCACGCCACATCAGGCCCTGGGTGATGCCGGACACCCACATGGCGATGATGTAGAGCAGCACGCCTATGGTTGCCAGCCAGAAGTGAACTTCAACCAGCCTGGTGCTGTAGAGCTTGGTGTCCCACAGCTTGGGGATCATGTGGTAGAGCGAACCGAAGGAGATCATCGCCACCCAGCCCAGGGCGCCAGAGTGCACATGGCCCACGGTCCAGTCGGTGTAGTGCGACAGGGCGTTCACTTCCTTCAACGACATCATCGGGCCTTCGAAAGTGGACATGCCGTAGAAGGACAGCGCCACGATCAGGAAGCGCATTACCGGGTCGGTGCGCAGCTTGTCCCAGGCGCCGGACAGGGTCATGATGCCGTTGATCATGCCGCCCCAGGACGGCATCAGGAGCAGGATGGAGAAGGTCGCGGCCAAGGTCGAAGTCCAGTCCGGCAGCGCGGTCCAGTGCAGGTGGTGCGCGCCCACCCACATGTACATGAAGCCCAGCGCCCAAAAGTGGACGATGGACAGGCGATAGGAATAGATCGGCCGGCCGGCCTGCTTGGGCACGAAGTAGTACATCATGCCGAGGAAGGCGGCGGTGAGGAAGAAGCCCACCGCGTTATGGCCGTACCACCACTGGGTCATGGCGTCCTGGGTGCCGGAGAACAGGCTGTAGGACTTGAGCGAGAACAGGTCAACGGGAACGGCCAGGTTGTTGAAGGTGTGCAGCAGCGCGGTCGCCAGGATGAAGGCGAGGTAGAACCAGTTGGCGACATAGATGTGGGGCTGCTTGCGGCGCATGATGGTGCCGACGAAGAGGATCAGGTAGGCGACCCATACCACTTCGATGAGTATGTCGATCGGCCATTCCATTTCGGCGTATTCGCGGCCTTGGGAGTAGCCCGACACGTAGGACAGCGCCGCCAGGACAATGACCGCCTGCCAGCCCCAGAAGGTGAAGCTCGCCATACCGTCGGAAATCAGGCGGGTCTGGCAGGTGCGCTGCACCACGTAATAGGAAGTGGCAAACAACGCCGAGCCGCCAAAACCGAAAATCACCGCGCCGGTATGCACCGGGCGCAGGCGGCCGAAACTGATGTAGGGACTGTCGAAGTTCAGGAACGGCCAGGCCAGTTCCGAGGCGATATACACACCGACGAACATGCCGACCACCGCCCAAACCACGGCCATGACGGCAAATTTCTTGACAATATCAAAGTTGTACTGCTCAGCCGACGAGAACGTTGTTATCGCCATGACACCCCCGCTTTCCGAACGCCTTGCAACAAGGCTTTTTTAATTTAGAAAACCCAAATATGCTGAAAAATTAAGCGCGACATTGTAACGGATAGCCAGACCATCCGACAAGCCTCATGTGGGCCAAGCGCTATTCCTGTGCCAGCAGCGTGCGCAAATCCTGGGCAATTGCCGCCGGCCCCGTGCCATACGCCATGTGCAGGCGCAATCTTCCTTGCGAATCAAATACATAGGTGCCGGCACTGTGGTCGATCAGATACCCGGCCGGTCCTTTGACGAAATTTTTTTGATAAACCACTTTGAACTCCCTTGCCAGTTCGGCAAGGGAAGCAGGATCGGTATACATCCCCAGAAAAGTCGGGTAAAAGGACGGCACGTATTTGCCCAGCATTTCGGGCGTGTCCCGCTCGGGATCGACGGTCACAAACAGGACTTGCACCCTGTCCGCATCCGCCCCCAGTTCACGCATCGCCATGGCGAAATCCGACAGCGTGGTCGGACAGACGTCAGGGCAACGCGTATAGCCGAAAAATATGGCTACGACCTTGCCGCGGAAATCGGCCAGGGTGCGTTCCCGGCCGTTATGGTCGGTCAGGCGGAAATCACGCCCCCAGGGAGCCCCGGTGACATCGGTCGCCAGGAATTTGGGTTCGGGCGGGGGAGCTTCCGACGGCCCGCATGCCGCCAGCGCCACGGACATGGCGGCCAACAAAACCAGTTTTTTCATGCCCCGACCTGCTCGATGGCGGCAGTCGGCAGATCAGCCAGCCGATACTTGCCCGACTGCACGGCCTTGGCCAGCTTGTCTAGGGTGGTTTCCTTGAGAAGGCTGATGATTTTTTCCTTCACCGGCGACCAGCGGAAATGCACAGGACACGCCGTTTCGTCCGAGCACTTTTTCAAGCCCAGCAGGCAACTTTGGGTAAAGGCAGGGCCCTCGGTCAGCAACACGATGTCCATCAGAGTCATTTTGACCCCGTCTTCTTTGAGACAGAAACCGCCCAGACGTCCGCGAAAGGAATACAACAGATTGCCTTTGGCCAGGCTCTGCAGGATTTTGGCAAGGTAGGGGGCGGGCACATTGAGCCTGGCCGCGATGTCCTTGTTCAGGATGGGCGCCCCCGCAGGCTGGGTCGCCATGTAGATCAGGGCCTGAACAGCATACTGACTGGTACGTGACAGAATCATTTAGGCACACCCAAAGAACGGCACGGCCCAAATTATAACAAAGTGGTCTGAATATCCCAGGTAAATTGCTACCAAGTCAGCCTGCGACCGGCAAGCGGATGTAGTGGTCCACCAGCATGGCGGCAAACAACAGGCTCAGATACCAGATGGAATAGCGGAAAGTGCGTCTGGCAAGCGCATCGGAATAATTGCACCACAGCCCCCAGCCGAGGGCGATGAACCTCCCGCCCAGAACGAGCGCCGCAACCAGGTAGATCCAGCCGCCCATGCCCGTGGTCACCGGCAGGATGCTCACCGCCAGCAGGATGAAGGTATAGAACAGCACGTGCAGCCGGGTGAATTTTTCACCATGCGTGACCGGCAGCATGGGCAGCCCGGCGCGCGCGTACTCCTCCTTGCGGTACAGCGCCAGGGCCCAGAAATGCGGCGGCGTCCAGGCGAAAATGATCAAGAACAGCAGCAAGGCGTCATGGTTGATCTCGCCGGTCACCGCCGCCCAGCCCAGCACCGGCGGCATGGCGCCGGAAGCGCCGCCGATCACAATGTTCTGCGGCGTGGAGGGCTTGAGGATGATGGTATAGATCACCGCATAGCCGACGAAGGTGGCCAGGGTCAGCCACATGGTGAGCGGATTCACGAAGACGTAGAGAAGATAGAGGCCGGCGCCGCCGATGAGCCCGGAAAACAGAATGACCTGGGCATTGCTGAGCTTGCCTGTCGGCAAGGGGCGCGCTCGGGTACGCGCCATCACGGCATCGATCTTCTGCTCGACCAGGCAGTTGAAGGCGGCGGCAGCGGCGGCCACCAGCGCAATGCCGAGCGTGCCGGACCACAGCACCTGCAACGGCACCATGCCGGGGGTGGCCAGAAACATGCCGATCACGGCGGTGAACACGATCAGCGATACCACGCGAATCTTGCACAAGGCCAGGTACTCCTGGCAGCGGCAGGCCGCATTGTTCAGCATCAAGCTGCTTGCCATGCCTTCACCTCATCCGAAAGAGCCTGTAGTTTATAACCACCAGGCTCAGCAGCAACAGCGCGGCGCCGGCGTTGTGCGCGACCGCCAGCGCAAGCGGCAGGCTAAGCCAGATATTGGCAATGCCCATGCCGAGCTGAATCAGCAGCAGCATGCCCAGCAACAGACCCAGCACGCACAGGCCGCGCTGACGCGCGAGCTTGACGGCGGCGATGCCGACAAGTACCAGAACCGCAGCCGCCCATAGCCTGTGCGTCCAGTGAATGGCCGTCAGCGCCTGCAAGGAAAGATAGTTGCCCGCGGCGTCCATGCCCAGTTCGCGGTGCAGCGTGAAGGCCGGCTCGAAATGCATTTCCGGCACCCATTCGCCATGGCACAGGGGGAAATCCTGGCAGGCCAGCGCAGCGTAATTGGTGCTCACCCACCCGCCCAGCACGATTTGTATCGCCACTGCGGCCAACGCCAGTACCCCCCACATACGCAGCGGTCTCACGTTTGCCATGCCGGCAAGTGAAGGGCCGCACTCGCGTTGCCACAGCCAGGCAAGCAAAGCCAGGGTGGTCATGCCGCCGACCAGGTGTGCCGTCACAATGAAAGGCTTGAGCAATTCGGTCACCGTCCACATGCCAAGCAATGCCTGGAAAACAATCAGGCAGAACAGCACGATCGGCAAGAGCGGCGAACCCTGCGCCTCGTTCCGATGTTTGATGGACAACACGGCGATGCCCAGCACCAGCAGACCCAGCGTGCCGGCGAAATAGCGATGCATCATTTCCTTCCAGGCCTTGGCGTGGCTGACCGGCCCGTGCGGATTTTGCGCGAGGGCCTCGTTGATGCGTTCGCTTGCATGCTGCGGCGTGATCCTGCCATAGCAGCCCGGCCAGTCCGGGCAGCCCAGGCCCGCATCGGAAAGCCTCACATACGCGCCCAGGGCAACCACGCCAACGGTCAGCAACAGGGCTGCAACAATCAATTTGCGATACAGACTCATGGTTTATCCGATTTGCGAGGCTTTCAACAACAGCCTGATGTCCTTGATCATGCGGCCGGGGTCAGGGTTCTGCGGCCAGCGCATCATGAGGTGGCCGAGCGGGTCGATCATGTACAGATAGGCCCCCGTTTCGCTGCCTGCGAATTGCGATACAGGCGAAACTTCCGGCCTCAGATAATGCAGGCCGACGTGCCTGGCCTGCAGCCAGGCCGCCGGCACGACCTCGTCGGTCAGCAGCCACAGGCGCTCGATGCGGTCCATTTCCTTGCCCTGGGAAGTTCGTACCTGGCGCATGTAGTAAAGCAGGTCCCGGCAGGTTTTCGGACATGTGCCACTGCCCACGTAGACCAAGACCCACTTGCCTTTGAGTCTGGCCACATCCATGGGCTTGCCATCGAGCCCTATGCCCGAAGCGCGGACGTCCACCTGCCTGACGAGTTCACCGTAGTTCTTGCGCGCGGTCGGCTGCCACACGTAGTAGGCCAGATAGGAAGCCGCCACCGGCAGGGCAAACAGCCCGATCAGCAGCAGCAACCTGATTCGATTCGTCTTGACGCGATTCAATTCTCCTCCACCGCGTTGTCTTTTTTCATGTTCAGCACCAGCCACAGCGCCACGATCGCCGCTGCCAGGCCAAACCATTGAATAGCATAGCCGACATGCGTCCCCACTCCGGTATCGGGCCGCGGCCAGTCGCGAATGAGGCCATCTCCCGTATCGGAAGTCTGCTCGATCAGAATCGGCTGCAGCGGCCTGCCGAACACCCGCCGGTAATGCTCGAAGTCCAGGTTCTGCCAGAGCCTGCCCTGCGGTTCCGAGCCCTTGAATTCCAGATAACGGCTTTGGGGATCCACCGCCACACCGTTCAGGCTTACCATGCCGGCAACCGGCCTAATTTGCGGCAGCCTGTCCCTGCGCCCGTCGACCAGGGCCACCCAGCCGCGGTTGACCAGCACATGCTGCGTCGAGCCCTCGATCGCAAACGGCGCGAGCACATGGTAACCCGCACGCGTTCGATACACGCGATTGTCGATGAAAATTTCCTGCCCGCGCAGGAACTTGCCGCGCACCTCGACCGGGCGATACAGCACATCTTCCTTCGCTACCGTCGCACTACCGATCTTCACCACGCCGTCTTCCTGCATGCGGTCGTAACGTGCCTGCAACTCGCGCTTGTATTCGGCACGCGAGAGTTGCCAGTTGCCCAGCCACATGGTCAGGCCAAAGAAGAACAGGCCTGCCAGGGTAGGCCACAAACCGGGGCGAAAGACAAATTTTCCGAAGCGCATGGGCAAGAGGTTAAACTAAAACACTTTCAAATGATTCTGCCGGGAGCGCGCCATGCGCATCATCGTCCTGCTGTTCATCTCCTCCATCGTACTGAGCCTGGGTAGCGCACTGTATTACCTGGTCAAGGACAAGGGGCAGTCAGAACGCACCGTAAAGGCACTGACCGTACGCATCTCGCTTTCCATCTTCCTGTTCATCCTGCTCATGGCCGGCTATTACTTCGGCTGGATACCGCAAACCGGGATACGCTGAACCCGCTTGTTGCACACCAAACAAAAAAAGGCCGCGCATTGCGCGGCCTTTTCTGTTTTGCGGCCGCCCGTCAAACGAGCCAGTAGACGAAAATGAACAGCCCGAGCCAAACCACGTCCACGAAGTGCCAGTACCAGGCCACGCCCTCGAAGCCGAAGTGGTGTTCCGCAGTGAAATGGCCTTTGATGGAACGGCCCAGGATCACGATCAGCATCAGTGTGCCCACCGTCACATGGAAACCGTGGAAACCGGTCAGCATGAAGAAGGTCGCGCCGTAAGCGCCAGCGCCCAAAGTCAGGCCCAGTTCGCTGTAGGCATGGACATATTCGTATGCCTGCAAACCGAGGAAAGCGAGGCCCAGGGCAATGGTGAAAAACAGGCCCCAGATGAGTTGGCCGCGATTGTTCTTCTTGAGCCCCCAGTGCGCCCAGGTCACGGTCGCACCGGAAGAAAGCAGCAGGAGAGTATTGATTGCCGGAATGCCCCAGGCGCCCATGGGGGTGAACCGGTAGCCGTCCGCGGCAAGGCCGGGACCGGCAGTCGGCCAAGTCGCTGCGTAGCCGCTCCAGAGCTGCTCCATCGTGTCTCCCGAACCCAGCCACGGCACCGCCAGCACGCGCATGTAGAACAGCGCGCCGAAGAAGGCGGCGAAGAACATGACTTCCGAGAAAATGAACCAGCTCATGGCCCAGCGGAAGGAAAGATCGACCTGCTTGTTGTGGCGGCCTGCCTCGCTTTCGCGAATGACGGTGCCGAACCACCCGAACAGCATGAGCGCCAAGACCGCAAGCCCCGCCCACAGCAGCCAGCCGCCGGCAACGCCGTTCATCATGAAGGTGGCGCCCAGGGCCATCAGGGTCAGCGCCACCGAACCCACGATGGGCCAGTGCGACGGCGCGGGCAAGTAATAACCGCCGGTATGTGAAGCCATGTTGTCGTCTCCTCTCCTCTTGTCGTTTAAAGCATGCTCAACCTGCAACCAGCCACACGATCCCGAGCAGGGTCAGAACAAACAACGCCGCCGAAATCAGCCCGACCACGATGACCTGGGCCGGAGTCAGCTGCACCGCGTCCTGCTCGTAGTGCAAACTCTTCCTGACGCCGAAAAAACTCCAGAACACCGCCTTGGCAGCCTGCCAGTGGCTGCCGCGCCGCTCAGCCATTCTTCGCCGGCTTTCCGCCCTGCGCCGCCTTTTCCGCACCAGGCTGGACGAAGAAGGTGTAGGACAGGGTGACGGTGTTCACGTCCGCAGGCAGTGAGGGATCCATTACCATCATCACCGGCATCCGTTTTTTTTCGTGCGCCTTGAGCGTCTGCCCGGTAAAGCAGAAGCACTCGATTTTCTTCACGTACTGCCCGGCCAGTTGCGGGCCGTAGCTCGGGATCGCCTGGCCGGTGATGTCGCGGTCGCTCAGATTCTCGACCTCGTACAGCACCTCTACCATTTCGCCCGGATGCATCCTGATGCTGTTTTGCACCGGGGTGAATTTCCACGGCAGACGGGCATCGACATTGGCATCGAATTCGAGGGTGATCGTCCTGCTCGTATCCACCTGCGTGTTCTTCGCCAGCACCTGGGTGTCTCCCGAGTTGATGCCGGTCACCTCGCAGATCTTGTTGTAGAAGGGCACCATCAGGAAGCCGAAGCCGAACATGCCCAACGCCACGATCCAGAGCTTCTTCAAAAGGACGCGGTTTTCCGGTTTTTCCATGGCTTACGGACTCGCGTTCATCACGGTATAAAGAAATATCCCGATCGCGATGGCTGCGAGTATCAGGCCGGTCAGGAGGTTGCGTTTGTTCTGTTGCATCTTTCTCGTGGCTTGGGCGGCGATAATGCCGCCCCTGTCTTCGCTTACTTCACGACGGGTGCCGTCTCGAAGGTGTGGTAGGGGGCCGGCGAAGGCACGGTCCACTCCAGGCCCTGCGCACCCTCCCACACCCGGTCGCTCGCCTTCTGGCCGCCCTTGATGGCCTTCAGGATCACGTACAGGAAGATGAGCTGGCTCGCGCCGAATAGGAACGCGCCCACCGAGGCGATGGCGTTGAACTCGGCGAACTGCAGCGCGTAGTCGGCATAACGGCGTGGCATGCCGGCCAGTCCCAGGAAGTGCATGGGGAAGAAGGTGATGTTCATGGAAATCACCGACAGCCAGAAGTGCCACTTTCCGAGCTTTTCGTCGTACATGTGCCCGGTCCACTTGGGCAGCCAGTAGTAGACGCCGGCGATGATCGAAAACAGCGCACCCGACACCAGCACGTAGTGGAAGTGCGCCACCACGTAGTAGGTGTCGTGGATCTGGATGTCCACCGGCGTCATCGCGCACACCAGGCCGGAGAAGCCGCCGATGGTGAACAGGCAGACGAAGGCGATGGCGAACAGCATCGGCGTCTCGAAGGTCATCGAGCCCTTCCACATGGTCGCCACCCAGTTGAACACCTTCACGCCCGTCGGCACCGCGATCAGCATGGTGGAGTACATGAAGAACAGCTGCGCGGTCGCCGGCATGCCCACGGTGAACATGTGGTGCGCCCACACGATGAAGGACAGGATGGCGATGGATGCCGTCGCGTACACCATGGAGGCGTAGCCGAACAGGGGCTTCCTGGCGAAGGTCGGGATGATCTGCGACACCACGCCGAAGGCCGGCAGGATCAGGATGTATACCTCGGGATGTCCGAAGAACCAGAAGATGTGCTGGAACATGACCGGGTCGCCACCGCCCGCCGCATTGAAGAAGTGGGTGTCGAAGTGACGGTCGGTGAGCAGCATGGTCACGGCACCTGCCAGCACCGGCACGGTGGCGATGAGGAGATAGGCGGTGATCAGCCAGGTCCACACGAACAGTGGCATCTTCATCATGGTCATGCCGGGAGCACGCATGTTGAGGATGGTGGTGATGATGTTGATCGAGCCCATGATCGACGAGGCCCCCAGGATGTGCACCGCGAAGATGGTCATGTCGTAGCTGATGCCGCCCTGGATGAAGAGCGGCGGATACATGGTCCAGCCGCCGGCCGCGGCGCCGCCGGGCATGAACAGGCCGAGGAGCAGCAGGAAGCCCGCCACCGGCAGCAGCCAGAAACCCCAGTTGTTCATGCGCGGGAAAGCCATGTCGGGCGCGCCGATCATGAGCGGGATCTGCCAGTTGGCAAAGCCCGCCCACGCCGGCATGATCACGCCAAACACCATGATGAGACCGTGCAGCGTGGTCATCTGGTTGAAGAATTCGGGATTCACCACCTGCAGGCCGGGCTGGAACAGCTCGGCGCGAATGATGAGCGCCATGGTGCCGGCCACCAGGAACATGATGCCGGCAAACCACAGGTACAGCGTGCCGATGTCCTTGTGGTTGGTGGTGGTCAGCCAGCGCATGATCCCGGTGGGATGGCCGTGGCCGTCGTGGGCGTGAGTTGCGTCGTGCGCCATTTTTGTCTCCTCTTGTCCCTTGTCCGTTAGTTGCCTGCCGGGGCCGCGGCTTCCACGCCGCCTTTCAGGGCCGCCACCTGCATCGGTTGGGCCATGTCGCCCACGCTGTTGCCGAGGCCGTTGCGCTGGTAGGTCACTACCGCCGCGATGTCAGCCTCCGAGAGCTGTCCGCCGAAGGCCGCCATTGCCGTGCCGGGCCTGCCGTTCAGCACGATGCCGATGTGCGCATCGATCGGGCCGGTGGCAATCGCGGAACCGCTTATGGCAGGGAAGGCGCCGGGCACCCCCTCGCCGCCGGCCTGATGGCATGCGGCGCAGTTGGCGTTGTAGACCGCCTCGCCCTTGGCCATGAGTTCTTCCCGCGCGAAGGTCTTGGCATTGTCCGCTGCCGCCGCGGCCGCCCCCTTGTGCCTGGAGGCGAGCCAGGTGTCGTATTCCTCCTGGGTCACCACCTTCACCACGATGGGCATGAAGGCGTGGTCCTTGCCGCACAGTTCGGTGCATTGGCCACGGAAAGTACCGGTCGTTTCGGACTTGAACCAGGTGTCGCGAATGAAGCCGGGGATGGCATCCTGCTTGACCGCCAGTTCCGGCACCCACCAGGAATGGATCACGTCGCCGGCGGTGAGCAGCACGCGCACCTTCTTGTTGACCGGCACCACCAGCGGCTCGTCGACTTCGAGCAGATAGTGCTCGCCCTTGGCTTCGGCATTCTCGATCTGCGCGCGCGGGGTGGACAGCGTGCTCATGAACTTCACGCCGTCCTTGATGTAGTCGTATTCCCATTTCCACTGATAGCCGGTGACCTTGATGGTCATGTCGGGATTGGATGTGTCCTTCATCGCCAGCACCGACTTGGTGGCCGGGTAGGCCATGCCGACCAGGATGAAGAAAGGGATGATGGTCCAGATGATTTCCACGGTGGTGTTCTCGTGGAAGTGCTCGGCCTTGTGCCCTGCGGACTTGCGGTGTTTCCAGATGGAGTAGAACATCGCGCCGAATACCACGATGAAAATGCCCAGGCACACCAGGTTGATCATGGTATGGATGTCGTAGACATCCCTGGCCAGGGCCGATTGCGGTTCACGCAGGTTGAGTTGGTAGTCTGCCCAGACAACGCCCGAGATCATCATCCCGGAAAGGGCGGCCAGCGTTTTGCCCAGCAAGGGGCGTAGCGCATTTCTCTTCATGTCTTCCCCATCCTCCTTAGGTTTATGTTTTCAGCCTGTTTTAACCCAGGTCTGTAATGCTTTTGCCAGTTCCAGCCTGGCCTCGTCGGTCAGGTATCTGCCCAGTTCGGTCTCCTGTCCGCAGGAGCGCAAGGCCAGTTTCACCTTGCCGCCGGGCCTGGCATTGGCCAGCACCAATCTGGCCCAGCGGCAATTGAACTTTCGGCATTCCAGAGCCCCGGCCTGCCTGCGTTCGACCACGATCTCGTCAGCGCAAATGCGGACGGCCTCATAGTCGCCCGACTGCCTGCCCAGCGCATCAAACGCCCAGGCCAGCACGCCGACTTCCAGTCCTGCAAAGGGAAGAACCAGCCAGTACCCCAGCCAGCCGAATACCGAAGCGATAAGCAGCGTTATCGCGGCAAGCCCCAAAAAAACCTTCTTGCGCTGTCGCACGGTCAGCGAGCAGTTCGGCTGCGAGCGGAAGAAAAAAACGTCCTGTCCTTCCTGCGGGCGTTCTTCCTGCGGGCATATGTTCAGCGCCAAGGGCATGCACACTCCCACCTGCGACAATTTGCCACAGACTCTACACCTCACCCCTCTGCGTGAGCAAGGAGAACGTTCACATAACTAATTGATTTAACGATTAAATATCTTTATTTCTGCGTATTCTTATTTGCTTATGATTCAAGCCCAATGGCTTTGAATATCCGGCTCTCGTCGAGAGCGAGGCCCCGGGTCGATGAGCCCTCCCAAGGAATTTCACCCAGGCAAGGTGAGCGCAAAATACTACGTAGGCTGGCCAGATTTTCTTCGCTCATTTTCATGTCCGGGTCGACGCGATTGGCAAACCAGCCGGCCAGTTCGAGACCGCGCGCCGTGACCGCTTCTGCCGTCAGCTGCGCGTGATTGAGACAGCCCAGGCGCAACCCCACCACCATCGCCACCGGCAGCCTCAAACGTCGCGGAATCGCATCCATGCCGCATTCGGCATTGAAGGGCACCAAAAAACCGCCCGCCCCTTCCACCAGCACCACATCCGCCCGTTCCGCAAGATGTGCATAAGCACGCTCTATGATGTCAAGACGCATGGAAATCCCTGCCTGCCGCGCGGCCAGGTGGGGCGCAATCGCGGGCGCGAAGCAATAGGGGTTTACGATGGACGGCGGCGCCGGCACGTTCGAGCTTGCCATCAGCAGGCGCACGTCCCCGTTCATCCCGTCCGCCTCGACACCCGCCGCCACGGGTTTCATTACCGCAACCTTCAACCCCCGGCGTTTGAGCACCTCCGCCAGCAGGCAGCTGACGTAGGTCTTGCCCACGCCGGTATCCGTTCCGGTGACGAACAAACCGCGGGCGACAGGAAGCGGGCGGACAAAAGTGCTCACCGCATGCCTGCCTTGCGCTGCTGGATGTTGAACCGGATGATCTGACGACCGTCTTCCAGCCGAGTCTTGTCGCCGGCCCAGGCGTGCCCGTAAATCACCTCGTAGGTGGCCGGCAGGCGCCCATCCTTGCGAAAAACCTCGTAAGCCTGTTCCAGCTTGCGCCAGGCATGCTTGCCCATCATGCCGCGCGCACGATCCGCCGCCGCATTGTGCGCACCTATGCCTTTCAAGTCGCGCATCAGGGACTTGAGATCGGCATAGGTGAGCGTGAGGATTTCCATCTCCATCACCGGGTGCTGGAAGCCTGCGTGCACCAGCATGTCGCCGATGTCGTGCATGTCGAGGAAACGGCTCACATGGCTGCCCCCGTCCACATCGGCAAAGGCCCGGCGCAATTCCTTGAGCGTGTCCGGGCCGAAGGTGGAAAACAGCAGCAGTCCCTGCGGCGCGATGACGCGATGCAATTCCCGGAATGCCGCTTCCGCATCGCCCACCCATTGCAAGGCCAGACTGGACCAGACGAGATCGATGCTCGATTTGCAAAACGGCAGGCGCTCGATGTCGGCACAGACGTAATGCGCAAGGCGCGAGGAGTGTGGCGTGAGGCGCTGAAAGAATCTGCCCAACCATGAATCCGGCATGGATGCGTGTCGGGCCATTTTTACCATGGAAAAGGCCAGATCGAGACCAACGATCTCCGCATCCGGATAGCGCGCCTGCAGAAGGCGCAAACCCTGGCCGGTGCCGCAGCCCGCATCCGCGATCCTGCCGGGCCGGATGTTCATCCATTCGAGCCGCTCACCCAGCCGCGACATCACTTCGCGCTGCAGCACCGCGTGCGCATCGTAGCTCGCCGCGGCGCGCCCGAAGGCGCGGGCCACCTCGCGCTTGTCGATCGCCGGTTCAGCCATGCATCGCGCCTCCGATGACTTCGGCGACCCGCTCCGGGTGCGAAAGGAAGGGTGCATGCCCCGCCCCTTCGATCTCCACCAGCCTCGCGCCGGGCAAGGCGTCGGCCATCCAGCGCGATGCGGCGATCGGCGCCAGCCTGTCGCCGCTGCCGTGAATGAGGCTCACGGGCAGGCCGAGCCCGGGCAGGCGCGCGCGCAGATCCGCGCTCTGCAATATCCCGAGCCCTGCCTTCAGCACGCCGCTTTCCGGCCGGGTCTGATCGAGCAGCTTGCGGCGCAGCTGCGCCAGCACTTCGCGCATCGCGCCCGAACCCTGCGCCTGCAGGGAGAGAAAGCGGCGGATCGTGCCCGCGTAGTCCCCGGCCAGGCCTGCGGCGAACTGGTCGAAGACCTCCGTTGCGACGCCGTGCGGCCAATCGGGCCGGCTCACGAAACAGGGCGTGGCCGCGATGAGGACGAGGCCGGTGAGTTTTTCCGGACGCGCCAGCGCGATTTCCAGGGCAACGAGCCCGCCCAGCGACCAGCCGACCAGCAGCGTGCCTTCCCCCAGCCGCGAAGCGATGCTTTCCGCCATCTGTTCGAGCGTGAAAGCCGGCGCGCTGCCCGCGTAGCCCGGCAGGGGCATGGCCAAAGCTTCCGGGAAAAAGTCCTGCAGCGGTTCCCAAATCACCGGGTGCGTGCCCCAACCGTGCAGAAAAACCAGCCGATTCATGCGGCTGCCGCGTCCAGCGAGCGGATGGCGGACACGAGGCGCGCCACCTCGTTTGGCGTGTGCGCGGAAGAAAGCGAAATGCGCAGGCGCGCCGCCCCCCTGGGCACGGTCGGGGGGCGGATGGCGGGCACGAGGAGGCCTTGCTCCAGCAGGCTTTTTGATACCGCCAGCGCTTCACCGTTGCCGCCGATCAAAAGCGGCTGGATCGGCGTAGCGGACGGCATCATTTGCCAGCGCCTCAAATCGCCCAGGCCTTCGCGCAGGGCTGCCATGTGTCGGGAGAGGCGCCCGCGGCGCGCCTCGCCCGCCTCGATCTGCCCAAGACTTGCCAGCAAGCCCGCCGCCAGGGCCGGAGGCGTGGCGGTGGTGTAGACGTAGGTGCGCGCCTTCTGCAACAGCCATTCGACGACATCGGCGTGCGCCGCCACCGCGGCGCCGAACACGCCCGCTGCCTTGCCGAGGGTGGCAAGGTAGATTACGCGCGGATTGTTCCTGGCCGCATCGGTCAAGCCGCCGCGGCCATCGTTCAGGACGCCGAAGCCGTGCGCGTCGTCGAGGTAGAGCCAGGCGTCATGCGCCTCGGCCAGCGCCAGCAGTCGATCCACGTCGGCGACATCGCCATCCATGCTGAACACGAGATCGGAACAGATCAGCTTGTCCTGCGCTACGCTTTTGGCGAGCAGGCCTTCGAGCTGTTCGAGATCGCCATGCGCATAGCGGGTGAACTTCGCCCCGCACTGCCTTGCAGCATCGTTGAGCGAAGCATGGTTGAGCCTGTCGGCGAACACTTCGCCATGGCGGGCAAGGAGCGCGGTCAGCACACCGAGGTTGGCCATGTAGCCGGTGGAAAACATGAGCGCCGCAGGCATGCCGACGAAGGCGGCGAAGGCCTGCTCGAACTCGTGATGCAGTTTGTGGTGGCCGGTGAGAAGATGCGAGGCGCCTGCGCCCACACCATACTCGCGAACAGCAGCGACCGCCGCCTCGGCAATGGCCGCATCATTGGCAAGCCCCAGATAGTCGTTGCCGCAAAAGGAAACCAGATCGCGCCCGTCGACGCGAACGCGCACGCCTTGCGCCGACTCCAGCAGAAAACGCTTGCGCAGCAGGCTGTCCGCTTCGAGTTGCGCCAAGCCCTCCCGGATCCGGGCCAGCGCAGCGAATTCACTCATGCGGCGGTCAGGCCCAGCTTGCCGAACAGCGCCTGGTCGCGCTCCCATTCCGGATTGCCGGTGGTCAAGAGCTTGTCGCCGTAGAAAATGGAATTGGCGCCGGCAAGAAAACACAGGGCCTGCACGGCATCGCTCATCTGCTGGCGGCCGGCGGAGAGGCGCACGTAGGAGGTCGGCATGAGGATGCGCGCCACCGCGACGGTGCGCACGAACTCGATGGGATCGAGCGCCGCCGTGCCAAAGAGCGGGGTGCCTTCCACCTGCACCAGCAGGTTGATCGGCACCGACTCGGGCGGCGGATCGAGGCTCGCCAGCTGCGCCAGGAGCCCCGCGCGCTGTGTGCGGCTCTCGCCCATGCCGACGATGCCGCCGGCGCAGACGTTGATGCCGGCGCCGCGCACCTTGTTCAGGGTATCGAGGCGGTCCTCGAAGTCGCGCGTGGAAATGATTTCGCCATAGAACTCGGGCGCGCAGTCGAGGTTGTGGTTGTAGTAGTCGAGGCCCGCGTCACGCAGCTGCTCGGCCTGGCCTTCGCGCAGAAGCCCCAGCGTACAGCAGGTCTCCAGGCCAAGCGCCTTCACTTCGCGCACCATGGTCAATACGGGGTCGAGATCCTTCTGCTTGGGGCCGCGCCAGGCCGCACCCATGCAAAAGCGCGTGGCGCCGGCCTCTTTCGCCGCACGCGCAGCGGCCAGCACCGCTTCGATGTCGAGCATGGGCTCGTCCGGAACGGCGTTGGGATGGCGCCGCGACTGCGGGCAGTAGCCGCAATCCTCCGGACAGCCGCCGGTCTTGATCGACAGCAGCGTGGACAACTGCACCCTGTTGGGGTCGAAGTGCCGGCGATGCACGCTCTGCGCCTCGAACAGCAGATCGTTGAAGGGCTTGTCGAACAAGGCCGTGACTTCCGCCACCGGCACCCTGGTCCCGGCCGGCTGATGGACGTGGATGGACGAACAGTTGCAGCTACTCATTGATGCCTACCTCGATGATGATGTCCTGCCAGTTTTCACGCGCAGCTTTCCAGATGTCATACAGGCCCCATGGCACCACGACCAGAAACACCAGTGCCCACACGGCCATGAGGCCGGCCCAGCCGCCCAGCAGCTCATAGATCGGCTGACCGATCACCACCATGGCGCCGGTCGCGCCGTAAAAACGATAACCGGCCCAGCGGTGGAAATGGCGCGTGCGCTCATTGGGATGGTGCGCAATGCTGGCGTAGACGAAAATCGACGCCGCCAGCCAGATCATCAGCGGCGGAAACGACAGCACGAAGGGCAAAAAACCGATCTTGTGGCCGGCAAGGAGCTTGCCCAGCAGCAGGGCGGAAATGCCCGCGGTGATGGCAGCGACGCTGCAGATGTTGAATAATTGCGCCGAAAATCGTGAGGATTTGGCGCTGATGACGCGTTTTGCTTTCATTGGGGCACCCTGGAATCTGGCGGGATTATCCTCGCCCATGGCGACTGCTGTCAAAACAAAGCAGGCGGAAAATTGAACATCAGCTCAATCTTTGATCAATGGTTTCCGCCGCACTGTCTGCTTTGCCAGGCACCCGGCGGTGCCGTTTGCGCGCCTTGTCTGGCAGACCTGCCCTGGCTGCCGGACGCTCATTGCCCGGTTTGTTCGCTTCCCACTCCCGGCGGCGGCATCTGCGGCCATTGCCTGAAGGAAACACCGGCTTTCGACCGGGTCGAGGCGCTATTCATCTATGCCTTTCCGATCGACCGGCTGATCCGGCAGTTGAAATACCGCGAGCAACTGGCGCTTGCGCCCCTCTTGGGCACGCTCCTCACGGAAAAGCCGCAAGGCGGCCTGCCCGACGTCTGGCTGCCCATGCCGCTGCATGCAAACCGTCTCAGGCAGCGCGGATTCAACCAGGCGGCCGAAATCGCGCGCGAATTGTCCGCCAAAACCGGCGTGCCCATGCGGGCGGGGTGGGCTGTGCGCGTGCGCGACACGCCGCCGCAGGCCGGCCTGAAACGCGAGGCGCGCAGGAAGAACCTGCGCGGCGCTTTCTCGTGCAATGGCAAAGTTGCCGGGCTGCACGTCGGTGTCGTCGACGACGTCATGACCACCGGCAGCACGCTCGACGAACTGGCGAAAACCCTGAAAGCGGCCGGTGCCCGCGAGGTCTCATGCGTGGTGGTGGCGCGCGCCTGAAGGTGCCTTAAACGCTGATTTCTTCCACCCCGAAAATGCGGCGGTATTCGCGCATGGCGTAGCGGTCGGTCATGCCGGCGATGTAGTCGGAGATGGCGCGCGCGCCGTCGCGCTGCACGTTCTCCTGGTGCTCGGGCGACAACAGGCGCGGCTCGGCGAGGAAGGCGTCGAACAGCGACTGGATGATGCGCGCGGCCTTGCTGGTCATGCGCATGACCCGATAGTGCTGGTACAGGTTCTTGCGCAGGTATTGTTTCAACTCGTATTGCTGTTCGCGGATCTCGTCCGAAAAGCCCACCAGCGGCGGCGCGTTGCGCACGTCCTCGATGCTCTCCACGCCGGTTTTTTCCAGGTTGGCGCGCGTGGTCGCCACCAGGTCGAGAATCAGGGTGTTGATCATGCGCCGGATGATTTCGTGCACCTTGCGCTTGCCCGTGAGCCGCGGATATCTGGCCATGACCTCGTCATGGTGGCGCGCGAACAGCCGGCTCTCCATCAACCCCGCTTCGGTTATCAGTCCGGAACGCAGGCCATCGTCGACGTCGTGGTTGTTGTAGGCGATCTCGTCGGCAAGGTTGGCGACCTGCGCCTCCAGCGAAGGCTGCCTCTTGTCGAGGAAGCGCCGGCCCAGTTCTCCCAGCTCGCGCGCATTCGCCGCCGAGCAATGCTTGAGAATACCCTCGCGTGTTTCGAAACAGAGGTTCAGTCCATCGAATTCGGCATAGCGCTGCTCCAGCCTGTCCACCACGCGCAGGGACTGCAGGTTGTGTTCGAAGCCGCCGTGCTCCTTCATGCAGGCGTTGAGCGCATCCTGGCCGGCATGGCCGAAGGGCGTGTGGCCAAGATCGTGCGCGAGCGACACCGCCTCGGTCAGCTCCTCGTTGATGTCGAGCATGCGCGCGATGGTGCGCCCGATCTGCGCGACCTCCAGGCTGTGGGTGAGGCGGGTGCGGAAATGGTCGCCCTCGTGGTTGACGAACACCTGGGTCTTGTATTCCAGGCGGCGAAAGGCGGTGGAATGCACGATGCGGTCGCGGTCGCGCTGGAACTCGCCCCTTGGATGAGCAGGCGGCTCGGCATGCATTCGCCCCTTGGTCTGGCGATCGTGCGCGGCATAGGAAGCGAGAGAAGCCATGCGTGATGTACTGTTTTTTAACCGCGGAGTTCGCAGAGGGCGCGGAGCATTTCACTCATGGTCTTACTCTGCGAATTCCGCGGTTCATGATTCATTTCAACGCTCCCAGCATGTCCCGGAGCATTTCCATCGGCACATCGGCGGTAATCACCGCCTCGCCGATTTTCTTCAAGAGCACGAAGCGTATCCTGCCGGCTTCGACTTTCTTGTCGTGGCCCATGTATTCGAGGTAGCGATCCACGCCCAGATTCGGCGCGGCATCCGGCAGGCCGGCGGCACGAATGATGGCGCGCACGCGCTCGACCTCGGCCTTTGTCAGCCAGCCCTTGCGGCGCGAGGCCTCGGCCGCCAGCACCATGCCCGCCGCCACCGCTTCGCCGTGCAGCCAGTTGCCGTAGCCCATGCCGGTTTCGATGGCATGGCCGAAGGTATGGCCGAGGTTGAGTATGGCGCGAATGCCGCCCTCGCGCTCGTCCTCTCCCACCACCTGCGCCTTGATTTCGCAGGAACGGTAAATCGCATGGCCGATGGCATCGGGATCGAGCGCGCGCAGCTTGTCCATGTTGGCTTCGAGCCAGGAAAGAAAATCCGCATCCCGGATCAAACCGTACTTGATGACTTCGGCGAGTCCCGCGGAAAGCTCCCGCGCCGGCAGGGTTTTCAGCGTGTCGGTGTCGGCCAGCACCAGTTTGGGCTGATAGAAGGCGCCGATCATGTTCTTGCCGAGCGGATGGTTGATCCCGGTCTTGCCGCCGACCGAGGAATCCACCTGCGACAGCAGTGTGGTCGGCACCTGGATGAAGGGCACGCCGCGCTGATAACACGCAGCGGCGAAGCCGGTCATGTCGCCGATCACGCCGCCGCCCAGGGCGACGAGTGTGGTCTTCCTCTCGGCGCGGCTTTCGAGGAGCGCGTCGAAGATGAGGTTCAAGGTCTGCCAGTCCTTGTATTCCTCGCCGTCGGGCAGCACGATGGGGGTGACTTCCACCCCCGCTCCGGACAGCGTCTTCGTCAGACGTTCCAGGTACAGCGGCCCCACCGTGGTGTTGGTCACGACCGCCACGCGCTTTTGCGCAAGATGCGGCACGATGAGATCGGCGCGGCCGATGAGGCCGGGGCCGATGTGGATGGGATAGGCGCGGTCGCCGAGTTCGACGGTCAGGGTTTGCATGGGCAGACATTCTGTGTGAATTGAAAGCCATTTTACCCAAACAAGGCCGTCTTTCCGGATGGAGTAAAATCCGCCCCATGAGCACCGAGCCCATCGCCTCGTTGGACGAACTGAAGATGCGCATCCGCGAATTCGCCTTCGCCCGTCAGTGGGAGAACTACCACACGCCCAAGAACCTGGCGATGGCGTTGATCGTCGAGGCCGCCGAGCTGGTCGAGCGCTTCCAGTGGCTCACGCCCGAGGAAAGCGCGAAGCTCGACCCCGAGCGGCGCGAACAGGTGCGCCAGGAAATCGCCGACGTGCTGATCTACCTCACGCGCCTGGCCGACCTGCTCGACATCGACCTGCTCGGTGCCGCCGCGGACAAGCTCGAGATCAATGCGCGCAAGTACCCGGTCGAGCAGGCGCGCGGCAACGCGGCCAAATACAACGAGTTTTGACCATGGCTAAGACTTCCTATTTCAAATACCACGTGTTTTTCTGCGCCAACCGGCGCGAGGACGGGGCCAAGTGCTGCGGCGCTTCCGGCGGCCAGGAGATGCGCGACTACCTCAAGATGAAAGTCAAGCAGCTCGACATGAACGGCCCCGGCAAATGCCGCATCAATTCCGCCGGCTGCATGGATCGCTGCGACGAAGGTCCTCTGCTGGTGGTCTATCCGGAAGGCATCTGGTACACCTATGTCGACGAGCACGACATAGACGAAATCCTCTCCGAGCACCTGCAGCGCGGCCGCATCGTTGAGCGCCTGAAAATCTGATGGCCGGAATTTCAGTCAAGCAGGCCGAGGAGAGCCTGCGTCTTAAGCGCCACAAGCTGCGCATCGACACGCCCGGCGGCAAGATGGAAACCGTGATCGACGATCCCGGCGAGTCGCGGCAAGGCCTCTTGCTCGTCGCCCACCCGCACCCGCTGCAGGGCGGCAGCATGGACAACAAGGTCGTGCACACCGTCGCGCGTGTCGCCACCGACCACGGCCATGTCGCCGTGCGTCCCAATTTCCGCGGCGTCGGCATGAGCGAGGGCGAATACGACGAAGGCATCGGCGAGACCGAGGACATGCTCGCCATCATCGAATTCGTGAGCAGCAACTACCCCGGCCTTCCCTGGTGCCTGGCGGGTTTTTCATTCGGCGCCTTTGTGCAGCACCGCGTGGCCTGGCGCATCCGGACCAAATGCGTGCTGCTGGTGGCGCCCCCCGTCAATCTGTACCCCTTCGACGCGCCGGTTCCCGGCACCGCCGTCATCCACGGCGACATGGACGAAGTCGTGCCCTATCCCGAGGCGCTCGCATGGGCGAGCCGGCACAATGTGCCGCTCAGGGTCATCCAAGGCAGCGGCCATTTCTTCCACGGGCGGCTCAACGACCTGAAACAGGCGATCGAAGAACTATGCCCGTGGTAGCGGCGCACGGCCTCAGGAAAACCTACGGTACGCATGCCGTCGTCGACGGCCTGGACCTCGCGCTTGCCGCCGGCGCCTGCCATGGACTCCTTGGCCCCAACGGCGCCGGCAAGACCACTACCCTCAAAATGCTGCTCGGCCTCATCGCGCCCGAGGCCGGTGACATCCGCGTGCTCGGCCTGCCCGTGCCTTCGCTCGCACGCGAAGCGCGCCTCAGGATCGGCGTGGTGCCGCAGATGGACAACCTCGATCCGGACTTCACCGTGGCCGAGAACCTGCTCGCCTACGGCCGCTACTTCGGGCTCAGGGACGACGAGATCAAAAAGCGCATTCCCGCGCTGCTGGAATTCGCCGGGCTCGCCTCGCGCGCCGATACCCGCATCCAGATCCTGTCCGGCGGCATGAAGCGGCGCCTCACCCTGGCGCGGGCGCTGGTCAACGATCCCGACGTCATCTTCCTCGACGAGCCCACCACCGGCCTCGACCCGCAGGCCAGGCACGTCATCTGGCAAGGTCTCAGAAAACTTTTGAGCCAGGGCAAGACCATACTGCTCACCACCCACTTCATGGACGAGGCCGAGCGCCTGTGCGACGAGATCACCGTCATCGACCGCGGCAAGTGCATCGCCCGCGGCAGCCCGCGCGAACTCATCGCCACGCTCATCGAACCCGACGTGCTGGAAATCTACGGCGAGGGGGCCGCAAGCTGGAGGCGGGAATACGCCGGCAAGCTGTGCGACCGCCATGAGGAAGCCGGCGAAACCCTGTTTTGCTACACACGCAATCCCGCCGCTACGCTCGATACGCTGAAAAACCGTACCGAGCTGCGCTACCTGCATCGCCCCGCCAACCTGGAAGACGTCTTCCTCAAACTCACCGGCCGCGACCTGCGGGACTGATGCCACACCTCTTCCGCTTCCCTCGCTTCAGCCTGCGCTTCATTCCCGTGTGGCGGCGCAACTTCCTGGTATGGAAGAAGCTCGCCATCCCGTCCATGCTCGGCAATCTCGCCGACCCCATGTTCTACATGCTGGGCCTGGGCTTCGGTCTGGGCAGCCTTTTGCCCGACGTCGGCGGCATGCCCTACCTCACCTTCCTCGGCGCCGGCACCGTGGCCTACTCGACCATGAACAGCGCCACCTTCGAGACGCTTTACTCGGGGTTTTCGCGCATGCACGTGCAAAAGACCTGGGAAGCCATCCTCAACACCCCGCTGGAACTCGACGACGTGCTGGTCGGCGAATGGCTGTGGGCGGCGAGCAAGAGCGTGCTCTCGGGCCTGGCCATCCTGGCGGTGATCTGGGTGCTGGGCCTTGAGGCCGACTGGCTGCTCACGCTGTGGATCATCCCGCTCGCCTTCGTCATCGGCCTGTGCTTTTCCGGCTTGGGCCTGGTGATGACCTCGATCTCGCCAAACTACGACTTCTTCCTCTACTACTTCACCCTTGCCATCACGCCCATGGTGCTCCTGTGCGGGGTGTTCTACCCGGTCAGCCAGCTGCCTCCGCTCCTGCAGGACATCTCGGCCTGGCTGCCGCTCTCCCACGCCGTGGAACTTGCCCGCCCGCTGGTGCGCGGCGACATTCCGGGCAGTTGGGCCTTCCACGTCTTCGCTCTCCTGGCCTGGGGATTTGCCGGATTCTGGCTGGCGCTCGGGCTCACCCGGCGCAGGCTCTTGCAATAACAAGACCTTGATATCTTTGAAAAAATTAGTTGACTTAATTGCTCAGGTATTCTTTAATGACACCTGACTGTTTTGTTCAACTATTTTTTGACGGAGTACGAACATGGATTTGCCCGCACGCGATGGCGACGGTTATCTGCAAGACATGAGCGAGTGGACCGAAGAGGTCGCCCGCGCCATGGCCGAAGCCGACAACTACGAGCTGACTGACCAGAAATGGGAAATGATCATGAAGGCCCGCGAGTACTACGACGAGTACCAGCAGGTCCCGCCGGTGCGCAAGTTCGCCAAGTACATCGGCATGGACCAGAAGGAACTGTTCAACGTCTGGATGACCGGCCCGATGAAGCCGATCACCAAGTACGGCGGCCTGCCCAAGCCGACCGGCTGCGTCTGATTTCGATCAACCTCCAGGTTGGAGCGCCCTTCGGGGCGCTTTTTTATGCTTTCGACCCGGACTCAATACACGGCATCGTGATCCCCCACATTGACCGGAATGATTTTCCCGCCCTCGATCAAAAGTTCGAGGGTTATCCGGTGGGAAAGGTTGATGGAGACGGAATGAAGTCCTGCCAGCTTTCCGCTCAGCGGATGCAGGCGCAGTGAAGGATGGAACGGGTTGGCCTCGAGCAACTGAAGCGTCTTGAGGTATTGCTGGCGCAATTCGGGGTGACGCTTGATGAATTTTGCGGCACGCCGCACATACTGATCCGTGAAAACCAGGGTGTAGCTCATGCAAGCTTTTCGAGCCTGGACAAATGCGCCTCGGCGGACTCCTCCACAGCCCGGCCGGCGGCAAGATCGGCCCGGGTTTCCGCCAGCGCGGCCTCGAGTTCACATTCACGAAGATAGTGATAATGCGCGATGTCCATGACCACAAACCGGGCCTTGCCGCGCACCGACACCACCACTTCGGGCTGCTCGGCCAAGGCGGTTTCGATTGCAGCAACCCCCTTGGTCTTCAGGTCATTTGCACTGATGCTGACCATCGCACTCTCCAATAAATAACATTAGTGCGATCGATCGTACTCTTCATCGCATCGTTTGGAAAGCTGTCGCAAAAAAATCCAGGGAGGCCTTTTGTCAGCTCGCTAGTCGGGCGAGCGCCTCGCGGTATTTCTCGGCAGTCCTAGCCACCACATCGTCCGGCAGCACCGGCCCCGGCGCCTGCTTGTTCCAGCCCGTGGATTCCAGCCAGTCGCGCACGAACTGCTTGTCGAAGCTGGGCGGGTTGCTGCCCACCACATACTGGTCGGCCGGCCAGAAGCGCGAGGAATCGGGGGTCAGCACCTCGTCGATGAGGTACAGGGTGCCGGCCTCGTCCAGCCCGAACTCGAACTTGGTGTCGGCGATGATGATGCCTCGGGTGAGCGCATACTCCGCCGCCTTCGTGTACAGCGCGAGACTGGCGTCGCGCACCCTGGCGGCAAGTTCCTTGCCGAGGATGGCTTCGCAGCGCGCGAAGTCGATGTTCTCGTCGTGCTGTCCGAGCTCGGCCTTGGTCGAGGGTGTAAAGAGCGGTTGCGGCAGCTTGCCCGCCTGCCTGATGCCCGCTGGCAGGGGAATGCCGCACACGCTGCCCTTTTCCTGATATTCCTTCCAGCCCGAACCGGCGAGATAGCCGCGCACGATGGCTTCCACCGGCAAGGGCTTCAGGCGCTTGACCACCAGGGCGCGGCCCGCAACCTGTTCACGCTCTTCCGGCGCCACGACGGATTCGGGGTCGTCGCCGGTGAGCTGGTTGGGCAGGATGCCGGCAAGCTTCCTGAACCAGAACCGGGTGATCTCGGTCAGCACCGCGCCCTTGCCGGGAATGGGCGTGGGCATCACCACGTCGAAGGCGGAGATGCGGTCGGTCGTCACCATGAGAAGGCGCTTGTCGTCCACGGCGTAGATGTCGCGCACCTTGCCCCGTGAGATCAGCGGCAGGCTTTTGATGGAAGTTTCGAACAGGGCAGGCATGGCGGATGCGGGCGAGGAAAATCCCGGATTATACCCGCCGGGCGGTTCCCGATTTGCCGGCGCGCCGCTGTATACGGGGCTGTTCACGTAGGCTTCGCGCAAATGCCGAATCGCCACCAGCAAGGCAGCCGCCATGGGCAGCGCGAGCAGCACGCCAAAGAAGCCGAATACCTGGCCGAAGGCCGCCAAGGCGAAAATCACCGCCACCGGGTGCAGGCCGATGCGGTCGCCCACGAGCCAGGGCGTCACCACCATGCCTTCCAGCGCCTGGCCGAGCATGAACACGCCCAGCACCGGCAGCACGCCCATCACCGACTGGAATTGCAAGGTCGCTTCCAGTACCCCCAGCACCAGGCCCAGGGTGGCGCCGACAAAGGGGATGAAGCCCAGCATCCCGGTGATGATGCCGATGGGCAGGGCGAAATCCAGGCCCGCGAGCGACAGCCCCACCGAATAAAACACACTCATCGCCAGCATGACCGAAAGCTGTCCGCGCAGGAATTCCGACAGCACGCGGTCGATGTCGCGCGCGATGCGCGTGATCTTGTCATGCCAGGGGCGCGGGATGAGTTCATCGATTTTCCGCATCAGCCCGTCCCAGTCGCGCAAGAGGTAAAAAGTCACCACCGGCACCAGCAGGAGGTTGATGGCTGCCGCCAGGAGGGCCGAGGCCCCGCTGCCCAGCTTGGGCAGGAAGTGCTGCGCCGCCGTGCCCGCACTTTGCGCGTGTTGGGCGATCCAGTTGCGCACGGCGTCCATGTCGATATCGGCCGATATGCCGAAAAGCCTGGTCAGCGCGGGCAGCACCTCGAGCTGGAACCAGCCCAGGTAATCGGGCAGTCGTTCGATCAGCAGTTGCGCCTGGCTGATGAACATGGGGATCACCATCAGCATCAGTCCCGCCGCCAGCAAGCCCGCCACTGCCAGCACCGCCAATGCCGCCAGGCCGCGTTTCAGCCCCCAATTTTCCAGCCGGTCGGCGAGCGGGTCGAAAATGTAGGCCAAGAGCACGCCGGCCAGAAAAGGCGTCAATACCGGTGCCAGCAGGTAAACCAGCCCGGAAATGACCAGCAAGCTGGCGAGCGCAAGCCACGGGAGATTTTCTTTGCGAGCAAGCATTGGCGGTAAAATCCTGTTTGTTAACAACCCACAGTCTAAAGGGAATCCCAAGGTGAGTTCCATTTCCTACAAAGACGCCGGGGTCGACATCGACGCCGGGGACGCCCTGGTCGAACGCATCAAGCCGCTGGCAAAAGCCACCATGCGTCCCGAAGTGCTCACCGGCATCGGCGGCTTCGGCGCCGTGGTCGAAATCGCCAAGAAATTCAAGGAACCGGTGCTGATCTCCGGCACCGACGGCGTGGGCACCAAGCTCAAGCTCGCCTTCATGCTGAACAAGCACGACACCGTCGGCATCGATCTCGTCGCCATGAGCGTGAACGACATCCTGGTGCAGGGTGCGGAGCCGCTCTTCTTCCTCGACTACTTCGCCACCGGCAGGCTCGATCTCGACACCGCCGAGGCCGTGATCCGCGGCATCGCCGAAGGCTGCAAGCAGGCCGGCTGCGCGCTGATCGGCGGCGAGACCGCGGAGATGCCTTCCATGTACCCGGACGGCGAATACGACCTCGCCGGCTTCGCCGTGGGCGTGGCGGAAAAATCCAGGCTCATCGACGGCTCCGCCATCCGGCCCGGCGACGCGGTGCTGGGGCTTGCCTCCAGCGGCTGCCATTCCAACGGCTATTCGCTGGTGAGGAAGCTCGTCGAAGTCTCCGGCGCGGACTTGAAAGCCGATTTCCACGGCCGCCCGTTTGGTGAAGTATTGATGGCGCCGACCCGCATCTATGTGAGGCCGCTCCTGGCGCTGATGGAAAAACTGCCGGTCAAGGGCATGGCCCACATCACCGGCGGCGGGCTCACCGGCAACATCCCGCGCGTGCTGCCAAAGAGCTGCGCCGTGGAACTGAAACGCAGCGCCTGGAACCGGGGCCCGCTGTTCGACTGGCTGCAAAAGGCCGCGCAAATCGACGACGCCGAGATGTACCGCACCTTCAACTGCGGCATCGGCATGGTCGTCGTGGTCGCGTCCGAGCATGCGCAAGCCGCGATGGCCGATCTCGCCAAAGCGGGCGAAACTGTTTACACGCTGGGCCAGGTAGTCGCACGCAACGGCGACAACAACCAGGTTGTGATTGATTAACCGCGGAGTACGCGGAGAACGCAGAGTAATGCTTTTTCAACTCCGTGATTTTCTCCGCGAACTCCGCGAACTCTGCGGTTGATTTCCTTATGTCCAACGCCCCTCGCGTCGTTGTTCTCCTCTCCGGCCGCGGCAGCAATTTCAAGGCCTTGCTGGAAGCGGACCTGCCCGTCACCTTCACCGCCGCCATCAGCAACCGGCCCGACGCCGCCGGGCTCGAACACGCGCGCGCGCGCGGCATCCCGGCGGTCGCGCTGGACCACAGGCGCTTCGCCTCGCGCGAAGCCTTCGACGAAGCGCTGATCGCGCAAATCGACAAGGCCGGCGCCGATCTGGTCGTGCTCGCCGGCTACATGCGCATCCTCACCAAGGCCTTCGTCGAACGCTATGCCGGGCGGCTCATCAACATCCATCCCTCGCTGCTGCCGATGTTTCCGGGCCTCAACACGCACGAAGCTGCCTTGAGGGAAGGCGTGAAAATCCACGGCTGCACCGTGCACTTCGTCACCGCAAAGCTCGACCACGGCCCCATCGTCATCCAGGCCGCCGTGCCGGTCATGCCGGACGATACGCCCGACACCCTGGCCGCGCGCGTGCTCGTACAGGAACATCGCATCTATCCCCAGGCGGTGCGCTGGTTTGCCGAGAACAAGCTCGTCATCGCAGAAGGCCGCGTGAACGTACGCGAAGATGGCGTGTCTCAATGGGTGTTAGCCACGCCTTGATGGATCATCCGGGTTGAATCAAGCCATGCGATTGATCGCCGCCCTGCTTCTGGCATTGCTCGCAACAGCGGTTTCGGCGCAAGAGCCTCAACGCTTCGAGCTGACCTACCGCTTCACCTTCAACGGCCTGCATGTCGGCAAGGTCACGGATCGTTTCGAACGCAAGGGCAGCCGCTATCAGCTTGTCAGCATGGCCGTTCCGAACGGCGGGCTGGCGCAGCTTTTGCCCATGCTGACGCTAAGCAGCGAAGGCGAAATCCGGGGCGGACGCTTCCTCCCATACCGCTACCGGCAAGAGCGCAGCAATGCATCCGGCAAGATCGCAACGGCGGAATTCGAATGGCACAAAAAGGTGCTGACCCAGACGTACAAGGGCAAAAGCCGACAAGCCGTCCTGTCCGACGGCACGCAGGATGCGCTGACGCAGCTTTACACCGTGCCGCTCGCCGGCGAACTGACGCCACAGCTGGAATTCGATGTCAGCAACGGACGCGAACTTATCCATTACCGCTATGAGAAACTGCCCGGCGGAATGCTGGAAACGCCGCTGGGTTCGTTCGAAACCGTGGAATACCGCCGCATCGTCGCCAATCCCGGCGACAATGCCATCTCGGTCTGGATTGCGCCGGCATTGCATCATCTGCCACTGCGCATCCGCGTGCGCGAAGAAAGCGGCGTCTTTGAGCAGGAACTCGTCCGCCTGGATTACCGGGCGACATGAAGGCATCCGGCAAGCGCCACGGCTTCCTGTCCCTGCGCACGGCCGGACGCGCATTCTGGTTCGGCCTTGCCGCCTCACTCGCGCTGCACGTTTTGCTGCTCGCCCAAGGCCGCTTCGAAATGCCCCGCTGGGAAGAACCGGCCGCGATCGAAGCATGGCTCGCACCTGAAGAGCCGAGGCCTCCGCCGCCCGCCCACCCCCGGCAAACCTTGCCGCGGCCGCCCGCACCCCGCGCCGCCGCTTCGCCCGCGCGGGCGTCGACGTCCGTTCCCGCAGCGCCCGGCACCCCGGAAAACCCGGCCGCGCCTCCCCTGCCTGCCAACGCCAGCCTGGCCGATATCGGCCGGCCCTATGCCGCCCTCATCCAAGCCGCAGAAAGCATCCGGCGGCTGCCGGCGCATATGCAGATCGTGTATGTATTGCGCGGCCTGCTGCACGGGCGCCAGACCCATGTCTGGCAAATCGACGGCGGGCACTACACGCTTGCCGCAGAAGGCGAAGTCACGGGCCTCGCCGGATTGTTCGTGCGCAAGAAGCTGGTTCAGAGAAGCAGCGGCAGCATCGGCCCCCTGGGCCTCATGCCGGAACAATACGAAATGCAGCACATCAGCGGCAAGAAGGAGATCCTGCGCTTCGACTACCAGGCCAACCTGGTCGAGTCCACCCGCATGGACTCCCGGCACGGCACACGCACCCTGGAATTGCCGCTGATGCCCGGCGTACAGGACCCCTTGAGCGCAATCTATCAACTGGCAATGGCTGCCCTTGACGGCAGGGACGGCCTGATCGTGGCGGCCAGCAGCAAAAAGGTGAAAGGCTACCCTTACCGCATGCTCGGCAAGGAATCCCTGCGCACCCCGCTGGGCGAACTGGATACCCTGCACGTGGTGCGCGATGGCGATACGGAAAAAAATGCCATACACCTGTGGCTTTCACCCGTCCACCATTCCCTGCCGGTAAAAATTGCCTACCGGGACGAAGACGACAGAGAGTGGGTGCTCGAAGCCGTCAGCATCGAGACCGAGTAGCGGGCTGGCAGGCTGCTAGAGTTTTTCCCGTATTTCTTCGGCCAGCCCGAGGGCCCTGTCGAGGCTTTCGTCGAGCACGTTGAAGTGGCCCATCTTGCGGCCGGGGCGCGCGGTTTCCTTGCCATAGAGGTGCAGCTTGATGTTGGCGTGAGAAAGCAGGATGTCCCAGTGCGGGCCGCCGTTTCGCCAGCGGTCGCCGAGGATGTTGACCATGACCACGGGCGACAAGAGACGCGTATCGCCCAGCGGCAGGCCGGCAAGCACGCGCACCTGCTGTTCGAACTGGTCGGTGACGCAGGCGTCCAGGGTGTAGTGGCCGGAATTGTGCGGGCGCGGGGCGATTTCGTTGACCAGCAGGCGGCCGCCGGAGACGAAGAATTCCACCGCCATGACGCCGACATAGCCGAGCTTTTCCGCAATCCGTCCGGCCATGACGCCTGCCTGCCCGGCCAGCTCGCCGGATACGCGCGCGGGCACGATGGAAACGTCGAGGATGCCGTTTTCATGGCGGTTCTCGCCCACGGCCCAGGCGCGGCACTCGCCGGCGTCGCCCCGCCCCAGCACCACGGACACTTCACAGTCGAGCCTGACGAGGCCTTCCAGCACGCAGGCGATGCCTTTCAGCTCGGCGAACGCGGCCTTCAGTTCGGCCTGTGACGCCACGCGGTACTGGCCCTTGCCGTCGTAGCCGAAACGGCTGACTTTCAGGATGGCGGGGAAGCCGGTGACTTGCGCGGCGGCTTTTAGGTCGGCTTCGCTCTCGACCAGGGCGAAGGGTGCGGTGGCAAAGCCGTTGTCACGCAGCCAGGTTTTCTCGCGGCTTCTGTCCTGCACGATGGCGACGGCGTCGGCGCCGGGTGACACGCGACAGGTCTTGGCCAGTTCGATGAGGCTGGCGGCGGGGACGTTCTCGAATTCGGTGGTGACGGCAGCACAGGCCTCGCCCATTTTCTTCAGCGCGCCGTGGTCGTCGTAGTCGGCCTGCAGATGCACGTCGGCCATCCGGCCGGCAGGGCTTTGCGGATCGGGGTCGAGCACCATGACCTTGTAACCCATGGTGCGGGCGGCGATGGTGAACATGCGGCCGAGCTGGCCGCCGCCGAGGATGCCGAGGGTGGCGCCGGGCGGGAGGGGAAGCTTGTTCATCAAATTGTTACATATGACCAAATTGTTTTTCACAAGGAGGACAGGAGGAAACCCTTCTGACGCTTTTCCTCTTGTCCTCATGTCCTCTTTGTCGATTTTTCAGCTTTCGGGCAGCTGCATGGCCAGCACGGTGTCGGTCAGGTCCTGGCGGAATTTCGCGAGTTTTTTCGCGACCTCGGGGTTGTCGCGCGCGATCATGCCGACTGCGAACAGGCCGGCATTGGCCGCGCCCGCTTCACCGATGGCGAAGGTGGCGACGGGGATGCCCTTGGGCATCTGCACGATGGAGTACAGCGAATCCAGCCCCTTGAGGTACTTGGACGGCACCGGCACGCCCAGCACGGGCACGATGGTTTTGGCCGCGAGCATGCCCGGCAGGTGGGCAGCGCCGCCGGCGCCGGCGATGATGGCTTTCAGGCCCCGTGCCTCGGCGGTGGCGGCGTATTCATAAAGCAGGTCCGGGGTGCGATGGGCGGAAACCACACGCGCCTCGAAAGGAATGCCGAAGGCCTCGAGCTGGGCAACGGCATGCTGCATGACTTCCCAGTCGCTGTAGGACCCCATGACGACACCGACGATAGGCTGGGACATGGCTGTTCCTGCTTGATTTAAAGAGTGTATATTCTAACCAATCATTCATTGAGCGAGCTCATGCCTGCACTCAGCGAAACCGAAGCCGCAAGGATCCGGGCCCGCATCGCCGGGCTGGAAACCGAGCACCGCGACCTCGATGCGGTCATCAACCACCTCGAGGCCACCGGTTTCGGCAACCAGCTCGCCCTGCAGCGGCTGAAAAAACGCAAGCTCGGTCTCAAGGACGAAATCGAGCTTTTGAGCATGCGGCTGGTACCCGACATCCCTGCCTGACATGCCGACCGACCTGATCAAGCGCTTCAACCGCTACGCCCTCAACCTGCTGGAACACATCGGCCTTGGCGTCATCGCCGTCGCCACCGTCGTGGCGGCAGGCGGCGAGGTGAAGCTGATGTTCGACGCGGGCACGGTGGCCCTGCCCGACCTGCTGCTCATGTTCCTCTACCTGGAAGTGCTGGCCATGGTGTCGGTGTACTACCGCTACGGCAGGCTGCCGATCCGCTTTCCGCTCTACATCGGCATGATCGCTCTGGCGCGCTATCTCATCATCGACATGAAGAACATCAGCGATCTGCGCATGCTGGTGATTGCCGGCGCCATCCTGCTGCTGGCTTTCGCCGTGCTGGTGGTGCGCTACGGCCACATCAAGCTGCCCTACCCGGAAGACCAGAACCGGGAATGAAGGGAAAGATTCAAGACGCAAGTTACAAGGGCTTTTGCCGGGCCTGGTTTGGCTGTATCGCCACGCGCCGCCTATGCCCCCTTGAATCTTGCCTCGTGTGTCTTGCCTCTTGCCCCCGATTCACCTCCGTCTGCGCGGAAACGGCAGCACGGCGGCGGGTTCTTCGATGCGATCCTTGTCGGCCATGGACCGCATGGCGGGAGGAAATTCGCTCATCAGCCGGGCCATGATCCCCAACGAGTCTGCGGTATAGAAGGCGACATCGAATTCGACGCGTTCATCGAGCGCATTGCGCTCGCGGCGGCGGAAGCCCTGCCAGGCGATCTGCACCAGGTAGGGCCGTTCGCGGTCGACAAAGACGATTTCTTCCTGATCGATGACGGCAAGGTACTGCATGCTGCGGATGGGCACGAACGCGCAGGGCCTGCCGGAATGCGCAAGCAACAGGCGCGCGAGGTTGTACACCTCCGCCGGCAAATGCCGCGTCTCGCGTAGAATCGGGGCTTCCCGGTAAAGCCTCAGTTCCATAACTACTACTCCCGTGCCACTCAAACTTACCTTAGCCCAGTTCCAGGAAGCAAGCACCCTGCTGGTCGAGGTGCTGCAATTCGCGGCGCCGGCCGATGCCTTGTTATCGGCACATTTGCGCAAAAACCCAAAGCTCGGCAGCCAAGACCGCGCACAAATCGCCGATTGCGTGTACGGCGTGCTGCGCCGGCTGCTGGCCTTGCGCTGGCTCATGCCCGAAGCCACGCCGCGGCTGTTGCTGCTTTTGTGGCTCGCGCGCTTTCAGGGCATCAGCCTGCGCGAGCTGGCGCCTTTTGCGCGCGAAAAGGAGCGCTTGAAACTGGCCGAAGCCAAGGCCAAATCGCTGGACGACGCGCCTCTTTCGGTGCAGGCCGAGCTGCCGGAATGGGTGGTCGCTTCGCTGCGCGACAGCCAGAGCGACGAAGCCATCCTCGCGCTGGGCCGCGCCCTCATGCAGCCGGCGCCGCTGGATCTGCGCGTGAACATCCAGAAAGCCAACCGCGAAGCGGTGCTGGCGAAACTCCATGAAGCCGGCATCGCCGCCGAGCCCACGCCATTTTCCCCCTGGGGCATCCGCATCGCGCATCCCTTCGATCTTTCGCGCCATCCCTTGTTCAAGGAAGGCTTCATCGAAGTGCAGGACGAGGGCAGCCAGCTTTTGGCGCTTCTGACCGGCGCGCGGCGCGGCGAGATGGTGGCGGATCTGTGCGCTGGCGCGGGCGGCAAGACCCTGGCGCTGGGCGCCGCCATGGCCTCCACCGGCCGCCTGTATGCCTTCGACATCAACGAAAAGCGCTTGTCCAAGCTGTCACCGCGACTGAAACGCTCGGGCCTGTCGAACGTGACCGCGCAGGTCATCGCGCATGAAAACGACACGCGCTTGAAGCGCCTCGCCGGCAAGCTCGACCGCGTGCTGATCGACGCGCCCTGCTCGGGCCTTGGCACCCTGCGGCGCAACCCGGACCTGAAGTTCCGCCAGTCGCCCGAGACGGTGGCCTCGCTGACGAAGACGCAGGCGAGCCTGATCCGCGCGGGCGCGAAACTGGTGAAGGCCGGCGGCCGCCTGGTCTACGCCACCTGCAGCCTGCTGCCGGCGGAGAACCAGATCATCGTGGAAAGCTTTCTCGGCGAACATCCCGAATTCAAGCGCCTGCCCGCGAACGGCGTGCTGGCCGCGGGCCGCGTCGATCTCGACACCGGCGTATACCTGCAGATGAATCCCGCCGTGCACGGCACGGACGGATTTTTTGCGGCCATACTGGAAAAGCAGTCCCCCACCTGAACGAACGAGGGCAGACATCGCATGTCCGTTGAAGCCATCGACCCGGACCGTGCACAGACCCTGACAGGCCTGTTCCGCGAACGCGTGACGGCGACGCCGGACAGGCCCGCTTATCGTCAGTTCGACAGCACAGCCAATGCATGGAAAGGCTACACCTGGGCCGAGGTCGCGCATGAAGTCGCGCGCTGGCAGGCGGCGCTGACGAAGGAAGGCCTCGCCCCCGGCGACCGCGTCGCGGTGATGCTGAAGAATTGCGTGGAATGGGTGATCTTCGACCAGGCCGCGCTCGGCCTGGGGCTGGTGACGGTGCCGCTCTACCTCGACGACCGTCCCGACAATGCCGCCTGGATCGTCGACAACGCGGACGCGCGCCTCTTGCTGGTGGAAGGCCGTTTCCAGCATCGCAAGGTGGCGGAAATCGTCGCCGCGTCGAAGTCGCTCGAACGCGTGGTGAGCCTGCTGCCGCCGGAAAAACTCGCCGACTGGAGTCCAAAGTTCGCGCTGGCCGCGGACTGGCTGAAGGCGGCCGTCGGCGACGAGGTGCGGGAACATCACATCACACCCGAGATGCTGGCATCCATCGTCTACACCTCGGGCACCACCGGACGCCCCAAGGGGGTGATGCTCACCCATGAGAACATGCTGTGGAACGCCTGGTATTCGAGCCGCTGCGTCGAGCTTGACGCAGACGAAGTATTCCTCTCCTTCCTGCCGCTGTCGCATACGCTGGAGCGCACCGGCGGCTATTACCTGTCCATGCTCGCGGGCTGCGAGGTGGTTTATGCGCGCTCGGTCAACCTGCTCGCACAGGATCTGGCAAGCATCCGCCCGACGGTGCTGATCTCGGTGCCGCGCATCTACGAGCGCGTGTATGCGCGCATCCAGGACGCCTTGTCCAAAAAGGGGGCGGCAGCGCAGTTCCTGTTTCGGCTTGCCGTCGATACCGGCTGGCAGCGCTTCGAACATGCGCAGGGCCGCGCGGCCTGGCACCCCAGGCTGCTGATGTGGCCAATTCTGCAGAAGCTGGTAGCCGTAGGAGTGATGCGAAAGCTCGGTGGGCGACTGAAGTATGCGATATCGGGTGGAGCCGCACTGCCGCCGGAGATCGCGCGCACCTTCATCGGCCTGGGCGTGCCGCTTTTGCAGGGCTACGGCCTCACCGAGGCGAGCCCGGCGGTCACCGCCAACCGCCCCGAGTCGAACATCCCCGAGAGCATCGGCAAACCACTGCCCGGCGTGGAAATCCGGATCGGCGAGCACGACGAACTGCTCACGCGCAGCCGCTGCGTGATGCGCGGCTATTGGGGCAATCCGGATGCCACCGCCGCCGCCATCGACGGCACCGGCTGGCTTCACAGCGGCGACCAAGTGCGCGTTGACAACCGTGGCCACTACTACATCACCGGCCGCATCAAAGACATCATCGTATTGAGCAACGGCGAAAAGGTGCCGCCCGGCGACATGGAGTCCGCCATCACCCTCGATCCGCTGTTCGACCATGCCATGGTCATCGGCGAAGGCAAACCCTGCCTGGCGGCACTCGTCGCACTGAACGAGGACAACTGGCGGGCCTTCTGCGATTCACAACGCCTGGACGCTTCGCGCGCAGACATCCTGCAAGACGGCCATGTGCACAAGCTGCTGCTTGCCAGGCTGTCCGCCCGACTGAAGGGTTTCCCCGGCTATGCCCAGATAAGGCGCGCTTTCTTCACGCTGGAGCCATGGACGGCGGAAAACGGCCTGCTTACCCCGACCATGAAAATGAAACGGGCAAGCATCGGTGCGCGCTACGCGCCGCAAATCGAGTCGCTTTTCTCGCATTTGACCGGCTGACGAGCCGGCCGCCATCAGGCGCGGTATGATCCGATGCAGCGCATCCACAGGCCCTCACGCCAATGACAAGCAATGCCCCGCCCGCCGACAACCTGCTGCTGCATCTGCTCGAACGCAGCAGCGGCACGGCGCTGCTGACCCAGGCCGGCGCGCTCGCCATGGCCTTGCTGCTGGGCTGGGGGCTTGCGCGCCTGTTGCGCACGCACTTGCCCGGCATCGAAGGCACTTGGACCGCGGGAGAAGGCGGCCTGCGCAAGAAGATAGGCGCGCCGCTGCTGGCTCTGGCTTTCCTCTGGCTGCTGCGCGTACTGCTGGGCATGTGGCAGGAGGAGCTTCACCTTCTCAATCTTGCCGTGCCGCTGCTCTCCGCCCTGGTCGGCATTCGCCTGCTCATCCATGCCCTGCGCTACGCGCTCAAGTCCAGCGAGGCGCTGAAAGCCTGGGAACGCAGCATCGCCTGGATCATCTGGCTGGGCGTGGCCATGCACATCGCCGGGGTACTGCCGCGCATCCGCCACGCCCTGGACACGATCGCCTTTACCTCCGGTACGCACCGCTTCTCGCTCCTGACCCTGTTCGAGGCGCTGACCGTGATCGTAGTGGCCGTCACCCTCGCACTGTGGGCTTCACAGTTCATCGAAAGCAGGCTCATGCGCCTGCCGCACATGGACTTGAGCCTGCGCATGGCCTTTACCAAGGCGGCACGCACCTTCCTCCTGGTCCTGGCGGTGCTGCTGGCCTTGCCGGCCGCCGGCATCGACCTCACCGTGCTGTCGGTGTTCGGCGGCGCGCTGGGCGTGGGCCTGGGCTTCGGCCTGCAGAAAATCGCCAGCAATTACGTTTCCGGCTTCATCATCCTGCTCGACCGCTCCATCCGCATCGGCGACATGGTCACGGTGGACAACAAATACGGCCAGGTCTCGCAGATCAACACCCGCTATACCTTGCTCCGGGCCCAGGACGGTACCGAATCCATCATACCCAACGAGACCCTGATCACTCAGACCGTGGTCAATCATTCGCTGTCAAAGCCGGACGTCCGCGTGGCCCTGCCCATTCAGGTCGCCTATTCGACCGATCTGGACAAGGCGCGCGATTTGATGCTCGAGGTCGCGCGCGCGCATCCGCGCGTGATCGCCGATGGCGAGAATCCGCCCAAGGTGCTGTTGCGGGAATTCGCCGCCGACGGTATCAATCTCGAACTGGCGGTATGGATCCACGACCCCGAGGAAGGCCAGCTCAACCTGAGATCCGACCTATACTGGGGCATCTGGGAAGCCTTCAGGCAGGCCAATATCGAGATTCCCTTCCCGCAGCGGGTCGTTCATCTCGTCAATGAAAAAAACGATTGATTTTCAAGGGGATTGGCCCATAATAACGCGACCTTCATGTCTGCTTTAAAGGACAAACTGCATGCTGTTATCCGTTTTCGATCTGCCGCTTTGGAACCTGCCCTGGTGGAACTATGTGCTGATTGCGCTGGTGCTGACCCACATCACCATTGCGTCGGTCACCATCTTCCTGCACCGCCACCAGGCCCACCGCGCGCTGGATCTGCACCCTGCCGTCAGCCATTTCTTCCGCCTCTGGCTGTGGCTCACCACCGGCATGGTGACCAAGGCCTGGGCCGCCATCCATCGCAAGCACCACGCCAAGTGCGAAACCGCCGAAGACCCGCACAGCCCCCAGGTCATGGGCCTGAAAAAAGTTCTCTGGCAGGGCGTCGAGCTGTACCGCGCCGAGGCCAAAAACAGGGAAACCCTGGAAAAATACGGCCACGGCACGCCCGACGACTGGATCGAACGCAAGCTCTACACCCCGCATTCGACCAAGGGCATCGTGCTCATGCTCCTGATCGACATCGCCCTGTTCGGGCCCATCGGCATCACCATCTGGGCGGTGCAGATGATCTGGATTCCGTTCTTTGCCGCCGGCATCATCAACGGTGTGGGCCACTACTGGGGCTACCGCAACTTCGCCTGCGAGGACGCGTCCACCAACATCTCGCCCTGGGGCATCCTCATCGGCGGCGAGGAGCTGCACAACAACCACCACGCCTACGGCACCAGCGCACGCCTTTCCAACAAGTGGTACGAGTTCGACATCGGCTGGTTCTACATTCGCATCCTGGAAATCCTGGGCCTGGCCAAGGTGCGCCGCGTGGCGCCCGTGGTCAAATGGCAGCCGGCCAGGCCCATGGTCGACTTCTCCACCGTGCAGGCCGTCATCACCCACCGCTACGACGTGATGACCCGCTACGCCAAGCTGATGAACCGGCAGTTGAAAGCCCATCTGCCGCAGGGCGTGGACATGAAGAAAATGCGCGAATGGCTGCGCCTGGCGCCCACCGAGCTTAGGCAGGAGGAAAAGGCAGAGGTCGAGCAGGCGCTGGAAAAAAACGACAAGCTCGCCAGGATCTACCACATGCGCCAGGAACTGGCCCACATCTGGGAGCGCTCCACACTGACACGGGAACAGCTGGTCAAGAACCTGCAGGACTGGTGCCAAAAGGCCGAAGCCAGCGGCATCGAAGCCCTGCGCGAATTCTCCTTCAGGCTAAGAAGCTACGCCTGACCCGGCCCGATTTTCGGCTGGACGACCCGCCGCAAGGCGGGTTTTTTGCGACCGGCCTTGGCTTCGCAGAAAAGGCGGCTACAAAAAACCCGCCGGCGGCGGGTTTTTGGCTGGTCTGGCTGATTTGCTTCAGCGCCGATTTGCTTCAGCGCCGATTCACTTCAGCTTGGTTTCCTTGTAGAGCACATGCTTTCTGGCCTTGGGATCGAACTTCATGATCTCCATCTTGCCGGGCATGGTCTTCTTGTTCTTGGTGGTGGTATAGAAATGGCCGGTGCCCTCAGTGGACTCCAGCTTGATCTTTTCGCGTCCGCCTTTTGCCATGATCTACCCCTCAAATCTTTTCGCCGCGCGCGCGCATTTCGGCAAGAACGGCATCGATGCCCTTCTTGTCGATGGTGCGCAGCGCCGCATTGCTAAGACGCAGGGTGACGAAGCGGTTTTCGCTTTCCACCCACAGGCGGCGGTTTTGCAGATTGGGCAGAAACCGGCGCTTGGTTTTGTTGTTGGCATGGGAGACGTTGTTCCCGACCATGGGCTTCTTGCCCGTTACCTGACATACGCGAGCCATGATGCGCTCTCCAAAAAATGAGTTAACCGAATTCGGAAAAACGCGGATTATGCCACGGAAACAGATGTGGAGCCAACCCCTTCCCGACACCGCTTAAAGAAGCCCTGACTCGGCAAAGGACACCCCGCCTGCGCCGGCCACCACGAAATGGTCCAGCACCCGCACCTCGACGAGGGCCAGGGCCTGTTTCAGCGTCTGGGTGAGCAGCCTGTCGGCCTGGCTGGGCTCGGCCACGCCCGAAGGATGGTTGTGGGCGAGGATGATGCCGGCGGCGTTGTGCGCCAAGGCGCGCTTTACCACCTCGCGCGGGTAGACGCTGGTCTGGGTGAGCGTGCCGCGAAACAGCATTTCGGCGTGGATGGCGCGGTTTTGCGCGTCGAGGAACACGGCCCAGAACTCCTCGTGCGGCTTGTCCTTGAGAAGCAGGCTGAGGTAACTCCTCACCGCACAGGGCGAAGACAGGGCGTCCCTGCTTTGCATGTCCTCTTTGAGCGCGCGGCTGGCCATTTCCATGACCGCCTTCAGTTGCGCATACTTGGCCGGGCCCAGGCCGGGGGCTTCGCAAATGGCGTCGCGCTCGGCCAGGCACAGGCGCGAGAGGCCGCCGAAGCGCTCCAGCAGTTCGCGCGCGAGTTCGACCGCGCTCTTGCCGGCGACCCCCGTGCGCAGAAACAACGCCAGCAACTCGGCATCGGTCAGGCTCGCCGCACCGCGTTCAAGCAGCTTTTCCCTGGGCCGTTCGTCCGCCGGCCAGTCTTTGATCCCCATCCTGTCCTGCCTCCCCTTAGAATATCGTCTTTTGGCTTTTTGCCATGACAGACACCTCGCGCGCAAGCCTCATTCTGGGCATCACCGGTGGCGTCGCCGCCTACAAGGCGGCCGAGCTCGCGCGCCTGTGGGTGAAAGCCGGCCACGCGGTGCAGGTCGTGATGACCGAGGCGGCCACTCATTTCATCGGCACGGCCACATTGCAGGCGCTGACCGGGCGGCCGGTATTGACCGAACTTTGGGGCAGCGCCCCCTCACCCCGCCCTCTCCCGCGAAGGGGAGAGGGTGGCAAGGATGAAATGCCTGTTCTTGACGGCATGGACCACATCCACGCCAGCCGCCAGGCGGATTTGATCGTGGTCGCCCCGGCTTCCGCCGACTTCATGGCCAAACTCGCGCAGGGCCGCGCCGATGACCTCTTGTCCACCCTGTGCCTTGCGCGCGCATGTCCGCTCATGCTGGCGCCGGCCATGAACCGCGAGATGTGGGCCAACCCCGCCACCCAGCGCAATCTCGCGCAACTGATCGAGGACGGCGTGCACATCGTCGGTCCTGAGAGCGGCGAGCAGGCCTGCGGCGAAACGGGCCTTGGCCGCATGAGCGAACCGCAGGCAATTTTCGATGCGGTCGAGGCCTTCCTGTTCGGCGGCGCGCTCGCCGGAAAAAAAGTGTTGATCACCGCCGGTCCGACCTACGAGCCGATCGACCCGGTGCGCGGCATCACCAACCTGAGTTCGGGCAAGATGGGCTATGCTCTCGCCGCCGCCGCGCGCGAGGCCGGCGCCGAAGTGATCCTGGTTTCCGGCCCGAGCGCGCTTGCAACCCCTGCCGGCGTGACGCGCGTGAACGTGACCACGGCGGACGAAATGTACGATGCCGTGATGGAAAGGATCGCCGGCCAGGACGTGTTCATCTCCGTGGCCGCCGTGGCCGACTACCGTCCGGCCGAGGCCGCCGTGCAGAAAATCAAGAAAAGCGGGCAGCCGCTTGCGCTAAAGCTGCTGCCCAACGAGGACATCCTCGCCGGCGTTGCGGCCTTGCCGAAGGCGCCCTTCTGCGTCGGCTTCGCCGCCGAAACCGAAAAGCTCATGGAACATGCCGAGGCCAAGCGCCAGAAAAAACGCTTGCCCATGCTGGTCGCCAACCTCGCCCAGCACACGCTGGGCGCGGACCGGGCCGAACTGGTGGTGCTGGACGACAAGGGCAGCCATCCCCTGCCCGCGGCCGACAAGCTCACCCAGGCGCGCCGCATCGTCGCCCACCTCGCCCAATTTCTCGACTGACGAAAACACCATGAAACTGGAAGTCAAAATCCTCAACGAAAAAATCCGCGACCGGTTGCCCCATTACGCCACTCCCGGCTCCGCCGGCCTGGACCTGCGCGCCTGCATCGACTCGGCCGTCACGCTCGACCCCGGCGACACCAGGCTCATCCCCACCGGCATGGCCATCCATCTGGGCGACCCGAACTATGCCGCGCTGATCCTGCCGCGCTCGGGGCTGGGGCACAAACACGGCATCGTGCTGGGCAATCTGGTGGGGCTGATCGACTCGGACTACCAGGGCGAACTCATGGTCTCGTGCTGGAACCGCGGGCAAACCAGTTTTGTCTTGCAGCCCATGGAACGCCTGGCGCAGCTGGTGGTGGTGCCGGTGATCCAGGTCGACATGCAGGTGGTCGAGGAATTCGAACAAAGCCGCCGCGGCGAAGGCGGTTTCGGCAGCACCGGCAAGCACTGAGCCCGGTCAGAACCGCTGCCGCAGAGCCACCAGAGCGAGCAGCGCGAACAGCAGCAGCACCACCGGCGCATTGCCAAGCCGCGCATACGGCGTCATGCCTGTGAAGCCCTGCGCTTTACCCGTCAGCGTGGCAGTGACGAACTCGGGCAGCGCCGACACCACGCGCCCCTTTTCGTCGATGATGGCGGTGACGCCGGTATTGGTCGCACGCAGCATGTAGCGGCCGCTTTCCAGCGCGCGCATCTGCGACATCTGCGCATGCTGCCAGCCGGCGAGAGACTCGCCGAACCAGGCGTCATTGGTGACGTTCACCAGCAAGGTGGCCTCGGGCAGGGCGCGGATGATTTCCTCGCCGAACACGTCTTCGTAGCAGATGTTCACCGCCACCCGTTGCCCCGCCACGGCGAAAGGCTCCTGATCCTTGTCGCCGCGCGCGAAATCGGTCAGCGGGATGTTCAGCACCCGAACGACCCAGCCGAAGCCCGGCGGGATGAACTCGCCGAAAGCCACCAGATGATGCTTGTGGTAGAACTGCGGCGCGGCCGGCCCGATGCTGACCACGCTGTTGTAGTACCCGTCTTCGAAGCTGCCGCTGGGCACGCCGACGAGAATGTCTGCGCCATGGGTGCTCGCCCATTCGCGCAGCTCCGCCAGATAGGAGGGGCGCAGATCCCGGTAGAAAACCGGGAAAGCCGTTTCCGGCAGCACGATGAGTCGCGCACGCGCCGCGCGCACGTGTGCGGCATAGTCGGCCAGGGTTTTCGCCGTCTGCTCCGGCCGCCATTTCAAATCCTGCGGTACGTTGCCCTGCACCAGCGCAACGCTCACGGGCCTGCCCGCGGGCCGGGTCCAGTCGACCTGCCTGAGTCCCTCGCCTGCGCCAAGCAAGGCCAGCAGCACCGCGAAAGGCAGCATCCATTCGCCTGGCAGCCGCAGGCTGCGAACCAGCCACACCAGCGCCCCCGCACAAATCGCCGTCAGCCAGGACACGCCATACACGCCGACAATGGGGGCGTAGCCGGCGAGCGGCCCGGCCGGCGCCTGGGCATAACCGACGGCGAGCCAGGGAAAGCCGGTGAAAAGCCAGCCGCGCACCCATTCCGTCCCCGTCCACATGAGCGGAAACACCAGCAGCCAGCGGTAAGCGCCGGCCTGCGCATGGCGTACCGCCGCCCACGCGGTGACGGCGGGAAACAGCGCCAGCAGGGCGCAAAACACGAACACCGCGACTGCGGCAAGCCAGGACGGCATGCCGCCATACACCGACAGGCTGGTATAGATCCAGCTCACCCCCACGCCGAACAGCCCGAGACCGAACATCCATCCGAGCGTGAAGGCGCGGCGCAAAGAAGCCCGCTCGATCAGCAGGAGCAGTCCGGCAAGACTCGGGAAAACCAGCAGGAACCAGCCCACCGGCGCGAAAGACAGGGCGGCAAGTCCGCCCAGCACAAAGGCGAGAATAGCCGGGGGAAACCGGCCTTGGAAAAACTTATTTGACCAGTTCACGCGCCTGCAGATCGGCGTGATAACTGCTGCGCACCATGGGCCCGCAGGCGGCCTGCCTGAAGCCCATGTCCTGCGCGGCCTTTTCGAACGCCTCGAACTGCTCGGGCGTGACGTAGCGCATGAGCGGAATATGCGCGCCGGAAGGCTGCAGATACTGGCCGATGGTCAGCATGTCGACCTCGTGGGCGCGCAGATCGCGCATGACTTCGAGAATTTCCTCGTCACGCTCGCCCAGCCCCACCATCAGCCCCGACTTGGTGGGAATGTCCGGATGGCGCCTCTTGAAGTCCTTGAGCAGGTTCAGGGAATGCGCGTAGTCGGCGCCGGGGCGCGCGGCCTTGTACAGGCGCGGCACGGTTTCGAGGTTGTGGTTCATCACGTCGGGCAGCGCCTTGTCGAGTTCGTCGAGCGCGGTTTCCAGGCGGCCGCGAAAATCGGGCGTGAGGATTTCGATTCCGGTCGCCGGCGACATCTCGCGCACGGCACGGATGCAGTCGGCAAAGTGCTTCGCGCCGCCGTCCCGAAGATCGTCGCGGTCCACGCTGGTGATGACCACGTATTTCAACTTCATCGCCGCGATGGTCTCGGCCAGGTGCTGCGGCTCTTCCGGATCGGGCGGCAAGGGCTTGCCGTGGCCCACGTCGCAGAACGGGCAACGGCGCGTGCACAAGTCGCCCAGGATCATGAAGGTGGCGGTCCCAAAGCCGAAGCATTCGCCGAGGTTGGGGCAGGACGCTTCCTCGCACACGGTGTGCAGTTTTTTTTCGCGCAGCACTTCCTTCAGCCGCAGGACTTCCGGGCTGTTGGGCGACCTGGCGCGTATCCAGCCGGGCATTTTCAGCCGCGGCTGGGGAACCACCTTGACGGGAATGCGCGAGGTCTTGGCCTCGCCCTTGTGCAGCTTGCTGTCGGCCACAAAAAAATCCGCTTGAAAATCATTTGCTTATTTTACCGTGTCTGCGCCCGTACCGGTGCTATAAAAAAGACATGCCCGCAGGGCTGATTCCATTGCGAGGAGGGAGTATGGAACAACACATTTCCGATTTCCTGGTGCACATACACGAGGCGCTTTCCCCGGAAGAGCAGTGCGAACTGGAAGACTTCGTGCGCCGACAGCCCTGCGTGGTGGGTGCCGGCGTATCGCAGAAAGATCCGCATCTGATGACGGTGGCCTACGACTCCGAATGCGGCACGGCACACAGCATCCTCACCCGCGTGCGCGAGAAAGTCACCGGCGCGGAAATGATCGGGCTTTAGACGGCGATTTTCTGCGCGAGTAGCGCAGCCAGCCTTTTCCCGATATTCCCGGCATCGTCGGGAATGCCAAGGTCGCGCGTCTGCGTCACCGCCATGCCCGCATGGCCGCAGGGGTTGATGAGGCCGAAGGGCGCAAGGTCCATGTCGACGTTGAGCGCCAAGCCGTGGTAGCTGCGGCCCTGTTTGATGCGCAGGCCGAGCGCGGCGATCTTGGCGCCGCCCACATACACGCCGGGCGCACCGTGCTTGCGCTCGGCGCCGACGCCCGACTGCGCCAGAAGCTCGATGACCGCCTCCTCCATGCGGTAAACCAGTTCCTTCACCCCGTAGCCGCGCCGCTTGAGGTCGACCAGCACGTAGATCACCGCCTGGCCCGGGCCGTGGTAAGTGATCTGGCCGCCGCGGTCGATGGGCAAGACAGGAATGTCGGTGGCGGCAAGGAGATGTTCGCGCTTGCCCGCCTGTCCAAGGGTAAACACCGGCGGATGTTCCAGCACCCACAACTCGTCCGGCGTGGCGTCATCCCGCACCGCGGTGAACGCCTGCATGGCATGCCAGGTCGGCTCGTAGTCCGCGCGCCCCAGATATTTGACCTTGATCTCCACTACAGAACGATCTTCACGTAAGGGTGGGAAGACAGGTCGCGATAGAGGTCGTCCAGCTGCTCGCGCGAGGTCGCACGCACCGTGCAGGTGACGGCAAGGTAGTTGCCCTTGCCGGAAGCGCGCATTTTTATGGCGGCCGCGTCGAAATCCGGGACATGCGCCTGCACCACGGTGACCACGGCCTGGGCAAAGTCGTCGCGCGCCGCGCCCATCACCTTGATGGGAAAATCGCAGGGGAATTCGAGCAATGATTCCTGTCGTTCCATTTTCCAAGCTTACCCCAAGCCGCAGGGCACGCGGTGAAACAAAGCCGCCCTATGCAGGGCGGCCTGGCTATTCACTTATTGTTTTTCTGTCCAGTTTCATTTCTTTAAGGGCTTGTTGCCCTGATAGGGCTGCCTGGCGCCTTTTTCAGGAGTGGCGGGTTTTAGCGCAGGCTCCAAAGGGTCATCCTCGCGGACGCGCAAAAATGGGCCCAGGAGTTCCTTGACGCAGTGCTGGCACAGGCAGCATTCGACCAGGGAGCCATCCCCGAAGACCGAGAAATATCCGCCATGAAAAGCAATGGCAAGATGCTCATCCCACTCGCCATCGCACTCGTTTTTTTGGAGAAGGCGGTTGCAGCGGTCGCAGGTAAGGATTGCTTGAGTTGCTTGAGTCATCGTCGTTCCTTTCTTGAGGTTGAATGAGGCCGCGCCTCTTGCTAGAGGGGGCTCCAATTCGGCCGCGACAATGACTATCGGCGTAAGGCAATGCCTTTGCAGGAAAGGCGAATCAATTCTAGCACGGGATACGCCGGGCATGTGCTGGCCTCAAACCACACGCATGCACACGGACTCGCTCCCGAGGGGCTTGAAGGGGTTTTCTCTGTGTTCTTTGTAGCTGGCCGTTTTCCTTACAGGGACATCTTGAAATTCTGATACAGCGCATACATGCGCCTGTATATCGGGCCGGGTTTTCCGTTTCCAACCGGCTTTCCGTCGAGTTCGACGATGGCCTGCACCTCGCGGCCGGACGAGGTCAGCCACAGTTCGTCGGCGCCGCGCACTTCGGCTTCGCCGATGTCGCGCACCTCGAAGGCCAGGCCGTTGGCCCCGGCCAGTTCCAGCACGACGTCGTAGGTCACGCCCGGCAGCACGCGGTGGTCCTTCACCGGCGCCAGGATCACGCCGTTTTTGACCGCGAAAATGTTCGATGCCGCACCTTCGCTGAGCACGCCGTCGCGGAACAGGATGCATTCGACACAGCCGGCATCGACCGCCTTCTGCTTGGCCAGCACATTGGGCAGGAGGTTCAGCGTCTTGAGGTCGCAGCGGTGCCAGCGGATGTCCTCGGCGGACACGGCGCATACGCCATGCTCGATCTGGGCGGGATCGGGACGCGACAGCGGTGTGCTCATGACCAGCACGGTCGGCGCCGCATTCGCGGGAAAAGCGTGGTCACGCGGCGCGGCGCCGCGGGTAACCTGCAGGTAAACCGACTGGTCGACCGCTTCGTGTTCGGCGATCGCCTGCCCGATCAGCCCGCGCCATTGCGCATCGCTCAGGGGATTGGCCAGGCGGATGCCGTCGAGGCTGCGCTGCAGGCGTGCGAGGTGCTCTTCAAGACGAAACGGCCGGCGCTGATAGGCCGGGATCAGTTCGTACACGCCGTCGCCCAGCATGAAGCCGCGGTCGAGCACGGAAACCCTGGCTTCATCGAGCGGCAGCCACTCGCCGTTGAGATAGACGGTCTTCCGGCTCATTTCCACAGCAGCCGCAAACCGTCCCAGAACCTGCCGAACCAGCCGGCAACCGGCACGTCTGCCAGTGCCACGAGCGGATAATCGCCGACCGTTTCGCCATCGAGGGTAAGGCGCAGGGTGCCCATGGCCTGGCCCTTTTTCAGCGGCGCGAGATAGGGCTGGCGGGTGATGACCTGGGCTTTTATCCTGTTGGCCACGCCCTTTTGCGTGGTCATGGAAAAATCGCTCAGAAACCCTATGCCGACTTCGCTTTCGCTGCCTTTGTAAACCGCGACCCTGGCCACCGGCTGGCCGGCACGATAAAAGCGCAGCGACTCGGTTTCCAGAAAACCGTAGTTGAGCAGCTTCTGCGCATACATGCCGCGGTCCGCCTCCGAGCGCGCCCCCATGACGGTCGCGATCAGGCGGCGCTTGCCGCGCTCGGCAGAGGCGATGAGGCAATAGCCGGCCGCCTGGGTATACCCCGTCTTCACGCCGTCCACCTGCGGGTCCAGCCACAGCAGACGGTTGCGGTTTTGCTGGGTCACGCCGTTGAAGCTGAACTCGCGCGCGGCAAAATAGCGCCGGTATTGCTCCGGAAAGCTCACGATCAGCCAGTTGGCAAGGCGCGTCATGTCGCGCGCGGTGCTGTAATGCTCGGGGTGCGAATGGCCGGTAGCGTTCCGGAAACGGGTCGAGGCAAGGCCGAGCCGCGTAGCCTGTGCATTCATCATTTCGACAAAGGCCGCCTCGCTTCCGGCAATGCCTTCTGCCAGGGTCAGGGCGGCATCATTGGCGGACTGCACGACCAGTGCCATCAGCAGGTCGTCGATGCCGACCGCCTGCCCAACCCTGGCGAACATGCGTGCGCCTGCGACCTTGCCGGCTTCCTCCGGCACTACAAACGTCCGCTCTTTGTCGATCCTGCCGCGCTTTACTGCGTCGAAAACCACGTACGCAGTCATCAGCTTGGTGAGCGAAGCGGGCTCCAGTTTCTGGTCCTCGTTGCGGGCGGCGAGCACCTGGCCGCTGGACGCGTCGAGCAGCAGCCATGCGCGCGCCTCGACTTTGGGCGGCGCCGGCGGCAAGCCGATGACCGCCCAGGCCGGTGCAAGAACAAACAGACCCAACAGCGAAAAAACGATTCTTTTCATGCTCAACGTATGACCGTAATTGCGGCGATGCCCAGCAGGGCATTGCTCTTTTCCACCCAACTGCCGGCCTCATCGCGATTCGCGAACGGACCGAGATCGACGCGATGCAGATTGCCCACCAGCACGACCTGCGCGAGAGCAGGCGATATCGCCAGCACCTCGCGCGCCCGCGCCAGCAACCTGTAGGCATTTTCGACATTGCCGAAGGCGCCGAGCTGGACATAGACATTGCCCGCGGCCGAAGGCTTGGCCGGCCGCACAGTCGGTGCGGCCTCGGTCGCCGCCGGCAGGGGAGTGGCCATGACGGGCGCGGCGGCCGGCAAGGACACGGCCCGGATGGGCTCGGCCTCTCCCAGCGCCCACGTGCCTTCCACATCCGGACCCACGACTTCCAGGCTGACCCTGCCGCTGCCCTTTTGCAGCAAGCCCAGTTTCCATGCCGCGGCATAGGAAAGGTCGATCACGCGGTCGCTCAGAAACGGCCCGCGATCGTTGACACGCACGATCACGCTTTTGCCGCTGTCCAGCGCTGTTACCCGCACATAGCTGGGAAGGGGCAATGTCGGATGCGCGGCTGTCATGCCGTACATGTCGTAAATCTCGCCCGAGGCGGTTTTCTTGCCATGGTAACGCCGGCCATACCAGGAGGCCACGCCGGTCTGCCTGAAGGCTTCGCGCCTGCGCATCGGCGTATAGGTAACGCCCATCACCTCATATGGGCGGTTGGCAAACTTGTGCAGCGGCTCGGCGCGCGGCACTGCGTCCGGCACCTGATCGAGGTTTGGCGGGGGGCTCTCGCCCGGGCCGTCGTCCAGGTAATAGCCGCCCGTGCGGGAATCGGCAGGCGGCGCCGGTTTGCTGCGCGGCAGCGACGAACAGCCGGCCAGCCAGCCGGCGGCAAGCAGCAGTATCAAGAAATTTCGCATCATGATTTCAGCAGTTTCCTGTGCGTGGCCATGCTCATGAGCATGCCAAAACCGATCATCAGCGTCAGCAGAGCCGTGCCGCCATAGCTCATCAGCGGCAGTGGCACCCCAACCACGGGCAATATGCCGGAGACCATGCCCATGTTGATAAAGATATAGGTAAAAAAGTTCAGACTGATCGTGGCCGCCATCAGGCGCGCGAACATGGTCGGCGCCTGTTCCGCGATCTTGAGGCCGCGCGCGACGATGGCAAGATACAAGAGCAGCAGCAAGGTCACGCCGAGCAGTCCGAACTCCTCGCTGAACACGGCGAAGATGAAATCTGTGGTGCGCTCCGGCACGAAATCCAGCTGGTTTTGCGTACCCGAGAGCCAGCCCTTGCCGAATGCACCGCCCGAGCCGATCGCGATCGTGGACTGGATGATGTGGTAGCCCGCGCCCAGGGGATCGCTCATCGGATCGAACAGGGTCATCACACGCTGGCGCTGGTAGTCGTGCAGCAGGTTCCAGGCAATCGGCAGAAACAGCGACGTAGCCGCCGCCAGTCCGGCGATGATCTTCCAGGACAGCCCGGCAAAAAACAGCACATAAAAACCCGATGCCGCGATCAGGAGCGAAGTCCCGAGGTCGGGTTGCCGCAAAATGAACAGGAAAGGCAGGGCGATCAGCAGCGCGGCAACGGCATAGTGCCTAAGCCGCAGCGCCGCTTCATGCTGCTGGAAATACCAGGCCAGCATCAGCGGCAGCGCAATTTTCATCAACTCCGATGGCTGGATGCTGAGGATGCCAAACGACAACCAGCGGCGCGATCCATTGCGTATTTCGCCGAACAGCGCTACCGCCAGCAGCAACATGAGGGCGAGCGCATACAGCGGCGGCCCCAGCTTGGACAGGATGTGCGGCGGCACATTGGCAACAGCCACCAGCACGATCATGGCCACGGCGATGTTGGCCAAGTGCCCGACAAGGCGCATGCCGCTCTCGCCCGAAGCGCTGAACACCACGGCCACGCTCACGGCGAGCATGGCGATCAGCAGCGCCAGCAGCATGCCGTCCAGGTGCCGCAGGATTTCGGCAAGCACACGCTTAATCGCCGGCTGATTCATACTCCTCCAGAACGGGAACGCCTCGGGGCTTTTTGCCCAACAAATAATAATCGAGCACGGCGCGCGCCATCGGCGCCGCAGTGCCGCTGCCGCTGCCGCCGTTTTCCACCACCACCGCCAGCGCGATCCTGGGCGCGTCTGCCGGCGCAAACGCGATGAACAGGGCGTGATCGCGATGACGCTCGGCAAGACGCTTTTCATCGTACTTCTCGCCCTGCCTGATGCCTACCACCTGCGCCGTGCCGGTCTTGCCGGCAATGTCATAGGGGGCATCCGCCCCGGCATGCGCCGCCGTGCCGCCCGGCTTCAGCACGTCTACCATGGCCGCGCGCACACGCGCCAGATGCTCGGGATCGAAGCTGTTCTTCCAGGCGATTTCCGGCGGAACGGGTCGCACTTCGCGCGTTTCGCTGTCGCGCACGGCCTTGACCAGGCGCGGCCGGTAATAAGTACCGCCATTGGCCAGCGTGGCCGTGGCCGCCGCCAGCTGCATGGGCGTGGCAAGGTGGTAGCCTTGGCCGATGCCCGCGATGACGGTTTCGCCCAGTTGCCAGGGCTGCTTGAAACGTTTCTGTTTCCATTCCTTGGAAGGCAGCAGGCCGGTGGATTCATTCCGGATATCCACGCCGGTCCTGGAGCCGAAGCCGAACCTGGCGAGAAAGTCGTGCATGCGCTCCACGCCCATGTCCACCGCCAGGCGATAGTAGTAGGTGTCACAGGAATGCACGATGGAATCATGCAAATCGACGATGCCGTGTCCCTCCTTCTTCCAGTCGCGGTAGCGATGGCTGCTGCCGGGGAGGGAATAATAGCCGGGGTCATGAATCGCATCGGAAGCCTTGCGCAGCCCGAGTTCCAGCGCCCCCAGCGCAAGCAGGGGCTTGATGGTCGAGCCCGGCGGATAGATGCCGCGCAGCGGACGGTTCACCATCGGGGTATCGATCGATTCGTTGAGTTCTTTCCAGGTCGCAGGATCGATGCCGTCGACGAACAGATTGGGGTCGAAACCAGGCTTGCTCACCATGGCCAGCACGCCGCCGTTGTTGGGGTCGATCGCCACCAGTCCTCCGCGATAATCGCCGAACACGTATTCCGCCACCCGCTGCAGTTCCATATCGAGGTTGAGTATCAGATCGTGGCCGGCAAGCGGCGGCGTGCGCGAAAGCACGCGCACCGCGCGGCCGGCAGAGTCGGTCTCCATCTGCTCGAAACCGGTCTTGCCGTGCAGCATGTCCTCGTAATACTGCTCCAGCCCCACCTTGCCGATATGCGTGCCGCCCTTGTAATTGTTGATCTTGCCGCTTTCTCGCAGATTGTCGAGATCGCGGTCGTTGATGCGGCCGATGTAGCCGATGACATGCGACAGGCCTTCGCCCGCCGGATAGTTCCTGAACAGCCGCGCCTTCACTTCGACGCCGGGCAAGCGGTACTGGTTGGCCGCGAGTATCGCAACCTCCTCGTCGGTCAGCTTGCTTTTCAGAGGCACGGTTTCGAATTCGTGCGACTCCTCGCGCAGGCGCTTGAACTGGCGCAGGTGCTTGGGCGTGATTTCAATGAGGCTCGAAAGTTGTTGCAGCAAGGCATCGAGATTCCCCGCCTTGCCCACCGTGATTTCCAGGGTATAGCCGGAAAAGTTGTCGGCAAGAATCTTGCCGTTGCGATCGTAAATCAGGCCGCGGTTGGGAACCGCCGGCACCAGCGTGATGCGGTTGCTTTCCGCGAGGTTCTGATAATGCTCGTGCCTTGCGACTTGCAGATAAACCATGCGCACCATCAGCACCAGCGCCAGCACCAGCACGAAGCCGACACCGATCTTGAGCCGGCTGTGATAGCTGGCAAGCTCGAGCTGCAGATTCTTGATCACCGCGGATTGCATCTTCCCTTTCCTATTCGGTGCGTGCGGTACGTGCCGCCGGCATCCTGCCGGCATACGCGACCGCCCACCACAGCAGCGTGCCGGTAACCGCCGAAGCGATGACCCAGCCGCCCTGCGGAGTGCGGGTCGAAATCCAGCCAGCCACCAGGGCCACGATTTCGGTCAGCAACAGGAGGGGAAATATCTGCAGCGCCTGATGCCGCAGGGTGAACATGGCCAGCCGGCGCTGAAAGTTCTGTACCAGAAAAATGCCGACACAATATGCCAGCGCGTGCTGCCCCAGCACCACGCCGTCCTGCACGTCCGTGACGAGGCCCAGGACAAAGGCCAGGCCGAAGCTGATGCCAGCCTCGCGCCGCTGCGCCCAGAACAGCAGCATCACCAGCACGAAATCCGGACGCAGCAGCAAGGCCCAACCCTGCCAGGGAATCTGCTTGAGCAGGAATGCCAGCAGCAGCGTGATGCCGATCACGCGCCACTCCTGGCGTGCGTCCCGCCGGAAAAATGACTGCATGTCGAAATTCATGGCCGGACGCCGCCCGGGGTTTTGAGCACCATCAGCATGCGGCTTTTGTCGACGCCCGCCGTCGGCAGGCAACTGACGCGGGCATAAGGGCTGTCCGTCGGGCGCTGCACGCGTGTCACCTTGGCCACGGCAAGGCCGGCGGGGTAGACACGATCGATGCCGGACGTCACCAACACGTCTCCGGGCTGGATATCGGTATGCGTGGGCAGATAGCGCACTTCCATGGCGGAGCCCGCGCCGAACACCAGCACGCGCTGCCCGGTGCGCTGAATCTGCACCGGCACCGCGTGTCCGCGATCGGTGACCAGGGTCACCTCGGCGCTGAAGGGATAGGCGCGGGTCACCTGTCCGACCAGCCCTGTGCCGTCGACCACCGGCTGCCCCGCAGCAATGCCGAAGTTTTCGCCCTTGTCCAGCATGATGCGCTGCGAAAACGGATCGCGCGGCGTGCTGAGTATTTCGGCGGTGACGGCGCCGAACTCCATGTTTTGACGCAGCGCCAGCAGGCCGCGAAGCTCTTCGTTTTCCGCCTGCAGGGAATCCAGGCGCGCAAGCCCGGCGCTCGCCCGCAGACTGTTTTCGCGCAAGGCGGCATTCTCGTTTTGCAGCGCGCGGTGGCGCGTCAAAAACCCCGATACTTCCGAAGCCAGATCAAAGGGCGCACGCACCGCCAACTGGACGGGATAGAAAACCGCGACCACCCCGGCACGCAGCCAGCCCAGCGCATTGAAGCGCGCATCCAGCACAATCAGCATGACACACAACGCCGACCACATGAGCAGCCGTATTGCCGGGCCCGGCGCCCGCGCGAACATAGGCTGACCGGGTGTTGCCAATTAATCTTTCCCCTGAATTGTCGAAACGAGGAGCAGACAAAGCGAAGAAGTCTCTTCGCGATCGTTCCGGGAATGGTGAGCGCAGCGGCCTATCGTCGCGTACTTCACTTACTCGTTGGTGAATACCGACACATGCTTCTCGAACTCCTCCAGCGCACGGCCCGAACCGCGCACCACGCAGGTCAGCGGGTCGTCGGCGACGATGACCGGCAGTCCGGTTTCTTCCATGAGCAGCCGGTCGAGGTCGCGCAGCAGCGCGCCGCCGCCGGTGAGCACCATGCCCTTCTCGGCGATGTCCGCGCCCAGTTCCGGCGGGGTCTGCTCGAGCGCGCCCTTCACCGCGGTGACGATGGCGTTGAGCGGGTCGGTCAGCGCCTCGAGGATTTCGTTGCTGGATACCGTGAAGCTGCGCGGAATGCCCTCGGCCAGGCTTCTGCCCTTGACCTCCATCTCGCGCACCTCGGTGCCGGGGAAGGCCGACCCCATTTCCTTCTTGATCAGTTCGGCGGTGGCCTCGCCGATGAGCATGCCGTAGTTGCGGCGGATGTAGTTGACGATGGATTCATCGAACTTGTCGCCGCCCACGCGCACCGAATTGGCGTAAACCACGCCTCCCAGCGAAATCACGCCCACCTCGGTGGTGCCGCCGCCGATGTCGACGACCATGGAGCCGGTCGCTTCGCCCACCGGCAGCCCCGCCCCGATCGCCGCCGCCATCGGCTCCTCGATCAGATAGACCTGCCTTGCTCCTGCGCCCAGCGCGGATTCGCGGATGGCGCGGCGTTCGACCTGGGTCGAGCCGTAGGGAACGCAGATGATGATGCGCGGACTGGGCTGGAACAGCTTGGAGTCATGCACCTTCTTGATGAAGTACTTGAGCATCTGCTCGGTGACGGTGAAGTCGGCAATCACGCCGTCCTTCATCGGGCGGATGGCCTGCATGCTGCCCGGCGTGCGCCCTAGCATCTGCTTGGCCTGGAGACCGACGGCCTGGATGGTTTTTTTGCCGCCGGCGCTCGGGTCGGTACGAATGGCGACCACCGAGGGTTCGTCCAGGATGATGCCCTTGCCGCCTACGTAGATGAGGGTATTGGCCGTGCCCAGATCGATTGCCAGGTCGGTCGAAAAATACTGGGTAAAAAAACCTAACATGTGTGTCTCTAATATTTATCGGCGCCGGGAAGCGCCGGAATACCCGGAAGAAAAGGGATGCCCCAAGCTTGTTATAATACCGCAGCAAAGCTTTCCATAACCCGTTTTTCTGCGTTTTTCCGGCATATGGCCCTCACCCTGCAAGACATCCTGCACATCGCCCGCCTGGCCCGCATCCGCGTGACCGAAACCGAAGCGGAAATCGCGCGCGGCCAGCTGAACGGCATTTTCGGCCTGATCGAGCAAATGCAGGCGGTCGACACCGCCGGCGTGGAGCCGATGTCCCATGCCCTCGACGTTTCCCAGCGCCTGCGCGAGGACCGGGTATCCGAGCCCGACCGGCGCGAGAAGTTCCAGGCCATCGCCCCCGCCGTGGAAAACGGGCTGTACCTGGTGCCCAGGGTGATCGAGTAATCCAGCCGGGCGGCCACGCAGCCCCCATACCAAAATGATCGACCATTCCCTGAAACAACTTGCCGACGCCCTGGCCGCAAAACAGATCTCCGGCACGGAACTCGCCACCCTGTTCCTCGACCGCATCGAGCAACTGAACCCGCGGCTCAATGCCTTCATCACCGTCGACCGCGAAAAGACCCTGTCCGAGGCGAAACTGGCAGATGCGCGGCTTGCAGCCGGCGAAACCGCTCCGCTCTTGGGCGTCCCCGTGGCGCACAAGGACATCTTCTGCGCCGACGGCTGGCGCACCACCTGCGGCTCGAAAATGCTGGCCAATTTCATCGCGCCCTACGACGCCACGGTGATCGCAAGGTTCAAGGCGGCCGGCACGGTCAGCCTGGGCAAGACCAACATGGACGAGTTCGCCATGGGCTCCTCCAACGAGACCAGTTTCTTCGGGCCGGTGAAAAACCCCTGGAGTGATGCCGCCGTCCCCGGCGGCTCTTCCGGCGGCTCGGCCGCCGCCGTGGCCGCGCGCATGGCGCCCGCCGCCACCGGCACCGACACCGGCGGCTCCATCCGCCAGCCCGCTTCCCTGTGCGGCATTTCCGGACTCAAACCCACCTACGGCGTATGCTCGCGCTACGGCATGGTCGCCTTCGCCTCCAGCCTCGACCAGGCCGGCCCCATGGCGCCTTCGGCCGAGGACTGCGCGCTGCTGCTGAACGTGATGGCCGGCTTCGACGAGCGCGATTCGACCAGCTTGCAGCGCGAGGCCGAGGACTACACCCGCGACCTCGACAAGCCGCTCGCCGGCCTCAGGATCGGCCTGCCCAGGGAATTCTTCGCCGAAGGCCTGTCCGCCGAGGTCGCGCAGGCGATCGAGGCGGCGATTGCCGAATACAAGAAGTTAGGCGCACAGACGGTTGAAGTCAGCCTGCCCAACATGGGTCTGTCGGTCCCCGTTTATTACGTGCTGGCGCCGGCCGAAGCGTCAAGCAACCTGTCGCGCTTCGACGGCGTCAGATACGGCCACCGCGCGAGCGACTACAAGGACCTGCTCGACATGTACGAAAAGACCCGCGCCGAAGGCTTCGGCGCCGAGGTCAAGCGCCGCATCCTGATCGGCACCTACGTATTGAGCCACGGCTACTACGACGCCTACTACCTGCAGGCGCAGAAAATCCGCCGCCTCATCGCCGCCGACTTCGCTGGCGCGTTCAAGGAGTGCGACGTCATCCTTGGCCCCACCTCGCCCACCCCCGCCTTCGACTTCGGCGAAAAGGCCGCCGACCCGGTGGCCATGTACCTCTCGGACATTTACACCATCGCCGTCAACCTCGCGGGGCTCCCGGGCATGTCCATCCCCTGCGGCTTTTCCGGCAGCGGGCGGCCCATCGGCCTGCAACTCATCGGCGATCTCTTCGCCGAGGCGAAGCTCTTGAACGTCGCGCACCAGTATCAGTTACAGACCGACTGGCACATGAGAATGCCGCGGTTCCCTGAATCGATTTAATCGGGGATACTAATCGGCATGTCAAAAATCGATGTCCTTCATGGCGACTGCGGAGAGGTTCTGAAAGCCTTTCCGGACAACAGCATTGATTTGATCGTCACCTCGCCCCCTTATGCCGATCGGCGTAAACACACTTATGGCGGCATCCCTCCGGAAAAGTATGTGGATTGGTTTCTCGAACGCTCATCGGAATTTCTGCGCGTGCTAAAGCCGGATGGATCGTTTGTCCTCAACATCAAGGAAAAAGCCGAAAACGGGGAAAGACACACTTACGTCATCGAGCTGATCCTTGCCCTGCGCAAACAGGGATGGCGGTGGACTGAAGAATATATCTGGCACAAAAGAAACTGCTACCCGGGAAAATGGCCCAACCGTTTCAGGGATGCCTGGGAACGGTGCTTGCACTTCACCAAGTCAAAAAAGTTCAAGATGAACCAGGAAGCCGTAATGGTGCCGATGGGCGACTGGGCGGATGCGCGTTTGAAATCCCTGGGAAAGAACGACACCGTCAGATTCGATTCCCAGGTTGGCAGCGGCTTTGGGAAAAACATTGCCAATTGGCTGGAGCGACCGATGGCCTACCCAACCAACGTCCTGCATCTTGCTACCGAATGCGGGAACAAGAACCACAGCGCCGCATTCCCGCAGGCTTTGCCGGAATGGTTCATCAAACTGTTCAGCAACCCCGGCGACACCGTCCTGGATCCTTTTGTAGGTTCCGGCACGACATTGAGAGCTGCAAAACAGCTTGGCAGAAACGCCATCGGCATCGATGCGTTGGAGGAATATTGTGAAATGTCGCGCCTGGCGACCGGCGCGCAATTGGCATTATTGCAGGAGCCAAAACTCTATGGCCAGGATAACAAAACAGACACTGACGGCGTTCATCGAAAAAAACATCCCTCAGTTCCACGAAAAAAGGCTGCAAAGCCTGAAGGAACTGAAGCTGGAAAAAATACTGGCCAGAAAGAACCCGTATCTGTTCAAGGCAAAACATATCGAGACGGCTCCCGATCTCGTAAAGCAACTGCTTGATGCCCATCTTTCTTCTCAGGAAGAAACCATTTTCGGGGACTTCCTGGAATCCCTGGCCATTTATGTTTGCGGTCAAGCCTACGGGGGGCGCAAGTCCAACGCGGAAGGCATCGATCTTGAATTTGACCGGGATGGCATCCGATACATCGTTTCCATCAAATCCGGGCCAAACTGGGGCAACGCAAGCCAGGTCAAGAAAATGCGCGAGCACTTCAAGCAAGCCAGACGCATATACGGCCAGAAGAAACATTTGATTGCCGTAAACGGATGCTGCTATGGCAGGGATTCGAAACCGGAAAAAGGCGATTATCAGAAACTCTGCGGGCAGGCATTCTGGGAATTGGTGTCTGGCGACCCAAACATGTATCACGAAATTATCGAACCGTTGGGACACGAGGCAAAAAAACGGAATGAAGAATTCACCAAGGCTTATGCGAGAGTCATCAATCTGTTCAATGCCGATTTCATCAGGAATTTCTGTGCCGCCGATGGTGCGATTGATTGGCCCCAACTGGTCTCATTCAATTCGTCCAAGGTAAAGCCCGCCAGGCGGAGCAGCAAGAAATGACCCGGGGAAACCTCGGACATCTACACCATCGCCGTCAACCTCGCGGGGCTGCCGGGCATGTCCATCCCCTGCGGCTTTTCCGGCAGCGGGCGGCCCATCGGCCTGCAACTCATCGGCGACCTGTTCGCCGAGGCTAAGCTGTTGAACGTCGCGCACCAGTACCAGCTGCAAACGGATTGGCATGCCCGCATGCCGGCCATTTGATGGTTTAATTCTGGCTACGAGCATAGTAAAGAATCGGAGGGCAGACCATGAAGCTGGAAGCTGTGTCGCCACCAGATCGCCATGAGCTGGTTGAATCCACGATCCTCGAAGGCGACGCCTTGCATGCATTACAGCGCTTGCCTGCACAGTCCATTCAATGCATCGTAACCTCGCCCCCCTATTGGGGCCTCAGGGACTACGGCATCGAAGGCCAAATCGGTCTGGAAGAAACCTTGCCGCAATTCATTAACCGGCTCGTCGCGGTCTTTGCCGAGGCTAAACGAGTGTTGCGTGACGACGGCGTGTTGTGGCTCAACATCGGCGATGGCTACACCAGTGGCAATCGAGGTTATCGCGCGCCGGACAAGAAAAACCCCGCGCGTGCCATGTCTGTCCGTCCTGATACGCCCGATGGGCTGAAACCCAAAGATCTGCTTGGTATCCCTTGGCGCTTGGCCTTCGCCCTCCAGGATGACGGTTGGTACCTGCGCAGCGACATTGTCTGGCATAAACCCAATGCCATGCCTGAGAGCGTGAAAGACCGCCCCAGCCGTTGCCATGAATATCTGTTCATGTTCAGCAAGGCGGAACGTTATTTTTATGATTACGCGGCAGCCAAAGAACCCGCTGCGAATGGCTCACTTCGCAACCTGCGCTCCGTTTGGAGCATCAACACCCAGGCCACGGAGCATGCCCATTACGCTGTCTTTCCGCCGCAACTCATCGAACCTTGCATCCTCAGTTCCACCCGTCCGAACGACTTCGTGCTCGATCCGTTCTTCGGTTCCGGGACAGTCGGCCTGGTTTGCCAGAAACTGGACCGGCGTTATCTGGGTATCGAACTCAACCCCGAGTATGTCGAACTCGCCATAGAACGATTAGGCCCGCTCACTCACAACGTGCGCCGCTTGAGGGCCGCCTGATGTTCAAGTTCCCTTCCCCGGAGCAGCAGATCGATTTTTCTTTCGCCTTGATCAAGGCGCGCGGCCTCTATTTACAGGATGCATTGGGTCTTGTCGCGGAAGAATTGGACATCGCCGATCTGGACAAAGAACTTGCACGTCTTGCGCCCAGGCCACGTCTTTCCGCCTTGGCCAGGCACGGATTGCGCGGCGAATTGGCTTTCGCCACCCCTACGGTTTTACGGGCCAACCCCCAACTCCTGGCCTATTACCGCTTGCTGCTCGGCTATAGCCAGAAAGAATTCTTCACCAAGGCTACTGGCGCATCAGCCCTCAAATGCATGGAAACAGAAGGCAGGCTGCCACCGAAATTGGACGGGATGCTGAATGACCTGTGCAAGACGCTCAACGATGCGGCTTGCCAACTCATCAAGGGGATTGGGCCTGAGCGCATCGGCAAGCAGTTGCTCGACGATCTATCCTTGCTCACATTCGGGCCGCAGTTGCGGGGCGGCGCCAATGTACGCAAGGGAGATGCCGCCATCGTAAAGGTGTTCGAAATCATCCATGCCATCGTCAAGAAGGCGGTAAAGTCGACGGAAGCGAATCGCATCGAGATCAGGAATGCCTCCCGCCGAACCGTGCTGATCGAATTCGCCGCCGACCCCGACATCATCATTCGCGAGCAGATGTCCGACGGGGCGTTCCGCAACATCATCGCCGCTGAAATAAAGGGTGGCACTGATTTCTCCAACATTCACAACCGCATCGGCGAGGCCGAAAAAAGCCACCGGAAGGCCAGGTCGAGTGGCTACACGGAGTGCTGGACCATCGTGAACGTCGACCGCCTGGACATGCCGATGGCACATAAGGAATCACCGAGCACGGACAAGTTCTACCTCTTGGGCAGTCTTCTCGACACCAAGAGCGGCGAATATCGAGATTTCAGAAACAGGATCATCTCCCTCACCGGGATCAAAGGTTAAGCGAGCAACGCCTATGCAATGGGAAACCGTCATCGGGCTGGAAGTGCACACCCAGCTCACTACGCAGTCGAAGATTTTCTCGGGGGCTTCCACCGCCTTTGGCGCCGCGCCCAACACCCAGGCTTGTGCGGTGGACATCGCCCTGCCCGGTGTATTGCCGGTGTTGAACAAGGGCGCGATCGAGCGCGCCGTCAAGTTCGGGCTCGCCATCGGCGCGACCGTCAACCGTGTGAACGTGTTCGACCGCAAGAATTACTTCTATCCCGACCTGCCCAAGGGCTACCAGATCAGCCAGCTCACCAAGCCCATCGTCGAGCACGGCGCGCTGAAGATCAACGTGGACGGGGTAGAAAAAACCATCCGCATCACCCGCGCGCACCTGGAGGAAGATGCCGGCAAGTCGCTGCACGAGGACTTCCACGGCATGACCGGCATCGACCTCAACCGCGCCGGCACGCCGCTCTTGGAAATCGTCTCCGAGCCGGACATGCGCTCGGCCCGCGAAGCCGTGGCCTACGCCAAGGCCTTGCACAATCTGGTGACCTGGATCGGCATCTGCGACGGCAACATGCAGGAAGGCAGCTTCCGCGTGGACGCCAACGTCTCGGTGCGCCCGGTTGGACAGCAGGAATTCGGCACCCGGCGCGAGATCAAGAACCTGAACTCCTTCCGCTTCCTGGAACAGGCGATCGACTATGAAGTCCGCTGGCAGATCGAGCAGATCGAGGACGGCCGCAGGATCCAGCAGGCCACCGTGCTGTTCGACCCCGACACCGGCGAGACGCGCATGATGCGCAGCAAGGAAGAAGCGCACGACTACCGCTACTTCCCCGATCCCGATTTGCTGCCGGTGCGGCTGGACGAGGAACTGATCGAGCAGATGCGAGCCGAGCTGCCGGAACTGCCGCAGGCCAAGCAGGCGCGCTATCAGAGCGACTGGGGGCTGAGTGCTTATGACGCCTCCACCCTCACCGCTTCGCATGCCCTCGCCGAGTATTACGAGACCGTGGTCGCCAGGATGCCCAAGCTCGACGCCAAGCTCGCCGCCAACTGGGTGATGGGCGAGCTCTCCGGCACCCTGAACAAGGAAGGCCTCGACATCGCGGCAAGCAAAATCGGCGCCGCCAGCCTCACGGGTCTGCTGGCCCGCATTCAGGACGGCACCCTGTCCTCCAAGCTCGCCAAGGAAGTGTTCGCCGCCATGTGGGCCGGCGAAGGCGAAGCCGACGCCGTCATCGAGGCCAAGGGCTTGAAGCAGATGTCCGACACCGGCGAGATCGAAAAGATCGTCGACGAAGTGCTGGCCGCGAATCAGAAATCGGTGGAAGAATTCCGCGCCGGTAAGGACAAGGCCTTCAACGCCCTGGTCGGCCAGGTGATGAAAGCCACCAAGGGCAAGGCCAACCCCGCCCAGGTCAATGAAATTCTGAAAGCGAAGCTTCAATAACCAACAAAGAGGACATGAGGACAAGAGGAAACCTTTTATAACCTCCTGTCCTCTTGTCCTCCTTGTCCAGTTTTTTCAGAAAACTCCCATCACCGTCATGGCCACGAAGCCTGCGAACAGGGCGAGGTGGCTCATGCCCTCGATGGCGTTGGATTCGCCGTCGTGCAGGTTGTTCATCGAAACGAGCAGCGTCACCAGCAGCATGCCGGCCTGGATGGGCGTCAAGGCCATGACGATGCGGTCGCCGGTGAGAAGCGCGATGCCCTCGATCACCGGCAGGGTGAGGAGCACGGTGGCGAGGGATGCGCCGAGCGCGATGTTGACCGTGGTCTGCATGCGGTCGTGGCGCGCGGCGTTGATTGCAGTCATGAACTCGGGGCTGGCCGAAATCAGCGCCACCATCACCGCGGGGATGGTCTTGGGCAGGCCCGAGCCTTCGAGGCCCGCACCAAGCAGCACCGACAGAATTTCTGACAGCAGGCCGACCAGCGCCACCGATCCGATCAACACCGCTGCGTGCGCCCAGTTGGGGCTGCCCGATGTGTCATGCGCCTCGTGCTCGACCTTGCCGAACTCGAAAAAGGCGCGGTGCTCCACGGTCTGCAGGCGCAGGAAGGCGACGTAGAGCAAGGCCATGATGCCGACCGAGAACGCCGAGTAGGCCGGCCAGTGCGCGTCTGACACGAAGTCGGGGATAAACATGCCCAGCCCCAGGGCGGTGAGCAGCATGGCGAGATAGGCGTTGGCCGAGCCGGTGTTGTACTTCTGCGACCCATGGCGCAGGCCGCCGACGATGGCGGCAATGCCGAGAATGCCGTTGATGTCGAGCATGACCGCGGCGAACACGGTGTCGCGCGCCAAGGTCGCGCTGTGGCTGTCCATCAGCATCACCACCAGGATGACCACTTCCACCGACACCGCGGAGACGGTCAGGATCAGCGTGCCGAAGGGCTCGCCCAGGCGTAGCGCCAGCACCTCGGCATGGTGCGCGATGCGGAAGGCCACGCCGATGACCGCGGCCAGCACCAGCGCGAACAGCCCCCACAAGGCCAGGCCACCGGCATGAACTGCAGCGTGTTCATAGGCAAAGCCGAGGACACCGGCCGCCATTGCCGCCAGCAGCGGCCATTCGGAGCGGAAATATTTGGCGGAGAGCACGTTCAGCGTTTGCCGGCAGTCAATTCGCGGAAGCGCTGCTTCTCGGCCTCGTAACGCTGGCGCGCCGCCTCGATGGCCTCCTCGTTGGTCTTGATGATGCGTTGCACCTCTTCCATCTCGGCGCGCTTGGCATCGTACAGTTGTTGCAGATAGGCCGGCACCGGCTTGCCGCTTTTCGATGCTTCCTTGACCTTCGCTTCCAGGTCTTTCATGCCGGGTTCGATCAGTTTCATGCGGGCCTGTGCGCTCTTGATGGCCAGGCCGCGCTGCTCGATGGCTCGGTCACGCGCCAGGTCGATTTCCTCCTCGGTGGTATAGGTGGCCAGCAGCGCGCGGTCCTTGCGCGCCTGGTCTTCAGCCTCGCGCTGGCGCGCCGCGGCTTCCGCCTCGGCGGCAAGGCGCTTCTGCCTTTCTTCGGCCGACTCGGTTTTCCTGATGACGTTGCCGGTCTTGCTCAATTCTGCATTGCCCTGTTTGGCAGACTCCGGCGGCGGGGTGTCGGTGTAATGCACCTTGCCTTGGGCGTCCACCCATTTGTACATCTTGGCCTGTGCCGGCAGCACGGCCGCCGCCAGCATGAGGGGCAGCAGGAATTTAGACACCATATTGCTCACGGTATTTCGATACTGCATTCAAACGCTCCTTCCAGGCAGGATCAGTTTTCAGGTAATCAATCAAATCATCCAGGGTAACGACGGCCGCCACCGGCATGCCGTATTGCTCGCGCACCTCCTGCACCGCCGATTTCTCGCCCCGGCCCCGCTCCATGCGGTCCAGCGCGATCACCACGCCGGCCGGGATCGCGCCGTGGGCACGGATCAGTTCCACCGATTCGCGCACCGACGTGCCTGCGGAGATGACGTCGTCCACGATCAGCACACGACCCCGCAAAACCGCACCCACCACCGTGCCGCCTTCGCCGTGGTCCTTGGCCTCCTTGCGGTTGAAGGCGAAAGGCACGTTGCGGCCCATGGCCGAGAGCGCAATGGCGGTGCTGGCGGCCAGGGGGATGCCCTTGTAGGCCGGGCCGAACAGCACGTCGAACCCGATGCCGGAATCGACGATGGCTTTGGCGTAGAATTCGCCCAGTTTCCTGAGCTTGTCGCCGTCATTGAACAAGCCGGCATTGAAAAAATAGGGGGACAGCCGCCCCGCCTTGGTCTTGAACTCGCCAAAACACAGTACCTGCGATTCGATGGCAAACTTCAGAAACCCGGTCTTGTAGTCGGACATTTTCCCACGCCGCTTAAACAATCTGATGAGAATTATATCGGCCAATCTCAACGGCATCCGCTCCGCCGCAACAAAAGGCTTTTTCGACTGGCTACCCGGGCAAAAGGCCGACGTGGTGTGCGTGCAGGAACTCAAGGCGCAGGCTGCCGACATGCGCCCCGAATTCATCACCTGCGACGGACTCAACGGCCATTTCCACCATGCCGAAAAGAAAGGCTACAGCGGGGTTGGTCTTTATACACGCAAGAAGGCGCAAACCATTATCGAAGGACTGGGCGTGCCCGAGTTCGATGCCGAAGGGCGTTACATCGAGGCGGAATTCGGGGGGCTCGCCGTGATCTCTTTGTACCAGCCTTCCGGTTCCAGTTCGGAGGAGCGCCAGCAGGCCAAGTTCCGTTTCATGGACGTGTTCTTCCCCCATCTGGAAAAACTCATGAAATCCGGGCGCGAAATCATCATCTGCGGTGACTGGAACATCGCCCACCGCGAGATCGACCTCAAGAACTGGAAATCCAACCAGAAGAACTCCGGTTTCCTGCCCGAGGAGCGCGCGTGGATGACACGGCTGTTCGACGAGCTGGGCTGGGTCGACGTCTACCGCAGGCTTTACCCCGAGGCCACGGGTGAAAGTTACACCTGGTGGAGCAACCGCGGCCAGGCCTGGGCGAGGAACGTGGGCTGGCGCATCGACTACCAGATCGCCACGCCCGGCATCGCGGCCAAGGCCAAATCGGCCTTCGTGTACAAGGAGCGGCGTTTCTCGGACCACGCGCCGCTCATCGTGGATTACGATTACCGCCTATGACCGCGCACGCCCACCCCTGGCTTGCCGCCCTCAGGGTCTACGCCCATCCGCGCGTGGTCGGCATGCTGTTCCTGGGCTTCTCAGCCGGGCTGCCGCTCTTGCTGGTGCTGGGCACCTTATCGTTCTGGCTGTCCGAGGCCGGCATCGAGCGCGCCACCATCGGCCACTTGTCCTGGGTGGGGCTGGCCTACGGCTTCAAGTTTTTGTGGTCGCCGCTGGTGGACCGGCTCAACTTGCCCGTCTTGACGCGCACGTTCGGCCGCAGGCGCGCCTGGCTGCTGCTCTCGCAGCTGTGCATCCTGCTGGCGCTTTTGGGTATGGCCAACACCGACCCGGTGCTGAACCTCAGGCACATGGCGTTCTTCGCGCTGGCGGTCGCCTTCGCTTCGGCCACCCAGGACATCGCGCTCGACGCCTACCGCATCGAGGCGGTGGAAGTGGAAAAACAGGGCGCGATGGCGGCCACTTACCAGGCCGGCTACCGCATCGCCATGATCACCGCCGGCGCCGGCGCTTTGTGGATCGCGGCGGCTTTCGATCCGTCGGAGGCGACTTACGACTTCCATCCCTGGAAGGTGGCCTATACGGTAATGGCGCTGTTGATGAGCGTCGGCCTGCTCGCCACCCTCGTCAGCCGCGAGCCGGAGCGCTCCATCACGCCCCCGCGCATCGCCGAGCAGGGTTTCCTGACCTGGCTCGCCGGCAGCTTCGTGCAGCCCTTCGTGGAATTCTTTTCGCGCTTCAAGTGGCAGGCGCTCTTGATCCTGGCGCTGATCGCCGTGTACCGCATCTCGGATGTGGTGATGGGGGTGATGAGCAATCCCTTCTACCAGGAAATGGGCTTCACCAAGGACGAGGTGGCCACGGTGTCCAAGGTCTACGGCGTCATCATGACCATCGCCGGCGCCGCGCTGGGGGGAGTGCTCACCCTGCGCATCGGCGTCATGCGCACGCTGTTTCTCGGCGCCGTGCTCTCGGCCGCGACCAACCTTCTGTTCGTGTGGCTGGCCGGCATCGGCCATGACGTCGGCGCGCTGGTGTTCACCGTATCGGCCGACAACCTTTCCGCCGGCATCGCCTCCAGCGCATTCGTCGCCTACCTCTCGGGCCTGACCAACCAGGCCTATTCGGCCACGCAGTATGCCCTGTTCACTTCGGTCATGCTGCTCCTGCCCAAGTTCATCGCCGGCTTCTCGGGCGAGTTCGTCGATGCATGGGGCTGGGCCGGCTTCTTCACCGGCACGGCGCTGATCGGCGTACCGGTCTTGATATTGGTGTGGCTGGCGGGCAAGAAAACTGCCTTCACAGGGAGGAATGAGAGGTAAGGGAGGAAAACAATATATCCCTCCCTTCCTCCCTGAACCTCCCTGTTAACATCATTACTCCATGATCGAGTTTTCGCTTCTTTCCGCTCTGCTGGCGGGACTTTTCGGCGGGGTGCATTGCGTGGGCATGTGCGGCGGCATCGTGGCGGCGTTTTCCTTCCGCGCCGACGGCGCCAGGCCGCCATTCCGCCTGCATCTTGGCTACAACCTCGGGCGCGTGTTGTCCTACACGCTGTTCGGCGCGCTCGCCGGCGCCCTGGGCGGCACGCTCGACCTGCTGGAAATCCGTCCGTTGCAAACGGCGCTCTATGTGCTGGCGCAGGGGGTGATGATCCTGCTGGGACTTTATCTCGCAGGCTGGAACCAGTGGGTGCTGATTTTCGAGAAGACCGGCGGCGCGCTGTGGTCTCGCGTGCAGCCGCTGTTCAGGAAACTCCTGCCGGTAAAAAACCTGCCCGGCGCCTTGCTCGCCGGCATGGCCTGGGGCTGGCTGCCCTGCGGCCTGGTGTACTCGGTGCTGGTGGCGGCGCTGGCGGCCGGGAGCGCCGCTTCGGGCGCGGCGCTGATGCTGGCCTTCGGTCTTGGCACGCTGCCCAACCTGCTGGGCATGGCCTTTTTTGCCCGGCAGCTCCAGCCCTTCATGCAGAAGCCGAGCGTGCGCCGCGCCGCGGGCCTGCTGGTGGCGGGGTTCGGCGTATGGGGATTGCTCAGGCTGGCCTGACATCCCTCACGCCCGACTCCTCACGCCTCACTTATTTGTAAAACTTCTGGTTGAACGTCACTTCGCGCTTCGGTTCGCCGTCGGCTTCCACCGTGACGGTGAACTTGAGAGTGTTGGGCGGCACCACGCGGAATTCGCCCAGGTAATAGATAGCGCCGCCTTCCCTGACTTCGCGCATGCTGATGTCGCCCAGCTGGTTGTTGAGATTGACCATGTAGGCGGTGAGCCTGGCCGGAATCGGCCGCGCCACGCCCATGGCATTCTTTTTCAGCACCGACACGGTCAGGATGCCGCGCGTCGGGCTGCGGTCGATGTTGTAGTTTTTTGCCACATCCGGCAATAGACCGGTAGAAAGCATGGCATTGTAGTGAACTTCGACATCGCCGAATTTCTGCGCCTGTTCCGCCTGGGCGGCAGAAACAAGCAGGATCGGTATCAACGCAAGCCAGCGAATCATGTAGTGTCCCCTCCTCGTTGTCTTTCTGCCGGTCAATATAGACCGATCAGGGTTTGCCCGCCAGTTCCTTGAGCCAGTCGGCAATGTCGTTGAGCATCAGCGTGGCTGCCTGGTTGAAGGCCTTGTGCGCGCCGACGGCATCGTAACTGTCCACCGCAACGGTCTGCACGAAATTCTTCCTTGCCAGCAGCCGGCGGGTTTTCAGGTCGACGAGTTCGGCGCGCAATTCCATTCTCACCACGCCGGGCCGTTCGGCGGCATCGTGGTGCAGATCGAGGATGTCGGTCATCAACAGCCAGTCGCCGCGCACGCTGCTGCCGCTCTGCATGACGGCGGCGAAGATCTTTTCGCGCTCCAGACGGCCCAGCAAAAGATCGCTGAAACGCTTGCTGGAGCGCTCGCTCCAGCGCGCATACTGGTAATAGCCGCGCGTGCCGGCCCTGCCGCTGAAGGCCATGCCGTCGGTATCGTAGAACGCGCCTGCCGTGGTATCTGCCAGCAACAGGGTATATGGCGACGGCGCCGATTCGGCGCCCGTGCGGCCGGCATCTTCCATGACGTAGTAGACGATCGCGGGCGCATCCTCCTCACCGCCGAATCCGAAACTCACGCAGCCGGACAAGGCCAGCGCCAGCGAAAGCCAAACCAGGTTGCGCAAGGACATGTTCATTTTTCCCCCGGACCGAGTTGCTGTTTGCCCGGCCCCAGCAGCAGAGCCTTGGGATTGGACAATTTCTGCCCCGCCACCGTGACCGAGTCGGCGGCAGTGCGCACGTCACGGCTCATGGCGCCGAGTTCCTGGGTGCCGGCATCGGACAGCGCCTGCAGCCTGTCTGAAATCAGCCGGGTCTCCGTCTGCAGGCTCTCCAGGGTGCGCGCGGCCTCCTTCAGGGCCGTCTGGGCATTCTCGCCGACATCGGTGATGCTGCCTTCGGCGCGGGTTGCGGCCTGGGCGATGCTGGCGCCGGCAAAGCGGAATTCGTCCGACGCGTCGCGTATGCCCTGTACCGCGGCATCCAGGCTTTCGCGGCTGTCGACCAGGTGGCTGGAAATCTCCTCCAGATTGGCGAAGGTGGCGGCAAGGTGCGCCTGGTTTTCTTCCGACAGCAGCTTGTTGATCTTGTCCAGCACCTGGGCGCCGTTTTCCGCCATCCTCGATACTGCAGAGGCCACCTTGTCGAGATCGGAACTGCCTTCGGCGATGACCGGGTAATCCTCGCCCGGCGGCGCCTCGGTAAGCAGCTTGCCATGGTCGGGAACATTGGTCAGTTCGATGCTCGCGAGCCCCGTCACGATGTTGCGGCTGACGTAGGCCCTCACCCCTTCGCGCACCGGCGCCTGTTCCGACACCCGGATCAGTACCTTGACCGCGTCGTCCGGCTTGGTGGAAAAATCGAATTCCGTCACCGTGCCGACCTTGATTCCGCGCATCTTCACCGCGCTGTCGACATCCAGCCCGTCCATGGACTGGTTGCGGAAATAAATGGTGTAGTGGCGGTAAGCCATGTGATCGGTCTTGCCCGCAATCCAGAGTATCGCCATCACGCCCATGGCCGCGACGGCCAGCACCACCGTGCCGACCAGCGTGTATCGGGCTTCAGCTTCCATCAGGCATGCTCCTCGACATAACGCGCAGAAAAGTAATCCCGCAGCCAGGGTTCGTCGATCTTTTTCAGATCTTCCACCGTGCCCTGCCCCAGCACCTTGCCCCCGGCAAGGACGATGATGCTGTCCACCATCGCCAGCAGTGTATCCAAGTCATGCGTGACCAGAAAGACCGTCAGACCGAGGCTGTCGGACAAGAGGCGGATGAGGCGGTCGAAAGCGCGCGCCGAAATCGGATCCAGCCCGGAAGTGGGCTCGTCCAGAAACAGCAGTTCCGGGTCGAGCGCAAGCGCGCGTGCCAGCGCCGCGCGCTTGCGCATGCCGCCGGAGAGTTCGCTGGGCATTTTCGGGCAGGCCGAAGGCGGCAGACCGACCATGGAAATCTTCAGCCGCGCCAGTTGCAGGCAGTCCTTGAGCGGCAGTTCGGTGTGCTCGCGCAGCGGCGCCGCCACGTTCTGCTCGACCGTGAGCGAGGAAAACAGCGCGCCGTCCTGGAACAGCACGCCGAAGCGGCGGCGCAGCCGCATCAGCTCGGCCTCGCTCGCCGCCCAGACGTCCTTTCCGAACAGATCGATGCTGCCGGAACGCGGACGGATGAGGCCGATGATCTCCTTCAGCAGCACGGACTTGCCGCTGCCGCTGCCGCCGATCAGCGCCACCACCTGGCCGCGCTGCACGCGCATGCTCACGCCGTCATGGATCAGCGCGTTCCCCAGCCGGGTGACCACGTCCTTGGCCTGGATGACGATCTCGTCCATCAGATGTCCAGTTCCACGAAGGCGATGGCGAAGGCGGCGTCGAGCACGATCACGGCCACGATGCTTTGCACCACGGTGGAGGTGGTGTTGAGACCGACGCTGCGGGCGTCGCGCGCGACCGTCATGCCCATGCGGCAGGCGATGAGGCCGATGAACACCGCGAATACCGGGGCCTTGCCCACGCCGACCATGAAGGTGGTCATTTGCAGCACGCTGTCTAAGCGTTCCCAGTACTGGGAAAACTCCAGGCCCAGTTGCATCTTGGCCACCAGCAGGCCGCCGACGAGACCGGCGACATCGCCGAGAAAGACCAGCAGCGGCAGGGCAAGAAACAGCGCGAGAATGCGCGGCACCACCAGCACCGCATAAGGCGACAGTCCCAGCACGGACAGCGCGTCGATTTCTTCGTTCACCTTCATGGTGCCAAGCTGCGCGGTAATGGCCGCGCCGGTGCGGCCGGCCACCAGTATGGCGACGATCACCGGCGACAGCTCGCGCAGCACGGCCGCGGCCACGCCGTCGACGACGTAGATGTTGGCGCCGAATTTCTGCGCCTGCACCCCCATCAGATAGGCAAACACCAGGCCCATGAGGAAGATCATCATGGCGGAAATGGGAATGGCGTAGACGAAGACCGCCTCCATCTGCGCCACGAATTCGCGGCCGCGGAATCCGCGCAGCCCTTTGGCCAGCCTGAAGCTCTCGACAGCCAGCCTGCCGGCAAAATCGACGAAGCCGACGATGTGTTCAAAGGTGTTGATCGCACCCAGCCCCAGCTGCGCAATGATTCCGGCGGGCTTTCTTTCCGTCGCTTTCTGTACATCGGGAAAATGCTCGGCCACCAGTTTCCAGACCGGCAGCAGGGAGTCGGACAGCCCGCGCACCTCCACGGATGCCGGCTCCACGCCGGCTTCGCGCAGATTGTTCATGAGCTTGAAGGCGCCGCTGGTGTCGAGCGCATCGAGCCCAGAGGCATCGAGGGCGACCCCGGCTTCGGCCGGCAGTTTGGCGAGGGAAGGAAATTTCCCGAAATTGGCAAGAACCCAGGAACCGGTGGCATAAAGCACCGTGCGTCCGTCCTCCTGTGCGGCCTGCAGTCCGGGATCAGCCATGTTTGCCGTATATCCCCAGCGGATCGTCGGGGTCGATGCCGTCCATGAAAGGGCGTTTGCGGTCGCTGTGCGTCACCTGGTAGACGCAGCCGATCCAGTTGCCGACCACGGCCTCCGCGGTGTCGTGCCAGGTATTGTCCAGATGCGGCAGCAGCAGATGCTCGGGAAACTCCGGCTTTGCGCCCGCTTCCAGCCTGGCGGAAAACTCGCTTAGCACCGCGCGCGAGAAGTCGTCGAAGTAATGCTCGGGAAACGGCGGCCGCTGCGCCAGCTTGCCCTGGGCCGCGAGCAGCGCATCGCGCTTGTATTCCTTCAAGAGCGACACCGTGTCGTATTCCGGGTGGCCCTGAAAGAACACGGTGCGCAAGCCGTCCGCCGACACCGCAAGATGCACGCCTGCCGTTTCGCTTTCCGCCAGCACGTGCAGGCCGGCCTGTTCGAACTGGGCGCGGGAAATGTCGTTCCAGCGCGAATGCGGCACATCGAAACGGGTGTTGACGTCCGCCACCAGCGGATGGCCGGCATCGGTGACTCTGTGCTCGAACACGCCCCACACCTTTTTCGGCTGCTTCACGCGCTTCTGGCCGTGGCGAAACTGCATGACCGCGTGCGTGGCAAGACAGGAACACAGCGTCGAAGTGACATTGCCCCAGGCCCAGTCGATCACCTCGATGAGCGGGTTCCAGAACGGCTCTTCCGACAGGTCGGCGTGGGTGACATTGGCGCCGGTGATGATGAGCGCATCCAGCCCCTGCGCGCGGATGGCATCGAAGCTTTCATAGTAGCGGTCGATGTGCGCCTGGGCGGCCGGGCCGCGCGGCAGCTCGGGGATGGTGAAGGGGTGCACGTAGAACTGGGCGATGGGATTGCTCTCGCCAACCAGGCGGAAGAACTGGCGCTCGGTCGCTTCCAGCGCGGCGTCCGGCATCATGTTGAGGAGGCCCACGTGCAGTTCGCGGATGACCTGGCTGGCCGCGCGCTCGCGCGTGAGCACCGTCACCCTTTCCCGACGCAGGCGCTCGAAGGTGGGCAGATCGTTGTGCGCGACCAGCGGCATCAGTTCCCCTCCTTGCGTGCGATGGCGGCTTCCACCAGGGCGAGGAAATCGGCCTCGCTCTTCACCCGGGCGATTTCCTGCGAGGTCACGGTATAGCCGTGGGGGCCGGCGATCGCTTCGTAGCGCGGCAGGCGCGAATGGAAGAGGCGCGGGAACACCCAGCGCGTGAAATCGTCGGGCTCGACCTGCGCCACGTAGTCGAGGCCCTTCTCGCGCAAATACATCGGCAAAGCTTCGGCGAGGAAAGCAGGGCGGTAGTAGAGCGGCTTGGGGTCGGACTGCGCGCGGCGGATGAGGGCATCCTCCTCCTCACGCGTGGTGGTCTGGATGTACAGGATCAGCGTGTGCTCGGCGAGGAGTTCGATCACGCCCGGCTCGTCCAGTTCGCACAGGCTGCCGCCGACGTCGTTGACGAAGTGGTGATAGCCGTAGATTTCCTGCCCCTTGCGGATGAACTCGGGCACGTCGCGCATGGCGGCGATCTCGGCCTCGCGGTACATGGCCTGGCGGCGCGAAAACTCCTCGAGCGAAAGCCCGCCCCACTCGGGGCCGCCCAGCTTGCCGACGAAGGCCAGCACCGGGCCGAGGTCGTGGATCTTGATGTTGTTCTTGATGTCGATCCAGTCGCGGCGCAACAGGTCGCGCAAAAACGGCACCTGCATGGCCTGCTGCTTGATGATGTCGAGGATGGGCTCGTCGAGATAGCGCGTGCCGATGCGGTAGTCGCCGGAATAATGGAACCAGTCGTACCCCCTCAGCAGCGTGGAGAGATGGGTCTTGCCCACGCCCGACATGCCGAGCAGGGTGATGCGCTTGGTTTTCCAGTCGCGAAAGGTTTGGGGCGTGAATTTCATTGTTTTGTCTGTGCCTGTCAGGGCTCAAGGGTAACCAAAACCCGGATGGCGGACAATAAAAGCCTCGCCGCACTGAAACGGCAAGGCTTTGGCACGGAAAACACGCCCGCCTGGCTTACATCCCGCCCACCCCGGGAATCCAGTTGGTGCCGGCAAGCGGCACGCGCGCCATCGCCGCCGCCTCGATGGTCAGCGCGACCAGGTCCTCGGGTTCGAGGTGGTGCACGTTTTTCTTGCCGCAGGCGCGGGCGATGGTGGTGAGCTCCATGTTGAGCGTTTTCAAATAATTTTTCAGGTGGCGCGCGCCGACTTCGGGCACCAGGCGCTGTTCCAGCACCGCGTCCTGGGTGGTGATGCCGACCGGGCACCTGCCGGTGTGGCAGTGGTGGCAGTAGCCGGGTGCTGTGCCGATTGCCGCATAGTCTGCCGTGGCGTCGTGGTGCGCGCCGTCCTGGAAATAGCTGTCGTGGTTGCAGCCCAGGGCGATCAGCACGCCCTGGCCGATCGATACCGCATCGGCACCCATGGCCAGGGCCTTGGCCACGTCGGGGCCGCTGCGGATGCCGCCTGAGACGATCAATTGCACCTTGCCCTTCATGTCGAGGTCTTCCAGCGCGTCCACCGCCTGGCGCACCGCCGCCAGGGTGGGAATGCCGACGTGTTCGATGAAGCAGGTCTGGGTGGCGGCGGTGCCGCCCTGCATGCCGTCGACCACGACGACGTCGGCGCCCGAGTGCACCGCGAGCTTGACGTCGTTGAAGGTGCGGGTGGCGCCGACCTTGACGTAGATCGGCTTCTCCCAGTCGGTGATCTCGCGCAGTTCCTGGATTTTGATGGCCAGATCGTCCGGCCCGGTCCAGTCTGGATGGCGGCTGGCCGAGCGCTGGTCGATGCCTTCCGGCAGGGTGCGCATGGCGGCCACGCGCGCCGACACCTTCTGCCCGAGCAGCATGCCGCCGCCGCCGGGCTTGGCACCCTGGCCGATCACCACTTCGATGGCATCGGCGCGGCGCACGTCGTCGGGATTGAAGCCGTAGCGCGAGGGCAGGCACTGGTAGACCAGGGTCTTCGAGGACAGTCTTTCCTCCTGCGTCATGCCCCCGTCGCCGGTGGTGGTCGAGGTGCCGACCTCGCTCGCCGCGCGCCCCAGCGCTTCCTTGACGTTGGCCGAGAGCGAGCCGAAGCTCATGCCGGCGATGGTGATGGGGATCTCCAGCTCGATCGGCTTTTTGGCGAAGCGGGTGCCGAGCACGGTTTTGGTCGAGCACTTCTCGCGGTAGCCTTCGAGCGGGTAGCGCGACAGCGAGGCGCCGAGGAAGACGAGATCGTCGAAGTTGGGCAGCTTGCGCTTGGCGCCCATGCCGCGGATTTCATAGAGGCCGTGGGCCGCGGCGTTGCGGATGTAATCGATGGTCTTGCGGTCGTAGCCGAAGGATTCCTCGCGTGAGAGGGTTTTGTCGTGGCTCGTCATGTCAATACTCCTGATTCGCGTCGGCGTTCCAGTGATAAAGGCTGCGGGCCGAGGCCACGCGCTTGAAGGCTTTGGGGTCGTGCCGCATGCCGGCCGCGTTTAGCAGTTCCCTCACGGTCGCGTAGTCGGCTTCGGTCATGGGCTCGACCTGCGCGTCGGCGCCGAGCGACTTGATGCTGCCCTTGACGTACAGCACGGCCTCGTACAGCGAATCGCCCAGCGCGTCGCCGGCGTCGCCGCAGATCACCATGCGCCCGGCCTGGGCCATGAAGGCGGAGAAGCTGCCGACCGAGCCGCCCACGACGATGTCGCCGCCCTTCAGAGAGATGCCGCAGCGCAGTCCGGCGTCGCCGTCGATCACCAGGAGGCCGCCGTGCATGGAGGCACCGGCGCCGTTGGAAGCGAAACCCTTGACGTGCACGCGCCCCGACATCATGTTTTCGGCCACTCCGGTGCCGGCGCTGCCGAAAATGGTGACCGTGGCGGTCTTGTTCATGCCGGCGGCATAATAGCCGGCGTGGCCGTGGATCTCGACCTCGACCGGGCAGTCGAGGCCGACCGCGATGTTGTGCGCGCCGTCCGGGTTGGTCACCACCACCTTCTTCACCCTGCCGGCCGGTGCTTCATGGTGAAGAAAGGCGTTGAGTTCGCGCAGTGGCGTCTGCGCGAGGTCGAAGCTCATGCTGTCCATACGTACATCTCCTCTGGGGCGGGCTCGAACACCTGGGCATGCTTGATGTCGGGCAGATGCGCCAGCGACCGGAACTCGGAAGCGATGGCGACGTAGTCATCGGTCTCCGCCACCACTGCCGGCTTGCAGGCGAAGGGATCGCGGATCAGCGCGAGCTTGTCCGGCGTGCCCATCAAAAAGGTGTAGAAACCGTCGAGTTCCTCGAAGCCCTTCTGCAGCGCGGTTTCCAGATCGTCGCCCTCGCGCAGCCGCCACTCCAGGTAGCGGCAGGCGGCTTCGGTGTCGTTGTCGGTCTCGAAGCGGATGCCGCGCGGCTCGAGCATGCGACGCACGCCGTAAGGGTTGGACAGCGAGCCGTTGTGCACCAGGCAGAAATCCTCGCCGGCGGTGAAGGGATGGGCGCGGTCGGGCGTCACCGCCGATTCGGTGGCCATGCGCGTGTGGCCGACGAGATGGCTGCCGGAGAGATTGGAAAAGCCGTAGCGTGCGGCCACCTCGGCGGGCGTGCCGACGTCCTTGTACAAATCGATGGCACGGCCCGTGGAGAGAATGTGCAGCCTGGGGTAATGCTCTCCGATCCAGCGCTTGACCGGCTCAGGCGCAATACTCACGGTGAGGATGGCATGATTGCCCTGCGCAGCAATTTTAGCCTCGACGCCCAGATGTTCCTTCAGCTCATGGCCAAGGCCGGGCCAGTTGAAGTCCGCGCCCTCCTCGGTGAGGCCCGAGTACAGGCTGATCTTGCGTTCGCTCTCGTCCAATGGCTCGGTGAACACGGCAAGCCCGGCCGAATCGGGGCCGCGCTCGGTCATGCCGATCAGCATCGGCACCATCAGTTCGCCGAGCTTCGGTCTCAGTGCCGGCTTTTTCACCAGCAGTCCGACGATTCCACACATGGCAAAGTCCTTTCAGAAAAATTCCAGATAGCTGTCGATTTCCCACTCCGAGACATGGCGCATGTACTCGACCCATTCCATGTGCTTGAGCTTGAGGAACTCGTCGGCGACCGGACCCAGCGCGTCGCGGATGACCTTGTCCTTTTCAAGCGCGGTGAGCGCCTCGTGCAGGTTCTGCGGCAGGATGCCGATCTTCTGCTGCTTTAGTTCCGCGTCGGAAAGCTCGTAGAGGTTGACGTTGTGCGGCTCGCCCGGGTCGAGCTTGTGCTCGATGCCGTCCATGCCGGCGGCGATCACGGCGGCGGTGGCGAGATAGGGATTGCACGCACCGTCCGGGAGGCGCAGTTCCAGGCGCCCGCCGGGCACGCGCACCATGGACGAGCGGTTGTTGTCGCCGTAGCTGATATAGGCCGGCGCCCAGGTCGCGCCGGTGAGCGAGCGCCCCACCACCAGGCGCTTGTAGGAATTGACCGTGGGCGCGCAAATGGCCGCCAGCGCCGGGCCGTGCTTGAGCAAACCGCCGAGAAAATGATAGGCGAGCGGCGAGAGCTCGAGGCCGCGCTTGTCTTTTTTGTCCTCGAACAGGTTCTTCCTGCCGTCGGAGAGGCTCATGTGCATGTGCATGCCGTTGCCCGGGCGGTTGGCGAAGGGCTTGGGCATGAAGGAGCAGACAAGGCCCATTTCGCTGGCGATCTCGGCCGCGGCCATCTTGAAGAAGATGTAGTGGTCGCACGAGGTCAGGCAGTCGGCGTAGGTGTAATTGATCTCGAACTGGCCGTTGGCGTCCTCGTGGTCGACCTGGTAGACGTCGATGCCGACCGCGGTGAGGCTGTCCACCAGCCTGTCGAGGAAGGCGCGCGAGCGCGACAGGCCCTTGTAGTCGTAGCAGGGCTTGGCGAGCGTATCGCTGGCTTCGCAGGGTTCGATCTTGCCGGCGACGCTGCGCTTCAGGAGCGAGAACTCGGGCTCGAGGCCGGTCATGAAGCGCATGCCCATTTTTTCCAGGCGCGCGATCTGTTTTTTCAGCGTCACGCGCGCGTCATACTCCCAAGGCTTGCCGTGCACGTGGCCGTCGCAGACGATGCGCGCGTAGCCGGGCTGCCAGGGCACCAGCGAGAGCGTGGCAAGATCGCCCACCGCCATGTAGTCGGGGCCGTGCGGCTCGATGCCCAGGCCCCACACCGCGAAACCGGCAAAGCCCGCGCCGGCTTCGAGGATGTCCTCGAAATGGGCAACAGGTACGGCCTTGGCCTTGGCGGTGCCGTGGATGTCGACGAACTGGGCCAGCACCGACTTGACCTGGTTCTTGGCGAGAAACTTCCTGGCTTCTGCGAGATTCATGATGTGGCCCCCTGATGATTGGTTGGGATGGGTTGGATGAGTTCGCCGGCGACCTCGGCCAGCGTGTCGGAGAACCAGGCGCCCCAGGTGCTGTCGCACCACAGGCGCAGGGCGGACATGCCGCTTTCTTCCGTGGGAATGGCGACGACGGTGACACCGGCCATGGTGGTCAGCACCACCGGATGCGCGGCCGGGTCGAGCGCCTGGAAATCGACGCTGCAGACTTCCGCCAGCAGCTCGTCGAGGCGTTCGCCTGTCAGGACCAGCGCCGTATCCTGGCGCAGCACCGGATAGACGCCGTGCGCGGGCGGCGCGGCCAGCTTCGCGGACTCGGCGCCTTCGACGAGGAATTCGGCAAGCCCCAGGCGCGCGATCAGGCCACCTTCGATCGAGAGCCAGGTGTTGGGTGCATCCGGCACCGGCAGGCCGAGGGCGGCGAGCCAGGCGGCGGCCCCCGGCCCTTTGACGCCGGCGCGCGGCGTGCGCGAGACCTCGGCAATATTTATCGCGCTCATGCCGCCTCCTTCTGGCGCAGGTTGTCCGGGTCGTAAAACGGCGTCTTCACCACCTCGGCGCTGACCAATGTTTTATCCGAGAGGCGGATGGTGAACGTGCTGCCCACCGCGTCCATTCCCGGCTTCACGTAGGCCATGCCGATGTAGCGCCGGAGCGCCGGCGACCAGGCGATGCTGGTGACGCGCCCGGCGATGTCGCCGTTGTCGATGACAAGGTGACATTCCTGCGGCGCCGGCCCCGCATGATCGGCCGGCAGCATGAAGCCGACGAGCTGCCTGCGGCGGGGCTTGCCGGCGATGATGGCGAGGCTGCGCTGGCCGACGAAGAAGGGCTTGTCCAGCTTCACCGCCCAGTCGAGCCCGGCCTCGCCCGGCGTGGTGAGGCCGTCGGTGTCCTGGCCGATGATGATGTGGCCCTTCTCCAGCCGCAGCAGGCGCTGCGCCTCGACGCCGAAGGGACGGATGCCGCGCGCCTGGCCTGCTTGCATCAGCGCCTGCCACACCATGGCGCCGTGCTCGGCGGGCACGTGGATCTCGACACCCCACTCGCCGACGAAGCCCACGCGCATGAGGCGCGCCGGCACGCCGCACACATCGCCCTCGCGCACGGCGAGGAAAGGCAGCGAAAGATCGACGTCGGTGAGCCCGGCCAACACCTGCCTGGCCTTCGGCCCGGCGAGGTTCATCGCCGCCATCGCCCCGGTGAGGTTGACGATGCCGCAATCGAGCTTCCACAGCGTGTTCCAGCGGCTGAGTTCCCGGTAGACCGCCGCCGCGCCCGAGGTGGTGGTGGTGAAGTAGAAGTGATCGTCGGCAAGCCGCGCGATGACGCCGTCGTCGATCACCACGCCGGTCTCGTCGCACATCACGGCGTAGCGCGTCATCCCCACCTTGAGCCCGGCGTATTTGGATACGTACACGCGCTCGAGGAACTCGGCCGCCTGCGGGCCGCGGATTTCCAGCTTGCCCAGGGTGCCGACATCGATGATTCCCACCCCTTGGCGCACCGCCAGCGCTTCGCCTTCGATGCAGGCTTCGCGCGTCTGTCCGGCAATGGCGTAGTACTCCGGCCGCTTCCAGGCGCCGGCCGGCATCCACACCGCGCCCGCCGCTTCGTGCAGCGCGTGCATGGGCGTGCGCCGCTCGGGGGTGAAACCGCGGCCGGCCAGATGCGACATCGGCACCGGATGGAAGAACGGCCGCGCGGTGGTGGTGCCGACTTCGCCCGGCGTGGCGCCGGTGGCGCGCGCCAGCACGCGCAGGGCGTTCATATTGGAATGCTTGCCCTGGCTCGGGCCCATGCCCACGGTGGAGTAGCGCTTCAAGAGCTCGATGTTGTCGAAGCCTTCCTGGATGGCGTTCTCGAGGTCGGAAAGCTGCAGATCCTCGTCGAAGTCGATGAAGTTCTTGCCCTTGGGATGCGGCACGATGGGCCAGGGATGGGTGGGCGAAGCGGTCTCCGCCGGAACCACGATCGGCTTCGCGCTGCCGAAGCCGCAGTGCGCCGCCGCCGCGCTGCCGGCGCGCTCGCCATCAAGCAGGCGCGAAGCGAAGGTGTGCACGCCGTTGACGCGACCGCAGGCGAAGACGCCGTCAGGGAGTTTTTCCGGCACGAACTGCTCGATGCCGGCGTCGTAGCGCATTTTCGTGCCGGCCTGGTAGAGCAGCGCAGCAGCCGGCGCCCAGCCGACACTCATGAACACGCCGTCGCAGGCGAGCTCTGCCCCCGCCGCCATCTGTCCGATGCGCGCGAGCTTCACCGCGGCGACGCGCCTGCCGTCCTTCGCCGGGACAGCCTCGACGATGCAGTGGCCAGGGTAGAGCGGGATGCCGCGCGTGGTGGCGAACTCGGCCTGCTGCGGCGGCACGGCATCGCGCAGGTCCACCACCGCGGCGACCTCGATCCCGGCCTTAGCGTAAGTCGCAAGCGCAGCGTACGCCTCGGCGTTGGCCGCCAGCACGACCACGCCCTGCGCCGGCCGCACAGCATGGCGCCGGATCAGCCGCGCAGCACCCGAGGCGAGCATCACCCCCGGCAGGTCGTTGTTGCGAAACACCGCCGGCTGTTCGAAGGCCCCAGTGGCGACGACGACGGCGCGCGCGCGCATTTTGGTAATGCGTTCGCGCTCGACCAGCGGCACCCAATGGTCGGCGTAGTAGCCGGCGGCATAGGTGTCGGTGAAGACGCGGATGCGCGGGTGGACCAGCACCTTGTCCACCAGCTCCAACGCCCCGTGGGTACTGCCGCCCAGGCGCGAGTTTTCGTCGGCCAGCGCCACCTGTGCGCCCTGCTCTGCGGCTGACAACGCGGCGGCAAGACCCGATGTCCCCCCGCCGACCACCAGCACGTCGCAAAAGCCGTAGCGCTTGGGCGTGCGCAGGCGTGTCGTCTTGAAATCGACCTTGCCCAGCCCGGTCATGGCGCGGAACATCTTCTCCCACAGCGGGAAGAGGCGCTTTCCGTAGAAAGCCTTGTAGTAAAAACCCACGGGCAGGAAACGGGCGAGATGGCCGAGCACACTGCCGGCATCGCGTTCCAGGCTGCCGAAAGTGTTGACCGCCTCGAGATCCATGCCGGCGGCGAGCGGCGTCGCATCGGCGCGCAGGTTGGGCGTGCCGCCCCATTGCATCATGGCGTTGACGTCGTGGTTGACGGCGGACAGCAGACCGCGCGGGCGGTGGTACTTGAAGGAGCGGCCGAGCATGGACACGCCGGCAGCCGCCAGCGCGCTGGCGACGGTGTCGCCGGCAAAACCCGTGTAGTCGCGGCCCTCGAAGCGGAAGCTCAGTGGCCGGTCGCGGTCTATCCATTCGCCGGGCTGCGCAGGCAGTCGCATCTCAACCCTCGCCTTCGTAGAGATAGGTGCGCAGCACCACGTCGCGCGCGGTATCGCGCTCGGCGACGAACCAGGTGTTGGAGGGCAGGTGGCACCACCACTCGCGCTTCACGCCGGGCGAACCGTTGCGGTTGAACACGTAGTCGGCCCATTGCTCGTCGCTGCAGGTGGCGGGATCGGGCATGGGCCGGATCTCGCCGCCGCAGGCGAACTCGGAAATGGCGCGCGGGCCGTTGACGGGACAGGTCATGATCTTCATGTGGGCATCCTCATATCAGTGGCCGACCGAAGCCGCTCCCTTCTCGCCGGTCAAGGCGAAGTTGCGGAAACGGTCGAGGCCGAAACCGGTGATGAGCGGGTGTTCGCGGTCGTTGGCTACGGTGTAGGCCATGGTTTTGCCGCACACGGGCGTGGCCTTGAAGCCCCAGGTGCCCCAGCCGCCGTCCAGATAGAAGCCCTCGACCGGCGTCCTGCCCATGATGGGCGCGAAGTCCGGCGTCATGTCGGCCATGCCGGCCCACTGGCGCATGACCTTGACGTTGGACAGGAAGGGAAAGAGGTCGAGCATGTGCGCGGACAGTCTCTCGGAAAAATCGAAGGTCGAGCGCGTGCTCTGCACTTCGTACGGATCGAGCGATGCGCCCATCACCAGCTCGCCGCGCGCCGACTGGCTGATGTAGACGTGCAGGCTGCCCGACACCAGGATGGGATCGAGCCAGGGCTTGACCGGCTCGCTCACCATGGCCTGCAAGGGGTGGATGTAGATCGGCGAGCGGATGCCGACCATGTCGAGGATGCGCGGGGTCGCGCCGGCGACCGCGCACAGCACCTTGCGGGTGGCGATGTTGCCGCGGTTGGTGCGCACGCCCGCGACCTTGCCGCCCACGACGTCGATGCCGAGCACCTCGGTGCGCTGGTGGATTTCCACGCCGCGCCGGTCGGCGCCGCGGCCGTAGCCCCAGGCCACGGCGTCGTGGCGCGCCACGGCGCCCGGCGCGTGGTAGAGCGCGCCGAGGATGGGGGCGTGGCCGCCGCAGGAAAGATCGATCATGGGCGCGGCCTTCTTCACGGCTTGCGGCCCGACCACTTCCGAATCGATGCCGAAGTGCTTGTTCACCTCGGCACGCCAGCGGCTGGTGCGAAGCGCGGCGTCGGTGTGCGCCAGGGTGTAGTGGCCGCGGTTGGAGTAGAAGAGGTTCAGATCGAAGTCCTGCGCCAGGTCCTGCCAGATGCGCACCGACTCGTCGTAGAACTGCACCCCCTCCGGCGTGAGATAGTTGGAACGGATGATGGTGGTGTTGCGGCCGGTGTTGCCGCCGCCGATGTAGCCCTTTTCCAGCACGCAGACGTTGGTGATGCCGTGTTCGCGCGCGAGATAGTAGGCCGCGGCGAGGCCATGGCCGCCGCCGCCTATGATGACCACGTCGTAGGCCGGCTTGAGGCGGTCGCGGCGCGTGAACATCCTCGGTTCCGGATGGCTTTTCGACAGCGCGAAGCGGAGCAGTCTCCAGGGCATGCGTTTCTCCTAGCGGAACACCACGGTCTTGTTGCCATGCACGAGCACGCGGTCCTCGATGTGATAACGCAAGCCGCGTGCCAGCACCGTCTTCTCGATGTCCTTGCCGTAGCGCACCATGTCCTCGGGCGAATCCGAGTGGTCGATGCGGATCACGTCCTGCTCGATGATGGGACCCTGGTCGAGGTCCTCGGTGACGTAGTGGCAGGTCGCGCCGATCAGCTTGACGCCGCGCTCGAAGGCCTGGTGGTAGGGGCGCGCGCCGACGAAGCTGGGCAGGAAACTGTGATGGATGTTGAGGATGCGCCCCGGATAGGCGCGGCACAGTTTTGGCGAGAGAATCTGCATGTAGCGCGCGAGCACCATGGTGTCGCCGCGCGCTTCTTCGAACAGGCGCTGCACCTCGGCATAGGCCTCGGCCTTGGTTTCGGGTGTCACCGGCACGTGGTGGAAGGGAATGCCGTGCCACTCGACGAAGCCGCGGAAGGTTTCGTGGTTGGAAATGACGCACGGGATGTCGATGTCGAGCTCCTTCGACTGCCAGCGCGCCAGCAGGTCGTAGAGGCAGTGTTCCTGCTTCGACACCAGCACCACCACGCGCTTTTTTTCCGCCGAATCGCTGATGCGCCAGTCCATGCCGAATTCATGCGCGATGGGGGCGAACTTTTCCTTCAGCGTCGCAAGATCGAAGGGCAGCGAATCGGCGAGGATTTCCTGGCGCATGAAAAAGCGCCTCGCCAGGGCGTCGGCATGATGGCTGGCTTCGACGATCCAGCCCTGATGCTGGGCGATCAGGCCGCTCACGGCGGCGACGATGCCGACCCGGTCGGGACAGGAAAGCGTCAGGGTGTAGCGGCGTCTGGCAGACATCAAAATTTCTCTGTGTGAAACATTTGTTCACATGATGCATAATTGATTCACAATAGTCAACTATTTTTCTTGTTTGGAATCTTTTTTCTCATGCCATAATCCGAACATGGACACTCCTTTCGAACACCCGGACCCCGAAACGGCCGAAGCCGCGGCCGGCGCGCTGGAGCGTTACCTCGGCAACACCATCCGCGAACTGCGCCAGCGTCACGGCCTCACCATCGCCGAGGTCGCCGACCGCGCCGGCATCAGCCGCGGCATGCTGTCCAAGATCGAGAATGCACAGACGGCGACCAGCCTCGATACCCTGCACCGCCTGGCGCAGGCGCTCGGGGTTTCGCTTTCCGCCCTGTTCCGCAACTACGACGTGCCCGAAGGCAGCGCCCAGCTGGTGAAGAAGGGCGAAGGCATGGAAGTGGTGCGGCGCGGCACCAGGCGCGGCCACACCTATCACCTGCTGGCGCACGAGCAGGGCCCGACCAAGCTGTTCGAGCCCTTCCTCATCACCATTGATTCGCCGGACGCCACCTTCCCGGTGTTCGAGCACCCCGGCACCGAGTTTCTGTACATGCTCGAAGGCCGCATGGAATACCGCCACGGCCAGCACACCTACCTGATGACACCGGGCGACGCGCTGACCTTCCGCGGCGAAGTGCCGCACGGGCCGGAAAAACTGATCGAACTGCCGATCCGTTTCCTCGCCACCATCGTCTATCCCGCCCCGGTCGAGACATGAGCCAGATCACGATCACTTCCGCAAGCGAAACCGACATCCCCGAGCTGATCGAACTGCTCGGCGTGCTGTTCTCCATCGAGCAGGACTTCACCCCCGACCCTGACAAGCAGCGCCGCGGTCTTTCCACCCTGCTCGCCTCTCCGATGGGACACATCGCCATCGCGCGTGATGAAAATGCACGCGCCGTCGGCATGGCCACGGCGCAGCTGGTGATTTCCACCGCCGAAGGCGCCCCTTCGGCCTGGATCGAGGACGTGGTGGTCAGGGAAGACTGGCGCGGCCGGGGCGTGGGGCGCGCGCTGCTCGACGCCGTGCTGTCCTGGGCGCGCAGCCGGGGCGCGGTGCGCGCGCAGCTCCTCGCCGACCTGGACAATGCTCCTGCCCTGGCCTTCTACGACCGCCTCGGCTGGCTGCCGACACGACTCGGGGCGCGGCGAATGATGCTCGACTAACGGACATGGCGGCTGCGCCAACCCGAATCATCAACGCAGCGCACCGCCGTGTCCGTTCCCTCTCCCCGCAGGAGAGGGGACGGGGAAACGCTACGCGTTGTTTCATGTCAAACACATCCTCAGCCTTATTCACCCCCCCTCTGGCCGGCGTATCCTGAACCAGAGATTCTCCTCAATGGCCGGTTTGCAAAAAAACTCGCGCATGAAAAAAACGGGCGCCCTCGGGCGCCCGCAATGCGGTGATGCACAGGACTCTTACATGCTGTAGGCGCGCTCGCCGTGAGTGGAGGTGTCGAGACCTTCGCGCTCTTCTTCTTCCGCCACGCGCAGGCCCATGGTCATGTCGATCACCTTGAAGAGGACGAGGCTGACCACGCCGGACCACAGGATGGCTATGCCGACCGCGGTGAGCTGGGTCATGACCTGGCCGCCCATGGTGTAGCCGTCGACGCCGACCCCGCCCAGCGAGGGGGACACGAACACACCCGTCAGGATGGCGCCGAGCGTGCCGCCGACGCCATGGATGCCGAACACGTCCAGGGAATCGTCGTAGCCCAGCATTTTCTTCAGCCCGGTCACGGCCCACAGGCACACGGGGCCGGCGATCAGGCCGAGGATGAGGGCGCCCATGGGTCCGATCAGGCCGGCAGCGGGAGTCACCGCCACAAGGCCGGCGATCGCCCCCGAGGCCACGCCCAGCATGCTGGCCTTGCCCTTGATCATCCATTCGACGAACATCCAGGACAGCGCAGCGGCAGCCGGCGCGAACAGGGTGTTGATGAAGGCCAGGGCCGTGCCGCCGTTGGCTTCCAGGTTGGAGCCGGCATTGAAGCCGAACCAGCCGAACCACAGCATGGAAGCGCCGATCATGGTCATGGTCAGGCTATGCGGGGTCATGGCTTCCTTGCCGTAGCCGATGCGCTTGCCGATCACCAGAGCACCCATCAACGCGGCAACGCCGGAGTTGATGTGCACCACGGTGCCGCCGGCGAAGTCCAGCGCGCCCTTCTCGAACAGGAAGCCGCCCGCGGCCCAGACCATGTGTGCGATGGGCAGGTAGGAGAAGGTGAGCCAGAGAGCGGAAAACACCAGCAGGGCGGAGAATTTCACGCGTTCGGCCAGGCCGCCGATGATGAGCGCCGTGGTAATCGCGGCAAACGTGAGCTGGAACACCATGAACACATACTCCGGAATCACCACGCCTTCGCTGAAGGTGGCCGCGGTCGAGTCGGGCGTGATGCCGGACAGGAATATTTTGTCCAGATTGCCGATGAAGGCCCCCTCGCCGTTGAACGCCAGGCTGTAGCCGTAGATTCCCCACAACACCCCGACGAGGCAGAAGATGACGAATACCTGGGTCAGCACGGACAGCATGTTCTTGGTACGCACGAGGCCGCCATAGAACAGTGCCAGACCCGGAATGGTCATCAGGATCACGGCCAGGGTCGCCGTCAGCATCCAGGTGGTGTCACCCTTGTCGGGAACCGGAGCCGGTGCTTCTGCTTCGGCCGCTGCGGCTTCGGCCGGTGCAGCGGCCTCTTCCGCAACCGGAGCGGGCACGGGCTCTTCCGCCCACGCCGGCACGGCAAGACCCAGACTCAAAATCAAACCCAAACTTGCAAGCCATTTGTTCATTTGTTTTCCCCTTACAGCGCATCCGGACCGGTCTCGCCGGTGCGGATGCGGACCACTTGTTGCAGATCAAATACGAAGATCTTGCCGTCGCCGATCTTGCCGGTGCCGGCGGCCTTGGAAATGGCCTCAACCACGCGGTCGAGCTGATCGTCCTGGATGCCTACATCGAGCTTGATCTTGGGCAGGAAATCGACGACATATTCAGCGCCGCGATACAGCTCCGTATGCCCTTTCTGCCGCCCAAATCCCTTTACTTCCGTCACGGTCAGTCCGGTCACGCCGATGGCGGACAGGGCCTCGCGCACTTCGTCAAGCTTGAAAGGCTTGATGATTGCCGTCACAAATTTCATGTCATCTCCCAAAAAAAAAGAGAATTAGGGGAAAACGGATGGGGCCCGGCCCCGTCCCGGTCAGTCAATTAAAAGGATTTGGAAATCGATACGATGAAGGTGCCATCGCCCAGATCCTCGCCATTGACATCAGTCCAGAAGGCCTTCTTGGCATTGGTATCCGTATAGGCCACGCCAAAACTCATGCCGTCAAACAGCTTGTTCATCTTGCCCATGTCATAGTCCACGCTGACTTTCCAGTCGTCGTAGTCCTGGTTGCCATTGTTGTCAAAGGTGAAGCTTCCCCAGTGGGCGCCAAGAGTCAGCCCGGTTTCGCCCACAGGAAGACTTGCCGAAATATCGACGTAGTCGGAACCATCGGCGTTGGCAAAGCCAAACACATTGTCACTCAGGTAGTAGGAATACTTGACCGTAAACCACTTCCAGCCCAGGGAGGCGTAAATCTCGTTGGTATCACCAGGAACCGCACCGGCCCTCGACCCGGGATAGCGATAGGTGATCGCGCCAACGTCATAACTGATGTCCTTGAAGCTATTGCTGTAGCCGCCGTAGACATCAATTTCCATGTTGCCGGATGCATAACCCTGGAAATCTTCGATCCAGCCCACGTTGGACGCCCAGGCGCCCAAGTAGAAGCCGCTGCTGTGCGCATAGTCCAAACCGCCCTGAATGGCCGGATCGCCACCGGTCTGTGAAATGCCGCGGAAGACATAATTCGAAGTCAGGCCGACATTAGCGGAGACACTGTGGGGGCTCTCCTCTGCAGCTTGCGCAACCATCGGCGCGCTCATGGCCGCCATTAGCAGGAAAGAAAGATGTTTCAGTTTCATATGCATGTCCTTTCAGGAACGTTTTCAAAAAATGTGCTTACCGCACAACACACCTAGCACGCCTCGTGCCAAGGGAAAAAGACATTGAAAAACATGCCGTTATCCCAACATGGCAGAACGACCCCATAGACCACCGCACTGATTTGGGGTCTGTTTTTTGCAACACTGCCCCAGCTTGGTGCGGTTCATCGCCGCCCGTAATCGCGGCCGGCCACTGCTAACGAACATGGCGACTGCGCCAACCCGGATCATGAACGCAGCCGCCGTGCCCGTCCCCCTCTCTCCGTGGGAGAGGGGGAGGAGCGAAACACTTCGCGTTGTTTCACGTTAAACTTTCCGCAGCCAAACTTCCTGACGAATTTCCATGCCCACGCCCACATTCAATCTGGACCAGCTTGCAGAAAAACTTGGCGAAGTCTTCAGGCATTCGCCCGCGCGCGATCTCGAACAAAACCTCAAGGCCGGACTATCGGGCTGGCTTTCCAGGCTCGACCTCGTCACGCGCGAGGAATTCGACGTGCAGTCCGAGGTGCTTGCGCGCACGCGCGAAAAGCTTGTGCAACTGGAGGCGCGCCTTAATGAGCTGGAAGCGCGCAACCGGCCCGGCAAGGATTAAGTCAAGCCATTGGCCGTCGCCACCCTGATCAGCCGTGCGCTCGATGGGCTGGCCGCCCCCGAAGTGCACGTGGAGGCGCATCTTGCCAATGGCCTGCCGGCCTTCACCCTGGTCGGCCTGCCGGAAACCGAAGTCAAGGAGGCGCGCGACCGTGTGCGCGCAGCCATCCAGAACAGCGGTTTCGAATTTCCCGCACGGCGCATCACCGTCAACCTCGCACCTGCCGACCTGCCCAAGGAATCCGGGCGTTTCGACCTGCCCATCGCGCTCGCCATCCTCGCCGCCTCCGGTCAACTGCCTGCGGAGCGCATCAGGCTGCACGAATACGCCGGCGAGCTCGCGCTGACCGGCGAACTGCGCCCCATACGCGGTGCGCTGGCCATGACGCTGGCATCGAAAAACAGCGGGCGCCCGCTGGTGCTGCCGGAAATTTCCGCGCAGGAAGCGGCATTGGTGGAAGCCGCCGACGTGCTCGCGGCAAATTCCCTGGCACAGGTCTGCGCCCACCTTGCCGGGCAGGACACGCTATCGCCGCCGCATGTCATCGGCCAGGCCCGGCCTCTGTCCTATCCGGACTTTGCCGACGTCAAGGGTCAGGCCGCGGCCAAGCGCGCGCTGGAAGTGGCGGCTGCCGGCGCCCATTCCGTGCTCATGTCCGGGCCGCCCGGCACCGGCAAGTCGCTGCTGGCCTCATGCCTGCCCGGCATCCTGCCGCCCATGACCGAGGAGGAGGCGCTCGCCTCGGCTGCCGTGCAGTCGCTCAGTGGCGGTTTCAGGATCGCATCCTGGCGCCAGCGCCCCTACCGCGCGCCGCACCACACGGCATCGGCCGTTGCACTGGTGGGCGGCGGAGGCAACCCGCGCCCGGGCGAGATTTCGCTCGCCCACCACGGCGTGCTGTTTCTGGATGAATTGCCGGAATTCGACCGCAAGGTGCTGGAGGTATTGCGCGAGCCCCTGGAAAGCGGGCACATCACCATTTCGCGCGCGGCACGCCAGGCGGAATTCCCGGCGCGCTTCCAGTTAGTCGCCGCAATGAACCCCTGCCCCTGCGGCTATCTTGGCCATTACAACGGCAAATGCCGCTGCACGCCCGACCAGGTCGCGCGTTACAGGGGAAAGATTTCCGGACCGCTGCTGGATCGCATCGATATCCAGATCGAAGTGCCGGCGCTGCCGGAAAACGAGTTGCTGGCCAAGGCTACTGGCGAGCCCAGCGCAGCAGTGCGCGAGCGCGTTGCCGCTGCCCGCGAACGGCAGATTCGGCGCCAGGGCAAACCCAATGCGGCCCTGAGCCCGAAGGAAATCGAACTGTATTGCCGACTCGATGAGGCGGGAGAAACCCTGGTCCGCCAGGCCATCGGACGCCTGGCCCTTTCCGCGCGCGCCTACCACCGCATTCTGAAACTCGCGCTCACCTTGAGCGACCTCGCCGCCAGCAGCCACATCGAAACGGCGCAGCTTGCAGAGGCGATTCAGTACCGCCGTGCATTCGGCTGAAACCAGGGAACAACGACCATGAACAAACTGGAAAATGCACTCGAAGGCTGGCACGAAGAAAAACGTTCGGCCTACCTGTATCGCGCCGTGGCACGGGCCGAAGCCGGCAGCCCGCGCCAGTCCCTGTTCGAGGAACTGGCCGAAGCAGCCGAGAAACAATCGGACATTTGGGCCGGCGTGATTCGTAGCGAAGGCGGACAGGTACCCGCGCACTTCCGGCCGGATTTGCGCGCGCGCCTGGTTTCCGGCCTGACGAGGCGGTTCAACCCCCGCACCCTGCGCCCGCTCCTTGCGGCCATGAAAGTGCGCGGCATGTCGCTTTATGCCTCCCCTCTGCCGCACCGCATGCCGCTAAACGTCGACGAAATCGGCCAGCGCCATCGAGCCTCGGGGGATGGCAACACCCTGCGTGCGGCGGTGTTCGGCGTCAACGATGGCCTCGTCTCCAATGCCGCTCTCATCCTCGGCGTGGCCGGCGCAACTGCCGATAATGGCGTGGTTCTGCTTACCGGCATCGCCGGCCTGCTCGCAGGCGCATTGTCGATGGCGGCTGGGGAATATGTTTCGGTGCGCTCGCAGCGCGAAATGTTCGAATACCAGATCGGGCTGGAACGGGAAGAGTTGGAACAGTATCCGGCAGAAGAAGCGGCGGAACTCGCGCTGATCTATGCCGCCAAGGGCGTGCCCAGGGATGAAGCCGAAACTCTGGCCCAGCGGCTGCTGCGCGACCCGGAGCGCGCGCTCGACACGCTGGCGCGCGAGGAACTGGGCCTGAACCCGGACGAACTCGGTTCGCCCGGCAAGGCTGCGGCAGCTTCTTTCACCGCCTTTGCCGCCGGCGCGCTCATTCCGCTGTTTCCGTTCACCTTCGCCGCCTTGCCACGACCGCTTGCGATCAGCATTGCACTGACCGGCATCGCGCTGTTCTGCGTGGGTGCGGCATTGAGCCTGTTTACCGGCCGCCACGCCCTGTTCGGCGGCCTGCGCATGCTTGCCATCGGCGGCATGGCCGGGGCGGCGACCTATTTCATCGGACGCGCCCTGGGGGTGGCGCTGGGCTAGCCCGGCTTACTCCATGCCCCTCGGGCCGCTCTGCTTTTTCGCTTCCTGCATGGCCTTGATCGCGCGTTCCCGCGCCGTCAGTTCTTGCTCCTGTGCAGCCTGCTCAGTCGGCGCCGTGGCGTCCGCGTCTTCATAGCCCACCGATGCGCCTTGGGCCTTCAAGGCCTCGAGCGCCGCCTGGGCCTTCGCCATGCGCCGCTCCTTGTCACGCTGCGCCGCCAGTTCGGCCTGGCGCTTGCGCTCGGCCTCGGCTGCGCGTGCAGCCGCTTCCTTGCGCGCCCTTTCCTGGGCTGCGGCAATCGCCCGGCGTTCCTTTTCCTGTTTGGCTGCAGCCAGCGCGGCCGCGTCCCTGCGCGCCTGCTCTTCACGTTCCGCGGCTTCGCGCCGGCGCTCTTCTTCCTGCCGCGCCTGCATGCGCTTCTGCTCTTCCTGCAGACGTTTGCGTTCTTCGCGTATGCGCTGCAATTCGGCGCGGAAATCATCGGCGCTTTTCTTCACGCGCTCGGCTGCCGCCTCCATCGCCTTCAAATCCTCTTCCGTACTGGCCCGCGCCGGCATGGCGCCTGCAGCAGCCAAGCCCGCGGCCAGGACCAGGCTCAGGTATCTGGTATACATGGGAATCTCCTTCACGGCTTCATCCGGTAAGTTTCTTGGCGTCTTTTTATTCTTGTTATTCTTGTGCCTGGCACAAGGGCGCTCTGCAATGGATTACGGCTTTGGCCGGAGAACCTTTACCTGTCTTGTGGCAGAAAACGGACATGGCGGCTCTCATCGCGAACCGCAGTTGGGGTCCGGATTGTCGATACACGCCGGGTCGCGTGCCGCTCCGCCGGCCCGCAGGGTCGGGGCTTGCGGCTGGGCAGGCGCAGCGGCGGCACCGCACCTGGGATCAGGATTGTCGATGCAGGCGGAATCAATCTGCGGCCTCTCCGGTTGCTCGGGGATGAAGAACTCCAGCCTGGCCAGGCCTTTGGCGACACAATTCGGATCCGGATCATCGATGCAGGAGCGCTCGACCGCGTCGCGCGCCTTTTTTTGCGCGCGCTTTTCTTCCAGTTCCAGCCTGGCCAGTCTTTCCGCCCGTGCCGCCAGGCGCTCGCGTTCGGCCTGCTCGGCCCTGGCCGCGGCCTCGCGCTCGGCACGCTCCTGAGCGGCCTGCAGCTCCCTAGCCTTTTTCTCGCTTTCGAGCCTGGCCGCCGCCCG
>JBFMCR010000040.1:0-76563 GCA_040754425.1 Pseudomonadota bacterium | reverse complement strand
GGCACAGGCGAGCGAGGCCGCAGCGCGCGAAGAAGGAAGCAGCAGCCGTCGCCGCCGGCGCGGCAGCCGCAGCGGCGATCGCAGCAGCGAGCGTGGCGAACGCAGCCAGCGCGAGCAGCTGGCAAGTCCGGCTGAAATCCCTGCCGGCGTTTCGCCTGCCGAGCCGGCACCCCTTGCCGCGCCGGACGCAGCTCCCGCGGAGGTTGTCGCCCCCGCGTCGGCGCCGGCACCCGTAGCGGTGTCCGCGCCCATTGCGGCTGCTTCTCCCGAAGCGGCTCCTGCCGCACCCGCGCCGCTCCCGGTCAAGGCGCCGGAAGCGCCTCCTGCCGCACCCGCAGGCGTGACTGCCAAACCCGAGGACATCCTGAAAACCCTGGGCGGCGATGCGGATCTGAGCCAGGTCGAAACCCGGAGTGCCGCACCGGAACAGGCGCAAGCCGAAGTCCAGGCCGCCGACAGCCGCCGTTCGCGTCGCCGCCGTCCGCAGGTGGCAGCGCCCGAACAGATGGAACTCATGCAGGTGGAGACCAGTGTGCCGGTTTCTGCGCCCGACATGGCAGAAGAAAGCGCCCCCCGCACGCACGGGCCCGGGCGTCGCCGCCGGTACAATAACCCGGCGACGGCCAACGAGCCGCTGGTGCAGGTGGAAACCCGGCAGTAAAACGCCGCAGACCAAACGACAAGGGGCCACATGGCCCCCTTGTCGTTTATTCGGGCCTCACTCAATCCGCTCTACCAATAACCACCGCACGAATTTCATCGATCAACCCCTCGACCGCATCCTCGATCATGTCGAGGTTTTCGTCGAATCCCCTGATGCCGCCGTAATAGGGATCAGGCACCTCCTGGTTCGGGTACTTGCGGCTGTAGGACAGGAGCAGCCTGATCTTGTCTTGCGCATGGGCCGGGGCATTGCGCTTCAAAATACCGAGATTGGCTTTATCCATGGCCAGGATGTAGTCGAATTTTTCGAAATCCTCATGCCCGACCTGGCGGCCGCGCAGTCCGGAAATGTCCACGCCGCGCCGGCTGATGGCGTTTTGCGCGCGCGCATCCGGCGGCGCGCCGATGTGGTAGTCGTGGGTGCCGGCAGAATCGATCCTGACCTCGTCCTGCAGGCCGGCCCTGGCGATCTCGCGCCGAAAAATCCCTTCCGCCATGGGCGAGCGGCAGATATTGCCCATGCAGACAAAAAGAACGCTTGGCATGATTTCTTTGCCTGGATACAAAAAAACGTTGGGCGCATGTTACCCGAACGCCACGCTGTTATCGACCAGCATTCGACTGCCATGGCGGCAAAAAAAAGCCCGCGGGCAATCCGCAGGCCGGCGTCAGTGCAATTGGAACGAATCAGACGGCAGCCATGACCGGAAGCTTGTCCAGCAAGGCCAACAGGCGGGAAGGAATCAGGGGCCGATGCGCGACCTTGTCGCTGCCATGTGTCTCGTAACCCGGATCGGCAATCAGCAGCGCCGGAACATTTTCAACGTTATTTGCAATGCGCCAGCGCGTGTAGGCGTCAATTTTCTTCGCATCCACCAGGCAGATATGACTGCTCTCACCCGGATTGGCGAGTGCGTACTTGCGGTTGCGGTTGCCGTTCGCGATCGACGAAATCGTGCACAGGCTTTTCAGCATGCGCAATTCATTGTCTTCAAGTCCGACCGGCAGGATGGTGATATGGCCGCGGACTGCGTTTTCTGCATCGTTTGACATGTTCCATGCTCCTCGTGAGAAATGAACAAAGCTGTACACCAAACTCACCCAGCTTCCAGTCATCCTGCCAAGACTTTTTTGCGAGAAGTTTGCGGATTTTCGACTTGTCCATGAATTCCACCCTGCCGGGAGACGCTGCAAATCCCGCAGTTCTCTTTCTCGGACGAATACCCCTCAAAAAACATATGTCTAAAGTTGTATATGACTTTGGTCATATACGGCCGCTGAGTCCACGCCTTGCTGCGATGCCTGTGCCGCCAGGCTTTCTCGGGCAAACACGGAAAGACGGGAAATATTCCGCCCTCCCCTGAACGGCCGTTCCAGGTGGACAAACGGGAGAAAGGCAAAATGCGGGCTAAGAGGTTTCGTCCGGCGGCACGGCGCCGTACATCACCTGCTTGAGCTTGGCGAGCTCGTCGCGCAGTCCGGCCGCCTTTTCGAATTCCAGGTTCCTGGCCGCATCGAGCATGTCCTTTTCCAGGCGCTTCATTTCGCGCGCCAGCTCCTTCTCGCTCATGAGGTGGTAGGCCGCCAGGGTCTGCGCGGCCTTGAGTTCGAGGCGCGCGGACTCCATGTCCACCGCGGCCTCGATGATGTCCTTGATCTTCTTCTCCACGCCCTTGGGGGTGATGCCGTGGGCGGCGTTGAACTCCAACTGTTTTTTGCGCCGGCGCTCGGTCTCGTCGATGGCGCGGCGCATGGAGTCGGTGACCTTGTCGGCATAGAGGATGGCGGTTCCGTGGAGGTGACGCGCCGCGCGGCCGATGGTCTGGATGAGCGAGCGCGTGGAGCGCAGGAAGCCTTCCTTGTCGGCGTCGAGGATCGCCACCAGCGAGACTTCCGGGATGTCCAGACCCTCGCGCAACAGGTTGATGCCGACCAGCACGTCGAACACGCCCAATCTCAAATCGCGGATGATCTCCACCCGCTCCACGGTGTCGATGTCGGAATGCAGGTAGCGCACCTTGACGCCGTGTTCGTTCAAGTAATCGGTGAGATCCTCGGCCATGCGCTTGGTGAGCGTGGTGACCAGCACGCGCTCGCCAACGGCGATGCGCTTGTTGGCTTCCGACAAGAGGTCATCGACCTGGGTCGCGACCGGCCGGATTTCCACCACCGGGTCGACGAGACCCGTGGGCCGCACCACCTGCTCGACCACCTGGCCCTGGTGCGCCGCCTCATAGTCCGCCGGCGTGGCGGAAACGAAAATGGTCTGCGGCATCAGGCGCTCGAATTCGTCGAACTTGAGCGGGCGGTTGTCCAGTGCTGACGGCAGGCGGAAGCCGTATTCGACCAGATTCTCCTTGCGCGCGCGGTCGCCCTTGTACATGCCGCCCACCTGCGGGATGGTGACGTGCGACTCGTCGATGAACATGAGCGAATTGCGCGGCAGATAGTCGATCAGCGTCGGCGGCGGCTCGCCGGGCTTGCGCCCCGAGAGGTGGCGCGAGTAGTTCTCGATGCCCTTGCAGAAACCCATTTCGTTGAGCATTTCCAGGTCGAAGCGGGTGCGCTGCTCCAGGCGCTGCGCCTCGACCAACTTGTGATTGGCGTAGAAATATTCCAGCCGGTCCTTCAGTTCCAGCTTGATGGCCTCGATGGCGCGCAGCGTGGTTTCGCGCGGCGTGACGTAATGGCTGGACGGATACACGGTAAAGCGCGGCACTTTGGAGACGATGTGGCCGGTCAGCGGGTCGAACAGCGACAGGCTGTCGATCTCGTCGTCGAACAGGCTGATCCTGAGCGCGGTCTCGGCGTTTTCCGCCGGGAACACGTCGATCACGTCGCCCCTCACGCGGAAGGTGCCGCGGTTGAAATCGAACTCGTTGCGCTCGTACTGCATGGTGGAGAGGCGCTGCAGGATTTCGCGCTGTTCCAGCCTGTCGCCCTGTTTGAGATGCAGGATCATGCTGTGGTAGTCGACCGGGTCGCCGATGCCGTAGATGCAGGACACCGTAGCCACGATGATGGTGTCCTTGCGCTCCATCAGCGCCTTGGTGGCGGAGAGCCGCATCTGCTCGATGTGCTCGTTGATGCTGGAGTCCTTTTCGATGAACAAATCGCGCGAGGGCACGTAGGCCTCGGGCTGGTAGTAGTCGTAGTAGGAGACGAAGTACTCGACCGCGTTCTCGGGAAAGAACTCGCGCATCTCCGCGTACAGCTGCGCGGCCAGCGTCTTGTTCGGCGCCAGGATCAGCGCCGGGCGCCCAGCGCGGGCGATGACGTTGGCCATGGTGTAGGTCTTGCCGGAGCCGGTCACGCCGAGCAGGGTCTGGAAGGCGAGGCCGTCCTCCAGGCCCTCGACCAGCAGGCGGATGGCCTCGGGCTGGTCGCCCGCGGGAGGGAAAGGTTCGTGCAGGCGGTAGGGGCTATTGGGGAAGGTCAGAATCACGGGTAGAATTCGCCGGTTTCGCGCAATATTTCAGTCCGACGAAATGCGCGCGCAAAAACAGGCATTTTACGCTTTGACCAATCGCTAAACCATGAACCCCCTGCTCTCCCGTCGCGTCCAGTCGATCAAGCCCTCCCCCACCCTCGCGGTCACCGCCCGCGCCGCCGCGCTCAAGGCCGAAGGCCGCGACATCATCGGGCTGGGCGCAGGCGAACCCGATTTCGACACCCCCGAGCACATCAAGCAGGCGGCGATCGAGGCGATCAGACAGGGCTTCACCAAGTACACCGCGGTGGACGGCACCCCGGGCCTGAAAAAAGCCGTCATCGCCAAGTTCCGGCGCGACAACGCACTTGCCTACACGCCCAAGCAGATTCTCGTCTCCTGCGGCGGCAAGCAGAGCTTCTACAACCTGGCCCAGGCCGTGCTCGATGCCGGCGACGAAGTCGTCATTCCGGCACCCTACTGGGTGTCCTACCCGGACATGGTGCTGCTGGCCGACGCCAGGCCGGTGATCGTCTCCGCCGGCATCGAACAGGGCTTCAAGATCACCCCCGCCCAGCTCGAAGCCGCCATCACCCCCAGGACCAAGCTTTTCGTCATCAACAGTCCGAGCAACCCCACCGGCGCGGTGTACACGAAAGAAGAACTGGCGGGCCTGGGCGAGGTGTTGCGGAAACACCCGCGCGTACTCATCGCCACCGACGACATGTACGAGCACATCCGTCTGAACGATGCGCCCTTCGTCAACATCCTCAACGCCTGCCCCGACCTCTATGAGCGCACCCTGGTGCTGAACGGCGTGTCCAAGGCCTACTCGATGACCGGCTGGCGCATCGGCTATGCCGCCGGCCCCGAGGCCATCATCCAGGCCATGACCAACATCCAGTCGCAGTCCACCTCCAACCCAACCTCGATCTCGCAGGTGGCGGCGGAAGCGGCACTCAACGGCGACCAGGGCTGCATGGCGCCGATGATGGCGGCCTTCCGCCAGCGCCACCGCCTGGTGGTGGACGGACTCAACGCCATCCCAGGCCTGAAGTGCCTGGACGCCGGCGGCGCCTTCTACGCCTTCCCCGACGCGCGCGAAGCTGCGGCGCGCATGCACTCTACCGGCAGGATCAAAGAGGCCACCGACCTCGCGCTGACCGAATACCTGCTGCTGGAAGCCGGCGTGGCCGTGGTGCCCGGCTCCGCCTTCGGCGCCGACGGCTACCTCCGTTTGTCGTTTGCCACCTCCAACGCCAACCTGGAAAACGCGCTGGCAAGAATGGCCAAGGCACTGGCATAAGTTCACAATCACAGTCAAAAGCATTAACAGGGAGGCAAGAGAGGAAGGGGAGGAAATCTTTATTATTTTCCCCTCCCTTAACCTCCCCTTCCTCCCTGTCAAAAAGGTTTTCTCCGCGTTCTGTTTGCCGGGCTAGAATTCAGATTCCCCAAGAGGGAATGCCCGAATGTTCCACTCGCTCTACGTCGACCTCAATTCCTTCTTCGCCTCGGTCGAGCAGCAGCTCGACCCGGCCCTGCGCGGTCTGCCTGTGGGGGTGCTGCCGGTGCTGGCGGAAACCACCTGCTGCATCGCCGCCAGCATCCAGGCCAAGCGGTTCGGCATCAAGACCGGCACACCGGTGTGGGAGGCGAGAAAGCGCTGCAAGGGTATCCAGTTCGTGCAGGCGCGGCCCTCGGTGTACGTGGAAATGCACCACAAAATCGTCGAGGCGGTGGAATCCTGCTATCCGGTGGCAGCCGTGCTGTCCATCGACGAAATGGCGCTGGACCTCACCGGCCGCCACACCCGGGAAGAGCACGCGCTTGAGCTCGCGCGCCAGATCAAGCGCACGATCTACGAACGGGCCGGCGAAGTCATGCACTGTTCCATCGGTATCGCGCCCAACCGCTTCCTGGCCAAGACCGCGTCCAATTTCAAGAAGCCCGACGGCCTCGAACTCATCCGACCGCATGACCTGCCGCACATTCTTTACAAGCTGGAACTGACCGACTTGAACGGCATCAGCCGCGGCATGGAAAAGCGCCTGAACCGCGTCGGCATCCACACCGTGGAGCAGTTGTGCAATGCGCCGCCGGAGAAGTTCCGGCTGGCCTGGGGCGGCATCGAGGGCGAACGCTATCTCGCCAAGCTGCGCGGCGAGGCGCTGCCGCCCCTGCCCACGCAGCGCTCCACTGTCGGCCACTCGCATGTCTTGCCGCCGGAGATGCGCAACGACGAATCCGCGCTTGCCGTGCTCTACCGCCTGCTGCACAAGGCCGCCATGCGCCTGCGACATTACGGCTATTACGCCGGCGCCATGGGCGTGCACGTACGCTATCAGGACGGCGAGCGCTTTGCCGAACAAACCCGCTTCGCGCCGCATGCCGACACCTTCAAGTTCAACCACGTGCTGGCCGGTCTGTGGGAAAGACGCCCGCGCCATGCCGCACGCCCCATGAAGATAGGCGTGGTGCTGTCGGAACTTACCGAGCAGCGCTGCATCTCGCGCGACCTGTTCGAAGAGGACCGCCAGGGCGAGGGCCTGTCCCTTGCCCTGGACCAGATCAACCGGCGCTTCGGCCCCAACGCCGTGCATTTCGGCGCGGCGCACTAGGGCATCGGCTCGGCGCCCATGCGTATCGCCTTCAACCACATTCCGGAACTGGCGGTGGAAAACGACGGCTGATGCGTTTTTGCAACTCGACCGACAGGCACAAAAACCCTTTTTCCACACGGGTTTCCACGATATGAAAACAAATGTGGTCAGGGGGGGATTTGCCGGCCATCTCAAGCTGGACTATTGTTGTATTTGCTGTAAACCCATAACAAAGCGAGGAGACTGAAATGAGCAAGAAAGACAGCCAAACCAACAACCAGCCTGCGGAAAAACCGGAAGCCAAAATCAGCCGCCGCAAATTCCTGGGCGCCGCCACGGCCACCGGCGCGACCGCGCTGGGATTCCCGGCCATCGTCAAGGCCGCAGGACCGATCAATCTGCGCTTCCAGAGTACCTGGCCGGCCAAGGACATCTTCCACGAATATGCCGTTGACTTTGCCAACAAGATCAACGCCATGTCCGGCAAGGAACTCAAGATGGAAGTGCTGCCGGCCGGTGCGGTCGTGCCTGCCTTCGGCCTTCTGGATGCCGTGAACAAGGGCACGCTCGACGGCGGCCACGGCGTGGTGGCCTATTGGTACGGCAAGAACTCCGCCGTGGCGCTATGGGGCTCGGGTCCGGCCTTCGGCATGGACGCCAACATGGTGCTCGCCTGGCACTACTACGGCGGCGGCAAGGAACTGCTGGACGAGATCTACAAGGACCTGAACATGGACGTCGTCTCCATGCTCTACGGCCCGATGCCAACCCAGCCTTTCGGCTGGTTCAAGAAGCCCATCACCAAGGCCGAGCAGATGCGGGGCCTCAAGTTCCGCACCGTGGGCCTCGCCGTCGACATGTACAAGGACCTTGGCGCTGCGGTCAACCCGCTGCCCGGCGGCGAGATCGTGCCGGCCATGGACCGCGGCCTGCTCGACGCGGCCGAGTTCAACAATGCCTCCTCTGACAACCTGCTGGGCTTCCCCGACGTGGCCAAGGTCTGCATGCTGCAGAGCTTCCACCAATGCAGCGAGCAGTTCGAGGTGCTGTTCAACAAGAAGAAATATGACAGCCTCAACCCCGAGCACAAGGCCATCATCAAGCATGCCCTCGAGGCCGCCTCGGCCGACATGTCGTGGAAGGCGATCGACCGCTATTCCAAGGACTACATCGAAATGAGCACCAAGAAGGGCGTCAAGTTCTACAAGACCCCAGATGCCATCCTCAGGAAGCAGCTGCAGGCATGGGACAAGATCATGGCGGCCAAGAGCGCGGAGAACCCCTCGTTCAAGAAAGTGCTCGATTCCATGCGCGCCTTTGCGCAGCGCGCAGCGCGCTGGCAGAACGACACCAACGTCGATTACAAGATGGCGTACAACCACTTCTTCGGCAAGAAGAGGGGTTGATCGACACGATGATTTGCCGCCGGCTCTTGCCGGCGGTCTTTCCTTATAGGCTTTCCTATGCAGAAGCTTTTGCTGGCGGTCGACCGCCTGTCCACGTTCGTGGGACGCTTTTTCGCCTGGTCGATCGTGTTGTTGACCTTGCTGGTCTCCTGGGAAGTGCTTTCCCGCTACATTTTGAACCATCCCCACGCCTGGGCGCTGGACGCGCAGATCATGCTCTACGGCATCCTCTTCATGATGGCGGGCGCCTATACCCTGGCACACCAGGGCCATGTGCGCGGCGACATCCTTTACGGCGAGTTTTCCCCGCGCACCCAGGCCGGCATCGATCTCGCGCTGTTCATCATCTTCTACCTGCCCGGCGTGCTCGCGCTGACCTGGGCCGGCTGGATCTATGCCAATGAGTCCCTGGCGATCCGGGAAAACACCTTCAGCCCCGAACCGCTGCCGCTTTACCCTTTCAAGTTCGTGATTCCTGCCGCAGGCGCCCTGCTTTTCCTGCAGGGCCTGGTGGAAATCCTGCGCTGCGTCATCTGCCTGCGGGATGGGGCATGGCCGCCGCGCCAGAAAGACGTGGAAGAAATCGACGTGGAAGAACTCAAGGCCATGGTCCAGGATGAAGTCGAAGTGCTGGAGAAAGAGGGCCGTGCATGAAAAAGGAACTCTACTTCGGCTTCGGCCTCATGGCCATCGTGCTGCTGGCCATCGCCATCTTCACCCCCTGGGGCCACCTGACCAACGGCCATATCGGCATGATCATGCTCGCCCTCATCGTGGTGGCAATGATGATGGGCTTCCCCAGCGCCTTCACCCTCATGGGCATGGGGGTGATGTTCACCTGGTTTGCCTACCGTTCCGTCAATCCCGACACGGCCGTGCAGCAGACCCTGGATCTGGCGGTGCAACGAACCTACGGGGTGATGAGCAGCGATGTGCTCATCGCCGTGCCGCTGTTCCTGTTCATGGGTTACCTGGTGGAACGGGCAAACCTGATCAAGAAGCTGTTCCACGCCATCCACATCGCCACGGCACGCATCCCCGGCTCGCTCGCGGTCGCCACCCTGGTGACCTGCGCCATCTTCGCCACCGCCACCGGCATCGTCGGCGCGGTCGTGACACTGATGGGCCTGCTGGCGCTGCCGGCGATGCTGCGCGCCGGCTACGACACCAAGCTGTCGTCGGGTGTCATTGCCGCCGGCGGCACGCTGGGCATCCTCATCCCGCCCTCCATCATGCTCATCGTCTACGGCGCCACCGCCGGCGAATCGGTGGTGCGGCTGTATGCCGGCGCCTTTTTCCCCGGCCTGATGCTTGCCACCCTTTACATCATCTACGTCGTGGTGGTGGCCAAGCTCAAGCCGCACTGGGCGCCGCCGCTCAAAAGGGAGGAGCGTATCGTCCCCCTGCCGCCGCACATGCAGCAGATGCAGGAGCGCTATGGCCGCTTTGCCCTGCCCGCCCTGGTGCGCGAGGTGTTCACCGGCAAATGCATGTCCTGCAGGCTCGCCGGCAGGGAACTGCTGGTGGCCAGCCTGCCGGCACTGGTCTTCATTCTCGTCATGGGGCTGGCCTGGAACTCCATGACCCAGCCCAAGGAAAGTTTCGACACCTCCAGTCTGCAGGAAATGGGATTCTCCGGCGAAACGCGCAATTCCGGCGAGCGCAGCGAGGATATGGAACCGGGCCCAGGCATTTCCGAACCGCCGGCTGAAGCGGAAAGCGTCGAAGCCGCCCCCGGCATTTCCGAACCGCCTGCCCTGGAAGAGCCGCCGCTTGCCGAACCGCCCTTGTTGGAAGAACCGCCGGCATCGGAAGAGCCCGCGGGCCTGCAGGAGCCGCCGGCGCCTGCCGAAACCGCATCCGCCCAATCCGCCGACAGCCTGCAGCCTCCCCCGCTGGAAGAAGCCGGTGCGACGGACACCGGAAGCGACCGCATCCCGGCCCCTGCCGCGTTCTGGGAAACCCTGGCCATCGGCTTCATCATCCTGGCAATAATCTATTTCCTGCTCGACTTCCCGCGCCTGGAAGTGTTCCGCATGCTGCTCACTTCCTTCTTTCCGCTGGCGGTGATGATCCTGGGCGTGCTCGGTTCCATCGTGTTCGGCCTGGCCACGCCCTCCGAGGCAGCCGCCATCGGCGCGCTGGGGGGCTTCATTCTGGCGGCGATCTACATGGCCCTGGAAAAACCGCGCGAACTGCGCAGGAAATGGTGGCCGAGCTGGCTGGTGCTGTGGGGGCTGTTCCTCGCCTCGATCGTGTGGTTCGCCCTGCACAAGCTCCATGTGCTGGCGCAGCCTGTGCCGCCGGTGCTGGGCTGGATTTCCATGCTCGCCTTCCTGGCCTGGGCCGTGCTCGCCAGTTGGCAGGTCAAGCTCGTCCCCATGCTCAAGGAGTCGGTGTTCCTCACTGCCAAGACTTCGACCATGGTGTGCTGGCTGTTCGTGGGCGCCAGCATCTACTCGGCCGCGTTCTCGCTGCTGGGCGGGCACCAGGTGGTGGAGGATTGGGTGCTGTCGCTCAACATGACGCCGATCCAGTTCCTCATCCTCACCCAGCTGATCATTTTCCTGCTGGGCTGGCCGCTGGAATGGACCGAAATCATCGTGATCTTCATGCCCATCTTCGTGCCGCTTCTGTCGCACTTCGGCATCGATCCGCTGTTCTTCGGCATCCTGGTGGCGCTCAATCTGCAGACCTCCTTCCTGTCGCCGCCGATGGCGCCTTCCGCCTTCTACCTCAAGGGCGTGGCGCCGCCTAACGTGTCGCTGACGCAGATCTTCCTCGGCTCCATGCCTTTCCTGGCCCTGGTGATCGTGTCCATGGTCATGCTCTACATATGGCCCGAGATCGCGCTTTGGCTGCCTGCCGCGCTTTACAACTGACAGGCATGAATTGATAACCAAATACAAGAGAAGCATATGAACGTCGCATTCATTGGCCTTGGCATCATGGGCAAGCCCATGGCCCTCAACCTGCACAAGGCGGGGCACACGGTGTTCGTGTGCGGCCGCCGCCCCGAATCCATGGCGCCGCTGACGGATGCTGGCTGCACGGCCTGCGCCTCGCCGGCCGAGGCCGCATCCCGCGCCGAGATCACCATCGTCATGGTGTCCGACACGCCCGATGTGGAACAGGTCATCTTCGGCGAAGGCGGCGTCATCCATGGCGCCAGGGCCGGCTCGGTGGTGGTGGACATGAGCACCATCTCGCCCACCGCGACCAAGAGCTTTGCAGAGCGGCTCAAGGCGCAGGGCATCGACATGCTCGATGCGCCGGTGTCGGGCGGCGACGTCGGCGCCATCAACGCCACGCTGTCCATCATGGTCGGCGGCAAGCCCGAGTTGTTCGAGCGCGTGAAGCCGGTGTTCGAGGCCATGGGCAAAAACATCGTGTTGGTCGGCGACAACGGCGCCGGCCAGGTGGCCAAAGCCTGCAACCAGATCGTGGTCGCCGTCACCATCGAAGCCGTGGCCGAGGCGCTCACCTTCGCGCGCAAAAACGACGTCGACCCCGCCAAGGTGCGCGACGCGCTTATGGGCGGCTTTGCCGGCAGCCGCATCCTCGAAGTGCACGGCAAGCGCATGCTCGACAACGAGTACCAGCCCGGCTTCAAGACCAAACTGCACCAGAAGGACATGAACATCGTCATGCAGACCGCCAGGGAGCTCGGCCTGTCCCTGCCCGGCGCGGCATTGGTGATGCAGCACTTGAACGCGCTGATGGGCACGGGTGGTGCAGAGCTCGATTCGGCCGCGGTGATGAAAATCGTCGAGCGCGCCTCGGGCATGGAGCGGTGATTCAAGAAAATTTAACCGCGGAGTTCGCGGAGTACGCAGGGGAAACCCCAAAGCGTCTACAGGGAGGGAGGGGAGGATAAGGGGGGAAATAAAGTTGTACTCCCTTGCCTCCCTTAACCTCTTTGTGAATTTCGCGGAGTACGCAGAGGAAACCCCCAAAGCGTCTACAGGGAGGGAGGGGAGGATAAGGGAGAAATAATGTTGTACTCCCTTGCCTCCCTTAACCTCTTTGTGAATGACGATTTCTTCCTTACTCAGCGAACTCCGCGGCAAACAAAGGATTTTGAATGAAACACAAAATCGTCTTTCTCGACCGCAAGAGCATCATCGCCGACATCCGCGCGCCCGCCTTCGACCACGAGTGGATCGACCACGACAAGACCGATCCGAGTGAAACCCTGGCGCGCATCCGGGACGCTAGCATCGTCATCAGCAACAAGGTCAGGCTCTCCGCCGACATCCTGGCGCAGGCGCCGGGCGTGAAGATGATCGCGGTGTGCGCCACCGGCACCGACAACGTCGATCTCGCGTACTGCAAGGCCAACGGCATCGTCGTGTCCAATATCCGCGGCTACGCCGTGCACACTCTGCCCGAGCACGTGTTCATGCTGATCCTGGCGCTGCGCCGCAACCTCCTGGGCTGGCGCGAGGACGTGCGCGCCGGGCTGTGGCGGCAGGCCGACACATTTTGCCTCTTTACCCGCTCAATCAGCGACATCCACGGCAGCACGCTGGGGCTCGTCGGCCAAGGCGTGCTCGGGAGAAGCGTGCGCAGGATCGCGGAAGCCTTCGGCATGAAGGTGCTGGCCGCCGAGCACAAGAACGCCGCGAGCGTGCGCGAGGGCTTTACCGCGTTCGACACCGTGCTGAAGGAAGCCGACGTGATTTCGCTGCACACCCCGCTCACCCCTGAGACGCGGCACATGATTTCGACACGCGAATTCGGCCTGATGAAGCCGACGGCCATTCTCATCAATACCGCGCGCGGCAACCTGGTCGACGAGGCCGCGCTGGTCGAGGCGCTCCAGTCGAAGCGCATCGCCGGCGCCGGCTTCGACGTGCTGTCGGTGGAGCCGCCGCGCGAGGGCAACCCCCTGCTGGACCTCGACCTGCCCAATTTCATCCTCACCCCGCATGTGGCCTGGGCGAGCCGCGACGCCATGCAGATCATGGCCGACCAGCTGATCGACAACATCGAAGCCTTCGTCGCCGGAAGCCCGCGCAACGTCGTGGTCTGAGCACGCAGTACAGTCGGCCACAGTGGAAAATGGCCGGCCGCCGACTAGGATGAAAGCATTCGTTCATCGCCGGGACCCCCAAATGAGCACACGCATCGAACTGGCCGGCCTGCGGATCGCCAAGCCGCTCTACGATCTGGTGCGCGACGAAATCGCGCCCGGCACCGGCATCCCGGCCGAACGCGCCTGGCAGGGCTTCGCCGACATCGTGCGCGCGCTGACCCCGAAAAACCGCGCCCTGCTCGCCAGGCGCGACGAACTTCAGGCGAAAATCGACGCCTGGCACCTGGAACGCAAGGGCCGCCCGCACGACGCCGCGGCCTACAAACAGTACCTCTACGACATCGGCTATCTCCTGCCCGAGGGTGGCGATTTCGGCATCGCGACCGAAAACGTCGACGCCGAGATCGCCCGCATCGCCGGGCCGCAGCTGGTGGTGCCGGTGAACAACGCGCGCTATGCGCTCAATGCCGCCAACGCGCGCTGGGGCAGCCTGTTCGACGCCCTCTACGGTACCGACGCCATTCCCGAAGACGACGGCGCCGGGAAGAAAGGCGCCTTCAACCCGGTGCGCGGCGCCAGGGTCATCGCCTACGCCAAGGCCTTCCTCGACGAAGCCGTGCCGCTTAACGAGGGCAGCTACATCGACGCCATCGCCTATGCCGTCAAAGACGGCAAACTCACGGTGACGCTGTCCAGCGGCGCGCGCGTCGGCCTCAGGGACCCCGCGCAATTTTGCGGCTACCAGGAAAAGGCCGGCCGCATCGCCGCCCTGCTTCTCGTGCACCACGGCCTGCACCTGGAAATCCGCTTCGACACCGACCACCCCATCCGCGAACTGCACCCCACCGGCATCCGCGACATCCACCTCGAAGCCGCCGTTTCCACCATCATGGACTGCGAGGATTCCGTGGCTGCGGTCGATGCCGAGGACAAGGTCAACGTCTACCGCAACTGGCTGGGGCTCATGAAAGGCGAGCTTTCCAGCACTTTCGAAAAAAACGGCAGGAGCGTGAACCGAGCGCTCAACCCCGACCGCCGTTATCTTTCGCCCGAAGGCCGCTATTTCGAAATTCCCGGCCGCAGCCTGATGCTGGTGCGCAACGTCGGCCATTTGATGACCACCGACGCCGTGCTCGACGAACACGGCAACGAGGTGTTCGAAGGACTGCTCGACGGCTTCGTCACCAGCTACTGCGCGCTGCACGACCTCAAGGGCACGAGCCCGCTGAAGAACAGCCGCACGGGCAGCGTCTACATCGTCAAGCCCAAGCAGCACGGCCCCGACGAAGTGGCGTTTACCGTGGATCTGTTCGCGCGCATCGAGGACGTGCTGGCATTGCCCAGGAACACCCTCAAGCTCGGCGTCATGGACGAGGAGCGGCGCACCACCCTGAACCTCAAGGAATGCATACGCGCAGCATCCGAGCGCCTCATCTTCATCAACACCGGCTTCCTCGACCGCACCGGCGACGAGATCCACACCTCCATGGAAGCCGGCCCGGTGCTGCGCAAGGGCGACATGAAGACCTGCGCCTGGCTCAAGGCCTACGAGGACTGGAACGTGGACATCGGCCTTGCCTGCGGGCTTTCGGGCCGCGCGCAGATCGGCAAGGGCATGTGGACCATGCCCGACCGCATGGCCGGCATGATGGCAGTAAAGCAGGCGCACCCCGAGGCCGGCGCCAACTGCGCCTGGGTACCCTCGCCCACCGCCGCCACGCTGCACGCCATCCACTATCACCGCGTCGACGTGTTCGCGCGCCAGCAGGAATTGAAATCACGCCCGCGCGCCTCGCTCGACGATTTGCTGAAAATTCCGGTGGTGGACAAGCCCGCCTGGGGCGCGGAGGAAATCCGGGAGGAACTCGACAACAACATCCAGGGCCTGCTCGGCTACGTGGTGCGCTGGATCGAGCAGGGCGTCGGCGTCTCCAAGGTGCCCGACATCCACGACGTCGGCCTCATGGAAGACCGCGCCACCCTGCGCATCTCCAGCCAGCACGTCGCCAACTGGCTGCACCACGGCATCGTCAGCGAAAGCCAGGTCATGGAAACCCTGCGCCGCATGGCACGGCTGGTCGACCGGCAGAACGCCGGCGACCCCAACTACATCGACATGGCGCCGCACTGCATCAGCCTCGCCTTCCAGGCCGCGCAGGACATGATCTTCCACGGCCGCCGCATGCCCAACGGCTACACCGAGCCCACCCTGCACCGGCGCCGGCGCGAATTCAAGGCGGCGCTGCGCGGGGAGTAGCCCCGCGCAATTCAATTGCGACGCAGCGGCCGGCGCGCCGTGCGCGCACCGGTCGATGCGCCCGCCTCAGATCACCAGCTCAGCTCACCGAGCCGAAGGACGGGTCCGCCGCATTCGGCGCTTCCGGCAGTCCGGCGAGCTTCATGCCCTGCCGCACCGGCCCGCCGGGAAACAAGAGGTAGAGCCAGCGGCGGCCGCCCTGTTCGGCGAAGTGCTCCTCGAGGGCGCGCAGGATGTGCTGCGCGTCCCGGCCGATGGCGCCATGCGAAATGGCGTAGTCGCGCAGGAAGTCCAGCACCGCGAAATGCTCGTCGGTGAGGGTGATCCCCTCTTCCGCGGCCAGGCTGCGGGCCATGTCGCGCGACCACTCGCCGATCTCCACGAGGTTGCCGTGATGATCGCGCACCAGCTGCTTGCCCTGGATGGCTTCCAGAATCGGGATGGCCATGTCCGCGCTCCTCTCAGTCGACGCGAATGGTGACGGACTTGGGACTGCCCGGCTCGGCCTTGGGCAGTTCCACGCGCAGCACGCCGTTCCTGTAGGCGGCGCGCGCTTCCTCCGCCTTCACCGGCACCGGCAGCGGCACCACGCGGCGGAAGCTGCCGTAGGCGCACTGCATCACGCGCCAGCGGCCCTCGGTGTCCTCGCGCGCGAAGCGCTTCTCGCCGGACACGACGAGGGCGTCATCCAGCACCTCTATGGTGATGTCTTCCTTCTCCATGCCCGGGACTTCCAGGCGCACGACCACACGCTTGTCGTCCTCGAACACGTCGCCGCCCAAAAGGGCCCAGCCGCGATTGGGCAGCCAGGACACGTCATCCACTTGGGTCTCGGCCGGCAGGTTGGTCTTGTCCCCGGCCTTGAAGCGCGTGAGCGCGCCGGCGGCGGAGCGGATCATCTGCCGCCAGCCGTCGGCCACGCTGTCCCACAGGGAACCGACGCTTTCTTTCAATGATTCCAGTTTCATGTCGAAACTCCTTGTTTGAAACGATGGCGGCAGCTCATGCCACCTTGACTTCGATGCGCCGCGGTTGCGCATGCTCGGCCTTCGGGATGCGCAGTTTCAGCACGCCCTGGCGGAATTCCGCGCTCACCTTGTCGGTATCGAGCTCCTTGGACAGGGTGAACTGGCGGCGGAAGCGCGGCAGGCCGATCTCGGCGTGGGAAGCCTCCATGCCTTCGGGCAGGTCGAGCGCGATCTCGCCCTCGATGGTAAGCGTGTCGCCCTCCACCTGCAGGGCGAGCTTGTCCTTAGGCACGCCGGGCAGATCGGCATACAGGGTGATGCCGCCGGCATCCTCGACTACATCCACGGCCGGCAGCATGGCTGTATCCCTGCGTTCGGCTTCGGCAGTATTGGCAACAGCTTTTTCGCTCATGGTATGGTCCTCCTTATTGAACGGCGATGCGCCTGGGCTGCGCTTCTTCCTTGCGCCGCACCGAGACATGCAGCACGCCGTCGCGGTATTTGGCCTCGATGGCGCTGGCGTCGATGTCGTCGGGCAGGCTCACCACACGGCGGAAACGGCCCGCGAAACGTTCGTCGATGTGCAGCGTGGCCTTCTCGGGGATGTCGTCCGGCTTGCGCTCGCCGGCGATGGTGAGCACGCCCTTTTCGATCTGCACGTCGATGGATGCGGGATCGAGACCGGGCGCAAAGGCATAGATCTCCACCGAGCGCGATGTGCCGCCCACATTCAGCGCCGGAAAACCACGCGCGCGGCCGCGAATGCTGGGGCCGAATTCGAAACCCTGCTGCAGGTCGCGCTGCAGACGGTCCAGTTCCGCGAACAGATCGCGGGAAAATGGGGAAAGATAGAACATAATGCCTCCTTTCTTCTCGCAAGCGCCCAAGCGGGCGCCCCTGTGCCCTACTTAGGGCGTTTCGTTTCGAGTTCAACCCCCTTGATTTGAAGAGGGGTATTCCGCATTTTCATCGAGACATCGTTACAAATCTCACCAGGCGGGAATTACATGCAATACCACGACTACTACCAGACGCTCGGAGTGAGCAGGGATGCCTCGGCGGACGAGATCAAGAAAGCCTTCCGCCGCCTGGCGCGCAAGTACCATCCGGACATCTCCAAGGAGACGGATGCCGAGATGCGCATGAAGGAAATCAACGAGGCCTATGCCGTGCTCTCCGACCCGGAAAAGCGCGCCGCCTACGACCGCCTCGGCCAGGGCTACCAGGCCGGCCAGGAATTCCGCCCGCCGCCGGACTGGGGCGAGGGCACGCACTTTTCCGCGCGCGGCTTTTCGCCCGAGGAAGCCGCGCAGTTCAGCGACTTTTTCAGCGAGCTGTTCGGCGGACTGGGCGGCTTCGCCCGCCAGGGCGGGCGCGGCTTTTCCGCGCGCGGCGAAGACACGCGCGCCCAGGTGCTGCTCGACATCGAGGATGCCTTCACCGGCCCTACCCGCCAACTCAGCCTGCAGGTGCCCGAGCTCGATGCCCGCGGTCGCATGCACATGAAGAAGCGCACCCTCAACGTGAAAATTCCCGTCGGCGTGCGCGAAGGCCAGATCATCCGCCTGGCGGGCCAGGGCGCTCCCGGCTTCGGCGGCGGCCAGCCCGGCGACCTCTTGCTGGAGGTGCGCTTCAGGCCGCATCCGCGCCTGCGCGCGGAAGGGCGCGACCTCCATCTCGACCTGCCGGTGGCGCCCTGGGAGGCGGCGCTCGGCGCCGTGGTGCCGGTGGACCTGCCCGGCGGCCGACTCAAGGTACGCATCCCGGCAGGCACGCAAAGCGGGCGCCAGCTGCGCGTGCGCGGCAAGGGCATTCCGGGTTCGCCGCCCGGCGACCTGCTGCTCGACATCCAGATCGTGCTGCCGCCGGCCGACAGCGCGAAAGCGCGCGAACTGTATGAAGCCATGGCGCGCGAGCTCGCCTTCGATCCGCGCCACCCCGGAGGGAAATGAACCATGCATGATGAAGAAGACATCCTGATCGGCAGCCTGCTGGAGGAAAGCTGGCTCACCCTGGAGCAGGCCGCCGCGGCCTGCGCGGTGGAGCCGGAATGGCTCGCAGCCCGCATCGAGGCGGGCTTGTTCCCGCACGCCGAGCGCATCAGCGGCCTGTGGCGCCTGTCCTGTGCCGGTCTGGCGCGGGCGCGGCGCATGCGCCGGCTGGAGCGCGATTTCGAGGCGATGCCCGAACTCGCCGCCCTCGTGGCCGACCTGCTGGAGGAGATGGACGCACTGCGCGCCCGCCAGCGCCGTGCCGGAATGGAATGAGCCCATTGCTGCCGAAGCCGGGCACAGGCCGCCAGCCCGATATTCCCCCTGGCGAAACCGGTAGCGGGCCGGACATTCCGGCAAAGCTTCCGCAGTCTGCCCGAAAAACGCATGGACCAAGCTTCTTTTAGCCAGCCAGAAAGGAAACGCGTGGAACAGAAGACCCAATGGAACCTGATCTACTGGATCATCGCGGCGCTGCTGCTCTTGATGCTGCAGAACTGGTGGCAGACGAGCCGCACCGTGGAGGCCGTGCCCTACAGCGAGTTCGAGCAGGCGCTGAAGGATGGCCGAGTGGCGGAGGTATTCGTCAGCGACCGTTATCTCACCGGCAAACTCAAGTCCCCGGACGCCAAGGGCAAGACCGTGATCGTCGCCAACCGGGTGGAAACCGATCTCGCGGCGCGCCTGTCCCGGTACGGCGTGCCCTATACGCGGGTGATCGAGAGCACCTTCCTGCGGGATCTGCTTTCCTGGGTGCTGCCGGCGGTGGCCTTTTTCGCCGTGTGGTTCTTCCTCTTCCGCAGGTTCGCCGAGAAGCAGGGAATGGGCGGATTCATGACCGTCGGCAAGAGCCGTGCCAAGGTGTATGTGGAAAAAAACACCGGCGTCACCTTCGACGATGTGGCCGGGGTGGACGAGGCCAAGGCGGAATTGCAGGAAGTGGCGGACTTCCTCGAGAACCCGCAGGAATACGGCCGGCTGGGCGCGCGCATCCCCAAGGGCGTGCTGCTCGTGGGCCCGCCCGGCACCGGCAAGACCCTGCTCGCCAAGGCGGTGGCAGGCGAGGCCGGCGTGCCTTTCTTCTCCATCTCCGGTTCCGAGTTCGTGGAAATGTTCGTCGGCGTGGGCGCGGCGCGGGTGCGCGACCTGTTCGAGCAGGCGCGTGAGAAGGCGCCCGCCATCATTTTCATCGACGAGCTCGACGCCCTCGGTCGGGCGCGCGGTGCGGCGGGCCCCATCGGCGGCCACGACGAGCGCGAGCAGACCCTGAACCAGCTGCTCACGGAAATGGACGGCTTCGATTCCTCGGTGGGCCTCATCATCCTCGCCGCCACCAACCGTCCCGAGATTCTCGATCCCGCGCTGCTTCGCGCCGGGCGCTTCGATCGCCAGGTGCTGGTGGACCGGCCGGACAAAAAGGGGAGAATCGACATCCTGCGGGTGCACGTGAAGAAAATCCGCCTTGCCCCGGAAGTGGATCTGGAAAAAGTGGCGGCGCTCACCACGGGCTTTTCCGGGGCGGACCTCGCCAACCTGGTGAACGAGGCCGCGCTGATGGCCACGCGGCGGCACGCCGAGGCGGTGACGCTGGAGGATTTCACCCGCGCGGTGGAACGCATCGTCGCCGGCCTGGAGAAGAAGAACCGGGTGCTGAACGAGCGCGAGCGCCGCACCGTGGCCTACCACGAAATGGGCCATGCGCTGGTGGCCTTGTCGCTCCCCGGCACCGACACGGTGCACAAGGTGTCCATCATTCCGCGCGGCATCGGCGCGCTGGGCTATACCATCCAGCGGCCCACCGAGGATCGCTACCTGATGACGCGGCGGGAACTGGAGAACAAGATCGCCGTGCTGCTGGGCGGACGCGCCGCGGAAAAGCTGGTGTTCGGAGAACTCTCCACCGGCGCCGCGGACGACCTGGCCCGTGCGACCGACATCGCCCGCGACATGATCACCCGCTACGGCATGGACGAAGACCTGGGCTACATCGCCTATGAGTCACAGCGGCCGCGCTTTCTGGACGTGCCCGAAATGCTGTCCGGCGGCTGCCGCGTGGCGGAATCCACCCAGGCGCGCATCGATGCCGCAGTGCGCAACCTGGTGATGAATGTGTTCGAGCGCGCTTTCCGCATATTGGCGGGCAACCGCGCCATCCTCGAACGTTGCGCCGCCGAGCTGCTGGCGAGGGAAACCCTGGAAGAGGACGCGATCCGCGAACTGACCCGCGATCTCGTCCCGCCGGCAGAGGCGGCGAGCGCGCCCGAGGCGCGGCCGCTGCAACCCTGACGGATTTTTGCTATGTTTGATTCAGCCCATGTCTGATTCGGCTCACGGCCAGGTTTCGCCATGGAATTACTGCAAAGCATCCAGGCCCAGATCGCTGCGGTGCGCCTGCCGCTCTATGCGGTGACGGTCAGCGCCGTGCCGCGCCCCGATACGCCGCTACTGCTCATGCTGCACTGGCACGGCTTTCGGCGCGACGAGACCAAGCCGCACGGGACGCGCCGTGCAGTGCCCGGCTCGGCCCTGCAGATCAACACGAGCTGGCGCACCCTGGAGGAGATCGACCGCGCCCTGCTCGACGCCGCCTGGCAGCTGGGCGCGTGGGACCTCGAGCGGCGCAGCGCCCGCGCCTGCTCGCAGGTCGGCGCCTCCGCACGCGAGGCGCTGGAATGCCGCCAGGCCTTCGGCAACAACCCCTTTGCGCCCAACGACGATTCGCATCTCCTGGCCGAGGCGCCGGACCGCGACGAGCTCATGCACCTTGCCGCGGCCAGGGGCTACGTGCGCTGGCTGTTCCGCCCGGTGCAAGGCGGACTGTGGCGCGACAGCGCCGAGGACGACTCCCTCGCGCCCGACGGCAGCCGCCCCCCGCCCTGTCCGGTCGCGCCGCAGGCGGCGGGCAGGCGCGGCACGCGCATCGTCTACCGCCTGGGACGGGTGTCGCGCATCGTCATATAACCCCCTTGAAATCCCCACGCGGCATCCCCAAATCAGTACGCGCCGGCTTCCCGCCGGCCCGATCCGCCGCCCGGCGCCGGGCACTCCCCTCTGCGCCGGCGGCGCGATCATCTCATTCTCACTGGTGATATGAACTCGTTTAAGGAGACAGAGCTATGCATATTCGTCCCCTGCACGACCGGATTATCGTCAAGCGAGTCGAAGCGCAGCGCACGACGGCTTCCGGCATCGTGATTCCCGACACCGCCGCCGAAAAGCCCGAACAGGGCGAAGTCATCGCCGTCGGCCCCGGCCGCCGCGACGACAAGGGCGCGCTGATTCCGATCGAACTGAAGGTCGGCGACCGCGTGCTGTTCGGCAAGTATGCCGGCCAGAGCGTCAAGGTCGAAGGCGAAGAGCTGCTGGTGATGCGCGAGGATGACGTCATGGGCGTCATCGAGAGCGACGCCGAGGCCGTCAAGAAGGCCGCCTGACCCCCTTTGCCTGTTTAGAGGAGATCAGACATGAGTGCAAAAATCGTTCAATTCCACGACAACGCCCGCGACCGCATGGTGAAGGGCGTGAACATCCTGGCCAATGCCGTGAAGGTCACCCTGGGCCCCAAAGGCCGCAACGTGGTGCTGGAACGCTCCTTCGGCGCCCCGGTCATCACCAAGGACGGCGTGACCGTGGCCAAGGAGATCGAACTCAAGGACAAGTTCGAGAACATGGGCGCCCAGATGGTCAAGGAAGTGGCGTCCAAGACCGCCGATGTCGCGGGTGACGGCACCACCACCGCCACCGTCCTGGCCCAGGCCATCGTCCAGGAAGGCATGAAGTACGTGGCCGCCGGCATGAACCCGATGGACTTGAAGCGCGGCATCGACCGTGCCGTGCACGCCGTGGTGGAAGAACTCAAGGCCATTTCCAAACCCTGCTCCACCAGCAAGGAAATCGCCCAGGTGGGCACGATCTCGGCCAATTCCGACGCCGCCATCGGCGACATCATCGCCCGCGCCATGGACAAGGTCGGCAAGGAAGGCGTGATCACCATCGAGGACGGCAAGTCGCTGGAAAACGAGCTTGAGATCGTCGAGGGCATGCAGTTCGACCGCGGCTATCTCTCGCCCTATTTCATCAACGACCCCGACAAGCAGGTGGCCATGCTGGAGGAGCCCTTCATCCTGCTGCACGACAAGAAGATTTCCAGCATCCGCGACCTCCTGCCCGTGCTGGAAGCCGTGGCCAAGGCCGGCAAGCCGCTTTTGATCATCGCCGAGGACGTCGACGGCGAAGCGCTCGCCACCCTGGTGGTGAACAGCATCCGCGGCGTGCTCAAGGTGGCCGCGGTCAAGGCGCCGGGCTTCGGCGACCGCCGCAAGGCCATGCTGGAAGACATGGCCATCCTCACCGGCGCCACCGTCATCTCCGAGGAAGTCGGCCTCAAGCTGGAGAAGGCCGGGCTCGATGACCTGGGCCGCGCCAAGCGCGTCGAAGTGCACAAGGAGACCACCGTCATCATCGACGGCGCCGGCGACAAGGAGCGCATCGCCGCGAGGGTCAAGGCCATTCACGCCCAGATCGAGGAAGCCACCAGCGACTACGACAGGGAGAAGCTGCAGGAGCGCGTGGCCAAGCTCGCCGGCGGTGTTGCCGTGATCAGGATCGGCGCCGCCACCGAAGTCGAGATGAAGGAGAAGAAGGATCGCGTCGATGACGCCCTGCACGCCACCCGCGCCGCGGTGGAGGAAGGCATCGTCCCCGGCGGCGGCGTCGCGCTGTTGCGCGCCCGCGCCCGCATCCAGAACCTCAAGGGCGACAACCACGACCAGGACGCCGGCATCAAGATCGTGCTGCGCGCACTGGAAGAGCCGCTGCGGGCGATTGCCGCCAACGCCGGCGACGAGCCCTCGGTGATCGTGGCCAAGGTGCTGGAAACGAGCGGCAACCACGGCTGGAACGCCGCCACCGGCGAGTACGGCGACCTCATGGAAATGGGCGTCATCGACCCCACCAAGGTCACCCGCACGGCGCTGCAAAACGCCGCCTCGGTGGCCGGCCTGATCCTCACCACCGACGCCACCGTGGCCGAGTTGCCCAAGGAGGAAAAAGCTCCCGCGCCGGCCACCGCCGACATGGACTTCTGATCGGCTGATTGGCCTCCTTCCGCATCCCGCTCAGGCTTGAGCGGGATGCCTTTTCATACGCACCGCGCACTGCCATGAACAACGACTCGCGCCAGCATTCACCCCTCTCCGAATTCAAATCGGCATGGGCGTTCATGAGCCTTTACGAACGTTTCGAACAGATCGTCGCCCTGCTGCTTTCCGGCGTCATCGCCGTGGTCATCGTCATCTCGCTGGTACAGCTCATCCGCACGGTCTATCACCTTCTCTTCCTGGAAGCCTTCAACCCGCTGGAACACCAAGTCTTCCAGACCGTGTTCGGCATGATCATGACACTGCTCATCGCCATGGAGTTCAAGCACTCCATCATCAAGGTCGCGCTGCGCCGCGACAGCATCATCCAGGTCAAGACCGTGGTGCTGATCGCCCTCATCGCGCTGTCGCGCAAGTTCGTCATCCTCGACGCCGACGCGAGTCCCGCGCGCATCGCCGCCCTTGCCGCTGCCGCCCTGGCGCTCGGCGCCATCTACTGGCTGCTGCGCGAGCGCGACGACCGGTCCGAGTCCGCATCCGCTCGCGATCGGGTTTCCTGACCCGGGCTTTCCTCTCGTCCGCCCCAGGCGCGGACGTCCAACTGCCGTTTCCTGTGATCTGGCTTGCGCCAACCTGTGCATCTTTAGCCAGCACGTCGCCAGCTGGCTGCACCACGGCATCGTCAGCGAAAGTCAGTTCTCGGATCAGTTTTAGCAGGGCAGAAATGATCATTAATATTCAACCAATTACGTATGTTCAATTTATTTTTTTATATATCACTATCTTTATATGCTTGGTGCTATATTTGAAGCGCAAAAGCGTATTCCTGCGCTTGAATTTGGCGGAGAACGATCATGACAACACTAGTTAACACTCTGGGCGGCACACTCGGCTTCGGTGAGAATTACGTCGATCGAAACGATGATAGCTACAAGGCAGGCGTCAGTTTGAACGCCATATTTGGTGCCACGGGACTGAATTTCTTTGGCAAGAACTACGACTACGTTTCCATCAACAACAACGGGAACGTTACGTTCTCCAACGACCCGCTTGCAGGTTTGTATACCTACACGCCTTTTGGGCTGGAAAAGGGCGGCTACGCGATCATCGCGCCATTTTTTGCCGACGTTGATACCCGCCTGAGCGGGGGTGCCATTGGCCCCAATCAGGTCACCCCCACCCCTGGCGGCACCTCCCGCGGCTCCGACATCGTCTGGTACGACATGGACACCACCGGCTACGGCAAGTTGACCGTCACCTGGGATGACGTCGGCTACTACAGCTACCATACCGACAAGCTCAATGCCTTCCAGTTGCAGATCATCGGCACAGGCAACGGCAACTTCGACATGGTTTTCCGCTATGAAGCCGTCAACTGGACGACCGGCGACGCCAGCGGCGGTTCCGGCGGCCTGGGCGGCACGGTTGCGCGCGCCGGTTATTCGACCGGCGACGGCTCGGCCTGGTATGAACTGGCTCAATCTGGCGTGCAGAACTCCATGCTCAACCTGGAAACCACGCTCGGCAACACGGGTATTGCCGGTTACTACAAATTCAGCGTGCGTAGCGGCACTGCGGCGGCAGAAACGATCAAGGGCACCAGCCACGATGACCTGCTTGCTGGTGCGGGCGGCAACGACATCATCTACGGCTATGCGGGCAACGACAGCCTGATCGGCAACGCGGGCGCAGACCGAGTGGTCGGGGGTACGGGGAACGACACATATACCGTCGACCAATATGACACTGTTGTCGAGAAAGTCGGCGAAGGCAAAGACACGGTAATGTCTGCCGCAAGCTACACCCTGGGCAACTATGTCGAAAACCTGCAGCTGACTGGCACAGCCAACATCAACGGTACCGGCAACGCTTTGAACAATATCCTGTCCGGCAACAGCGGCAACAACATCCTGAACGGCAAGCTGGGCATCGACACGGTCGACTATTCGCTGGCCTCGGCAGGCCTGACCGTCAACCTCGGCCTGACCTCATCCCAGAACCTCACCCCGGGTGGGCAAGGCTACGATACGCTGCTCAGCTTTGAGAACATCATCGGCTCCTATTACGACGACAGCCTGACCGGCACCAATGGCGCCAACATATTGGATGGCAACGTAGGTGCAGACACGCTCAAAGGACGCGGTGGCAATGACACCTACATCGTCGACAACACGGGCGATCTCGTCACCGAACTGGCCGGACAGGGCACAGACCTCGTGAAATCCAGCGTTACCGAGGCCCTTTCTGCTAACGTCGAGAAACTTACGCTCACCGGCACCGCCGCCGCCAATGGCACCGGCAACGGTTTGAACAATGTGCTTATCGGCAATGCCGCAGCCAATAAACTGAGCGGAGTGGGCGGGGCCGATACGCTCAACGGCGGCGGCGGCAATGACACCCTGCTGGGCGGCACCGGCAAGGACACCCTCACCGGCGGGGCCGGCAAGGACTACTTCGTCTTCAACACTGCCCTCAATGCCACCACCAACGTCGACACCATCAAGGACTTCAGCGCCGTGGCCGACACCATCCGCCTGGAGAACAGCATCTTCACCAAGCTGGTCGCGACAGGCGCACTGGGTGCCGGAAATTACCGCGAAAGCCTGACCGGAAACGCGGTGGATGCGAACGACTTCATCCTTTACGAAACCGATACCGGCAAGCTTTACTACGATGCGGATGGTTCCGGCGCAGGTGCCAAAGTGCAGTTCGCCACCGTGTACGCCACCGGCACCACCCCGGCCGACCTCAGCGCGGCGGACTTCGTGGTGATCTGATTCTTCATCCAACCACTCAAAAACGCCAGCGAACGCTGGCGTTTTTTTCATATCCTGCCTACATATCTGCCCGCGCATACCTGACAAGACTCTATCTAACCCCGCTACTGCGGCATAATACCTGCCAAAGCCTTATGGATTTGCCCTGCAAGCCAGAGCTGCCGGAAAACATTCAGGAAACGCCGCTTTGAACAAGCCAGTCGCCATCGACACCTCCCGTTTCTGGGAAGTGTTAAAGCCTTCGCTTTATGCAGCGGGCGGTTTCAGCTTTTTCATTAACCTGATGCTGCTGGCGCCCATCCTCTACATGCTGCAGGTGTTCGATCGCGTGCTCACTAGCCGCAGCGAGCCGACGCTGTACATGCTGACCGTGATCGCGGTCATCGCCCTGGTTGCCATGGCCTTCGTGGACCTTGCGCGTTCGCGCCTGATGACGGCGCTGGGCCGGCGCATCGACGAGATGCTGGGCGAGCGTGTGTTGAAGAACCTCATCCTGCACGCCAGTTCGGTCAGCCGCGGCGGCTATGTGCATGGCCTCAAGGACATCGCCACGCTGCGCAGCTTTTTCACCGGCAACAACATCATCGCCCTGTTCGATGCGCCCTGGCTGATTTTCTTCATCCTGGTCATTTTCCTGTTCCACCCGGTCATGGGCGTGATTGCCGTGCTCGGCTCGGCAATCCTGCTGCTCATGGCCTGGGTGAACGAAAAAACCAACCGCGCCGACATCGAGCGCTACCAGGACGCCACCCGCCGCAGCGGGGCGTTCATGGACCAGGGCGTACGCAACGCCGACGTGCTCAACAGCATGGGCATGACCAGCCGCTTCTCCGCACGCTGGAAAAAATCCAACGACGAAACCCTGGATCGCATGCTGGGCGCCAATACCCGCATGAGCGCCGTTCTTTCCGCCAGCAAATTCATCCGTCAGTCCATCCAGGTCACCATGATGGGCGTGGGCGTGTACCTCGTCATCCACGACAACCTGTCGCCCGGCATCATGATCGCCGCCACCATCCTGCTGGGCCGCGCCATGGCGCCGGTGGAAAGTCTGATCGGCAACTGGAACGGTCTGGTGGCGGCGCGCTCGTCCTACGGCCGCCTGGCCGAAATGTTTCCCGAGATTTTCGCCGACGGCGCGAGGCAGCCCCTGCCCGCCCCAAGTGGCAGAATCCAGCTGGAGCGCGTCTACCTTGCCGGCAAGTCCGCCGACAATCCCATCATCCGCCATGTCGATCTCGACCTGCCTGCCGGCAAGTCGCTGGGCATACTGGGGCCGAGCGGCTCGGGCAAATCCAGCCTCGCCAAGCTCATCGTCGGCGTGTGGACGCCCACCAGCGGCCACGTCCGCATCGACGGCGCCGACATCGCGCACTGGGATAGGGACTTTCTCGGCAAGCACATCGGCTACCTGCCACAGGACGTCGAGCTCTTCCAGGGTACGATCAGCGACAACATCGGCCGCTTCGACGATTCCGATCCCGAAGCCATACTGTCCGCTGCCAGGGCGGCCCATGCCTACGAGCTTGCCCTGCACCTGCCGGACGGTTTCGACACCGAACTGGGCAGCGGCGGGATCCAGCTTTCCGCAGGCCAGGCCCAGCGCATCGGCCTCGCCCGCGCGCTGTACCGCAAGCCCCGCATCGTCGTGCTGGACGAGCCCAATGCCAATCTCGACGCCGAAGGCGAGCAGGCGCTGGTGCAGACCCTGGTGGAACTGAAAAACCGTCAGACCACGGTCATCATGATCACCCACAAGCCGGCCCTGGTCGCGCCCATGGACTACCTGCTGGTGCTGCGCGAAGGCCGTGTCGAACTGCTCGGCCCGCGCGACGAGGTGCTGTCCAGGCTGGGCGTGCAGCCCATGCCCCACCCCGTCCCCGCCGACAAGGCTGGAGCATCGTCATGAACAAGCTCGAAACCGGAAAACAGAAGGCCGCGAATCTGCTCGCCAACCCGATCAGGCTCGGCGTCGTCACCATCGCCCTCACCCTCGTAGCATTTACCGCCTGGGCCGCGCTGGCGCCTCTGCACGGCGCCGTCATCGGCATGGGCCTGGTCAAGGCCGAGAACAGCCGCAAGTCGGTGCAGCACACCGACGGCGGCATCATCAAGGCCGTCCACGTGCGCGACGGCGATGCCGTCAAGACCGGCCAGCCGCTGCTCGAACTCGACAGCGTGATTACCGATTCCAGCCATCGGCTGCTGCTGGAACTGACCGCATTCGAAATGGTCAGGCACGACCGCCTCGACGCCGAACAGCAGATGCTGCCGGATTTCCGGCTCAAGGCCGCCAATTACGCGCGCTTCGACAAGGAGCTGGTCGATTCCGCCTACGCGCGCGAACTCAAGATATTCCGCGTGCGCCGCACCAGCCTGGACCAGCAGATCGCCACGCTCAGGGAGCAGATGGACGCCATCGAACACGAGGAGAAGGCGCTGCGCGGCGAGGTTGCCGCCAGCCGCAAATCGATCGAACTGGCGCAGGAAGAGCTGGACATCAACCGCAGGCTGTACAACGAAAAATTCGTTTCGCGCGCGCGGCTGCTCGGGCTCGAGCGTGCGGTTTCCGATTACCAGGCTCAGCTCGGCGAGTTTGAAGCCGACCTGGCGCAGAGCGTGCAGCGCCGCAACGAGGTCATGCTGCGCATCGCCGGCATCAGAAACGACTACCAGCGCGTGGCCGCCGAGGAGTTCAAGGAAAGCTCGGCGCGCCTGGTCGAATTCAGGGAAAAGCTGCGCCCGGCGGAAGATGCCTTGCAGCGCAAGGTCATCACCGCACCGACATCGGGGCGCGTGGTCGGCATGCGCGTGCACGCGCCCGGCGAAATCGCCGGCCCGCGCGAAGTGCTCATGGAAATCGTGCCGGACGGGGAAAACCTCGTCATCGAGGCCAAGGTTTCGCTCGACCACATCAAGGAAATGCGCGTCGGCCAGCGCGCCGACATCCGCTTTACCGCCTACAAGTCACGCACCACGCCCATCGTCACCGGCAGGCTCACCTATGTCTCCGCCGACGCCCTCATGGACCAGGCCGGTAGCATGCCCTTCTATGTGGTGCACATCCAGCCCGACCCGGCCTCGCTGCGCCGTGCCGGCATCGAGGGCCTGCAGCCCGGCATGGCGGCCGAGGTGTTCGTGCTCACCGAGGCGCGCTCCACCCTCGATTACCTGCTGTCCCCCGTGACCGACACCATACGCCGCTCGCTGCGCGAGAAATAAGCCGACATGCTCATGCGCCGCCGTCGGGCAGTTCCAGCGTGAACATCCGCCCAAGCGCCTCACGAATTTCCGCCACCGTGAGGTGGCGATGTCTGGCAATATCGTCCGAATACGGTCCTGCCTGGCAGACCATGCGCAGCACGCCGGGCTGCTTTTCCGAGCGCAGCATGAACGTGGTCTTGAAGTAGATCGGCGCGGGCGCATCGTCGTCGGCCAGCGCGCTGCGCACGAAAAATCCCGCCCCGCCCGCCAGTTCGCTCACGCTCCGCCGCACCGAGGTCACGGCGAAGACATCCGCCTCGACCCGCTGCGGCACGGCACGTACCGTGTCGATCTCGAAAATGCAGTGCGGCTCCTGCTCCTGCACGTGGCCGAACGGCACTGGCCTGCCGTGCTGCAGCCTTGCCGTCGCCCAGTTCGCCGGGATTTCCAGGGGCTGGTTCAGCGCCAGGCGCACGCCCGGCGGAAAACGGTAATACGGCGTGTGCGGCCCGTAGCTGTGCGGCGTGTCGCAGGCCCACAGCAGCAAGGCCATACCCGTCAACAACATGTATTTCATGGCGCCCTCCTTCGGGCTTCGCCTGCCCGCATGGTCAAGGAATCACAAGGGCAGACTGTAGCCCTGTTCGCGGAACAGTTTCACGCACGCATCCACCACCGCGGCATCAAAGCGTACGCCGCGATGTCGGCTGATTTCCTCCAGCGCCGTCTCCACCCCGAGCGCGGCACGATAAGGCCGGTGCGAAGCCATGGCCTCCACCACGTCGGCCACGCCCAGCACCCTGGCTTCGAGCAGGATTTCGCCGTCCTTCAGGCCCCGTGGATAGCCCGAACCATCGAGCCGCTCGTGGTGCTGGTACACGGTCTGCGCGATCGGCCAGGGAAAGTCGATGGGCTTGAGGATTTCGTAGCCGATCTGGCAGTGCTGCTTGATGAGGCTGAATTCGAGGTCGTCGAGCGTGCCCGGCTTGGTCAGGATTTCGGCCGGCACCTTGATCTTGCCGAAATCGTGCACCAGACAGGCCAGGTTGAGTCCCTCGATCTGTCCCTCGGGCATTTTCATCTCGCGTGCGATCGCGCTGGCCAGATGTGCGACGCGGCGCTGGTGGCCGGCGGTGTAGGGATCGCGCAGTTCGACCGTGGCGCTCATTGCGGAGATGATGTCGAGCAGGGCCTTGCGCAGGCTGCGGGTGCGCTCCTCGACCAAGTCTTCGAGCCGGTTGCGCAGGCGGTCCACTTCCAGGTGGGTGCGCACCCGTGCCAGCAGTTCCTCGCGCTGGTAGGGCTTGGTGACGAAATCGACCGCGCCCAGCTCGAAGCCCTTCACCTTTTCGTCGGTGTCGGTGAGGGCGCTGACGAAAATCACCGGCACCTTGGCGGTTTCGGGCCGTGCCTTGAGTTGCCGGCAGACCTCGAAACCGTCCATCTCCGGCATGCGGATGTCCAGCAGCACCAGTTCCGGCGGGTTCGCCCTGGCCGAGCGCAATGCCAGTTCGCCGTTGATGGCGGAGCGCACGTCGTAGCCTTCGGATTTCAGTATGTCGGTGAGCAGCCTCAGCGAAGCCGGGGTGTCGTCTACCGCGAGAATTTTTCCCAGATCAGGCATGTTGGCTCTCTTGCAAGGCTTTCAGTATCGCAGGGTAGTCGAAGTTTTCAATCAGGCGCGCCAGCGTCTTTTGCAGCGCGTCGTCGTGAACCCCCACCTTTTGCAGGGCAGCCGCGATGCGTCCGCTTTCCAGGCTCTCGAGCGCGGCCTGCAATTCCCCGCGCAAATCCTGCGGCAGGGCGGCGAGCGCGGCCGGCGTCAGTTCCGCCGCCTCCGCCTCCTGCGCGACGGCGCCTTCGTAGAGGTAGCGCACGCCCAGGTGCTTCATCAGACAGTCGTAGATTTCGCTGGCGCGGTAGGGCTTGCGCACGAAGTCATCCATGCCCGCAGCCAGCATTTCGGCACGCTGTTCCTGGAAGGCGGAAGCGGTGACGGCGACGATCTTGACGTCCTTGCCACCGGGCAGGTTCCGGATCTGCCGGGTCGCCTCCAGGCCGTCCATCACCGGCATGCGCCGGTCCATCCAAATGAAATGCGGCTGCCATTCCCGGAACATCTGCACGGCCTGGCTGCCGTTCTCGGCAATCCTGCAGCGGAACCCCGCCGTTTCCATCAGCCTGGCAAGCAGGAGCTGGTTGTCGCGCTGATCCTCGACGACGAGAATGCGGTATTCCGGCTGGCCCGGCGCCAGGCCCAGGATTTCGCCGTTGTGCGTGATGCCGGACGACCTGGCGATATCGGATTCGGCGGCCTCCTTGAGCGGCAGTTCGACCCGGAAAATCGAGCCCTTGCCGAGCGTGCTCTCCAGGCTGAGGCTGCCGCCCATGAGCTGCACGAACTGGCGGGCGATGGTCAGGCCCAGGCCGGTCCCCCTGTTGATGCCCTGCTCGCCCAGTTGCACGAAGGGCTCGAAAATCCGCTTCTGATCTTCCGGGGCGATGCCCGGGCCGGAGTCCTCCACCTCGACCAGCAAGCGTGGCTGCCGGTCACGCCTGGCGCCCAGGCGCACGGTCACCCCGCCCTGCTCGGTGAACTTGATGGCATTGCCGAGCAGATTGATCAGCACCTGGCGCAGGCGGGCTTCGTCGCCGACGAGATAGCGCGGAAATTTCGACGACTGATCCACCAACAGGCGCAGGCCTTTTTCACTGGCCCGGATCTGCATCATGTCGGTGACGTTACGCACCATGCTGCCGATGTCGAACGGCGCCTCTTCCAACTGCACCCGCCCGGCCTCGATCTTGGCCATGTCCAGCACGTCGTTGATCAGGGTCAGCAGGTGCTCGCCGCTGCGGTTGATGATGTCGAGGTTCTGGCGCTGGCCGTCCGACAGTCCCGGATCCTTGCGCATCAGGTTGGAAAAGCCGAGGATGGCGTTCAAGGGCGTGCGCAGCTCGTGGCTCATGTTGGCGAGGAACACGCTCTTGGCCTGGTTCGCCGCCTGCGCGGCGTTACGCGCCAGTACCAGGTCGGCGGTGCGCTGCTGCACCTCCTCTTCGAGGTGGTCCTTGTAGCGCCGCAGTTCTTCTTCCGCCAGCTTGCGCTCGGTGATGTCGTGCACCGTGCCGACCGAACGCAGCGGCGTGCCGTCGGCATCGTAGTAGGTCTCGCACTTCTCGTTGACGTACTTGATGCGCCCGTCCTTCATCAGCAGGCGGTGTTCGATGTCATAGGGCTGTCTGTTCTTGACCGACTCTGTATAGGCGTGATCGACCGTTTCGCGGTCGTCCGGGTGTATCGCGTCCAGGAAGGCTTCGTAGGAAGGGCTGAACCGTTCCGGATCGAGCTCGAAAATGCGGTAAATCTCGTCCGACCAGAATAGCACGTTGTTTGTCAGGTCCAGCTCCCAGTTGCCCAGATGCGCGATGCGCTGGGCATCGGCCAGGCTCTTCTGGCTGCGCCTAAGTTATTCGTCCGCCAGCTTGCGCTCGGTGATGTCCTCCGATATCCCCAGCAGGTAGAGCGGCTTGCCGTCTTCCGCATAGATGGGAATTTTCTTCGTGTGCAGGTAGCGCAGGCCGAGCTTCTTCGTCGTGATCCGCTCTTCCGGGATGTCGGCCAGTTTGCCGCTCCGGATGATCTCCCTGTCATTGGCGATGATATGCTCCGCCTCCTTCACGGGGAAGAAATCGAAGTCACTCTTGCCGATCAGTTCGGCCTCGGAATAGCCGAGCAGCGCCTCCCCCGCCTTGTTGAGCCTGACGAAGCTGAGGTTTTCCGCTTCCTTGATGAACAGCATGGCGGGAATGTGCTCGACCACGCTGTTGAGAAACCGCTCGCTTGCGCGCAAGGCCATTTCCGTGCGTTTCAGTTCGGATATGTCGCGGAACACCACCACGGCGCCCACCGGCTTGCCGCCTTCCAGTATCGGCGTGCTGACGTATTCGACCTCGAAGCTGCTGCCATCCTTGCGCCAGTAAAGGTCCGTGCCGCGGTGCGTGATGCCGTCCTTGTGCGCCTTCTGCACCGGGCATTCGTCCTGCGGATAGGGCTGCCCGTCCGGCCAGGTATGGTGGAAAAGCGCATGCGAGTTGCGCCCGACCAGTTCCTCGCTGCGGTAGCCGAGCATTTGCGCAGTGGCGGGATTGGCAAAGGTGCAGATGCCTTCGCTGTCCAGGCCGTAAATGCCCTCGCCTGCCGAATCCAGGATCATGCGGTTGCGCCGGCTGAGTTCCGTCACCTCCTGCGAGGCGGCGCGCAGCGCATTCTCGTTTTCCGACAGTGTGTCCAGCATGCGGTTGAAACTGTCGGCCAGGCGGGTGATTTCGTCCCTGCGTTCGGACACTGCGGCACGCTCGGCGAAATTTCCGGCACGCACGCCCTCCGCCACGCGTACCAGGGAGCCGATGCGCGAGCCCAGCCGATGGGCGATGACCAGCGCGGCCAAAAACGCCAGGGTGCTGGCCAGCAGCACGAAGGCGATGCCGCGCAGCACCGTCGCCTGCATGTCGGCGACGATGCGCTCGCGCCCAAGCGCCACACGGGCCCAGCCGACATGCTGCCGTTCCACCCGGATCGGCACGGCAATGTCGATGGTGTCTTTCGTGTCCGCCAGAAAGCGGTTTTCCGCCGGCCCCTGCACCAGCGAGCGGCTGGCGGCATCGGTCAGGAACAGGCCGGCCTTTTCCGGATCGCTGTGCGCCAGCACCCGGCCGTCCTGCGAGACGACCATGGCATAGCGCAGTTCCGGATAGGCGTCGAAGGAACGAATGACTTCCTGCAGCCCCGCCACGTCATTGGCCAGCACCCAGGAGCGCGAACTGACCGCAAGCGACCGGGCGAGACCGAGCGCCGCGCTGTCGCTCTCCTGGTAAAGGTTCCGGCTCTCGCTGCGCACCATGTAGCCGATGAACGCCGTGATCAGCAGCAGGAAGCCGAGAACGAAGGCGACGATGATCTGCCGCTTGAATGAGCCTCTTTCCCAGAGCGGGAGGATAGATCTTTTCATTCGGCATCCACGTCCAGCGGACGCACGTTTACGCTGAAGTTGCGCAGGAAATCCTCGATCACACGATAGCTGCTGTCGTCCGCCAACTCAAACCGCGAAAGCTGCATGCGTTCCAGCATGGCCCGGCCTTCCTCGGTGGTGTGCAGGGTGTCGAGCAGGTGCGCGACCTGCCGGGCCAGCTCTGGCGGAACGTCGTCCCGAGCCACCACGCCGTTGTTGATGAGCGGCTCGGTTTCCCACTTGACCTCCAGTTCGCGCGCCTTCTCGGTCTGCTCCCGCTGGAACTCCAGCCAGGGCAGCAGCCAGGTCGCGCCAGCCGCGACGTTGCCCAGATACACGTTCATGATCGAGGATTCCTGCGAACCGACGTATAGGTTCTCGATGTCGCGGTTGACGTCGAGGCCATGGGCATGCAGGAAGTACTGCGGCATCATGGTGGCCGCCAGCGCCGTGCGCGCCGGATAGGAAACCTTCTTGCCCTTGAGATCGGCCACCTCGCGGATGCCGCTGTCGCGCCTGACCAGGATGATGCCGGTAAAGCGCGCGTCGTCTCCCATTTTGGCAATGACGTGATAGCCATGCCGGAGTGAATTCAAGGTCTGGTAGGGATTGGGCAGCGCAAAATCCGGCTTGCGCCCGTAGAGCTTCCTGTCGAACTCCTCGTAATTGCGCGAAGCCTCCAGCCGGAAGGTCGCGCCGGAGATATTGCGGTTAAGATAGTCGATGAGCGGCCCGTACATCTCGAACAGCCGTACCGGATTGTGGAGCGGATGGATGGCGAACACGTATGTCCTGCCCTGCCCGGCTTCATGCGCACCGTACCGGGGCAAACCGGCCTCGTCTTCGCTGCCGCGTCCGCACGCCGCCAGAACAATGGCCAGGAAACCAAGCAACAGCCTTTTCATCCACTTCCTCCAGAACCCATCACAGGAAACCTGCACCCCTCCGCCGGCCAACCCGGAAACCGGCTTCCTCCGCCGAAATCATGCAGAAATATCGGATAATTCACCCTGAGCCCCATGTTATTAGCTTAGCCAAATTAAGGATATGTTTAGCCGCGCAGAAAACCGCTAGTCGCTTCTGTGCCCGATTTATTTCCCAAAACCGTCAGCAAGACCACCACAACACACGCCTTGCCCTTAGCCTGCCGGCCCTGCATCGACAAGGCCGGCCGCCGGGAACAGGCGCCCGCAAATATCGAACCGCCCAGGAGTCCGAGATCAAGTCCTTGTTCGATTTCCCGCGAAAATGCTCGCTCCGGCGGCAGATCATCGTCGTCTTCGTGCTCGGCTTCTTTCTGCTGATTGCCGCCTTCATCAGCTACATGGCGTACATCGAAAGGGAGTCGCTGCACAAGGAAAGCAACCATGCCGCACTGGGCCTGGCGCAGTCGCTTGCGGTCAGCTCGCGCTCCTGGGTGCTGGCCAATGACGTGGCGGGCATGCAGGAAGTCATCCACGCCTTCGACGCCTATCCGGAATTGCGCCATGCCATGCTCCTCTCCCGCAGCGGGCGTGTGCTGGCACACAGCGACGAGGAGAAAACCGGCCTGTTCCTGACCGACGCCACCAGTCGTTCGCTCGAGCACGCCCCGCCCAGAAGCCGTTTCCTCATCAACACCGAGACCATGGTCGATGTCGCCGTGCCGGTGATGGCGGGACAGCGCCACATCGGCTGGGCGCGCGTGGCGTTCGGGCGCGATCGCATCATTGCCCAGATGCGCGGCGTGATGGTTCGCCTGGGCGTGTTTTCCGTCCTGTTCACCCTGCTCGCTTTTGCGGCCGCCACGCTCATCGCGAATCGGCTGGCGGCCCGCCTCGGCTCGCTGGCCAGGGTTGCGGACGGCGTACAGAAGGGAGACTTCAGCGTGCGTGCGAACGTCGGCGAAGGCAATGACGAAGTCAACCGCCTCGCCGACAGCTTCAACCGCATGCTGGATGCGCTGGAAAAGAACGAACGCGACCTGCGCGCCGCATCGCGCTACACCCGCAGCCTGATCGAGGCCAACCTCGATCCGTTGCTGGTCATCAGCCCGGAAGGCAGGATCACCGACGTCAACCATGCCACCGAAAAAGCGACCGGCCTCAGCCGCGAAAAACTCATTGGCACGGATTTCGCCGCCTATGTCACCGACCAGGACAGTGCGCGCAAATGGTTCAGAAAAGCCTTTGCCGAGGGCTTCGTCACCGACTACCCGCTGTCCCTGCGCCACCGGGATGGCCACGTCACACACGCGCTGTTCAACGCCAGCACCTATCGCAACGACGCGGGCGAGGTCATAGGCCTGTTTGCCGCAGCGCGCGACATCACCGAGCGCAAGCAGGCCGAAGACCGCATCCGCCACATGGCGCAATACGATGCGCTGACCGACCTGCCCAATCGCATGCTGTTCTCCGACCGCATGAAGCAGGCCATCCTGCACGCCCGGCGCGCCCGGCAGAAACTTGCCGTGATGTTCCTCGACCTCGACAGGTTCAAGCCCATCAACGACAACTACGGGCACGAAACCGGAGACCGCGTGCTGCAGGTCGTCGCCAAGCGCCTGCAGGGATGCGTGCGCAAATCCGATTCGGTAGGCCGCATCGGCGGCGACGAGTTCACCGTGCTGCTGAAGGATGTGGAAAACGAAGCGGCCGCGCTGCGGGTGGCGGGCAAAATCCACCACGCCCTGTGCCAGCCGATCGTCATGGACGACAAGATTCTGTCCGTCGCCGTAAGCATCGGCATCGCCATGTTCCCCGAACACGGCGACAACGAAATCGAACTCTCCCGCCACGCCGACTACGCCATGTACTACGCCAAGCACGAGAGCCGGGAACACGCGCGCGTATACCAGCCTTACATGAATCAGAATCCATGAAAAAGCCCGCATCTGTGCGGGCTTTATCTGCGTCACGCCTGGGTGGTTTGGTGGCTGGCTACGATCTGGCTACGGTGGCTGAGAAATAAAAAAGGCCTGCATTTCTGCAAGCCTTGGTGTTTCTTGGCTCCCCGACCTGGGCTCGAACCAGGGACCTGCGGATTAACAGTCCGTCGCTCTACCGACTGAGCTATCGGGGAACAGGAAAGCGCGCATTCTAGACAGTATGCGGGTTTCGGTCAAGCACGCCGGCGCTTTGATTGCTCTTTTTTCGCCTGATTCGATCAAGCTGACTGGCCCGAACGGCGCGTCAGGCAAGACACAGTGCCAGTGCCGCATCCCATTCCGGCATGCGGATGCCGAAGCTCAGTTCGAGCTTTTCATTCGAGAGCACGGAGTTGGCCGGGCGTTGCGCAGGCGTGGGGTATTCCGCCGTGGAAATCGCCTTCAGTGCGGGAATTTTTTCCCCGCGCGCCTGCATGTTTTCAAGAATCGCCTCGGCAAATCCATGCCAACTGGTGCGGCCGCCGCATGTCATGTGGTACACGCCGGACAGACGCTTGCGGTCTTCCGCCGTGGCGCCGGGTGCAAGCCACAGCGCCAGCATCTGTGCGGTGGCCTCGGCGATGCTGCGCGCCCAGGTGGGCGCGCCGAACTGGTCGGCCACCACGGAGAGCTTGTCGCGTTCGCGTGCAAGCCGCTGCATGGTGAGCAGGAAATTCCTGCCGCGCGCGGCATACACCCAACTCGTGCGCAAAATCAGATGATCCGCCCCGCTCGCGCCCACCAGTTCTTCGCCGGCAAGCTTGCTCGCACCGTACACGCCCAGCGGATGCGGCTCGTCCTCCTCGGTGTAGGCATCGAGCTTGGCGCCGTCGAACACGTAGTCGGTGGAGTAATGCACGAGCGTGATGCCCAGGCGCCTCGCTTCCTTGGCCAGCGCCAGCGGCGCTTCGGCATTGACGGCATAGGCCAGTTCCTCCTCGGATTCGGCCTTGTCCACCGCGGTGTAGGCTGCGGGATTGACGATGAGGTCGGGCCTGATCCTGCGCACGGCTGCGGCCAGTGTCTCCGGGCGGGCGAGATCGAACTCGGCATGGCCGGGGGCGACCACGCGGCCAAGGCTTGCCAGCGTGCGCTCTAGCTCCCAGCCCACCTGGCCGCTCGCGCCTGTGAGCAGGATGGTTCTCATGCGAACACCTCGGCTTCGTTCAGCGGCAGGCCTTTGCGGTCCTTGCCGGACAAGAGCGGCTCGCCAAAAAGCGGCCATTCGATGCCGAGCGCCGGATCGTTCCACAGCATGGAACGCTCGTGCTCCGGCGCGTAGTAGTCGGTGGCCTTGTACAGCACCTCGGCGTAATCGGAAGTGACATAGAAGCCGTGCGCGAAACCGGGCGGCACCCAGGCCATGCGCTTGTTCTCGGCGGACAGGGTCATGCCTACCCACCGGCCGAAGGTCGGGGAAGAGCGGCGGATGTCGACGGCCACGTCGAAGATTTCCCCTGCCACCACGCGCACCAGCTTGCCCTGCGTCTGTTTGACCTGGTAGTGCAGCCCGCGCAGCACGCCGCGGCCTGAGCGCGAATGATTGTCCTGGACGAAATCATGGTCGATGCCGAGCGATGCCATGGTGCGGCGATTGTAGCTTTCCAGGAAGAAGCCTCGGTCGTCGCCGAACACTTTCGGCGCGATCATGAACACGTCGGGTATGGCTGTGGCGATCTTTTCCATGTCTAGAAAATCTGTTCTTTGAGCAAAGCCAAGAGGTACTGGCCGTAACCGTTTTTCGCCAGCGGCGCTGCCAGGCGCTCGACCTGCTCGGCGTCGATGAAGCCCAGGCGATAGGCGATTTCCTCGGGGCAGGCGATCTTCAGGCCCTGGCGACGTTCGATGGTCTCGATGAAGTGCGCCGCTTCCAGCAGCGATTCATGCGTGCCGGTGTCGAGCCAGGCCTGGCCGCGGCCCATGACCTGGACGTCGAGCTCATTCCACTCCAGATACTGGCGGTTGACGTCGGTGATCTCCAGTTCGCCGCGCAGCGAAGGCTTGAGGTTCTTGCTGATGTCCACCACGCGGTTGTCGTAGAAATACAGGCCGGTCACGGCGTAGCGCGATTTCGGCGCCTTGGGCTTTTCTTCCAGGCTGATGGCGCGGCCCTGCCTGTCGAATTCCACCACGCCGTAGCGTTCGGGGTCGTGTACCGGATAGGCGAACACGCTGGCGCCGACGGTCCTGGCGTCGGCACGCTTCAAGTCGTTGGCCATGTCGTGGCCGTAGAAGATGTTGTCGCCCAGCACCAGCGCACTGGGCGCGCCGGCGAGGAATTCCTCGCCGATGATGAAGGCCTGCGCCAGACCCTCGGGCGCAGGCTGTACCGCATAGCGGATGCTGATGCCCCACTGGCTGCCGTCGCCCAATAGCTGCTCGAAGCGCGGCGTATCCTGCGGCGTGGAAATCAAGAGGATGTCGCGGATGCCGGCCAGCATCAGCGTGGACAGCGGGTAATACACCATGGGCTTGTCGTACACCGGCAAGAGCTGCTTGGAAATTGTCTGGGTGACCGGGTAGAGCCGGGTGCCCGAGCCGCCGGCGAGGATGATGCCTTTGCGTTGTTGGCGAGTGGCGAGTGGCGGGTGACGGGTGACGGGTGACGGGTCTGTCATCAGTTGTTTCCTTGAAGTGAATTCATCAATCCGCTGATCAATTTGAATAGTCGTTCCATTTGGCCGGTTGGCAACGTGCCCTTTGCGAGATAACCAAGCTGTTCGGCCAGCAGCATCTGGGTTTCGAGTTCCGCCAGCGAACCTCGTGCGATCGCAAGAAATTGATGAAACTCCCTGTCACCGTTACGGGCAGCGCCTTCTGCAATGTTCGATGGAATCGAAACCGCAGCACGGCGTAGCTGACTGGTCAACCCATACAACTCTTCCTTCGGGAAAGCCGCCGTCAATTCATAGACAAGCTTGACCAAGACCATGCTCTCCTGCCACGCCAGCAACTCCCTATGCCCGCCAGCCATCGTCACCCGTCACCCGTCACCCGTCACCCGTCACCCGTCACCCGTCACCCGTCACCCGTCACCTGTCACCATAATTCCGTCCCACCCACTCCCGATATGCCCCGCTAACCACGTTCGCCACCCACTCTCCGTTTGCCAGATACCAGGCCACGGTCTTGCGGATGCCGGTGTCGAAGCTCTCTTGCGGACGCCAGCCCAGCTCGTTTTGGATCTTGGAAGAGTTGATGGCATAACGCGCGTCATGGCCGGGACGGTCTTTCACGAAGGTGATGAGCTTCTCGTGCGGCGTCACCGGCGAGCTCGGGTGCAGTTCGTCGAGAATGGCGCAGATGGTCTTGACCACTTCCAGGTTGGTCTTTTCGTTGTTGCCGCCCACGTTGTAGGTCTCGCCCGGCCTGCCCTTTTCCAGCACGGTCATGATGGCCAGGCAATGGTCGGTGACGTACAGCCAGTCGCGGATGTTGCTGCCGTCGCCGTAGATGGGCAGCGGCTTGCCGGAAATGGCGTTGTGGATCACCAAGGGGATCAGCTTTTCCGGGAACTGGTAGGGACCGTAGTTGTTGGAGCAGTTGGTGGTCAGCACCGGCAGGCCATAGGTGTGGTGGTAGGCGCGCACCAGATGGTCGGATGCCGCCTTCGACGCCGAGTAGGGGCTGTTGGGCGCATAGGGCGTAGTTTCCGAAAACGCCGGGTCGTTGGGACCCAACGAGCCGTATACCTCGTCGGTGGAAACGTGCAGGAAACGGAAACCGGCTTTGGCCTCCCCCTCCAGCCCGCCCCACCAGGCGCGCACGGCTTCCAGCAGGTTGAAGGTGCCGACGACGTTGGTCTCGATGAAATCGGCCGGGCCGTGGATGGAGCGGTCGACGTGGCTTTCGGCGGCGAAGTTGATCACCGCGCGCGGCTTGTGCTCGGCCAGCAGCTTTTCCACCAGTGCGCGGTCGCCGATGTCGCCCTGCACGAACACGTGCCGGGCATCATCCTTGATGCTTTCCAGGCTGGCGAGATTGCCGGCGTAAGTGAGCTTGTCCAGATTGACGACGGGCTCGCCGGTGCGGGCGAGCCATTCCAAAACAAAATTCGCGCCGATAAACCCGGCGCCGCCTGTGACAAGAATCATGATGGGGTCTGTTCGGGTTTTTTGTTTTCAATCCATCCGCCAGAGCGGGGATGGCGGGAAAAATACGGTTTCGGAGCCGCATTTTACCCCATTTGCAGACCAGAGCGGAAAACCCGGTCATGGTGCCGGACATCAGGCGCGGTCAATCAGTCAGCGCTTTCGCTTCATGCAAGGCTTCAGCCTCCTCGAGCCAGTCGCATGCCCTTCCCGGTTCCCTGCCCGCACAACGCCGCTCGATGAACAGGCTGCTGCCCTCGGTTTTTTTGGCCATTTTCTTGGCCAGGGAAGCGGCACGTTCCACCTCCAGATGCTGCTGAAAGCAGTCCTGATGTACGGGTACTGCGCCGATCGAGAGCACGACCAGCGGATGGAAAACCATGTGGCCGCGTCGATCCTCGCTTTCATAACCGCCCCGTGCGATGTGCTCGGGCAGGAAAAGCGACCAGCGCGAGGCGTCGAACGCATCCAGTATCTCCCTGCAGCGCCATTCCCAGTCGTGGCTTTGAAACAGCACGATGAAATCGTCGCCGCCGATATGTCCGACGAAATCCAGGTTGGGATCGCACTGCCCGGCAATGAGGCGCCCAAGCAGCTGTATCATTTCGTCGCCCTTGCGATAGCCATAAACGTCGTTGTAGGGCTTGAAATGGTCGAGGTCGAAATAGGCGGCAACGAAGCTCACGCCGGCGGCGAGCAGCCGGTCGGTATGCTCATGGATGGGCACGTTGCCTGGCAGCAGGGTCAGCGGATTGGAATAACGCGCTGCGACCACCTGCATGTCGGTGATCTCGCGCATGAGATCGAACCCCGATCCGAGACCGCGATAGCGGCCGTTCTCGGTAATCACGAAGCCGTCGCTGAAAGCCTGCTTGCCCTTGCGCACCACCAGCTCGGACAGTTCCGAAATGAGCGTGCCGATGTCCACCACCAGCGGCTCGTCGTCCATGAACATGGCGCAGCTCTTGCGGCCGAACAGTTCCCGCGAGTACAAATGGGTAAAGCGGTCCAGCATGAAAGGTCGGCTGATCATGCCGACCGGAATGCCGTCTTCGACCACGGCCACGGCGTGCAAGCCCTCATGCTCCTGCAGGATTTCCAGTACCCGCTCGCTCGGCGTGCCGGCATCCACGCATGGCGCCTCGATCAGCAGGCGCCGCGCATCGGGCTGCAGCCGTGCCGCGCCGCCCCTGGGAAAAACGCTGATCGCGGACTGCGCCAGGCATTGCACAGCCTCGGACGAGGGCACGCTGGAGGGCATGGCAGCAGGACGCCCGATCAGGTAGCCCTGGCCGAATGCAATGCCGATATCCCTGACCACGGCCAGCTCCGAGGCCATTTCTATGCCTTCGGCAACGATGAAGGATTGCGATTTCTCGGCGATCTGCTGCAGGGAACGCACAAACTGCAATTTCACCGGGTCCTGGTTCAGTCCGGCGACGAAATGCTTGTCGATCTTCACGTAACTCGGCTTGAGCTCTGACCACAGGCGCAGGCTGGAAAAGCCTTCGCCCAGATCGTCCATGGCGATCTCGATGCCGACGGCGCGCAGGCCTTCGACCGCCTGGATCAGCGCGGAGTATTCGAAGACCGGGTCGCTTTCGGTGATCTCCAGCACCACCCGGCGCGGGTCCAGGCCGACACAGCCCAGGAAATCGGCCAGCGCAGACGGCTGGAAGAAAGGCTCGAACAGCCGCCCCGGCCGCACATTGATGAACAGCTTGCCCGTGAGTTTGCGCGCCACGAAGCCCTGGGCAGCGGTTTCGACGCAAAGCCGTTCGATCTTTGAGGCCATTCCGAAATGGTCGGCCGCGCGCAGCAGCACAAGCGGCGAGTGCAGCGAACTGTCCGAAGGGCCGCGCGACAAGGCCTCATAGCCATGCACCATGCCTTCGCGCATGTCCACGATCGGCTGAAACAGCGACGTCACCTTGCGCATTTCAAGCAGTTCGGCAAGCATGAACTGCATGTCGGTCATGTTCATGACGGCAGGAGAGAATTAGAAAACACTTATACACCATACCCCGCTTAAATTTCAGGATAGTGACGCCGCGCAGCGAACGACGGGACATATCGATTGGACAGGCGAGGAGTGAGCGGGCACTTGAGGCCGCAATCGGGGTACGCAGCAGTTTTTTGCAGAGGCTCCCCAAAGCCCGTAAGAACCCGGCCGACAAGTACGGATAAACAAGTGAACAGTACCGTCTGAGCAGTACCGTTGGCTGGGGATCGGATGCCCCCTCGGTGATGCCCTTCAGCTCACCGGGCAGGCAGCTTCGCGGCGCTTCGTTGAGCGCCGCTTTTTTTATTGGTACCGTCAGGCGGCGAGCATGGGCTCGGGGAATTCCAGCCTGACCTCGCCCGCGGCATCCACATCCACGCGCACGCGCCCGCCGTTGGCAAGCCGGCCGAACAGGAGTTCGTCGGCCAGTGCCTTGCGGATGGTGTCCTGGATGAGCCGCGCCATGGGCCGCGCGCCCATGGCGGGATCGAAGCCCTCCCTGCCCAGATATTCTTTGAGCGCGTCGGAGAAGCTGATTTCCACCTTCTTGTCGTGCAGCTGGTCTTCCAGCTGCATCAGGAACTTGTCCACCACCTGCATCACCACTTCATGGCTCAAGGGCGCAAACTGGATGATGGCGTCCAGCCGGTTGCGGAACTCGGGCGTGAACATGCGCTTGATGTCCGCCATCTCGTCGCCGGCCTTGCTCGCCTGGGCGAAGCCGATCGAGGCTTTGCTGAGGTTCTCGGCGCCGGCGTTGGTGGTCATGATGAGGATGACGTTGCGGAAATCCACCTTGCGGCCGTTGGTGTCGGTGAGCGTGCCGTGGTCCATCACCTGCAGGAGCACGTTGTAGATGTCCGGGTGCGCCTTCTCGATCTCGTCGAGCAGCAGCACGCAATGCGGGTGCTTGTTGACCGCTTCGGTGAGCAATCCGCCCTGGTCGAAGCCGACGTAGCCGGGCGGCGCGCCGATGAGGCGCGAGACGGCATGGCGTTCCATGTATTCGGACATGTCGAAGCGGGTGAGTTCGATGCCCAGGGTGTAGGCGAGCTGGCGCGCCACCTCGGTCTTGCCCACACCGGTAGGGCCGGAGAACAAAAACGAGCCGATCGGCTTTTGCGGGTTGCCAAGGCCGCTTCTCGACATCTTGATGGCGGCGGCGAGCGCGTCGATGGCGGCGTCCTGGCCGAACACCACGGCCTTGAGGTCGCGGTCCAGGCGCTTCAAGGACTCGCGGTCGTCCACGGACACGGTCTTGGCCGGCACGCGCGCGATCTTGGCGATGATGTCCTCGATCTCCCTGGGCGTGATGACCTTCTTCTGTTTCGACTTGGGCAGGATGCGCTGCGCCGCGCCGGCCTCGTCGATGACGTCGATGGCCTTGTCCGGCAGGTGGCGGTCGCTGATGAAGCGTGCCGACAGCTGCGCCGCCGAAGTCAGCGCGGAGGCGGTGTAGCGCACGCCGTGGTGGTCCTCGAAGCGCGACTTCAGGCCGCGCAGGATGGCGACGGTGTCGTCCACGCTCGGTTCCATCACGTCGATCTTCTGGAAGCGGCGGGACAGCGCGTGGTCCTTCTCGAAAATGCCGCGGTATTCCGTATAGGTGGTGGCGCCGATGCAGCGCAGCTGGCCCGAGGAAAGCGCAGGCTTCAAGAGGTTGGAGGCATCCAGCGTGCCGCCGGAGGCCGCGCCCGCGCCGATCAAGGTGTGGATCTCGTCGATGAACAGGATGGCGTCGGAGTCGTCAGCCAGTTGCTTGAGCACGCCCTTCAGGCGCTGCTCGAAGTCGCCGCGGTACTTGGTGCCGGCCAAAAGCGCGCCCATGTCGAGCGCGTACACCGTGCTGTGCGCGAGGATGTCGGGCACCGTGCCCTCGACGATGCGGCGCGCCAGTCCCTCGGCGATGGCGGTCTTGCCCACGCCGGCCTCGCCCACCAGCAAGGGGTTGTTCTTGCGGCGGCGGCACAGCGTCTGGATCACGCGCTCCAGCTCCACTTCGCGGCCGATGAGGGGATCGATCTTGCCGGCCATGGCCTGGACGTTGAGGTTGAGGGTGAAGGACTCCAGCGGCGAGCCGGCGCTGCTTTCCTGCGCGGTCTCGCTGGATTCCTCCTGGCGCGGGGCGTTGGCCTGCGGCACCTTGGCGATGCCGTGGGAAATGTAGTTGACCACGTCCAGCCGGGTCACGCCCTGCTGCTCGAGGAAATAGGCGGCGTGCGAGTCCTTCTCGCCGAAAATCGCCACCAGCACGTTGGCGCCGGTGACTTCCTTCTTGCCGGAAGACTGCACGTGCAGGATGGCGCGCTGGATCACGCGCTGGAAGCCGAGCGTGGGCTGGGTGTCGACCTCGCCCTCGCCTTCCACCCTGGGCGCATGCTGGTCGACGAATTCGGTCAGCTTCTTGCGCAAATCGTCCAGGCTGGCGCCGCAGGCGCGCAGCACTTCGGCGGCGGAAGGGTTGTCCAGCATGGCCAGCAGCAGATGCTCGACCGTGATGAACTCGTGCCGCTTCTGGCGCGCGTCCATGAAGGCCATGTGCAAACTGACTTCGAGTTCCTGCGCAATCATGACTACCTCAACTTTTCTCCATCGTACACTGCAAGGGGTGCTGGTTGTCGCGCGCGAAGCGCGTCACCTGCTCCACCTTGGTATTGGCGATATCCCTGGGATAAATGCCGCAAATCCCCACGCCCTCCGTATGCACTTTGAGCATGATTTGCGTCGCCCGTTCACGGTCCATGGCAAAAAAGCGCTGCAGGACCGTGACCACAAACTCCATGGGGGTGTAATCGTCATTCAGCAGGAGCACCTTGTAAAGCGGCGGCGGTTTTGTCCTGGCTTTTGCCGGTTCCAGCACGGTGCCCGCTTCGCGTTTGACTGCCATTGTTCCGAATTCATCCCGTAACAGCTCTTATATTTGATGAGTGCGGGAGAATTTTCAACCCTGATGGCAGCAGTTCTGAAAGATAATTTGGACGAAGCCGGCCGCGAGCCGCAAAATTGCACACATGGCCGAAACCAAAACCTACCGCAACATCCTGATTACCGGCGCCAGCGGCGGCCTGGGCGCGGCGCTCGCCGCCGCCTACGCCCGCCCCGGCGCCTGGCTGGCGCTGACCGGCCGGAACGCCGAGCGCCTCGCCGCCGCGTCCGAACGCTGCCGCAGCCTGGGCGCGGAAGTGTCCAGTGCCGCCATCGACGTCGGCGACAGCGAAGCGTTGGGCGCATGGATACGCGAATGCGACCGCCGGCGCCCGCTCGACCTCGTCATCGCCAACGCCGGCGCGACCAGCACGATTTCGCCGCAAAAGCCGGCCGAAAGCTGGGACGACATCACTCGCGTGTTCGACACCAACGTCAAGGGCGTGCTGGCCACGATCTACCCCGCCATGGAGGCCATGCGCGCGCGCGGCAGCGGCCAGTTGGCGCTCATGAGTTCGCTCGGCGGCTATGTCGGCATGCCCATCTCACCCGCCTACAATGCCAGCAAGGCCGCGATCAAGGTTTACGGCGAAGGCTTGCGCGGCTGGCTGGCGCCGCAGGGCGTGGGCGTGACCGTGATCTGCCCCGGCTTCATCCGCTCCGCCATGAGCGATGCCTATCCCGGGCCGCGCCCCTTCCTGCTCGATGCCGAAGAAGCCGCCGCCATCATCGTGCGGAGCCTTCTCCACAACCCGGCGCGCATCGCCTTCCCCTTCCCGCTCACGCTGGCGGCATGGTTCCTTTCCATCCTGCCGCCCGCGCTGAGCCTGTATCTGCAAAAATCCTTCCGTTTCTGATCCGGCCATCGCGCCCACACTTCCGCATGAATCCCGACCCCGGCCAAACACCCATCAGGATCGCCCCCGTGCCCGGCTGGCCCGCCGAGCGCGGCACGCTCGCCCGGCCCGTCACCGTCAGCGGCCGCGGCCTGCACACCGCGCGCCGCTGCCGGGCGCGCCTCTTGCCGGCCGAACCTGGCCACGGCGTGAGCTTCCGGCGCCTGGCCCGCGGCAAGCTCATCGGCGAACTGCCCGCCAGCTGGAAGCTGCACCACAGCCAGCCGCTGTGCACCGCGCTTAAAGACCCCGACGGCCTCGTCGTGCGCACCACCGAGCACCTGCTCGCCGCCCTGCGCGCCTGCGGCATCGACGACGCCGTGGTGGAACTCACCGGCGAGGAGCTGCCCATCCTCGACGGCAGCGCGCGCCCCTGGATCGAAGCCATCCTGCCGGCCGGCCGCACCGCATCCGATGTGCCCTTGCGTTTCATCGAGGTGCTGGAGGCGGTGGAATGGGCGAGCGGCCCGCATCATCTGCGCCTGGAACCGGCCGCCGCGCCGGGCCTGGAAATCGACGTCACCATGACCATGCGCGACCTGGGCCAATGGCACTGGCAGGGCATGCTCACGCCCGCGCGCTTTCGCGAGGAAATCGCCGCCGCGCGCTCCTTCGGCCGCGTCAGGCTCGCCATTCCCGCCATGCTCTACGGGCTCGCCAAAGGCATTCCCATCCTGCGCGGCGCCGGCCCCTGGTGCGCCGCCGCCATCGTCGGGCGCAAGGTCATCGGCGGTGCGCGCATGCCGGACGAGTTCGTGCGCCACAAGCTGGTCGACATGCTGGGCGACTATTCCCTGCTGGGCGCCCCGCTGCTGGGCAGGCTCACGGCGCTGCGCCCCACCCACGACGGCAACCACGGGCTCATGGCGGCGCTGATGGAAAATCCCCGGGCCTGGCGCTACGCCGAAGTCGATCCCGCAGCCAAACACTGATCGCTTCATGTCGCACCCCGCTTCCGGCCGCAAATCCTGGTCCGCGTTTCCGGCTTGCGTGTCGCTCATCCTGCTGCCGGTCTTCGCCAGCGCTGCCGCAGCCGCCTTGGGCAGTGCGCCCGGCACCTGTCTCACCGGCAACGTCAGCATCACCCGCGACACCGTGCTCGATCCGGCCTGCACCCACAAGGCCAGCCTGCGCATCAACGCAAGCAATGTCACCCTCGACTGCCGCGGCAGCCGCATCGACGCCGAAGGCAGGCGCGTGGGCATCGAGATCGGCGGCAAGCGCGGCGTGAGCGACGTCGCCGTGCGCAACTGCAACGTGCTGAACGCCAAGACCGGCATCTACGTCGGCCTCACCGGTTCCGACGCCAAAAAAGCGCAGCAATACAGCCGCGAGGAACTGTATGCCCGCACCCCGCACCGCATCCGCATCGAAAACGGCAGCGTGCACGACAGCAGCGGCGTCGGCATCTACATCGACGACTACGCCAGCGAAGTCACGGTGGAAGGCACGCGCATCAGCGACTCGGGTTCCGCCGGCATTTACCTCGAACACAGCTCGCGCCGCAACCGCATCCTAGACTCGGAGTTGAGCGGCAACGGCTACGGCAGGTTTCCCGAGCTGCGCCTGGGCGAAGCGAGGCGTGAGGCCATCGCCGTCGACTCCTCCTCCCACAACCGCATCGAGGGCAACCACATCCACGACAATGCCGCCGGCGGCATTTTCCTGTACAAGAACTGCCACGAACATGCGCGCAGCAACCCGGCCAGCGTGCCGCGCTGGCAGGCTGCCGAACACAACCTGATCCGGGGCAACATCATCGAGAACGAGAAGGTCGGTGTCTGGCTCGCCTCCCGGCAAAGCCGCGACCTCGGCGCCTGGGGCTGCGGCGACCGCCCCTACCTTGGAAACCGCTACTTTCCGGACTACGCGCGCCACAACCGCGTCGAGGCCAATACCTTCCGGCGCGTGGATACCGGTATCATTGTCGAAGATGACGACAATGCCCTCGTCGGCAACCGCTTCGTCGAGTCCGACAAGCCGATCGTGATCGGCGCCGCATTGCGCGAGCAGGCGCTCGGAAAAAAAGTGGAACGGACCCGAATCCAGGATAACGAGATAAAAGCAACCCCATGACCGCGCGCGCCTTCCTGTTTCTGCAAGGCCCTTCCTCGCCTTTCTTCTCCCTCATCGCCGACGGTCTGGAAGCGAAAGGCCACGCGATCCACCGCATCAACCTGTGCGTGGGCGACCAGCTGTTCTGGCGACGTCACGGCGCGGTGAACTACCGCGGCAAACTGAGCGACTGGCCGGCCTTCATCGCCGACTTCCTAGACCGCCACGGCGTCACCGACATGCTGCTCTTGGGCGAGCAGCGCGACCACCACAAGCTCGCCATCGCGGCGGCCAAGGCGCGCGGCATCCAGGTCGTGGCCACGGACTTCGGCTACCTGCGCCCGGACTGGATCATTCTGGAAAAGGACGGCATCGGCGCCGAATCGAGGTTTCCGCGCGATCCGGCGGCCATTCTCGAACTCGGCGCGCGCGTGCCCGGGGCCGACCTGCACAAAAGGTATGAAGACAGCTTCTGGCGCATGGCGCTGTCGGAAATGGCCTACCACTTTTCCGGCTATTTTTTGTGGTGGCTGTTTCCGCACTACCGCAGCTTCAAGGTCGAGAACCCGCTGCTCGCCTACCTCGGCACCGGCTGGCGCCTCTTGTTCAGCAAGCGCCGCGCGCGCGAAGCCGAGGCCGTCCTGGAGGCGTTGAACAGCGACGCCACGCCGTATTTCCTGTTTCCGCTGCAAATGGAGAACGACTACCAGATTCGCGCCTATTCGCCCTACCCCGACATGGAAACGCCCATCGCCGAGGTCATCGCTTCCTTCGCGGGGCACGCCGAACACAGCGCGCGGCTGCTGGTGAAAGTCCACCCCTGGGATCCGGGGCTCAAAAACTGGGGCGGGATCGTGCGCAGGCATGCAGAACGGCACGGTGTGGCCGACCGGGTGCACTACATCGACGGCGGCAGCCTGTACGCCATGATCCGCAAATCGCGCGGCATGGTCACCATCAACAGCACCACCGGCATCCAGGCCCTGCACATGGATTCGCCGCTCATCACCCTGGGCCAGGCGATCTTCGACGTGCCCGGCCTCACCTTCCAGGGCAGCCTGGACGATTTCTGGACCCGGGCCGCACCGCCCGACCCGGCATTGCGCGACGCATGGGTCAACGCCACCGCCGCCGCCCTGCAGATCCGCGGCGTGTTCTACAAGCAGCCCGGCCTCAACGACGCGGTACAAGCCGCCGTCGCGCGCCTGCACGAGAACCGCATCAACGCGATCTGAACAGCAGTTCGAGCCTGTTGTGGGCGGCGATCGCCGCCCTTTTCAGCCGGCGCTTTAGCCTTGCGGCCGGCGAGGCGGGTTTCGCCGCCGCTTCGCGCCACGCCAGCAACTCCTCCAGCGCGCGCTCGGGCGTGGTATAAGCGCCGGTCGTGCGGCTGACATAGGCGGGATAAAGAATCAGCGTGCCGGCAACGAGTTCGTCCAGGCTCAGCCTGCGCGTTCGTCTTGCCGGCGGATGGACATCCTCGGTCAGCCCCCAGCCGGCATAGAAAGGCTGGCCGTAGACCACCACGCGGCGGTTTCTCAGCAGCGCCTCGAAGCCGGCGAGAGAAGTCAGCACATGCAGCTCGTCCACGCTTTCCATCAGGACGTTGATGGGGATGTCGCGCACGATTTCGTCGCAATGGTCCGCCGCCGTGTGCTCGCCCCGGCCTGATGCGCGCAGGCCCGCCTCCACGTCGGGGTGCGGCTTGTACACCACCCAGGCGTCGGGGTTGGCCACGCGCACGGCCTTGAGCAATTCCAGGTTGGTCTTGATGAGCGGCGAGCCGTAGCGGATGGAAGCATCGACCTCCACCTGCCCCGGCACCAGGATGACCCGGCTGGCATGCGGCGGCCGCGACCAGGCGCCGGCACCGACGTTGTACTTGGTCAGCCCCGATTCGACGATGCGCCGGCGCAGGTTTGCGGCACGCTGCAACAGCGCCGGGTCGAATTCGCCGTTTTGCAGAATTTCTTCCAGCTCGCAGGCGCGCGTGGCGTCATAGTAGATGCCCTGCCCATCCATGACCAGGGAAAGCGGCCGCGCCAGTTCCGCGCCCAGTCCGACCGAACGCAAAAAGCCGTCTTCCAGACAGACCTGCGCCATCCCCGCCGGCAGGTCATCACGACAGGCATCGCGCCCCCACACGGCAATGGTCGCGCCCGCAGGCACGGTGGCGAGGTCATCGTGATACTGCAAATCGCTGCCCGCGAAAAAGGCGCGCGCCATGGGGCGGCGCAGCGGGCCGAAGCCGATGGCGTGCACCGTCGCCGGGTAACGCTGCCGCATGCGCCGTTGGAAACCAAGGTAGTCCAGCACCCGCTCCGCCTCGCAGGCCCGGCCGGTCTCCGGGTCCACATAACGCGGATACTCCACCAGCGCGGCATGCGCCAGTTTCTCCAGGCTGACATCGCGACGGCGCGACGGCGCGGGCAATTCGTCGCCCGTCAGCCCCCAGCCGGCGTAAAACGGCATGCCGAAAGTACGCACCGGCTTGCCCCACAACAGGCCCTCGAAGCCCATCTGAGAACTCACTACGTACACCGCCTCGGCGCGTTCTAGCAGGCTGGGCGCGTGCACGTCCCGGCCCAGCACTTTCACCCGCGCAGATTCGCCGGGGCTGAGTCGGTCAAAATGCCCCCGCTTGCGCCCCGCGAACACTTCCGGATGCACCTTGAGCACGATGTCCTTGTCCGGATGCTCGTCCAGCGCCGCCTGCAGCATGCGGCGGAAGCTGCTTTCGTCCGCCATGCCAAAGCGAATGGAAGCATCGCCAAAGGTCTGGTCCACCGCCAGCACGAAGCGCGGCGGCAACTCGCCCATGCCCTCGTCCCAGTCGCGGCTGCGGTTGTACTTGGACACCCGCCCGGCACGCCAGGCGGCGATGAGATCGCGCGCACGCTGTGCCTGCTGCGCATCGAGCTCTCCTGCCGCGGTCAAAGCCTCCAGCCGCGAAGGCGCGGTGGCGTCGTAATAGATGCCGAGGTCGTCGACGATGAGTGATAGCGGCGGCGCATCGCGGCCGATGCCGACCGAGCGCAGAAAGCCGTCTTCCAGGCTCAGGCAGGGCAGACCGCGCAAACGCGCATAGCGCGCCGCCCAGTGGAAACTGGGCTTGCGCCCCCAGCCGACAAGGCGAGCATTACCGTCCCGTAAAAGCGGCAAGCCCAGGCGCACTTCATCCGCCAGAAACTGCCTGAGGTTGGGAAGCGCAGCCAGCGCGGGCGAAAGGGTGTAGAGCAAAGCGTTGTTAGTCCTGATGTCGTCGCCGTAGTTTACTCAAAAAAAACGCCAGCTTAGCTGGCGTTTTTCCTGGACTGGTGCGAATCAGATCACCACGAACTCACCGGCACTGAGGCTTGCCGGGGTGGTGCCAGACGAAAACACGTTGGCGATCAGCACTTTCGAACCGGCGCCGTTGCCATCGGCATCGTAGTACAGCGCACCGGTATTGTTGTTGTAAATGATGAAATCGTTCGCATCCGCGGCATTGATGCCGATCTTGAAGTTGCCGGCATTCAGCACGCCCGTCGTGGAAAGCGAGGTAAAAATGCTGTTCTCCAGGCGGATGGTGTCATCGGCACGGGTGTAGTCCTTGAGCGTGTCCACGTTGCCGGGGCCCAGGGCCGTGTTGAACACGAAGAAATCCTTGCCGGCGCCGCCGGCCAGACTGTCCTTGCCGGCGCCGCCGATGAGATTGTCGTTGCCGGCGCCGCCATTGAGGATGTCATTGCCGCCGTTGCCGCGCAGGATGTCGTTGCCGAGATAGCCGGCCAGGGTATTGGCCACGTTGTTGCCGGTCAGCGCATTGGCAAGACTATTGCCGTAGCCGTTGACGGCATTGGTGCCGGTGAGGATCAGGGCCTCGACATCGGCACCCAGGGTGAACGTCACGTTCGACTTGACCAGATCGCTGCCCTGCCCGGACAGCTCGATCGCTTTGTCGCCCGTATTGTCGACGATGTAAGTATCGTTGCCGCCGTTGCCGCGCATGGTGTCGGCGCCGGCGCCGCCGATCAGGAGGTCATAGCCGATGCCGCCGTAGAGCACATCGTTGCCGACACCGCCTATTAGATAATCATTGCCGCCATTTCCATAAATAGTGTCATTCCCGCCATAGGCATTCACACGGTCAGCGTAGGCAGAGCCGTTGAATCTGTCGGCACCCGAAAACACATAAGAAAACGCGCCCTGAATATCTCCGTTGCTAATATAGTTTGCTACCGTCACAGCGCTCGCCGAAGCGCCCGTGATCTCATAGATTTTGGTGCCAGACTCAAAATAATTCGTGGATGTTACCGTGCCGCCAGTAACCGTGTTGTTGTTGTAGGTGAAACCAGAACCAAAATAGTTCTGCACGTAAATACCACTTGCAACCTGAATGTGTGTCGACGTCGCAATAGTTACGTTCCCGTACCAGCCCGAGGCCGTTGCCATATCGACGCCGTAATAAGCTGTTGCCGTTGCCATGTCCTGCTCCTTTGCAATAACCCTGATGTCCTCAATTATTAATGAACCGGCCACGAAATCAAGAGTTTTTTGTCCGCATTTCTCCTATGCAATCAAGCAAGGTCTGACAAATACCGCTCCCAATCCATTCCGCTCCTGCCGTGCACCATAAAAAACGGGTTGAGCGTGGCCGACGGATTGGCGTAGGACAGCGGCTCGCCCGTAAGCTGTATCACCGCGCCGCCTGCCTGCTCCACCACGCATTGCGCCGCCCCCGTGTCCCACAGCGAGGTCGGGCCCAGGCGCGGGTAGATGTCGGCGCTACCCTCCGCCACCAGGCAGAACTTGAGCGAACTGCCCATCGACACCAGTTCGTGCGCGCCCAACTTGTCCAGCAGCGCCTGTAGCGAATCACCGGCATGGGAGCGGCTGCCCACCACGCGCCAGGGCGTGCCGTCCTTGTGCTCGGCCACACAGATAGGCTCGCGCACGCCATCCTTGACCTTGAACGCGCCCACCCCGGCGGCGGCCAGGTACATCACATCCGGCACCGGCGCGTAGACCACGCCCAGCACCGGGCGCCCGGCCTCGATGAGCGCGATGTTGACGGTGAACTCGCCATTGCGCTTGATGAACTCCCTGGTGCCGTCGAGCGGATCGACCAGCCAGTAGCGACCCTTGGCGTCCGGGCCCGGAAAATCGCCCACCGCCTCTTCGGACAGGATGGGCATGTCCGGCGTCTGCCGTTTCAGTTCAGCGGAAATCACCGCCTGCGCGGCGGCGTCGGCCTCGGTCAGCGGCGACTTGTCTTCCTTTTCCTGCACCGAAAAGTCGCGTGCGTATATTTCCAGGATGGCAGCACCCGCCTTCCTTGCGATCGCATCCGCTTTTTCCAGCAGGCTCATGTCCACTGCAAGCATCACTTGTCACCGTTCGCAGTGATGATCCCGCGCTCCAGCAGCACGCCCAGCACCTTGTCGACCGACTCGTCCAGGCTCAGCCTGTCGGTTTCCACGACGATCTCGGCATCTTCCGGTTCCTCGTAGGGCGAGGAAATGCCGGTGAAGTCCTTGATCTCGCCGGCGCGCGCACGCTTGTACAAGCCTTTCACGTCGCGCGACTCGCACACTTCCAGGCCGCACTTGCAATAGACCTCGAGGAAATCGCCGTGCGGCACCAGCGAGCGCACGCGCTCGCGGTCTTTTCTGAATGGCGAGATGAAAGCGGTCAGGGAGATGACGCCGGCTTCCAGGAACAGCTTGGCCATTTCGCCCACGCGGCGGATGTTCTCCTCGCGGTCCTCGGCCGAAAAGCCCAGGTCGGAACACAGGCCATGGCGCACGTTGTCGCCGTCGAACACGAAAGTGCGGCAGCCCAGCTGGTGCAGCCTTTCCTCCGTGGCATGCGCCAGCGTGGACTTGCCGGCGCCAGACAGGCCGGTAAACCAGAGGATCACGGATTTGTGGCCATTCTGCTGTTCGCGCCGTTCGCGCGTCACCGTGGCATGGTGCCAGACCACGTTCGAAGATTTTTTTGTCATCACCCCAAAGCCTGTTCAAACAAGTAAATGATTTTCCCGCGGATTCACCGGGTCTCCCAGGCCCAGGCATGGCGGAGGATGGTCTCCAGATCGGCATAACGCGGCGCCCAGCCCAGGGCCTTGCGCGCCAGCGTGGCATCGGCCACCAGGCGCGCCGGGTCGCCTTCGCGCCGGGGCGCGTCCACGACCGGGATTTTCCTGCCGGTAACGCGCTGCGCGGCATCGATCACCTCCTGCACGGAGAATCCGCTGCCGTTGCCGAGGTTGTATGCCCGGCTGCCGGAACCGTCGAACAGCGATTGTACCGCCAGCCAGTGCGCTTCGCAGAGATCCATGACATGAATGTAGTCGCGGATGCAGGTGCCGTCGGGGGTATCGTAATCGCGGCCGAACACGGAAACATGCGGCCTGCGGCCCGATGCCGCCTGCAATACCAGCGGAATCAGGTGGGTTTCGGGCTCGTGGCGCTCGCCCAGCTCGCCGTCCGGATCGGCGCCGGCGGCATTGAAATAGCGCAGGCTCACCGACCTCAGACCGCAGGCGCGCGCGTAATCCGCCAGCACCTCTTCCACCATCAGCTTGCTGCGGCCACCACCCGGATTGAATTACAATCACATCTTCTCCACTGGAGGCAAGCCATGGAACTAACCGCAGTACTTACCCCCGCCGAAGAAGGCGGCTACGTTGCCTTGAATCCGGAAACCGGCACCACTACGCAAGGTGAAACCGTCGAGGAGGCTATCGCCAACCTCCAAGAGGCTACGACGCTCTATCTGTCCGAGTTTCCCATCCCTGCGCCAGGACATCCGCTGATAACGACCTTCAGCGTTCCTGCGCATGCCTAAACTGCCTCACGTTTCGGGGGCTGAGGTAGTACGGGCATTGGAACGCCTGGGGTTCCAGAAGCTTCGCCAATCCGGAAGCCATGTAATCATGCGCCGTGGCTCCAAAGGCTGTGTCGTTCCCATGCACAGCGAAGTCAAAGTGGGCACGTTGGCAGGTGTCTTGCGTCAGGCCGACGTATCGCCTGACGAATTCATCGCGGCCTTGTAACCGTGATGCCCAACCCATCCATCAACACGGATGGCTTAAGCGGGGATCACGGAGCGGTGGCCATTCTGCCGTTCGCGCCGTTCGCGCGTCACCGTGGCATGGTGCCAGACCACGTTCGAAGATTTTTTTGTCATTGCCCCAAAGCCTGTTCAAACAAGTAAATGATTTTCCCGCGGATTCACCGGGTCTCCCAGGCCCAGGCATGGCGGAGGATGGTCTCCAGATCGGCATAACGCGGCGCCCAGCCCAGGGCCTTGCGCGCCAGCGTGGCATCGGCCACCAGGCGCGCCGGGTCGCCTTCGCGCCGGGGCGCGTCCACGACCGGGATTTTCCTGCCGGTAACGCGCTGCGCGGCATCGATCACCTCCTGCACGGAGAATCCGCTGCCGTTGCCGAGGTTGTATGCCCGGCTGCCGGAACCGTCGAACAGCGATTGTACCGCCAGCCAGTGCGCTTCGCAGAGATCCATGACATGAATGTAGTCGCGGATGCAGGTGCCGTCGGGGGTATCGTAATCGCGGCCGAACACGGAAACATGCGGCCGTCGGCCGGAAGCCGCCTGCAATACCAGCGGAATCAGGTGGGTTTCGGGCTCGTGGCGCTCGCCCAGCTCGCCGTCCGGATCGACGCCGGCGGCATTGAAATAGCGCAGGCTCACCGACCTCAGACCGCAGGCGCGCGCGTAATCCGCCAGCACCTCTTCCACCATCAGCTTGCTGCGGCCGTAGGGATTGATGGGTTTTTTTGCATGCGCCTCGTCGATGGGCAGGTAATCCGGCTCGCCGAAAATGGCCGCGCTCGAGGAAAAGATGAAATTGTTCACCCCCGCAGTGCACATCGCATCGAGCAGGTTGAGGGTATGGGAAAAATTGTTGCGGTAGTACTTGCCCGGCTCGCGCACCGACTCGCCCACCTGGATGAAGGAGGCGAAATGCATCACCGCATCGAAACCGCCGCCGGCGAACAACTCCTGCAGCAAGTCGAGGTCGGCGATGTCGCCTTCCACGAACTCGCCGGCCAGCACCGCATCGCGATACCCGCCGGAAAGATTGTCGAGCGTCACCACATGACAGCCAAGCCGGTCCAGGAACTTGACCATGTGCGAGCCGATGTAGCCCGCGCCGCCCACCACCAGTATCGTTTTCAATCCATTACCCTCATCCCGGATTTTCCATTGGCGCCGCCAGATTTTCCATTGGCGCCGTGGGAACGGCTTCAGCCGCGATCAGATATATCTAGATTCGCGGCTGAAGCCCCGCGACACCGATGGACAATCCGGGTTCATTTGAAATTTCGGGTGCCGCCGGTCATGCGCCCGAAAGCGTAAAGCCGGGGTCATGGCTGTGCCGTTCGCACCAGCTGCGGGCGTTGCGGCCGATCGCCGCCCTTTCCTCCCCGTCCGCAAGCAGCCGGCAAATCGCCTCGACCCAGGCATCCTCGTCATTCGGGCAAAGAATCCCGTTGACCCCGTTTTCCACATTATCCCGGTAAACCGCCACGTCCGAGTAGATACCCGCCGCGCCGCAACGCGTGATGTCGTACAGCTTGACGTGCGAGCGCGCCTGGTTGAAATGGCTGTCGAGCATGGGCGCCAGGCCAACGGCATGGCTCACTCTGGCGGTATGGGCGAGGAAATCCGGCCACTTCATGGGCGGCAGCACCCGCACGCGGGGAATGCCGCGGAACAGCCGGCGCGTGCGGCGGTCGCCGATGATTTCGAACCTGGCCTCGGGCAGGCGCGCCTGCACCTTGCGCACCACCCCGGCCAGAAAGTCCTGCTCTAGCCTGTGCGATGACGTGCCGTGATAGAAGTAGACCATGTCCCGGTACTCGGGCCGGGGTGGTGCGCCCAGATAAAGCGGCGTCAAGAGGCGCGGCTTCGCGTGCGCATACTTTTCCTTCAGATACGGCGTCGACACCCAGACCGCGCTGCACAAGCGGGCCAGCATCCGCCGTGCGCGGACATAGCGCAGCGCCGTCTTGAACGCATACAGAAGCGGCAGTTCCGGGCTGTGTAGTGCGGCCGGAATGTCGTCGTCCAGCAGCAGCGCCACCCCGGCCAGCTGCGGCTGGCGCGCAGCCAACACATGCAGCCAGGCCGGCGGCGCATGGCGCACGATGATGACGAAATCGCCCGGCCCGAATGCGCCGGCCGCGGCCTGTTCGCGCGCCGTGTCGATGCGCCGCGTCGGCACCCCTTGCAGGGAGGCGAGGCGTGCGCCCAGATAGAAATCTGTCGTCGGCAGGCTGCCGTGGGCAAGGACGACCGTCCTTTGCACCGGCTTCGTGTAGCGGGCGTGCGGCGTGATCAGGTCAAACCGCATCGGATTTGCCGCTGGTTTTCGGTTGCCGGGTGATGGCGGTTCGTTTCATTCTTGTCGTCGTTTGCACCAACCCAGGGTCGGCGCCCTCCCTTTGTCGCCCAGGGCGGCAATATTCAAAGCAGCCCGAAGTCCCTCGGCGCGGCACCCGGGAAAACCGAGGCCAGCGCGGACTTGTCCAGACCGTACTGTCTCGCAAAAATCCCGCCCAGCACCTCGCGGTATTCGTTCAGCACCGGCACGTCGCGATCCTGGTGCAGATCCTTCTGCGCCAAGCCGGACTGCTCGCCGATTATTTTCCCGCCTTTCAGCCCGCCGCCCATGATCCACATGGTCGAGCCGTGGCCATGGTCGGTGCCGCGGCTGCCGTTCTCGCGGAAGGTGCGGCCGAATTCCGACATCACGACCACGGTCGTCTTCTGCCATTCCGGCCCAAGGGCTTCGGCCATGGCCTTCAGGCCAGCAGACAGGCCCTGCAGGCGGTTGGCCAACGGGCCGCGCGCGGCGCCCTGTCCGACGTGGGTATCCCAGCCGCCGATGTCGACGAAACCGACGCTGTACTGCGGATGGTCGTGCATGAGCCGGCCGATGCGCTCGGCTTCCAGCGCGAAGCCGCCGGCCGGCAAGGCGCCGCGCGAAGCGGTCTGCATCTCCTCCTGCAGTTCCTTGCTGATTTCGCGCCGCAGGCCCAGGCCCTCGCGCACCAGGCCTTCGAGCGCATGCTTGTCGTACATGGCCAGCAGCAGGTTTTCGTAGCCGACCCCCACCTGGCGCTTGGTGGAAAGGCGCACCGGCGAATTGGCCACCTGCACCTTGCCGCGCATCACCGGCGGCAGCGACTGGGTAAAACTGACCCCGCTCTGGCGCGACGACGACCCGCCAAGTTCCAGCAGCAGCCTATTCAGGAAACCGCTCCTCGTATCCGGGCGCTCGCCCGGCGCCTGGCCGAACTCGACCCAGTCCTGGGCCTGGAAATGGCTGCGCGAAACGAAGCCCGTGCCCGAGAACGGCACGAAAGCGAGCTGCCCTGCATCCCAGAACGGTAGCAGGGCGTCGTCCATGGCCGGATGCATGGCCCAGCGCCCGTCAAGCGCGATGGCGGCATCGAGGCTGGCGGGATCGGGGCGCGCAATGGCAATGCCGGGGCGCGCCTCGTAATAAAAAGGCTCGCTGTATGGCACCAGCGCGCTCAGCGAATCGTAGGCGCCGCGCAGGAACACCAGCACGAACCTGGAGTTGCTGCCCCCCGTGGGCGCCGCCCACAAGCGCCAGGAAACCGCCGCCGCGCCCGAACCCACGGCCAGGCGCAGAAAATTCCGTCTGTTCATCATCGCGCTCTCCTACCAATACATGAATTCTGGGCTGGAAATCAGCAGCGCCAGCTTGTCCTCGCCCGCTTCCGCCTTGTCGAGCGCCGCGCGCGAGGCCGGGCCAAGCGAAGCCTGCAAGGCCCGGGCCGGGCCGCTGGCCAGCACCCTGTCGACTTCCAGCGGCCCATCCAACAGCCGCGGTGCGGTGGCCACCAGCTCGCGCGCGAGCTCGAAGCGCTGCGTAAGCTGCCCGGCGCCCACCCAGTCGCTGCCGCGCAGGCTGTAGCCGTCCGGCGTACTGCGGCCGAACAGCGGCTCGCCCAGGGCGACGAGCCAGCGCTCGACCGGCTGGGTATTGTCGACAGGGCGGCTCGCGGCCAGCAGGCTCACTGAAGTAATCACCCAGCGGTAGGGGTCCTTGAACGTGCGCGGGCGCACGGCCAGCCTGCCCGCCTGCCGCCTGATGTCGGCCACGACTTTCGCAAGATCTCCGTCCGTGTCCATGTACACCTTCGCCGCCTGCTCGACCATGTCGCGCGGCGCATCTTCGCCGACCAGGAACAGGCAAAGTTTCCCGCACAGATGGCGGGCGGTGGCGGGCTGCCGGCTCAGCATGTCCGCCAGGGTTTCCAGTTCGGCATAGCCGGCGCCGGCAATCGTGCGCCCCAGCACCCGCTTGTCGCCGAAATCGTGGCGGCGCGGATCGAACAGGAACTCGCCCTGCTCGCGCATCTGCGCAGCCTGCTTTTCGGTCCACCTCACCGGCTGCAGCGGGCGCAGGCCGAAGCCCGTGAGCACGCGCGCCACTTCCTGCACGTCGGCCTGGGTATAGCCGCCGTTCACCCCCAAGGTGTGCAATTCCAGCAGTTCGCGCGCGTAGTTCTCGTTGATCCTGCCGGCCACGTTGCGGCTGTTGTCCAGGTACACCAGCATGGCCGGGTGCGTCATGACCCCGAGCAGAAGATCGCGGAAGCGCCCCGTCATGCGCGGGCGGATCACGCCGTCCACGTAGTCAGGCAAGGCGGCGCCGACGAGATCCTTCAGCCAGAAGACATTGAAATGGTTGAACCAGAACCACACCAGCGGCTCGTCGATGTCGTCGCGCTCGTTCAGCGCGCGGCGCAGGGTCGCCTGAGAAAAGGCGGCAACCACCTGACGCCTGGCGCGAAACAGCGCGCGTCTCGCCTCAAGGCGCTTTTCGGGGTCTTTGGTCTTGCGGTACTCGGCAGAGCTTGCCCGGTAGGCGGGCAGCGCCTCGGCATTGGGGGGAAAACGGAGGTCTTTCATCGTCAGCCTCTCAGAATGTCAGCTAAGCAGCTGGCTTACGCTTGTCAGCCATGGCCTTCGCCACGAATCGATTCCATGAAATGGGGCCGCCTTCGATCAGGGATTTGTCAAAATCCTTTTTCGAGAAAAGCGCCCAGGTCTGGCGCGGGTGGGCCCAGTCGAGCACCTGAAAATCAAACCCGAATTCACGCCCCATTTCGGCAAGCGTCTCCGGCCTGAACTTGACGCATCCGGGATACACCCAGCCCTCCCCTTCGAAATCGACCGTATCGACCAGAAAGGTGGCAAGCAAAGCCCCGCTATCCTTCAAATGCCCGGATGTCTGTGCAAGCCAGTTCCTGATCAAATCTTTTCCGCAATGGCTGAAAATGGATTGCGCCACTGCGTAATCCAAAGACAGTGTCGCATCGAATCCGTTCAGGGAATCGGCTATTTCCAGTACCGGCTTTTTGATGGCAATCAAGTCCTTGCCGATCTCATTGCGGATTCCATCCTCAACCAGCCACTTGTTGGGCTCCACTCCGACATAGCCACCGGCGTTCAAATACGGGATCAGCAACCTGCCCACACGCAGGGAGCCGCAACCGATATCCAGAACCCTGTGATGCTGTCGCAGCCCTATGCTCGTCAGCAGATTGAATACCATCGCAGAGACCAGGTCGTAATCTTCGGGGGGGCCGATGTAGGCCCTGTAATGCTCATCCCCCGGACGAAGCCCAAGCCCGAGCCCCTGGGTTCTTTTATTGCCAAAAAGTTTAGAAAACATATCTCACTTCCCAAAGCCGGACATCCATGGACGCTCGACCCTCGACACCGCCCCCAGCACGAAATCCGGGCGCTCGTAGCTGAAGTTGGGATTGTAGAACGGGTCGTTCTTCATCGCCTCGCGCCAGCGCCGGCGCATGTAGCGCACCTCGCGCCAGGCGCGCAGGCGGCGCCGCAAGGTCTTGTCCTTGCCGCGCGACACCGACTCATGGTGATACAGCTCGGCGTGCGGCGTCCATATCACCTTGTACCCGGCCTCGCGCACCCGCAGGCAGTAATCCACGTCGTTGAAAGCCACGGGCAGGTGCTTCTCGTCCAGCCCGCCCAGGCGTTCGTACAAATCCTTTTTCGTGAGCAGACAGGCCGCCGTCACCGCCGAGAGTTCCTGCACCACCGCGGCACGATTGCAGTAGCCCGGATCTTCGCGCGCGATGAAGGAGTGCAAATGGTTGGCGCAGCCGCCGGGGCCGACCGCGTCGCCGGCGTGCTGCACGCGCCCGTCCGGATAGTACAGCTTGGCGCCCACCACCCCTACCTTGTCCTGCAGCAATTGCCCCACCATTTCCTCCAGCCAATCCGGCGAGATCACCTCGGTATCGTTGTTGAGCAGGCAGACCAGCTCGCCATGCGCTTCGCGCACCGCGAAATTGTTGATCGCCGAATAATTGAACGGCCGGTCGTAACGTAGCACCCGCACATTGCGGTGCCGGGAAAGCGTCCTGAAGTAGTCGAGGGTTGCAGCATCGCTACTCTGGTTGTCCACCACCAGGATCTCGAAACGCGGGTAGGCGGTTTTTTCCAGCAGGCTGTCCACGCACTGGCGCAGCAGTTCGACCGCATCGCGGGTCGGCACGATGATGCTCACCCCGGGCGGATGTTCCGGCAGGGCGTACTTTACCCGCCGGCAGCCGTGGCGCGTGCGGCTCACCTCGGCGACGACACCCTTGCGCTCCAGGTGGGCGCGCACCGCCGTCAGGTCGCGCGCATCGTCCGCGGCACTATCGATGACCGCAGCCGGCGAGCGGTGCAGCAGCACGCGCGGAACATGCACGACCTCTTCCTCCGCGAGGCGCTCGCCCGCCCGCAGCAGCAGATCGTAGGGCGCGGTCTCCTCCTCGCCGTACGGCCCACCGCCGATCGCGGCCAGCACGCTGCCGCGCAGGGCGAAGGCGGTGCCGACGTAATTGGTGGAACGCAGGTGCGTCATCGACCAGTCCGGCTTGAAGCGCGGCTCGCGGCGCCTGCCCTCGGCATCGATGACATCGTCGTCGGCATACAGCAGCGCCGCCTGCGGACGGTCGAGGACCGCACAGGCGAATTCGTACAACGCATGCGGGGCCAGGCGGTCGCCGGCGCGCAACAGCAGCAGCCACTCACCCTCGGCCGCGGCCAGGTCATCGATGCGCGGCGCCGATTCGAGCACGGCAAGGGAAAACTCGCGGTACAACTGGCCTGCAAGCGAATCCCGGCTTGCCGCAAGCGCAGCGCTATCCGAGCCAGATGCAAGCAGGCAAACCCTGAAGCGCGGACGGGACGGCAGACTTCCGATGTGGCAGAGAATTTTTTCGACATCTTCCCCGCCCAGGGTATCGAGCCGCTCGGCCCAGCCTTCGTAACGGCTCAAGGGCCAGCTGAAACGCAGTCTGCTGACGGCGCGGTAGGCGTCCGCAAGGTCGAACACGATCCTGTGCGGCGCGAGGCCTATGGCGCGCCGATAAGACGCGGAATAGTCGCCATAGGCGGCCGCGACCCGGTAGCCCATGCGCACGATGCGCTCGTGCCAGGGCAGTTTGCGCACGCTGAAATGCCCGGCCGGGATCGCCTCGCCCGAAGAAGAATGGAACGCCGTGGCATCGAAGCCGGCAGGCAGCTCGACGATCTCGTGCACCTTGCCGCCGCGCAGCACCGGCAGCATGCGCACGCCCTGCTCATCCGGCCTGCCATCGCGCAGGCAGGAAAGCGTCACATAGGTTTCGGCTCCGTGCCTCAGGGCATCGGGCAGCCTGCCGTCTACCAGGTAATAGTCCAAGCCCAGCCTACCCGGCAAACAACCGGCGGCCCGGTTGCCTGAGCTTGCCGGCCGGCTTGTGCAGCCTGTGCATGAGCCAGCGCTGCCCGGCGGGCTCGCCCACCCACTGCCGCAGCGCAGCCAGGGATTCCTCGCCGGATTTCAGCATGTCGCCCTCGACCGACAGCGGCAGGAACAGCCTGTCATTTTGTTGCGTGAAAGAAGATCTTCTTCTGTGAAGCTTTTTTCCCACCTGCATCACGAATCACTCGCCTGCCCCGGAAATCCCCCAGGGATGGAACAGTTATGACGCCCTCGTCAGCAAGCTCAATTTGCTGTTTGATCTCAGAAAAAGCTGCACGAAGCAATGCCACGGCCTCATTCTCATTGATGCGGTCGAACTCCCCCGGATGTGCTTCTTTTGCCTTTTGGAACAGCGCTTTCAAGTAGACATCTTCACCAGCCCGACCTCGTTGATGCCCGATGTTGTTGCCTGGCATACCCTGCCTGCCGGCAACCTCAACGCCTGGCGGGGCTTGCCTCACAGCCGGTTTTTTCCGTTCGCTGGCAATTTTGCATCGCAGTTGCCCAATCAATCGGGCAACTTCTGCCGGTTTAGTGCCCATGTCGACGACAGGAGACACCCCAAGCCAATCGCACAAAATATTCAACGAAGCTTCGTCAACCTGAAGCAGATCATTCTCATCGGCGACGCCAAGCTCAGTTCGGGCCGTTAAGTCTTCTTTAAATGGTTGGCCAAGCCGCTCTTCCATCCAGGCAATGTCAGATCGTCTCGCTTCCAGAATCGGGCGCACAAGATCGGGGGAAAACCGTAACTTATGCCCTTCCAATTCACCCAGCTTTTTGATCAGCAACAAATCTTGCTTGACCGCTTCCCCACCAATTCTATTGCCATCGCCGTATTTCCGATAACAGTAAAGCATGGCAAGATCTTCTCTTGAAAGACTTTCGTTGACACGTTTCACATGCCTTTCTTTCAGTGTCACACCAAGTCTGGAAGCAAAATCCCGCACGACACAACCATGCTGGAATGCTTTAGGGTCAAACAGCCAGTATTGAACCCTGTCCCTCCCCAGCAGGTTCTCAAATTTCTCGAATTTCTTTCGATAATTCGGGTAAACAGCATTGGGGGTGAACTTGGAATAGCCGCCCTTGACAATCTGTTGAAAGGCACTTTCCATGTAAGCCTTGGGTGGGCGGACATAGCCTACCGCCACTATTTCATCCACAAACCGGGAAAGCCAGGCTATCAGGCGCTGCAGCTCCATTTCGCTGAAAACGCACATCCCCTCCCCCGACAGGAAAAGATCCTTATCGGTAGCGTTTATCTGCTCTTCCATGCGTTTGAAATAATCATGCTTCCGCCGCACCTGCTCTGCCCGATCAAGCCCTCGTTTGAGCGAGACTTGAGCGGTTTTCGACTGTCGCCGGAACATGGTTTGCAAGGCAATACTGGAGTTTGGGGTTCCGATGTTCAAATATACCCACGGAATCTCTGCATTTAAGCGAAACAGAGTATTTTGAATTGATGTGCTGCCGGTCTTGAACATGCCGAAATGCAAAATGCAGCGCCTGGTCATACATCCCCCTATTTGATTGATCACTTGAGCAGGCGCCTGAGAATTCTTCTCCACCACGGCCTGCTCCACCCGCCCGCCAGCATCTGTCGGTGCCGCATGTCCAGCTTGTGCATGGCATCGAACAAAGCCGCGACAAGTTCGTCGAGCTCGGCTGCATTCGGTTCTTGCGGCTGGCAGGGTTCAAGTTTCCTGTCGGCATAATACTCGTCGGACCACCAGGCCGGGTCGTTCTGCATGAGTGCCTTCTGCTCGTCGTCAAGGCACTCCATCAAGCTTATATTGGAGTCGTGCGTCTGTTTCAGAATCCGATCGATCAGTTCCGGCGGCAGCACCCAGGGGGTTTTCCCTTTTTCCATTTTCAAGTGTCTGGACAGAACGAACTCGATCTCCGAAGAATGAGGATCTGGGCGCAGTTCCCGATGGCGCTGAAGCACGCGCAAGACACTTCCGGGCAGACTGACATTCGCTTCGTCCCGGTGCGGCGGCGTAACGGCGCCGATCACCCGTGCAAAATCCGTAACGATGTCGCCCGGCAAAAGCCGCACGCTTACCTTCTCGACGCCGGGCGTATTGCGCCAGCCCTCCACCACGCGGTGCCACTCGAGCCTGCGCGTGTTGGCCCAGCGCTGCAAGGGCATGTCTCCCCACGCCCCCCACTGCCACCAGGCGGAATTGAGCCAGGCCACCTGCGGTCTGACATAGACGACCACGTGGCAGCGCAGCCCCATGCGTTCGAGCAGCCGGTGGCGCTGGAAAACCGCAAACTGGTTGCCCCAGCCCTCGTTCGACAGGATGACCGAGTCATTGCCCCTGACCAGCCGCCCCAGCAGGGTGCGCAGCAGGCTCATGCGCACGTCGCCAAAGCCGGCCAGGTCGCGCCAGCTCGCCGATGAGACATAGGACTGGGCGCGCACCGCCATCTCACGCCTGAGCGCGTCGCCGCGCAGCAGCCAGCCATCGGAGGTGATGGCGGCATACACGAAGCGGCCGTTTCCCGATTCCTTCTCCAGGACCGGATGCAGGCTGAGCGCCTGCTGGATGGCGCTGCTGCCGCACTTGTGCATGCCGACGTGAAGGACGCAATTTACGCTCACGGCTCTAATCCATTCCCATGGCCATTCAGTGCCCGCGCCCCTTGCCTTCGGCAAGCTTCAGCAGCAATTCCATCTGCACCGACAGGATGTAGCGGATGTTCTCCAGTTCGCGCGCAGCCTCGTCCGTTTCCGCGTTCTCCTCCTCGGGCGCGGCAAGCGCGCCGGGCCAGGGCCTGCCGCCCATGAACCGTTCGGACAGGTACTTGTTGTCGGCCCTGAACTTGTGCAGCACCGCTTTTCTTTTCTCGAAAGCGAAATAACCGGGATTGCGCCGGTGGATCGAGGCGCTGCTGCCGAGAATTTCCTCCAGCCTGAGTTTAAAAGTCTCGTCGTGGATATCCTTGAACAAATGCGGCGACAGCGACAGCAGTTCGCACAGGGCCGGATTCAGGCTTTTGTTGCTGGGGTCGGGCGACAGATCGAAACCGGAATAATCGGCGCCGAGCTTGCTGAAGAAATCCTTGAGCAGGTCCGACTCGTGCAGGAAATCCTTGTCGATCGGCGTCACCGAAACGGATTCCCCGCCGTACAGTCCGGCGAAAAAGTCCGCTGCCAGCCGGTAGTTGGGGCTTTTGCTCCTGAGCGCCTTGCCAACGTACTGATCCAGGCTCAGGCCCTGCTTGTAACCCCACTGCTGCCAGGCCGACATGAGAAAGTCATCCTGCCGCCGGATGTAATAAACCACCTTGATCTCATCGAAATGCTTGCGGAACTCCTCGTGGATGTTCCTGCCGGCAGGCGCCTTCAGCTGGTTGACGAGGTTTTCGGCGGAAATCAGCACCGTCCTGTCCTGGCCCTTGAGGCGGCTGCGGATGTGCTGCAGCCGTTCCGCCAGTTCGGCGACGCTGTTGCTTTCCATGGCGCGGCGGAAGAAAACGCGCGGCGTTTCGCCCTTGGAGTTGAACTCCCTGTCGCCGCGAATGCGCATCTGCGGGTCGGGAATGACGAAGCCCTGCGCCTCGAGCGCAGGACGGTTCCGGATGATCGCCCTCTGGATGCTGGTCGAGCCGCACTTGGAATGGCCGGGGTGCAGTATCAGCTTCATGCCTCGACTTCCGCAAGTTTCTCCAGCCGGATATTCGGCGGCAAGGCCCTGATCTGCCTGTACTCGATTTTCCGGATGGAGCCGGGATCGAATTGCATCAACTTGGCAAGAAGCTGGTTGTCGTGCCTGAAATGCTGGTCGAAGGTCTGCTGCTCGGCGATCGAGAACAATATGAACTGGTCATGTTCTTCGGAGACATGGCTTGCCATTTCCACCACGCTGTCGCGTATGCGGATGAAATCGGCATTGTCCGTCGCCTTGCGCCCGCGCGCCTGCACGACGGCCAGGCAGCGCGTGGGCAGCGAGGGGTTGACGATGCCGTCGCCTTGCCCCTGCGTTTCGCGCATGGCCACGCCGAACACGGCCAGGAAGCGCGCGACTACATCCTTGCCGTAAGGCACGGCGATCAGGTTGTCGCTGCTGACCACCTCGTGCCAGCGCTTGATGCCTTGATAGAAATTCAGCCGCCCCAGGTTGCGCATCGCCAGCGAAAACAGCGAAGTCCCGTAGCGGATGTTGGGGTCCTTGACCAGCTGGTTGAACAGCGACAGCAGCAGTTCCGACTGGCAGCGCAGCGTGAACAGCACCTTCACGCGGCTGAAGTGCGCTTCCACGAACCGGCGGAAGGCGGCGTTATCGAAATAGAACGGCGACAGTTCGGAAGACAGCAGCACGTCGGGCGCGGGGCTGGCTTCCATTTCCGCGCGCAGCGTCTCCAGCGCCTGTTCTGCCGTCAAACTGCTCTTATAGACGCCGCTTCCCTGGAAAGACAGCGCGAAAGGGTGATGCGAATGGTCCGGCCACTGCAGCGACTGCGGATAGAGGATGCCGCGCGCCAGGAAATCCTCGCGCTGCGCCTGGATCTGCGACTGGATGGCGGAAGTGCCGGTCTTGGACCAGCCCACGTGCAAATAAAGCGTGTCTTTTTTCATTACTCGCCGATGAAGGGATTGCGGCCCATGCCGTAGATGAGCGGGCCCCATTTTAGTATCTCGCGCTCGTCCAGGGCATCCTGGCCGCGCAGCACGCCGGGGAAACCGAGCGCATGCCACTTGTCGTGCGGATTGAGGATATGGAAATTGCCCAGGCGGAAATCGCCGGGCAACTGGGCGTCCGACACGACATTGTCGCCGATGTGCAGATAACTGGGGTTGCCCAGCCGTTCCAGTTCCTCCTTCACGAAGCGCCACATGGTGGTGTCGTCCTTGCGCTTCTGCTCGGCGTTGGACACCAGCAGGCGGTAGGGCGCCGTCACCCCCGCCTTGCGCAGCATCAGGCCGATCTGCTCGCGCGTGTAATAGGTGTCGGTGATGACCCACAGCTTGCGGCCGAAGGAGTGCAGGTCGTTGAAGATATCGACCATCTCCTCCTTGCCCTCGATCATGCCGAGGTCGAGTTCGAACTCGCGCTGCATCAGGGCCATGGCCTGGCCCTCGCTCAGGCCCAGTCTGCCGGCGAGCGCACGGTAGACCTCCTCGATGCCGATGTCGCGCTTGAAGTTGCCCGCCTTGCGCAACCCGAATTCGGTCTGGTTGCGCAGGCTGACGAAATCCGCCGGGGAAGGCACAATCCCCTGCTGTGCAAGTTCCTTGCCCAGCAGCAGCTTGGCGTAGTCGGGCACGAAATAGCGGCGCCGCACCAGGGTGTCGAACACGTCGAAGCTGACGATTTCGTGATTCTTGACCTGCTCGAAAGCATTGCGCGCCGTATTGTGGTACTGGATGAAGCGGTAGCCCTGGTCGGTGGTGAACTTGCCCGCGGGCGGATAGTAGAAGAACTGCCTGTAGCCGTTCTTCTCCGCCAGCAGGCCGATCAGGCGCTCCAGCGCGTGCAGCATGGAACCGTCGTTGGGCAGCGGCTCGGCCGGGAAGTCTTCGTATTGGTACTTGCGCGCCAGCAGCTGCTTCAGCGCCTTCGGCCTCGCCCAGAACATGCCGCCCACCGGGTAGCTGATGAAATCCTCGCCCAGCTCCATGCCGAACTGCTCCAGCCATTGCGCGGCATGCGGCCGGTTCACCGTCCAGTGGTTGACCCATCCCGGCATCATCCAGAACGAAGTCGGGTAATACACGCCCAGTTCCCTGTGCTCGGCGAAGGCATTGAGCACGCGACTGACGACACTCACATCGCGCAGCAGGAACTCGGTCAGGTATTCCGACCATTGCGTCTGCTCGCGTCCGGAGTACAGCGACTTCTTCGAATGCATGTGACAGAACAGGTCGTATTGCTGCAGCTGCTGTGCATACTCCACCAGGAAGGGGCCGAAATTGCGCCCGCGGTTGGGCACCGCGCGCGCATGCACCTGGTTGACCGTGCCCAGCGATTCGAAAGTCTTGACCGCCTTGCGCTCGAAACCGGGGTCGGCCAGGGTGAGGTACACGTCCACCTTCACCGGGAAGTTCTGCAGCGCGCCGGCGAAACGCTCGATGAACTCCTCGTAGAAGATGTGCAGGCAAATGGCGATTTTCTGCTCTTTTGCCCGCGGCGTGAGCTTGCGGTCGAGATGGATCAGTTCCCTGGGCTGCCATTTGGCCACCGCTGCCGCATGGGTGCGGCCCTCGTTGCGGCCCAGCGCCAGGTAGTGCCGCAGCGGGCTCTGCACGCTGGTGTACACGTCCATGTTCTGGCGGTGGTAGATCTCGCTGTCGAACTTCGGCGACGGGTTGACCGGCGCAAAGCGGGACTTGTGCAGATAGTCGTTGAAAGCGGCGCGCGAAGTCAGGAAGGAAACACCGTAGGTTTTCTGGTACCAGGCGCGGTTGAACAGGCCGGTGGCGACCGCCCGTTTGTAAATGCGCCTTTCACTCGGGGCAAAAACATGCCGCCTGATCTTCTTGTACAGCCTGTGCAGCCTTTTCAGCATGGGAATCCGTATCCTTGTCCGCAGCCTCAAATCCCGAACAGGTCGAGCGGGTTGACCACGCCGTTGCCCGAGATGTCGTCGTCCGCGGAAAACAGATGCCAGATTCCCGGCGGCAGCGCGTTGCGCGTACCGAGGAATGCCTGGTACAACTGCTCGATCTCGGCGACCGTGTAATCGATGTCGTGGCGCAGCGCATGCACCACGCCGTCGATGGCGCCATGGTGCGCCGCTTCCAGGTCCTGGAAATGCCGCTGGGTCCCGGCCTTACGGCCGTAATAAAAACGGAACCCCTTGTCCTGCTCCTGGCGTATGTCCACCACCTGGCCGTGCGGGGCGGTCAGCAGGCACTCCATGAACAGGGAGCGGTCCAGCATGTGGTAGCCGTCGCCCATGGACACGCCCTCCTTCAGCACGCCCTGCATGTGCGCGCCATGCCCCGCCACCTCGGTAAGCCCCGGGTTGCTGGCGATGAAATACAGGCCGCGGGTATCGCGCTGCAAAAGCCGGGTCAGCAACTGCTGGATGGTGCCGGCATAGCCCACGTCCAGCAGCATCGGCGTCGCGCCACCGGCAAGCCCAAGGCTGTCGAGGTAGGCCCTGAACCCGCTGTAAGTCGGCTCCACCAGCGGCATCAGCTCTGCCGAGTACCTGCCCAGCTCATCAGCCAGCTCGTCCAGGTCGTCGGGCAGCTTCACTTCCTGCTTCAGCAGCTTCTGAGGCAAGACCTGTTCGTATTCGTAGGGCTGGAAGCCGAAACGGCCGCTCAGCAGATTCGCCGCGCTGCCCTCATACTTGCCCTTCAGCGCCAGCGGCCACAGCTCGCGCTCGCCCAGGAAGGTGCGGAACAGCAGGGTGCGCGAAACCTGCAGATAGACCGGCGGATGTTCAAGCTCGATCAGGCGCTCGCGCTGCAGGCGCTCCAGCAACTGCTGCAGCAGCCAGCCCTCGCGCGCCAGGCACACGGGCACAAATGGACCGGGCTGCCCGGCCAGCGCGCGGACATAGCGGGTCAGCATCGGCGTCAGGAAAGCGGCGCCGAATTCGCGGCAGGTCAGGTAGGTAGGATGAGGCACGTTATTTTCAAACACCCGATATAAGCAACATATCAGCGTGCATTCAGCGCTTTCACGAGTTCGGCGGCAGTGTTGATCTGCCCCACTTCCTCTTCGCTGAACTTGATGCCGAACTTCTCTTCCACCGCCAGGAACAAACTCATCACGTCCAGCGAATCGATGCCGTTTTCCTTGAAGGTCTTGTCCGGGTCGAATTTGGACATGTCGTCCATCACGCCGGATTCGGCAATCGCTTCCATTACGCTATTCAATTCCGCCATCTCATTTCTCCACTCGTTTACATACACAACCGGCCCAGGACAATCCGACCCCGAAGCCGCACAGCACCGCCGTCTTCACCGACGGGTCGGCCAGTTCGCGCCGCAGCAGGAGCGGAATCGAGGACGAGACGGTGTTGCCGGTATTTTCCATGTCCACGCGCACCCTGGCACGGTCGAGGCCGATGCGCCGGGTCAAGGTTTCCACGATGTAGCGGCTGCCCTGGTGAAAAACATAGGCGTCCACTTCATCCTTGCTCATGCCTGCCTTGGCGAGCAGCTTCCCGATATGGCCAGGCACGGTGGTAGCGGCGAAATTGAACACCTCGCGCCCGTTCATGCTCAGGGTGCCGCTGCGGCAGACCAGGGCGCCGGTCAGGTCGCCCTGGGTGCCGAAGTCGAAAGGTCCGCACACCATGACGGGGTCCTCACCCACCAGCGTGGCCGTGGCGGCATCGCCAAACAGCAGCACGGTATTCTTGTCGGCCGGGTCGATCACCTTGCTGTAGGGGTCGCAGGTGATCAGCACGCCTTTCGACATGCCGTTGGCCTGCATGAAGGCCTGCAAGATCGACAGCCCGTAAACATAGCCGGAGCAGCCGAGCGAAACATCGAAGGCGGCACAGGCAGGCGACAGCCCGGCGCGGCCATGCACCAGCCCGGAAACGTGCGGCAGGTTGCTGTCCGGGTTCTGCGTCACCACCACCAGCGCCTGGATCGCGTCCCGCGCCAGTCCGGTTTGCGCGAGCAGCGCTTCCAGCGCCTTCAGCGCCATGTCGCTGGTGTCCTCCTCCGCGCCCTTCACCGCGCGCTGCAGCACGCCGATCTTCTGCGCGAGAAAGGCCTCGTCCACCTCGAACTGCGCCATCAGCTCCAGATTCGAGGCACGCTGCTCGGGCACGTAGACTGCAATGGATTCGATTCCCAGCATATTCGGCTCACACGATCGAGAAAAAGATTTCGCCGACCTTGACGCCATCCTGCCAGGCCTCGCTGCGGGTCAGCTTGTCGTTGAACGAAGCGGCGATGGCCAGCACGCGTTCCTGCGCCGCTGTGTGCCGTTCGTAGGCAGGAAAACGGCCGCGCACGAACAGCCACTTGCCCTCGAGCTGAGGGAACACCTTGTAATGCAGCGCCTTGGTCATCGCCACCCACACCTCGATGTCGCTGTAGCCGGTTTGCGCGCGCAGCGTGGCTTTCCTGCCATCGAGATCGAATGCCATGGCACCGACGATTTCGTCTTCATCGTAAGGATAACGTCCGGCGACTGCCTGTTCGGTTTCCACGAGGTAAGCCTTCTCCCGCCCCTCGGCCGACTTGAAAGCACAGGCCGCCACCGGTTCCACCCCCTCGGGCAAAGGCCCGGGAACCAGCTTCAACTGTTTTGCGGCGACACGATGAAATGTGAAATCGATATCCCTGACTTCACCCTTCCGGCCGGACAGCCACGCAAGGGTTTCATTGAATATGTCCGTGCCGTGGATGTAGTCGCGCGAGCCCTTGTACTGAAAATTCATGATTTGTTCGGCCATCTCTATCTCACGGGACCCGCCTGAATCGGTCCCATTGCGCGCGCGGGGTTGCCAAATACAGATGTGTTCGGCGCGACGGATTTAACCACCACGCTGGCCATGCCCACCTGCGCGTTTTCGCCGATCTCGACATTGTCCCTGACCGCCACGCCCATGCCCAGTGTTGCCCCCGCGCCGATGCGGGTGTGGCCGCCGATCAGGCAGCCCACCGACATCCACACCTTTTCGCCGATTTCGACCACGTGGCCGATGTTGCTGAGGTTGCCGATCACCGAATCCCTGCCGATGCGCGTGCTGTTGAGTATGCCGCGCACCACCACGGCGCCGGCACCGATCTCGACGTTCTCGCCGATGATGACGCTGGCGAAATGGGGGAAATTGCGCTGGCGCCCGTCCAGGCCGCGATAGGCATTGATGCCTTCCACCCCGACCACGGTGTTGTCGCGAATGACGGCACCGGCCCTGATCCAGGTGCCGCGATGGATGACGCACTGCGCGCCGATCTTCGCGCCATCGTCGATGCGAACCTCGGGATGGACGACGCTGTGCTCGCCAATATGCGCGCCGGGGTGAATGCCGAAAGGCCGCGGAACCGCAGCGCTCACCTCCACCACGCCATCCGCCAGCAGGCGATGACCAAGGTCGATGAATGCGGCGCGCGGGTCCGGCAGCGCGATGCAGACGGCTTTCGCAAAACGCTTTTGCAGCGATGCCTGCAAGGCTTCCGTGCACAGGATGACCGTGCCGTCGGCGACTTCCACATCCGCGGCGGGCTCGCGGTCGCAAAAGCACAGGTCGCCCGAGGCCGTGTGCCCGAGCCGGGCAAGGCCGCTTACGACTGCCCGGCTTCCGCCGTCAGCGGCGCTGATGCCCAGGTCGGCCAGAGAACCCGGCCGGGCCAGATTGAAGCGCTCCTTGTCCATATCGGGTAAGCCTGAAGTCCTTCCTGTATCTGCCATGGTCACAAGGGCGATGCCAGGGAAAAATCATCCGCCTTGGCCATGCGGAATATCTTCTTCCCTTCGGCGATGTATTTGTCCAGGCCGTGCTGCGCCCATGCCTGCTCCTTCAGAAACTCCGGGGTGGCTATATCCAGCACGCGCCCAAGATCGAAAAAGCGCAGGCGTACCTGCGGCATGGCATCCACATCCGAAAACAGCAGCGTCATCAGCGAAAAGATGGTGGCGCCCTGCCCCAGAACCGTTATGGTCTTGTGCCGTTCGCCCAAACGGACCAGGTATCCGAGCAGGGTTGCCGCGACTGCCTTCCAGGTTTCGTTGATCTTGGTCGGCGGCACCAGAAACTTGTACACGCTGCCTTTGTAATCGAGGAAATCAACCTGCTTCAGGTGCGGCGAAACCACAAACAGACAGGCCTCCGAATCGGCGACATATTTCCCGAAAAACGAGTCGAGCGCCTGGTCGAAGACAAGTGCACGCGACGCCCCCCATCGCCGACCTGGCAACGGTTCAGTTCCGGCAAGGCAGCCTCGAACATGGAAACCAGGCCGACCGCCGCCCCACGGGTAACGGGGGTCAGCTTCCTGCCGATCGAGCGCGACGGCGGCTCCGTACCCGCAACCAGGCTAATGGAAAAAACCACCCGCTTGTTGGGATCATTGGCCTGATCTTGCAGGTAGTGACGCCGGATTTGCCTGCCCCAGAATTGCGTGACTCCGCTGGTCCGCAGGCGCCGCTGCTTGAATCCAACATTTTTTACATTGAGTGCGGCATTGTTTCGTTCGGCGCACAGTTCATCGTAGGCGGTTCGCATGTATTCCCAATAGCCATGGTTGACCTTGGTGAAATAAACCGAACGATCCGTCGGCATGTCCATCATGCCGATCGGCTGCACATCGAATCTTGATGCAAACGCCTCCCTGAGCCGTTCATCGCCGAGCAGGCTGCGCCGGTGAACAGCCCGGACCAGCTGCCGTTCGAACTCGCTTTCCCGGTAAAGCGCATCTTCGATAAAGCCGAGCGACCGCTCCAGCCGTTCCGTTGCATCTGCGCCACCGAGCAGGTCATGGATGAGGCGTTCATCCTCGGTCGCATGCAACACGGACAGGCCGGAATAGAACAGATCAGGATTGTGCGTCTGTAGAAGGCCCTCGAAACGGCCGGCAAGCCCATCGACCACGGGCAGGAAAGGCGCCGGAGAAAATGGCTCAGTGGGGTACTGCTGAAAATGCGAATTCAGAATGCGGAGCCCTTCAGTGGCGCATTCTCCCAGTGTGCGCGCTATCTTCATTTTCAAGCTTGATTTCCCCCACTCCAAGCAACCTCTTGAATCAAGGGGTTGCTTTTTTTGCCTCTTTTGAATTTCGAGTGGGTGAACTGGGCTCCGGGCAGGGTGGGTCTGGCCGGGTCAAGGGCGGGCGGAGCCCGGCGAAGGGAACCCTTGACGCGGACAGACGCACCACCACGCTCAAGGGCTTGGGGCAGGCAAAGTCTTGCGGCGCCTGCTCCCGAGCCCGTCCGGCGGCGAGGACTTCCCCGCCCTGGGGCGGGGCTAGGGGTGGGGACCGCAGTCCACCCGGCAAGGCGGAAGGGTGTTCTTGATGACATTGGCACCCACTCATTTTTCAAAAGAGCCCTTTTTTTAAACAAAAGCCAGCGCTGGAAGGCCACAAAACGACAAGCTTCTTAGGTCTTGTTTTTCCAAGGAAACGTTTTCCCATTACTCGGCTTGCCCAAGAACGCGCAGAGTTTTTCATATGCATCCGTCTCGGCGACATTGAGAACCAGCAAGTCTTGCGGCCTGTTTCGGAAATAATCCTGCACCATTTCATTGTGAAAATTGTAATGTGCGATCAATGTTTCCTTGTTGTACGGATCATCCTCCGTACAATCATGAACCAAAATTCGCGCATCGTACGCAAAGCCGGGATAAGCGTATTTCACGGTTTTCAATTGCTCGGGTCATCACTCATTCGAGTGGGTTGAATCATCGATTTCCCACCTGAGCGGGGTATAGGTCAAGGCCGCCGAGATGGAAGTAGATCGCATTGCGAAAGCGCTCCCGATTACGGAAACCCCGCGCCCGG
>JBFMCR010000039.1:0-6521 GCA_040754425.1 Pseudomonadota bacterium | reverse complement strand
GGCCGTTGCTGACGGGTGACAAGCGCATGCGTGCCCTCGCCGACGAAGAGCACCTCGAGGTGCACGGCGTCTTGTGGGTCATCGACCGGTTTGCCGAGCACCGCATCGTGCGCAAGCCCACGCTCGCGAAGGCGCTGCGCGGCATGCTGGACGACCCGCGGACACGGCTGCCGCATGCCGAGATCAACAAGCGGCTCGCCCTCTTCACCGCGAAGCAAGATTGAGGCGGGTCGCACCGACCAGATCGCGGTGCGCATTGCGGGTGTCTGGGAGTACCACGTCCCCAAGATCGGCTGGACCTGCTTCGTCGAGGACGAGGGCGTGCTCTCCGTCTTCTACAAAGCGACCGGCTGGAGCCCGGGCATCGCCGTCTGATCGTTTCCCTTTCCTTCATCCACCGAACCCGCCGCCCGGCGGGTTCTTCGTTTTCGGAGACCAACGATGAGCCCACCCACCCTGCAAGACGGCATGGTCGTCATGCCGCGCGATGAGTTCGAAGAGCTGCTCGCACGCGCCGCCGAGCGTGGCGCGAGGCGCGCCCTGGCCGACGTCGGCCTCGACGGTGAGGACGCCGCCCACGACATCCGCGAGCTACGCGGCCTGCTCGAAGCCTTCAACACCGCCAAGCACACCGCCTGGCAGACCGTGATCCGGCCGGTTTTCTCCTGGCCAAGCCCTACGAGGGCTTCCATCGTGTTCCCAAGCACGATCCGCAGCGCCGCGCCCACCCCTATATCTGCCCAGCAGGGTACTGGACGATCGGCTATGGACACCTTTGCAAGCCCGACCATCCGCCCATCACCCGGGACGAGGGCGAGGCCTATCTGACGCAGGACCTGCGATCCGCGCTCGACGCCACACTGCGCTACTGTCCGGTACTGGCGACGGAGTCCGAGGAACGGCTCGCGGCCATCGTGGACTTCACGTTCAACCTCGGCGCAGGGCGGCTGCAGACCTCGACTCTACGGCGCCGGGTCAACCAGCGGGACTGGTCGAACGCGGCCAAAGAGCTACGGCGGTGGGTGTACGGCGGCGGAAAGGTGCTGCCGGGGCTCGTGGCGCGACGCGAGATGGAAGTGGCGTTGCTGACCACCTAAAAATCCCCAGCCCTAATGGTTCTCCGTGCCGCAGCTTACGCTTCCGTCAAGGTGGCTACGTCAACCACATCCGCTTCGTCCCCACGCATGGACTTCTCCAGGCGCGTCAGGAATACCTCGGGCTCGATGCGTGGCAGCACCTTGGAATGCGCCGCCATGAAATGGGGTAGTTCGCCCCATAGATTGGCATCCCCAATCGTGAAGAAGCGGTGCTTGGCGCGGGTCAGCGCCACGTTGAGCAGATTGGGTTTCCCGGCCGCCCAACCGGCCGCGCCACGGGTACGCTCATCACATCCAAGCACCATCCAGACGATACTCTCCTCCTTGCCTTGGAAGGTATGCACCGTACCGATGTGTTCCCTGCACCATTTGCGCAGATCACCTCTCCTTGGCATTGCGCCAACTTCCCAGTTTTCCAGATTGACGATACGGCGGATCAGCTCGTCCTTGATCCTTCTGAACGGCGAAATCACATAGACCGGTGGCAGCTCGCCCGTGCGCCGGTACAGGCTGACCAAGGCCTTGTGTACCAGTTCGATCTGTTGCATCACCACCTGCTTATGCTGGGTTTTTCCAGGCACATGCACCCAGCTGCTTTCACCGGTATTCAGGCTGTCGGGCGGAGGCAATCGTTTCGCGGGGTCGTCGGGCGCGAAGAAGATCATCTTGCCTTCATAGGCAATGGCGTTCGCGATGCTGAACATCGGGTCCACGCAACGGCGATGCACCCGTAACGGGCTCCCGATCCAGCGCACATCCTCGCCGCTACCGACACAGGTCCCCAGGGGGTTCCCCGCATCGGCAAGCACCTGAACCGAGGTGCGATGGGGTTCAACCTTGGCATCCGATGGCAGTCCGGAGGATTGAGCCAGCGCCTCGATGAGCTTGATCGGCACGGTGAACACCGGCTCGATCTGCAAGGGATCGCCGACCACCACGGCGCGCCTCGCCCGCCACAATGCCCCCACGGCCGCCTGCGGCACCGCCTGGCCCGCCTCGTCGATGAAAAGCCAGCCGAGCGCGTTCGGGCCGATACCACGGAATTGGTTGGCAAACGAAGCGAAGGTAGTAGAGACGACCGGGACGATGAGAAACAGGCTCTGCCAAATCGCCAGGGCATGCTCCGTCTGCAGCAGTCTTTTTCCTGACAACAGGTGACCGATCGCGATCAGGTTGCTGCCGAAACGCCCCCCTTTCTGCAGCACTTCGGCCAGCCACGCCTCGTGCAGCCCGAGCGCGGCGACCAACAGCTCGGAGCGCAGACGGTTGAGCTCGTCATCACGCCAGAGACCGTCGATCTGCCAGCGCGTCTCCTCCAGCGCGTCCGCCGAGTCCGGACCGCGCGCCTGGACAAAGGTGGCGGACAACGATCGCCACTCCGTCTGAAGTGCTTGCCATTCGTGTTGCCTCGCAGCCAACTCCCGCTGCGCGCGGGTGTGGGCGGCCTTGGCATGTTGGAGTTGCCGTTGGATCTCTTCGCGCCGCACGTCGGCCTCGCGTCTGCGAGTCAGCCATTGGCGTTGCTGTTGACGGTTGTGCGCCAGTTCAGCCCGATACTTTTGATCACGCGCCCGCTGGAGCCAGCGTAGCCACCGCCAAGGCCGCTCCTGCTCGATCAGGCACGCCTCCTCGCGCAGCACCGCGAGCTGGCGGTCGCACAGGGAAAGCTCAGCACCCAGCCCGTCCACGGCCGTCTGCGCGGCATCCGATGCCTCTCTTGTCCGTCGTTCCGTTTGCGTAGCCTCCGCGGTAAAGCGCTCAAGGGTCATGCCTTGCAGTTCAGTGCACAGCTGGGCATAGCGCGAAAGCCTGGCCTGACGTTGCGCTACCGCCTGGTCGGCTTTGCGGAAGGCCTCCCTGGCCTCGGTGAAACTGGGCCCCTGATAGCGCTTGCGCCAGCTCCAGAGGGATTGATGCCGTTCGGGATTGAAGCCCTTGGGCGGTTGTTCAGATCCCTGGCCATCGAAGCGCAGCCGCTCGGCAAAGGCCCTGCGATTGGCTTGCTTGCCCAGGGCGCACGCGATCAGGCCCCACGGCTCATTATCCACATCCAGGTCCGCATACTCGCCTTTGCCCGTCTTGGCCGCGACGTTGCAGGCAACCTGTTTCAGGTAACCGATGCGGGCCTTTCCCTGCTCATCACGCCAGGCGCTCTTGCCGAGCGCGCGGGTCTTGGGCAGGTCGCGTGAGATGTTCTCGACGGCGGCGTTGTTGGATGAGGCAACGACCATCTCGTAGCCGGTCAGATCACTCCGCAGCGGCGCAATCCGGCAGGGTTGTTCTCCGTTGAAATCGACGGTGACCGCATCACGTTCAAAGGCATCCCCAGCCGCTTCGAGACCGGCCAGCACGCGCGCACGCCGGGTGATGTTCTCGGCGAAGACATCGCGCAACAGCGTAGTCTTGCCGGTGCCCGGCGGCCCATTGACCGAAAACAGACCCTCCTCGCCAAGCTCGTCGAAGAGGCTGTTGAGGGCAAACTGCTGCATCAGGCTCATGGCGTGCTGCGGCTCCTCCGGCCAGTGGCCTGTGTTGAGCCGATCCGGGGCGAGCGCGGCGAGAATATGTTTTCGGCCTTCGACCCGGTAGAGGTCGAGCTTCGAGGCGGTCTGCACAGGGGTGAGATAGCGCTCGAGCGCCGGACACGCTTCACCTCGCTCCAGGGAGGCGATCGCGCGAGCGATGTCCTTGGCATAGAAGCTGTTGAGGATGTCGATCTCGGGTTCCGCGTCCGCCGCCGATTCCGCTTCGTCCTCTTCCAGCGCATCGGTCTCCTCGTCGACGATCGCGGATTGCGCCGGTGATGTCCCGCTTTTTTGAGCCTGCGCGGAAGATGCCGCCTCCTTCCCGGCGCGGTCCTCGACGCTCAGCGTCCGGATCACGATCACCGGGGCGCCGTGATCTTGTTGTTCGGGCCGGTGGCCCGCCCAGTTGTAAAAGACCTCCAGCAGCGCAGCCAAATCCGATCCCGTCAGCGGCGGGGTATCGGCTGACCCGGCAACCGTGCCATCCTCGTCCGACGTATTCGTTGGAACCCGTTGGGCGCCGAAGTTGCCAAGATCGCCCTTGAGTGTCTCCACGCCCGCAAGGAAGGCGTCAAAATCCAGCCCATGCAGCCCATGCCGCTGAATGCGCCCCAGGGCCCAGGGCACGGTGGACACGGACACCTCTTCCAGCATCGGTTCGCCATCGGCATTTACCTTGAGGCGTGCGAAGCAGGTCGGTCCCTCCAGTTCACCGCGTTCCTCCTGTTCGTATTCCTCGTCCGGCGTCAGTGCTTCGTGCACGACGCGCAGCGTTACCTCACCGAGCTCGGACTTGTCGAATACACCGAGGTAGACCTCGAAGCCGGTGATCCTGCGTCCTGCGGGCAGGCGCGGACGCCATAGGGAGTCCGCGCCGCCGTTTCGCAACTGTGACGCGGAAAAACGGCGCACGCTCCACTCGGCATCCTTGCTATCCAGTACCTGCTGCAAATCGAATGGAAGGAAGAATTCGACCTTGTGCCAGAAGCGCAGGATGCGGCTCGGCGCAACTTGGTAAGCCACTTCGGTTTTCTCCATCGTGACTTACCGCTCCCGGCCCGCCTCGAACCAGGCCTTTTGCACCGGCGAGAGCAGGTATTCCATCACGGTGCGTTGTCCCAGGTGGATGTCCGCCACCACCTGCATGCCGGGCGTGAGGCCAAGGCGCCGCCCGTCGGTATCGAGGTGCTGGATCTCCAGTCGCACCAGGGCCTTGTAGCGCAATGCATTGCCGCCCTCCGGGGACTGCGCAACACTTTGGGCCTGGGTTGTACCCAAGTCAGCCGCATCCGCGCCGACATGGGCGATTTCGCCATCGAGCATGCCGTATTTCTGGAACGGGTAGGCGGCGAGCTTGACCTTGACCCGCTGCCCCTCGTGCACGAAGCCCACGTCCTCGTTGCGGACGTAGACCTCCGCCTGCAGGGGCTCGTCGTGCGGCACCAGGGTCATGAGCACCGTGCCCGGAGAGACCACGGTGCCGGCCGTGTGGGTCGCGAGGTCTTTCACGATACCGCGTTGGGGCGCGCGCAGTGCCAGCAGACCGGACTTGTGCTCGATCTTCTGCAACTCCTCGCGCAGCCGGTTGAACTGTGACTCGGTCTCGACCCGCTCGTCCTGCAAGGCGCTGCGGTAGCTCGACGAGATCTGGGCGAGCTTCTTTTCGCTCGCGTCGATGGTCGACCTGAGGCTTGCCACGGTCGCCTGCTGCGCGCGCAGCTCCTGCTCCTTCTCGATCAGCTCGCGGCGTTTCTCCTCCACGGCGATCGTGCCGTAAAAGCCCTCCTTGCCCAGCTTCTCGAAAGCACCGGCACTCTTGCGGTACATGGGCACGGTCTCTTCGAGTTTGCGCAGGACCTCCTCGGCGGCCCGCAGGTCATGGCGTGTCTTTTCGAGCACGGCCTGTTCCTCGGCCAAGGCGTCCAGATAGGCCTGGCGGTGGGCGGCATGCTGTGCAACCACCTGGGCGAACAGATCCGGCGAATCGCCGGGCTCACGCGCCATGGGCGCTGCCGCCAGCTCCGCCTCGATCCGGCGCAACTGCAACCGCTTCAGCTCGAAGTCGTTGCGCAGCGCGCGCGCATCCGCCTCGGTCAGCGCGGCATCCATGCGCATCAGCACCTGGCCGGCTTCGACGGATTGACCCTCCCGAACCAGGATGTCCCGCACGATGCCGCCTTCGGCCGGCTGCACGATCTTGACGTAGGTCTGCGGCACGAGCCGTCCCTCGGCCGCCGCGACCACGTCCAGTTGCCCGAAGATCGCCCAGACGAGCAGGATGCCGAACAGCACGGCGACGCTGTAGAGCACCGCGCGGGGCAGTCGCGGTGGCGGACTCTCCTGGATGGCGAGCAGCCCCGGCGCGAAGTCGAGGGCCTCGCGCGACAGCGCTCCGGTCGCCTTCATGCCCACCACCCGCCGTCAGTGTTTGGCCGGTGCGGCGGTCGCCGGCCACTCCCGCACCAGCACGGCGCCCGCCTTCGTGGGGTCGGGCAGCAGGGCGCAGACCTTGCGGCCGGGGAACATCGTCTCGCGCAGCTCCTTGAGGGTCTCTTCGAGTTGCCCGAAAGGGGCCACCGCATCGATGATCCAGACCTGCTCGCCGCTTTGCCATTCGTGGGGCGCGATCTTCGGCTGCGCCGAGCGCAGGCGCGCGTCGACCGGGTCGTTCACCAGCGCCCAGGTGACGAAGGCGTAAGGCAGGCCGTCCTTGGTGTAGAGCCGGCACTGGTCGAGCACGATGGGCGGCAGCAGCGCCCAGTCGATATCCCCCATGAACAGGTACTTCTTGATGGGATCGCGGGCATAGAGCCACAGCGCCGGCCCCAGGATCGGCAGTTTGGCCAGCGCGCCCTTGGCCTGCTCCAGCGCCGCCCGGGCGGCCGCCTCGTTCGTTTTA
>JBFMCR010000038.1:0-55527 GCA_040754425.1 Pseudomonadota bacterium | reverse complement strand
GCTTCCGCTTCCTGCTTTTTTTTGAGTTCTTCCTGTTTCTTTTTCTCCAGCGCGATTTCGGCCTTCCTGTCGCCAGGCGCCGGCGCCGGTTCCGGCGCGGGCAGCGGCCTGCGCGGCTCGACCGGCACGGCGCGCCGGGGTTCGGGCAGGGACTGCCAGAGGTCGGCCATGATCGGCTGCGGATCATGTATCTGCCAGGACACGCCAAACACCAGCAGCAGGACAAAGAAGCCGTGCACCGCCGCAGCCAGCACGCCTGCGGCGAGGTCGTCGCGCGAGAGGGCGTAGCTCATCCCGCCGGCTTGGCGAGCAGGCCTATCCTGGTCACCTGCGCCGCCTGCAACACCGACATGGCGTGCATGACTTCCTCATAGCGCACGCTCCTGTCGGCGGAGATCACCACCGGCTGTCCGGGGCGCGCCTTCAGGATGCGGCGCACCTCGTTTCCCAGTTCGCTTTTCGCGATGGGCAACTCGCTCCCGCCGGTACGGTCGCGCAGAATGATGTCGCCATTGGCCTTGATCATCACTTCCAGCGGCAGACCCGGCGGCGCGGCTGTCTTGCCCACGCTCGGCAGCTCGACCAGGCCGGGGTTGATGAAGGGCGCGGTGATCATGAACACCACCAGCAGCACCAGCATCACGTCGATCAACGGCACGACGTTGATCTGGGCGAGTTGTCTGCGTGCGCGCGCCATGTTCAGGCGGGGATTCTGGCGGCCTGGCGCTGCAGGACGTTGGAGAATTCTTCCATGAAGCTTTCCAGGCGGATGCTCATGCGGTCGACGTCGTGGGTGTAGCGGTTGTAGGCGACCACGGCGGGGATCGCCGCGAACAGGCCCATGGCCGTGGCGATCAAGGCCTCTGCGATACCGGGTGCGACCTGCGCCAGCGTGGCCTGGGCGACCGAAGCCAGGTTCTGGAAGGCCAGCATGATGCCCCACACCGTGCCGAACAGGCCGACATAGGGCGACACCGAACCGACCGTGGCCAGAAAGGAAAGATGCGACTCGAGGCCGTCCATTTCGCGCTGGAAGGAGGCGCGCATGGCGCGGCGTGTGCCGTCCATGATGACGTTGACCGAGGTGCCGGCCTGCTGCCTGAGCTTGAGGAATTCGCGAAAACCCGCTTCGAACACGCGCGCCATTTCGCCCGCGCCTGTGCGGTCGCGGCCGACGCGCTCGAACAGGCGGTTGAGGTCGGCGCCGGCCCAGAATTCGCGCTCGAAGTCGTCGATGCTCTTTGCCGCACGTTTCAGCGCGAACAGCTTGAGAAAGATGTACCACCACGACATGAACGAGGCCAGCAGCAACAGCCCCATCACGATCTTGACGGGAATGCTGGCCTGCAGGATGAGGTGCAGCAGGGAGAGGTTCTGTGTAATTTCCAAGGTTTCGATTCCCTATCGGGTGCTCAACGATTCAAGAACTTCTGCCGGGATTCTAGCGGGTTTGAAGCTTTTTTCCTGCACCCACACCAGGGTGACGCGCGCATTCATCAACACCTCCTCGCCGCGCAGCACACGCTGGTCCATGACCAGGCTGACGCGATTTCGTTCGGCGAGTTCCGCCTCGACGACGATACTGTCGTTAAAGCGCGCCGGCAAAAGATAGTCGGCCTCCACGCGCCGCACCACGAATACGCCGCGATGCCGCGCGATGAGTTCGGGCTGTTCGAAGCCGTGGCTGCGCAGCCATTCGGAACGCGCGCGCTCCAGGAATTTGAGATAGTTGGCGTAATACACCACGCCGTAGGCATCGGTGTCTTCCCAGTAGACCCTGACCGGCCAGCAAAAAACCCCTGCGCGGCACGATTGCCCTGTCGCCTCTCCGCTCACGCCTCGCCGTACCTCGATGTACCGTCTCGGCGTTCGCTGCAAGGCTTCGCGCACTCGTGCCCGCCCGCTGCGCTTTCCGTCATTTTTGCAGGGCCGGATGCGGTCATTGCTTCCCGAACAGGTCCGGCGCGGCAGCCGGGGCGGCAAAGCCCAGATGCCGGTAGGCATGCGGCGTGGCGATGCGTCCGCGCGGCGTGCGCTGCAGGAATCCCTGCTGGATGAGATAGGGTTCGAGCACGTCCTCGATGGTGTCGCGCTCCTCGCCGATGGCCGCGGCCAGATTGTCCAGGCCCACGGGTCCGCCGGAGAACTTCTCGATCACGGCGAGCAGCAGCTTGCGGTCCATCATGTCGAAGCCGGCATGGTCTACGTCCAGCATGGACAGCGCGGCATCGGCGACTTCGCGCGTCGCCACACCGTCGGCGCGCACCTCGGCGAAATCACGCACCCGGCGCAAGAGCCTGTTCGCAATCCTGGGCGTGCCGCGCGAGCGCCTGGCGATTTCCAGGGCGCCTTCCGCCTCCAAGCGCATGTTGAGCAGGGCGGCCGAACGCACCACGATCTGCGCCAGTTCCGAGGGCGAGTAGAACTCCAGGCGCGCGACGATGCCGAAGCGGTCGCGCAGCGGATTGGTGAGCATGCCGGCGCGCGTGGTGGCGCCGACCAGGGTGAAAGGCGGCAGGTCAAGCTTGACCGAGCGCGCGGCCGGGCCTTCGCCGATCATGATGTCGATCTGGAAATCCTCCAGCGCCGGATACAGCACTTCCTCGACCACGGGGGACAGGCGATGGATTTCGTCGATGAACAGCACGTCGTGCGGTTCGAGGTTGGTGAGCAGCGCGGCGAGGTCGCCGGCGCGCTCCAGCACGGGGCCGGAAGTCTGCCGCAGATTCACGCCCATTTCACGCGCGATGATGTGCGCGAGCGTGGTCTTGCCCAGCCCCGGCGGGCCGAACAGCAGCACGTGGTCGAGCGCCTCGGCGCGCTTTCTCGCCGCCTCGATGAAGATGGACAGCTGGCCGCGCGCCTTTTCCTGGCCGATGTATTCGGCAAGCTCGCGCGGGCGCAGGGCGCGCTCGAACTGCTCTTCCTGCGGGCTGGATGTATCCGGAGCGATGAGGCGGTCGGTTTCGATCATGCCCGTATCTTAACCCTTGGACAGCAATTTCAGCGCCTGGCGGATCGCCTCCGACACCGTAAGATCGGCCGGCACCTGCCTGAGGACGTGCTCGGCTTCCTTGTCGTTGTAGCCCAGGGCCAAGAGGGCCTGGCGCACGTCGTGGCGGCTGTCGAAGGCACCCGCGGCAGGCAGGCTGACTGTTGCGAAATCGAGCTTGCCCTTCAGTTCCAGCAGCAGCCGCTCGGCGGTCTTTTTGCCGATGCCCGGCGTCTTCACCAGGCGCCCGGTCTCCTGCGCCGCCACGGCGGAAGCAAGGTCTTCCACGGACAGGCCGGACAGCACAGACAGCGCGGTCTTGGCGCCGATGCCGGAGACCTTGATGAGTTCGCGAAAAGCCCGGCGCTCGGTCTCGGCCCCGAAGCCGAACAACAGATGCGCGTCCTCGCGGATGGCAAGGTGGGTGTAGAGCGACACCCTCTCGCCCACCGCCGGCAGATTGTAGAAGGTAGCCATGGACACATCGACTTCGTAACCCACGCCACCCACGTCCACCACGATCTGCGGCGGGCGCTTCTCGACCAGGATGCCGGTGAGTCTTCCTATCATTTCCCGCTTTCCGTCATCAGTATCAAGGCCAGCATGATGGCATGCAAATGCGCCGCGAGCAGCGTCAGCCGGATGGCGGGTGCGAGCAACCGCGGCTGTCGGCAATTCTGCATCAACTGCCGCGCGGCCCCAACCGACGGCAGCATGGCGGCGAGGCTAGAGAGCGCCCAGACGGGCAATGCGTCTGCTGCGACAGCGGCAACGAGTGCGCCGGCCGCGGCCAGCGCGATCAGCGCGTACACTCCTGCCGCCTGCTCGGGTTCCAGCCGCACCACCCAGTGGCGCTTGCCGGCCAGCGCATCCGCCTCGCGGTCGGGAAACTGGTTGATGAACAGGATGTTGGCGGCGAGCAGCGCAAAGGGCAGGCTGGCAAGCCAGGGCAGAGGGGCGAAGCTTGCGCGCTGCACATAGTCCGCGCCCGCCGGGATCAGCAGGAAGCCGGCGACCACGCACGGTTCGCCCAGGCCGCGCGCGTTGAGCTTCAACGGCGGGGCGGAATAGGCCCAGCCGGTGATGAGCCCGGCAAGCCCGATCCAGAACAGCCCCGCACCGCTTTGCGCGACCAGCCACAGCCCGCCCGCGATCACGAAGGCGAACAGCAGCAGGCCGAAAGCCAGGGTTCGTCCCGGCGAAAGCACGCCGTTCTGGATGAAGCGCGAGCCGCCGGTGTAGGGATAGATGCGCCCGACATTGGCGGCATCGGTGCCGTTGAGATGATCGAAATAATCGTTCAGCACGTTGATGCCGGCATGGGCCAGCAAGGCGAGCAGGAGGCTCACCTCAGCCGCGCCCGCCCTGAACGGCACGCCGTCATGGAAAGCCGTGGCGAAGCCCAGGAGGCAGCCGGCCAGGGTGATGGAAAGGAAAGCCGGGCGCGTGGCCAGCACATAGCGCAGGGCCGGGTTGCGCAGCCGTTCGGGGCTCGGCTCCAGCGGCAAGGCGGAAGGCGCGCTCACACCAGCCTGCCGCCGCGCACGCGGTAGCCTGAAGTCGAAAGCCCGCCCAATGCGCCCCCGTGCGCGTGGCAGATGGCGCAGGCGAGGGCATCGGCCGCATCGGCCTGCGGCACGGCCGGCAGGTTCAAAAGACGTTTGACCATTTCCTGCACCTGCGCCTTGGCCGCCCTGCCGTGGCCGGCCACGGCCTGCTTGATCTGCAGCGCCGTGTATTCGCATACCGTCAGTTTCTGATTGACCGCGGCGGAAATCGCCGCGCCGCGCGCCTGGCCCAAGAGCAGCGTGGATTGCGGATTGACATTGACGAAAACGATTTCCACCGCGCACACGTCGGGGCGATGGGCCTCGATGAGTTCGGTGAGGCCGGAAAACAGTACGCCCAGGCGCTCGGGCAGCCCGCCCTCGCCACTCCGGATGACCCCGCTGGTGACGTAGGACAACTTCTGCCCCGACTTTTCGATGAGGCCGAAGCCGGTGAGCCTGAGGCCGGGATCGATGCCGAGGATGCGCACAGGGTTCACGGGGCCAGCGCCTTCAAATGCCCCAACCCGGCATAGGCCAGGATCTTGGCGTCCTGTGTAAGCAGCGTGAGGTTATGCATGCGCGCGCTGGCCATCAACATGCAATCGATCGGATCGCCGTGCGGGCTGTCGGGCAGGCGGGTCGATTCCAGCGCGATTTCCGGACTGAGGCCGAGCATGCGCATCCCCGGCGTGGCAGCGGCCTGCCGCACCCATTCGTCGAGCGGCATGGACAGGCGAATGCGTTCCTTGGCCAGCAGCATGCCGATTTCCCATACCGACAGAACCGATACCCAGAGATTGCCGACTTGCGCGGCCTTGGCGACTCGATTGGCGGAAGATTTGCCGATCTGCGCGGGGTCGGACTCCAGCCATAGCCAGGCATGCGTATCCAGCAGCAGCCCGGTTTCAGGGCCGGTTTCAAGCATCCGCTTCCCAGGCCTCATCCAGGGGGTTCACGATATCGCCCAGCACGTGCACCGTGCCCGCCAGACGGCCAAACACCTTCGCCTCGGCCTCCTCCACCGGCACCAGCTTTGCGACCGGACGGCCGTGTTTGGTCAGTACGATCTCGGCGTGGGTCTGCTGAACCTGATCCAGATAGGCCAGGCACTTGGCCTTGAATTCAGTCGCGGACAATTCCATGATGCTCCCAATATGGTCATTTAATTATGACCACTTTAGCAGAGCCGATTCAGTCCGGCAACACCGCGTTGGTGTAAACCTCCTGCACGTCGTCGAGCGACTCCAGCGCATCGAGGATTTTCTGCATCTTCGCCGCGTCTTCGTCGGCGAGTTCGATCTCGTTCTCCGGCTTCATGGTGATCTCGGCCAGCGCCGGCTTGAAGCCGGCCTTTTCCAGGGCTTCCTTCACGGTTTCGAAGGCCTTGGGATCAGGCGGGGTGATGACTTCGATGGAACCGTCGTCGTTCGTGATGACGTCTTCGGCGCCGGCTTCCAGCGCCGCTTCCATGACCGCATCCTCGGAAGCGCCCGGTTCCAGCACGATCTGTCCGCAATGCTTGAACTGGAAGGCCACGCAGCCGTCGGTGCCCATGTTGCCGCCGTGCTTGGAGAGGGCATGGCGCACGTCGGCCACGGTGCGGGTCTTGTTGTCGGTGAGGCAGTCCACCATCACCGCGGCGCCGCCGATGCCGTAGCCCTCGTAGCGCACTTCCTCGTAGCTTACGCCCTCGAGCTGCCCGGTGCCGCGCTTGATGGCGTTGTCGATGTTGTCCTTGGGCATGGACTCGGCCTTGGCCTTGTCGATGGCCAGGCGCAGGCGCGGGTTCATGGCGGGGTCGCCGCCGCCCATTTTCGCCGCGACGGTGATTTCCTTGATAAGCTTGGTGAAAATCTTGCCCCGCTTGGCGTCCTGGCGACCCTTGCGGTGCTGGATGTTGGCCCATTTACTGTGTCCAGCCATGCTTTCTTCCCTGCCTGCTGCCGCGATAAAAATCAATGGCGAATTCTAGCACTTCGGCCCTGCGCCTGGGCGTGGATCTGGGCGGCACCAAGATCGAACTCATCGCGCTGGGCGGCGATGGCCGCGAGCTTTTGCGCCGGCGTATTCCCACGCCGCAAAACGACTATCCCGGCACGGTCCAAGCCACGGCAGGGCTGATCCGGCAGGCCGAGGCCGAGCTGGGGCAGAAGGGCACGGTCGGCATCGGCACGCCGGGCGCGCTGTCGCGCGCCACGGGGCTCATGAAGAACTGCAACTCCACCAGCCTCATCGGCAAGCCTTTCAAACAGGACATGGAAGCCGCACTGGGGCGCGAAATCCGCATGAGCAACGACGCCAACTGCTTCGCCCTGTCGGAAGCCACCGACGGCGCGGCGGCGGGGGCTGGCGTGGTGTTCGGCGCGATCCTCGGCACCGGAGTGGGCGGCGGCATCGTGGTGCGCGGCCAGGTGCTCGAAGGCGTCAACTCCATCGCCGGGGAATGGGGCCACAATCCCCTGCCCTGGTTCCAGTTCGGCCATGCGCAGACGGACCGCGAGGAAACCGGCACCCACCCTGCCACCGGCGAACGCATCGTGCACCCCTGGCCCTCTGAGCGCGAGTGCAACGGCCCGCAGTGCCATTGCGGCAAGAAAGGCTGCATCGAGGCCTATCTTTCCGGCCCTGCACTGGCGGCCGACCACGTGCGCTACGGCGGCGAGGATCTGCCCGCGCACGAGATCGCGCAACTGGCCAACGCCGGTTACGGCCCCTGCAGCAAAACGCTGGCACGCTACGAGGAGCGGCTAGCGCGCGCGCTGGCCAGCGTCATCAACATCCTCGACCCCGATGTGATCGTGCTGGGCGGCGGCCTTTCCAACATCGCCCGCCTGTACGAAACCGTGCCCAAGCTGTGGCCGCGCTACGTGTATTCCGACCGCATCGACACGCGGCTGGTGCCGCCGAAATTCGGCGATTCCAGCGGCGTCAGGGGCGCCGCCTGGCTGTGGAACGAGTAGTTGATTGTGGGAAGCACGAAAATAACTAATTGACAGGGAGGTTAAGGGAGGCACGGGAGTAAAAGTTTTGCTCCCACCCCTCCCTTAACCTCCCTGTTCTTGCCTTTGGGGACTCAATGCAGCTTGATGCGCGCCCGCGTCGGCGTGCTGATGAAGTGGGCGTAGGTCGTAAGCGCGGTCTTGAACCAGCCGTGGAGAGCAACCTGGTGCATCTTGTGCAAAGACCAGTAGACGAGACGGGCGATCGCGCCCTCGATCATGATGCTGCCGCCGGTGAGGCTGCCCATGAGGTTGCCCACGGTGGTATAGCGCCCCAAGGCCACCAGCGAACCGTAGTCGCGATAGACATATTCCGGCAGCGGTTTGCCGCGCAGTCGCCGGCACACCGATTTCACCAGCATCGACGCCTGCTGGTGCGCGGCCTGGGCGCGCGGCGGCACGAAGCCGCCGCCGGGCATGGGGCAGGCGGCGCAATCGCCGAAAGCGAAGATGTCGTCGTCGCGCGTGGTCTGCAGGGTGGGGCGCACCACCAGCTGGTTGATGCGGTTGGTTTCCAGGCCGGCGATGTCCTTGAGGAAATCCGGCGCCTTGATGCCCGCAGACCAGACCATCATGCTGGCCGGGATGAACTTGCCGTCCGCCGTCACCATGCCGTTTTCGCGCACTTCCACGATGCGCTCGCGCGTATGCATTTCCACGCCCAGTTCGGTCAGGCGCTCGGCCGCGGCGTTCGACAGCCGCGGCGGCAGGCCCGGGAGAATGCGGTCCGAGGCCTCGACGAGGAGGATCTTGAGGCTCTTCTCGGGCTCGATCTTGTCCATGCCGTAGGCCGACAGCTCGCGCGTGGTGTCGTGCAGTTCGGCGGCGAGCTCCACGCCGGTGGCGCCCGCGCCGACGATGCCGATGGTGAGCTGGCCCGGCGCCACCGGCTCGGTCTGGGTATTGGCGCGCAGGCAGGCATTGATGTGGCGGCGGTGGAATTCGCGCGCCTGCTCGGGGGTGTCGAGCATGATGCAATGCTCCTTCACGCCGGGCACGCCGAAGTCGTTGCCGACCGAGCCGACCGCGATGATGAGGGTGTCGTAATGGAAGTTGCGGCGCGGGATGACTTCCAGGCCCTCGTCGTCGAATGTGGGCGCGACACTCACCTGTCGGCGTTCGCGGTCGAGTCCGTCCATGCGTCCCAGGCGGAAGGTGAAGCCGTGCCAGTGCCCCTGCGCCAGGTATTCCAGCCTTTCGGCGTAGGAATCCAGGCTGCCGGCCGCGACTTCGTACAGCAGCGGCTTCCAGATATGCGAGGGCGAAGAGTCGATGAGGGTGATGTGCGCGCGCTTTTTCCTGCCCAGCCTGTCGCCGAGCCGGGTGGCCAATTCCAGCCCCCCGGCGCCGCCGCCGACGATGACGATTTCATGCAAGCGCCGTTCAACCACCGCAAACTTCCCCGCCATGTCTCGTTGAGCCCATGATACCCGGAATATCAGCAAATGCTTCTATTTATTCGTCCTGGCCCGCCAGTGGCGGGCCAGGCCAAATTTGTCACAGTCTTCACGTATGATATTTGCGGCTGGCAATCCGGTCAGATGGCCGCTTGAGCAGCGGCCAGCGCACAAAAGACAAATACCAAGAATCCTTAACCGTCATTTGTTGGAGGAAAAGAAACCATGGCGACCATGTTTGACCAGGAATGGGTGAACGGCTTTGCTTCGCGCTGGAACAACGCCCCGGAAATGACCGGGCCGCTGGGACAGGCCAAATTCAATTCCATCATCGGTTTCGGCTACAAGGACGAGGAACTGCCGCGCGCGACCTTCCACGTGCAGGACGGCAAGGTCGCACATGCCACGACCGCGCGCTCCGGGGAAGTCGTCTACGACTGGGACCTGCGCGCCGACCCGGAGCGCTGGGAAGCCTGGCGCCGCAATCCGCTCACCATCATGAGCCTGGGCGTGGCCGTATCGCAGGGCGCAATCCAGTTCAAGTCCGGCGATTACCGCGGCATGATCCGCCGCATGCATCTGGCCAAGCCTTTTCTGCATTTCTTCACCCTGCTTTGAGCAATCCTGCCGCCTGCGGCGGCAGGTGCAAACACGCGGCCCTGCAGGCTATCATTCCTCCCGTGACGCGAGGAGACGAATAGCCATGGCCGAACCGCTGCTGATTGCCAAGAACGACAACACCGAACTCCACCTTTTGCCGCAGATGGCCAACCGTCACGGCCTCATCACCGGCGCCACCGGCACCGGCAAGACCGTGACGCTGCAGACCCTGGCCGAGCATTTCTCCGACATCGGCGTGCCCTGCTTCATGTCGGACGTGAAGGGCGACCTCTCCGGCATTTCCCAACCTGGCGGCAACAACCCCAAGGTCGCCCAGCGCGTGGAAAAGCTCAAGCTCGAAGGCTTCGAGTACCGCGGCCACCCGGTCACGCTGTGGGATCCTTTTGGCGAAACGGGCCATCCGGTGCGCGCCACGGTGTCCGACATGGGCCCGCTGCTTTTGTCCAGGATGCTCGACCTCAACGAGACCCAGAGCGGCGTGCTCAATCTCGTGTTCAAGGTGGCCGACGACAACGGCCTGCTGCTGCTGGATTTGAAGGACCTGCGCGCCATGCTGGCCTTCGTGGGCGAGAACGCCAGGAAATTCACCACCGAGTACGGCAACGTCTCCGCCGCCTCCATCGGCGCCATCCAGCGCGGCCTGCTGACGCTGGAATCACAGGGCGGCGAGAAGATTTTCGGCGAGCCGATGCTCGACATCGAAGACCTCATGCAGTCCCTGCGCGGCAAGGGAGTGATCAACATCCTCTCCGCTGACAGGCTCATGCAGTCGCCCAAGCTGTACGCGACGCTGCTCCTGTGGCTGCTGTCTGAGCTGTTCGAGAACCTGCCCGAAGTCGGCGACCTCGACAAGCCAAAATTGGTTTTTTTCTTCGACGAGGCGCACCTGCTGTTCTCCGACGCCCCCGAGGCGCTGGTGGAAAAGATCGAGCAGGTGGTGCGCCTCATCCGCTCCAAGGGCGTGGGCGTATATTTCGTCACGCAGAATCCGGCCGACGTGCCGGATCGCGTGCTGTCCCAGCTCGGCAACCGCGTGCAGCACGCGCTGCGCGCCTTCAGTCCGCGCGACCGGAAGGCGGTGCGCGCCGCGGCCGAGACCATGCGCGACAACGCGGCGCTGGACGAGGAAACCGCCATCACCGAACTCGGCGTGGGCGAGGCGCTGGTGTCCTTCCTGGATGAAAAAGGACGTCCCGGCGTGGTCGAGCGCGCTTTCATCGTGCCGCCCAGCGGCCGGATCGGGCCCATCACCCCCGAGCAGCGCCGGAAACTCATCGACAACTCGCTTGTGGCCGGCGTGTACGAGAAAACCCGCGACCGCGAATCGGCCTACGAAATGCTCAAGGCGCGCGCCGAACGGCTGGCGGCACAGTCCGCCGAAGAGTCAGCCCGTGAACGGAAAGGCAGGGAAGCCGCAGCAGGCGGGGTGCTCGGCACGCTCGGCAGCGTGCTCGGCGGCAGCGGCCGCCGCCAGGGCGTGATCGAAGCCATGGCGAAAAGCGCCGCACGCACCGTCGGCAGCCAGCTCGGGCGCCAGATACTGCGCGGCGTGCTGGGCGGCATCCTCGGCCGGAAATAAAAGGGACAAAACTCAGCGCCGCGGCCCGGACTCGTCGCCGGCATAGCCCACCATGCCCATCATCCCCCGGACGATGCGGTGGCTCAGCCAGATCAGGAAACGCCTGTACAAAGACAGGGATTCGAGCAGTTCGGGCAGAATGCGCAATGCGCCGCCGTCGATTTCCGCCTGCATGCTGGCACGCAGTTCAGTGGCGAAATCCCGGTCATGGACCGCCACGTTCGCCTCGCGCGACAGCACCAGGCTGAACGGGTCGAGGTTGGAAGAACCCACCGTCGCCCAGATGCCGTCGATGACCGCGGCCTTCGCATGCAGCACGCTTTTCCGGTACTCGTAAATTTCCACGCCTGCGCGCAGCAGGCGTTCGTAGAAGGCCCGTTTGGCGTAATTCGCCAGGGGATGATCGGTCTTCCCCTGGACCAGCACCACCACGCGCACGCCGCGCCCGGCAGCGGCGATGAGCGCGCGGAGGAAACGCGCGCCGGGCAGAAAATAGGCGTTGGCAATGACGATCTCCCTGCGCGCCTTGCCGATCGCGCGCAGGTAGGCGCGCTCGATGTCGCGGCGATGGCGCAGGTTGTCGCGCAGCAGCAGTTGCGCGCGCACCCTGCCTGCCGGCGCCACCGCGATCGCCTGCCGATGGTCGCGCCTGCGCAGGCGCAGTTGCGACCATGACACCATGTTCCACAGCCTGCGCATGGTCAGGTACACCTCGCCCACCAGCGGCCCTTCGACCGACACGGCATAGTCATACTGCGGCGGCACCCCTGCCGAGTCGGCGTCGTTGACGATGTTGATGCCGCCGACGAAGGCGATCGAGCCATCCACCTGCGCCAGCTTGCGATGCAGGCGGCGCAGGCGGTAGCGGCGCAGGCGCCAGCGCAGAACTTCCGGACGGTAGACCAGCACCTGCACGCCGGCATCGCGCATGGCCTGCAGCAACGCGAGCGGCAGCGGCGACGAGCCGAAGCCGTCGATGAGCAGGTGGACCCTGACGCCGCGCCGCGCCGCGCGCATCAGCGCCGCGGCGATGGCGCGACCGGTGTCGTCGTCACGGTAGATATAGGTTTCCACATGCACCCGCTCGCGCGCGCGGTCGATGGCCTGCGCCAGCGCCGGAAAAAATTCTTCGCCGTTCTTGAACAGGGCGATGCGATTGCCGGAGACGTAGCCTTTCATTCAGGCAACAGGCTTGCCGTCAGCGCGGCATGATCGGAAAGCCTGTGCCACACCGGCCCGGCGTGCACGCTGCAGGCTTTCACGCCGAGACCGCGCACGTAGATGCGGTCGAGCGAAAACAGCGGCATCACCGAGGGGTAGCTGCGCGCATGGCGCCCGTGCTGCACCTCGAACACCTCCTTGAGGCCGAGCTCGTCGGCGAGGTAGCGGGTGGCGCGCATGCGCCAGTCGTTGAAATCGCCGGCCAGAACCAGCGGCGCGCCTTGCGGCACACTCTTGCGAATGCGCTCGGCGATCATGCGCACCTGGCGGTTGCGCCCGCCCTCGGTGAGCGCAAGATGCACATTGATGCAGTGCAGCGGCTCGCTCCAGCCCGGCGGCTGCAGTTCGCAATGCAGCATGCCGCGAGATTCCATGAAGTGGCTCGAGATGTCCAGGTTTTCCCAGGACTGGATGGGATAGCGGGAAAGGATGGCGTTGCCGTGATGGCCCTCGTCGTACACCGCATTCCTGCCGTAGGCGAAATCCGTCCACAGGGTATCGGCCAGGAATTCGAGCTGCGGCTTTTCCGGCCACTGCGGAAAGCGCGCGGCGCGGCCTTCGTGCAGACCCTGCACTTCCTGCAAAAAGGCCAGGTCCACGTTCAGGCTGTGCAGCTTCTCGCGCATCTCGTGTATGGTCAGCCGGCGGTTGAAATGCGACATCCCCTTGTGGATGTTGTAGCTGGCGACGTGGATTTCCTTTGCGGCTGACATACGCCAATGCTAGCCGGGAATTTCGCCCTTTGCCAACTTGCGAATAGCCTCGGCATTGCTGGAAGAAAAGCACTTTTGCGCCGCCGCTTCCGCCGGCAGCCACTGGTAGCCCAAGTGCTCGCGCGGCGCCGGGGTCACCGGCAAAGTCGACGGCACCTCCAGGCCGAACACGTGCTCGGTGTTGTGCGTGACCCCGGGCGGATAGCGGTGGCGATAGCAGTCGTAGATTTCGTAACGATTGCTGTAACCCCAGTCAGAAAGCCTGTAGGCGAGCGCATCGAGTCCGGTTTCCTCCCGCACCTCGCGCACCGCCGTTTCCACGAGCGACTCTCCCGGATTCTGCGAGCCGGTGACCGACTGCCACCAGCCCGGATGGTCGGCGCGCTCCAGGAGCAGCACCTGACGCTCCGGCGTATGGATCACCACCAGGACGGAAATGGGAATCTTGAACACGAGAATGGCAGGGCGGTTATCTGGGGCGAGAATTCGCAACGTGATTTCTGCGCATTGCAGGAACGAAAGATACTGAAGATCGAAAAGCCCCCGGCAGGCAAATGCTGCGTTCTTCTCTTCAGCCCAGTATCGCCACGGGGTCCACAACGGCATCCTGAGAATAGACCAACAGCCACTTGACGCAAATCACCCTCAGGCAGGAGGCGATGTTCTTGTCATTGGCCACGAGACAGCCGTCGTAGACCCGCTCGATCAGTTTGGGCAGGGTGAGGCCCAATTCCCGCGCCATGTCTTCCAGCACGTTCCAGAACGCCTTCTCCAGGGCGACGGTTGTGCTGTGCCCGTGGATGCGAAACCCCCGCTTTTCGGGAACGAATTCGGTGATCTGGGAAGTGGTACAGGCATTGAACATGTGGTCCAGCACATCCTGTTCCTCGATGAAAACTCGCATTGTGTCTCGCTCCCGCTTTCAAATACGCCGCCCAATTACAAACCACAACCGCGGTTTTCTGCAACCTGTTGGCAAAGATTACTACCACACCCCGTGTCAACGCGCCTAATCTGCGGACAACAAAAGAAAGAACGAGGAGATGGCCAATGGAGTTTTTCCGCAAGACTCTGGATCCAGTGTTCGCCCTGGCTGTAATCGCGGTACTGGATATTTTTCTGTTTCTCACCATCGGCGCCTGGACCGTGGGGGGCGGTGAAACCATGATGACGGGACTCATCGCCCGCGGCATCCTGGGCGACGATCTGCAGCGGCTGCCATTCTGGAATCTGGTGTTCGAGCCGCACTGGGATTACTGGAAGATGTATATCAGCTTTGGCATGTTCTTCGGAGCTTTCGTTGGGGCAGTGCTGAGCGGGGAGTTTTATCTGCGCATGCCGCGTCGTCTTTCCGAATGGGTAATGATCACGGTCGGAGGTCTGCTCATGGGCATCGGCATCCGGCTTGCCTTCGTATGCAATGTGTCCACTTTCTTCGGCCTCACGCCTGAGATGAACCTGGGCGGCTATCTTGCGATCTCCGGCATCATCGCCGGTGCCTGGGTGGGCTCCCTGATCTACAAGAAAATGCTGGAGGGTTGAGGATGTCTGCCATCGCGGAATGCATGATCGCCTTTGTTTTCGGAGCCGTTGTAGGCCTGCTGGTACAGCGCTCCCGCTTCTGCAATACAGCGGCGCTGCGGGACGCCATCATGTTCAAGACCTATCGCAACACCAAGGCGCTCCTGGTAGGCATGATGATCCTGACCCTGGGCTTCACCGCCTTCATAACCGTGGGTGCGGGCCACACTCTGGATTTCGACGTGGGCCTCAACACCTTCCTCGGACTGTTCCTGTTCGGCATCGGCATGGTGCTGGCCGGAGCCTGTACCGTATCCACCTGGGTGAAAGCAGCGGAAGGCAACGTCGGCGCAGCGTGGGCATTGCTCTTCACCTTCGTGGGCATGTTCCTGTTTTCGCTGCTGTGGTCCTACAACCTGTGGCCGCCGGCGCCCGCTTCCATGACCGGGGACCCGAATCCGGAGGCTCTGCAGCTGGGCTTCGCCAATGCCCGCACTTTGCAGGAAAAAACCGGCGTGCCGGCGATCCTTTTCGGTCTCGTGCAATTCGCAGCCCTGCTCGCCATCTATCGTGCCATCCGTCGGAAGGAACAGGCGCGCGAAGCGGCCCGCGCCGTACCGTCCAGCGTAGCGGATGTGCCATTGCAAGCCGAAATATCCTCGCATTCCAACCCCCAACCCGAAACCCCATCCGTTTGAGGAGCACACCATGGGACTATTTGGCAGCAAGAAATCCGAAACGCCCACCGTGGCAAACCAGGTCACCCTGCCTGACGGCCGCACCGTTGCCGTCACGCGCCAAGTGGACGCCATCGGCGATTCATGTCCTCGCCCGCAACTCATGACGAAAAAGGCACTGGGCGAGGCAAACACCGGCGAAGTGGTGGAAGTACTGGTAGACAACCCCACCTCGATGGAGGCCCTTCCGCCCATGTGCGCCGAACTTCGATGCGAGCACATGGCTACGGTCAATGCCGGGCGTGCCTGGCACGTGTACCTGAGGAAACTGTGACATGGCACGGCTTCTGATGCGTGCCTATTTGTTGGCTTCCGTCGCCGTGTGCGGCTGGGGACTGTGGCAGGTGTACAGTAATCCGCCTGCAAGCCTCAAGCTGACCCGCGACGGCGTTCCCCATTTCACGCCGCCGGTAATCGATCCCGTAACAGGCCAGACGATCCCGGTGGAAACCCTCGTCCGCCATTACAAAGGAGTTCGGCCATGAACCTGGATTTCGAGACGGGAATGCAGCTTGTGATGTTTTTCGTGGCGATTGGCGTGCTGTACCTCGCGCTGCTTTGCGACACGCTTTGATTCAATTCGGGAGAGGGTATGGACAGAAACAGCCTCATCTTCTGCGGCGCAGCCTTGGCGGCCGCCTTCGTCGTGAGCGCGGCGGGCTTCGAGCTTGCCGCCATGCCGTCCGAAGCCGTGGCACGGTCGAAGACGCCTGTCGGCCCCGAGGAGTTGCCGGAATTCGATCTTGGCAGTTTCGGCCATGTATCCGGCATAGATCTGATGGCTTACTGGATGGAACATCCGCCTGCGCCGGAAGGCGAACAGGCCGCGCCCGCCTCGGTCCAGCGCTTCGGAGGCTGCTGATGTGGCTGCCCGTACTGCTTCTGCTGGCCGTGGGTTCAACAGCCCAGGCGGCGCTCGTCTCATGGAAGGAAATCACGCTTCCGACGCGGAGCGTGGTCGTTGACGCCCGCCCCCTTGCCGACTGCGTCGCCGGCAGCCTGGGCGGCGCACGCTGCCTGCCAGCGAGCGAATTCGTGGACAGCAAGGGACGGCTCGCTCCCTGGCGCGAAATCGTCTGGCTGTTTTCCACCGCCCATCTCGCCGGCGATGAAACCGTGCTGGTAGTGGCCGAACGGAACGAGGATTGCCTGTTGGTAGCCGGGCTTCTGCATCTGGCTGGGCAAAAGCAGGTTTATGTTGCCGCGCAACCGGCAAGGACGCTGCTCCGACACCTGCCAAGCGCCCCCGGCACCCCTCGCGATTTCGCCCGTCAGATGGCCTACAAAGCCCGCTTCCGGGAAGAGCTGATAGTTTTCTCTCATGAGTTCGACGACAGGCGGCAAGCACGCGTAACACGCGTCTCAGGGCCCCTGCGGCGGGACAGGCAAGCGGTGATAAGCGCGCCCCGTCAGCCGGATGCGGTCATCCTCTGGGCGGGATGGCTGCTTGCGGGACGCCCGGCACTTCTAGAGCTACCCGGGAGAACAGGATGATCGATCTGTTGTTCCATGTGAGCCACCGCGATGCCGGCCGCTATCTGTTTCCGTTGCTGGCTGCAGCCCGGCGCCGAAGCATAACGGTCGCCTGCTTCTTTACGTTCGATGGAACGCTGGTGGCCGCCGATCCCCGCCTGAAGGAAGTCTTGGGCGGCAGCCGTGCGGTGATGTGCGAAGAATCCTGGCATCGTTTCCGGCCGGGAGAGCCCTGCCCGGTGGAAGCCGGCAGCCAGACCGTCAACAGCGCCCTCATGGCGGAAGCGAAACGGGTGGTGAGCCTGTGAGCGCCGACAGAAAAACCATTCTGGTGCTGGCCCGCCGCGATCATGCCGAGGCCATGCGGGTGGCAGCCGGCCTCACCATTTTCGGACACCGGCTCAGACTGGTATTCATGGACCGGGTGGTCGAGGAAACGCCCCAGAACATGGCCATGGCCGAACTCCTGGAGCTTTCGGACATCGCCCCGGAAACGACGGTGGCAAACCAGGAAGGCCTGCCGCTGCTGGATGCCGCCGGTTTGGCAGCGGCGCTTGCCGAGGCTGAGATGGTGCTCTCCCTATGAATATAGTCGTACTCAAAACCGATCTGTTTCCGGATGCCGACACGGTAGAGGCGGCGCTGGCCTTCGAGCCAGGGCTGCCGCACTTCGATCTCGCGCGCCCGGACATGGAGGAGACGGACTGGGAGTGTGTGCTGGACGCTCTCTTGTCCGCCGAATGTGTAATCACTTTATAAGCACTAAAGGAGACAAAACCATGAGCCATCTTCCCTCGCTGCGTAATCTGCTGCAAGCATTCCTGTTTCTCTTCCTTGCCTGGTCCTCGGCGGCCATGGCTGCCACGCCGCTGGTGGACACGGAATGGGTCAAGGCCCACATTGGCAAGCCCGATGTGGTCTTCCTCGACCTTCAGCCCGCAGCGGATTACCTGCGCGGCCACATTCCTGGCGCCGTGAACAGCAATTTCGACAAGGATGGCTGGCGCGTGGAACGGGTTCGAGACAAAGTACCCGACATGTTGCCGGAAGATACCAGCAAGCTCGCCAGCCTGATCGGCGGGAAACTGGGCATGGACAACAAGACCCACGTGGTAATCGTACCTCCCGGTGCCACCAACATCGACGCAGGCTGGGCCACTCGTATCTACTGGACCTTCAAAGTCTTGGGGCATGACGAAGTTTCCATCCTCAACGGCGGCATGAAGGCCTACACTGCCGACAAGAAGAATCCTCTTCAGTCCGGGGCCGTGAAAGCGGCGCCGAAAACCTTCACCGTAAACCTGCGCAAGGACATGATCGCAACAAGGGAGGATGTGAAGGCCGCGCTGAACAATCGGAACGTCGTTCTGGTGGACAACCGGCCGGAAGACCAGTACGCCGGCATCAACCGCAACCCCAAGGCGACCGCCAACGGCACCCTCCCGGGCGCAAAAAATGTTTCATCCATCTGGTTGACGGAAAACGGCGGCGGCAAGTTTCGCAGCAAGGAGCAACTGGAAGCCCTCTACAAGATCGCGAATGTGCCCACAAAGGGTTCCCAGATCAATTTCTGCAATACCGGGCATTTTGCCGCCAACGGCTGGTTCGTGGCCCATGAGATTCTGGGCAACAAGGATGCCAAACTGTATGACGGTTCCATGGTGGAATGGACCATCACCAAGGCCGGTCCGGTGGAACAGAAGGTGAAGCTCCCCTGAGGCGCCTGCTCCTCATCCTCCTCGCCGTAGCCGCCGGCCTCGCAAGCCCGGCGGCTTTTTCCACGGACGAGGCCGGCAGACGGCTTGCCGCACTGATTCAGGTAATGCAGGCCGATCTGGAACGCGCGACCACAGCTGGACAGAACGCGCGCCTCTTGGAAAACGCATCACTCCTGCCGGTCATGGCGCGCGAAGTCGGCGCCCGACCTCAGGAAGTGGCGGCCGCGCGAAGCCTCTATGATTTCGTGCTTCGTCACGAGTCCGGGCAGGCAGCCGCCGTGCTGCGCCAGCTTGCACAGGCGCGGCCTTTTTCTCCATTGCCATCCGGGATCCCGCAGGTCCGGGCCCTGGCCTTGGGTCGATCCATACACCGAGCGGCCTGCGCAGGCTGCCACGACGTCCCCCAGGCAAAGACCCTGTTACCGGCGGAGAACCTGTTCCATCTCGCATGCAAGGAGGCCGCACCCGCGCTGGAAGCCCGGCTTTTGCTGGGCGTAAAGGGCATGGCCGCGGAGGGCCATCGCAATCCGTTCAGCCCGGACGAGCTGGCTGCACTGGCTGCCTGGTACCGTAAAAATGCCAACAGCGGCTGCCGCGGGCTCGGCTCGAAGCCCTGACTGCCCAGGCTCTAAGGGAGATCACCCTTAGGGAGAAGATTGGGTTTTGAACATAGGCAAAGGGCTAGCAGCCTGTCGGACTTGAGCGATCGTAGCGAGCCGGGGGGGAGAGCGAGGACAGTTTTTCACGATTTCGAGGCGCATAGCGGGCCTATGCAACGGGAAATCGGGGACAACGAGCTTGCGAGTTTCGGCGCAAGCCAAAAATGGGCCGCTCTTCCCACCGGCGCAGTAGATCAGCCTCAAGTCCGACAGGCTGCTAGATCCTAAATCCTTACGCCTGCACCGGATTGCGCAAACGGATATGCAGTTCGCGCAGCTGTTTCTCGTCGACCACGTTGGGCGCTTCGGTCATCAGATCGTTGGCGCGCTGGGTCTTGGGGAAGGCGATGACGTCGCGAATGGATTCCGCGCCTGCCACCAGGGTGACCAGGCGGTCCAGGCCGAAGGCGAGGCCGCCGTGCGGCGGCGCGCCGTATTGCAGCGCGTCGAGCAGGAAGCCGAATTTGGCACGCTGTTCTTCCGGGCTGATGGCGAGTGCCTTGAACACTTTCTCCTGCACTTCTTCGCGGTGGATACGGATGGAGCCGCCGCCGACTTCCCAGCCGTTGATCACCATGTCGTAGGCGCGCGACAGGCAGGCCCCGGGATCGCTCTCCAGCATCTCTTCATGGCCTGGCTTGGGCGCAGTAAAGGGATGGTGCAGCGCCACCCAGCGCTTGGCTTCCTCGTCGTATTCGAACATGGGGAAATCCACCACCCACAAGGGCGCCCAGGCCTCTCCTGTGAGATAACCCTTCTCGTGGCCGATCTTGGCGCGCAGGGCGCCCAAGGCGTCGTTCACGACCTTCACGGTATCGGCGCCGAAGAAGATGAGGTCGCCGTTCGCAGCGCCGGTGCGCTCCATCACCGCCTTGAGGGATGCTTGGGACAGGTTCTTGACGATGGGCGACTGCAGGCCGGTTTCATTGAGCTGCGTCACGTCATTGACCTTGATGTAGGCCAGGCCCTTGGCGCCGTAGATTTTCACGAATTCGGTGTAGGCGTCGATCTCGCCGCGGGTGAGGGATGCGCCGCCGGGCACGCGCATGGCGGCCACGCGGCCGCCGCTGTTGGCCGGGCCGGAGAACACCTTGAACGCCACGTCCTTCATGGCGTCGGTCACTTCCGTCAGCTCCAGGGTCACGCGCAGGTCGGGCTTGTCGGAACCGTACTTGGACATGGCAGTGTGCCAGTCCATGCGCGGAAAGGGATCGGGCAGGTCGATGCCGGCCGCTTTCTTGTAAGTCTCGCGGATCATGCCCTCGACCAGGTTCATCACGTCGTCTTCGTCGACGAAGGACATTTCCAGGTCCACCTGGGTGAACTCGGGCTGGCGGTCGGCGCGCAAGTCTTCGTCGCGGAAGCACTTGGTGATCTGGAAGTAGCGGTCGTAGCCCGCCACCATCAATAATTGCTTGAACAGCTGCGGCGACTGCGGCAGCGCGTAGAACATGCCGTCATGCACGCGCGAAGGCACCAGGTAGTCGCGCGCGCCTTCCGGCGTCGAGCGCGTGAGCATGGGCGTTTCCACTTCCATGAACTGTTGCGCGTCGAGGTAATCGCGCATCACCTTGGCCATGCGGTAGCGGAGCGCCAGGTTCTTTTGCATCGGCTCGCGCCGCAGGTCGAGGTAGCGGTAGGTAAGCCGGATGTTCTCGTTGATGTTGTCCTCGTCCATCTGGAAGGGCGGCGTGGCGGAAGTGTTCAGCACCTCGATTCTCTTTGCCAGCACCTCGATCTCGCCGGTGGCGAGGTTGGGGTTGGCCGTCCCTTCGGGGCGGGCGCGCACGATGCCGCTGATCTTCAGCACGAATTCATGGCGCACGGCTTCGGCATGCCTGAAATCCTCGCCCATGTCGGGGTCGCAAACGATCTGCACCAAACCGTATCTGTCCCTGAGGTCGATGAAAATCACCCCGCCGTGGTCACGGCGGCGGTGGGCCCAGCCGCAGAAGGTCACGGACTGGCCGATGTGCGCGGCGTTGACTTCGCCGCAGGTATGGGTACGCATCATGTCGTGGATCTCGATTATTGGTTGCCCGCAAAGCGCGAGCGCAGTTTATCCGTTTTTGCCTGCCCATCGGAGCTTGCCACACCCATGGACACGATGGTTTTCAAGGCCCTGTCGACGCTCATGTCGAGCTCGATGGTTTCGCTTTTCTTCACAAAGAAATAAAAGCCGTTTACCGGACTGGGCGCGGTAGGAATGAACACAGCCACATGCTCTTCCGCGAACTTGCCCGCCGCCTCGCCCGGCAGCTTGGTTTGGAACGCGATCGACCAGGCCGCAGGATGCGGGTAGCGCACCAGCAGCACTTTCCTGAAAGCATGGCTGTCACTGGCCAGAATCGTGTCGGATACCTGCTTTACGCTGTTGTAGATGGTTTTCACCACAGGAATACGCAGCAGGAAGGCCTCCCAGAAATCCACCAGACGCTGGCCGATGATGTTGGCCGCCGCCAGGCCGGTGACGAAAATCACCACCAGGGTGAGGATCACCCCCAAGCCGGGAATGCGAAAGCCCAGCCAAGCCTCTGGTTGCCAGTTCTCCGGCAGCAGGGTCAGGGTCTGATCCATGGTGCCGATGAGGAGGTCAAGCACCCACAGGGTGATGCCCAGCGGCACCCAGATCAGCAGACCGGTGATGAAGTAGCGTTTCATGGTTGTTTCAGTCCACGGGCGGGCGGCGAAAAGGAAAGTCTCGCAAGGCTTTGTTTGCAAAGAGGGCAAAAGGAAAACCGCTTTTCAGGCGCGAGTCGTTTGCACATCGCCTTGCTCCCTCCTCTTGTCCTCCTTGCCCAAAAAATCAGGGCGCGGTGACCGCGCCCCTTGCCTGCCCAGGCACCGGGTCAGGAACAGGCGCAACAGCCGCCGCTGCCGCAGGCATGGGCCGGCGCCTCGTCCTTCTTCTCGGCCGGCTTGGCGCCGCCCTTGAAGTCGGTGGCGTACCAGCCCGTGCCCTTGAGGGCAAAGCCGGCAGCGGTGATCTGCTTGGCAAAGCTTTCCGCGCCGCACTTGGGACAGGTGGTCAGGGGCGCGTCCGACATTTTCTGCATCACGTCCTCGGCATGACCGCAGGCGGCGCAGGCATAGGCATAAATCGGCATGGACTTACTCCTCGAAACAAGTTTGATTACGGCCGATTTTACACCAGAAACCGGTTTATAAGCAGTGACTTATGCGCGCGGCGGCAGGCTTTTGCTACCAGTCGACGGCCACGCCCACATAGCCACGGGCATCGAAGTCGTTGCTGCGCATGGGGTCGGTCGGGTGCTGGCGGAATTCGGCATAGGGCTCATTGCCCAGGTTCTGCCCCACCAGCGACAGCTCCACGTCGTGGCCATGCCATCTCCAGCGCCGCGCCACGCGCGCGTCGATGCGGGTGTAATTCTCGGTATCGTCACCGTCGTCCAGCCACTTCATGTCGCCCACCTTGTACACGGCGGCGCTCAGCTCCCAGCCGCCGGGCAGTCGATAGGTGCCCAGCGCGGAAAAATTATGGGCCGGCGCCGAATCGGCGATGTCGGCCTCGTTGGAGTTGATGCCCACACGCGCATAGTTCAGCACCAGGTCGACATCCGGCCGCGGCTGCCAGTGCAACTGAATGTCGGCGCCGCGGATGTCGGCGCGGTTGAGGTTGGTCGACTGGAAAATCTTGCCCGGCGTGGGGTCGATGTCCACCGTGCCGATCAGATCGCGCACGCTGTCATCGAACAGGCGCGCGTCGATGCGCAGCTTGAGCGGGCGCACGTGGCCGACATAGCCCAGTTCGCGCGAAGTCACTTTCTCCGGGTACAGATCGCCGACCGGCGCGAAGAGGCGCTGCAAAAAAATACCGGTGGTGCTGAAGTAGCGCACGTCGCCATCCACCTCGAAGAAAGTCGGCGAACGATAGGCCTGGCCGATCGAGGCGCGCAGGGTGTGCTCGGGCGAAACCAGGTAGTTGAGCGCCAGCCGCGGGGAGAAATCGAGACCGGTGTAGTAGTGGTGTTCGGCCATCACGCCGCCGTTCACCACCCAGCTCGCCGCCGGCTGCCATTCAAGGTTGGCGAACAGCCGGTAAAGCGCGCCGCTGCGCTCGTTGTTGCCGAAGAAATAGCCCGGTGCCTCCACTCCCTCCCAGCGCGCCTCCGCGCCCCATGCCAGACGCGTCGCCTCGTTCAGCCCGGCGATCATCTGGAATTCGACATCCTCGCGCCATTGGGTCTGTTCGCCATCGATCGGGATGTCCACCAGCACCGGCGGCGGCCCCGGCAGGATGGGAACATTGCGCACGATGAAGCCGTCGTCGTTGTAGGCGCGGATGTGATAGAACTGCAGCGACCATTCCGTGTCCGCATCGATCGTGCGCCTGAATTTCGCCTGCAGGTGCTCGCTGCCCACATTGAGGTCGCGCACCGGATCGAAGGGATCGGCGCCGTCGGAGCGCCCCTGGCGCCAGTCGCCGCGGCCGGCTGCAAAGCTCAGGCTCCGTTCGTCGCTATTGGAAAGCTGGTAGTCGCCGCGGAAATCCAGGTGGCGCGTGGTGGTCTTCTCGGCCTGGAGATCGAAGCGGTCGCGCTGCTGCTCCGAGAGCGTCAGGCGGTAGCGGAAATCGCCCTCGCCGCCGCCGTAGCGCAGTAGGGCGCCGCCGTTCGATCGACCGCCTGCCTGTGCCGAGGCATGCACCCCCGACACCAGCGCCGGCTCCCTGGTGATGATGTTGATCACGCCGAAGAAGGAATTGGCGCCGTACGCCGCCGCATTGGGGCCGCGCACCACCTCGACGCGCTCGATATCCTCGACGGAAAGCGGCAGGCTGGCCCACGGCGTCTGGCCGAAGCCGGGCAGATAGACCGAACGCCCGTCGATCAGCACTTGCATGCGGCGCGAAAAGGCATCGGCCATGCCGTGATAGCCGACCCCCCAGGTGTTGTCGCGCGTATAGGCCACGCTGAATCCGGGCACCAGGCGAAAGAGGTCGGCAATGTCCCGGAAGCCCGAGGTGCGGATCATGTCCTGATCGATGATGGTGACCGCTGCCGGCGCCCGCGCCACCGGCTGGGAAAGCCGCGAGGCCGATAGCACTACCGGCAGTTCGCCGTAGAAATCGCTTTCAGTAAGCGTGGCGGCGTGCGCCGGCAAGGCCAGCGCTGCAACTGTCCACCCCCATCTGCGCAATTTCATTTTTTGTTTTTTGGGGGCTGATTATCCTAGAACGGAATGTCGTCTTCCAGGTCGTCGAAAGAACTGGCCGCCGGCGCCTGCGCCGGAGCGGCGGCAGCAGTGGAAGCCGCCGGGCGGCCGGACGCGCGCGGCGCGCTGTCCATGTCCGCGGTGCCGCCGCTCATGCCGCGACCGCCCAGCATCTGCATGCGGTCGCCGCGGATTTCGGTGGTGTAACGGTCGTTGCCTTCCTTGTCCTGCCACTTGTTGGTGCGGATGGCGCCCTCGACGTAGACCGAGCTGCCCTTTTTGAGGTACTGGCCGCAGATTTCCGCCGTCTTGCCGAAGAACACGACACGGTGCCATTCGGTAATTTCCTGCATTTCGCCGCTTTTGTCGCGGTATTTCTCGGTAGTGGCGATGCGCAGATTGGCCACGGCGTCGCCGCTGGGCAGGTAGCGCATTTCCGGGTCGGCGCCCAGATTGCCGATGAGTATGACCTTGTTGACAGATGCCATTACGCTTCCCCTTTGATTAATTGCATGGCGGCAGCCTCGTCCCAGCCGCTTTTCGCCACCTTCAGCACGGCCACGCCTTCCCCGGCCATGACCGCCACCTCCCTCACGCCTGCCAGTGCTGCCAGCGAGCTTCTCAACTCCGCCGCCCGCGCCTCGTCGAGGCCTTCCACCCGGTACATGTGGGTGCGTACCGCCGGCGGGGTCTTCATGCCCAGCGCCAGCAGCAGCCAGCCCGCCATCAGTACGCCGCAAAAGGCGAACAGCGCGGTGAATCCATGGTACTGCGCCAGCCAGCCGCCCAGCGCACCGCCGACGAACAGGCCCAGCGACTGAGCCGTATTGTAAACCCCCATGGCCGTTCCTTTGGCACTGGCCGGCGCCAGCTTGGAGATCAGCGAGGGCAGGCTGGCTTCCAGCACATTGAAAGCGATGAAGTAGGCCAGCAGTGCGGCCCCCAGACCCCACAGCGAATGCTGAACCTGCATCAGGCTCGTCTGCGCCACCAGCATCAGCCCCACGGCCCCCACAAAGACCGGCCTCAGCTTGTCGTGCTTTTCACCATAAATGATGGCCGGCACCATGAACACGAAGGACAGCAGCAGCACTGAAAGATACATCCACCAGTGATGGTCCGGACTGAGCCCTGCGCCTTTGGCCAATATCACCGGCACCGCCACGAACATGGCCATCTGTGCCGTGTGCAGGGCGAAAATGCCGTAGTCGAGGCGCAGCAGTTGGGGATCGCGCAACACATCCTTGAGCCGCGCGGGACTGGCTTCGGCATCACCGTGGAAATGCGAGCTGGCCGGGTCGGGAATGTAGCTTTTCACCACCCACACCGCCACCAGGGCCAGCACGCCGGTCAGCGCAAATATCCCAGGCACCCCGATGGCATGGTCCAGCACCGGCCCTGCCACCAGCGACAGCGCGAATGTCAGACCGATGCTCATGCCGATCACCGCCATGGCCTTGGTACGGTTCTCCTCGCGCGTAAGGTCTGCAAGCATTGCGGTGACCGCAGCCGAAATCGCGCCGGCGCCCTGGATCATGCGGCCGATGATCACCCAGTAGATCGTGCCGGCGGCGGCGGCGACGAAGCTGCCCAGCGCGAACACCACCAGACCGAACACGATCACTTTCTTGCGTCCGATGCGGTCGGAGGCCATGCCGAAAGGCAATTGCAGGAGACCCTGGGTCAGGCCGTAGGCACCGAGCGCCATGCCTACCAGAAAATGGTCGTCCCCTCCCGGCAGTGTGGGTGCGTACAGCGCGAACACCGGCAGGATCAGGAACATGCCCAGCATGCGCAGCCCGAAAATCGACGCCAATCCGATGGTGGCGCGCTTTTCGTGAGGAGTGAAGCCGTCAGGAATGTCCAAGGGAAGGAAGAGATAAAACCGGAAATGCCGTATATTAACAGGTTGCCCAAGCAGCTTTAGCCGTTCAAATGGAATACATCCGCGTGCGGGGCGCCCGCACCCACAACCTCAAGAACATCAATCTCGACATCCCGCGAAACCGGCTCGTGGTCATCACCGGCCTGTCCGGATCGGGCAAGTCCTCGCTCGCCTTCGACACCCTCTACGCCGAGGGCCAGCGCCGTTATGTCGAATCGCTGTCGGCCTACGCCCGGCAGTTTTTGCAGATGATGGAAAAGCCCGACGTCGACCTGATCGAGGGTCTCTCCCCGGCCATCTCCATCGAACAGAAGGCCACCAGCCACAACCCCCGGTCCACCGTGGGTACCGTCACCGAAATCCACGACTACCTGCGCCTCCTGTTCGCGCGCGCGGGGGAGCCGCGCTGTCCCGAGCACGGACTGCCGCTGGCCGCGATGACGGTGTCGCAGATGGTGGACCAGGTGCTGGAACTGCCCGAGGACACCAGGCTCATGATCCTCGCCCCGCTGGTGGTGGGGCGCAAGGGCGAGAACCTGGATCTCTTCACCGAACTGCAGGCGCAGGGCTTCGTGCGCGTGCGGGTGGACGGCAAGGTGTTCGAAATTTCCGAAGTGCCCAGGCTCGACAAGAACAGGAAGCACACCATCGAGGTGGTGGTGGACCGCGTGAAGGTCCGCGCGGACGCCAAGCAGCGCTTGGCCGAATCCTTCGAGACCGCGCTCCGCCACGCCGACGGCCGCGCCCTGGCGGTGGAAATGGACGCCGGCCGCGAGCACCTGTTCTCGGCCAGATTCGCCTGCCCGGTATGCGACTACGCCCTGCCCGAGCTGGAACCCAGATTGTTTTCCTTCAACAACCCCATGGGCGCCTGCCCGCACTGCGACGGCCTGGGCGCGGTGACCTTCTTCGACCCCGAGCGCATCGTCTCCTTCCCGCACCTGTCGCTCGCGGCCGGCGCCATCAAGGGCTGGGACCGGCGCAATCATTTCTATTACCAGATGCTGCAAAGCCTCGCCCAGCACTACGGCTTCGACCTCGACAAGCCCTTCGAGGAGCTGCCCGAGCACGTGCAGGACGTCATCCTCAACGGCTCCGGCCGCGAAGCCATCGCCTTCAAACACCTTGGCGAGAAAGGTGGTTTCACCACGCGCAGGCACGCCTTCGAGGGCATCGTGAAAAACATGGAACGGCGCTACAGGGAAACCGACTCCATGGCCGTGCGCGAAGAGCTGGCGAAATACCTCAACACCCGTCCCTGCCCCGAGTGCGAAGGCTCGCGTCTCAGGAAGGAGGCGCGCAACGTGTTCATTGGCGGCGAGACCCTGCACGCCATCAGCGGCTGGCCGCTGAAAAACGCGCGCGCCTTCTTCGACGCCTTGCAGCTTACCGGCCATCGCGCCCAGGTGGCGGAACGCATCGTCAAGGAAATCAATGCGCGCCTGGGCTTCCTGGTCAATGTCGGGCTGGATTATTTGTCGCTCAACCGCTCGGCCGACACCCTGTCGGGCGGCGAAGCGCAACGAATCAGATTGGCTTCGCAGATCGGCTCCGGCCTCACCGGCGTCATGTACGTACTGGACGAGCCTTCCATCGGCCTGCACCAGCGCGACAACGACCGCCTGCTCGACACCTTGAAACACCTGCGCGACCTCGGCAATTCGGTGCTGGTGGTGGAGCATGACGAGGACGCCATCCGCAGCGCGGATTACGTAGTGGACATGGGCCCCGGCGCGGGCGAGCACGGCGGCGAAGTCGTGGCACAGGGCACACCGGTGGAAGTGCAGCGCAATCCCGCTTCGCTCACCGGTCAGTATCTTTCCGGCAAGAAGCAGATCGCCGTGCCGAAAAAGCGCCGCAAGGCCGACCCGGAAAGAATGCTGCTATTGAACGGCGCCAGCGGCAACAACCTCAAGAACGTCAGCCTGAATCTGCCTGTGGGCCTGTTCGTGTGCATCACCGGCGTGTCCGGCTCGGGCAAATCCACGCTCATCAACGATACCCTCTACAACGCGGTGGCGCGCCACCTTTACGGCTCCACCGAGGAGCCCGCGCCCTACGCCGACATCGAAGGCCTGGAATTCTTCGACAAGGTCATCAATGTCGACCAGTCGCCCATCGGCCGCACGCCGCGCTCCAACCCCGCCACCTACACCGGGCTGTTCACGCCCATCCGCGAACTTTTCGCCGGTGTGCCGGAAGCGCGCACCCGCGGCTACGGCCCGGGGCGCTTCTCCTTCAACGTCAAGGGCGGGCGCTGCGAAGCCTGCCAGGGCGACGGCGTGATCAAGGTGGAAATGCACTTTTTGCCCGACATCTTTGTCCCCTGCGACGTCTGCCGCGGCCTGCGCTACAACCGCGAGACGCTGGAAATCCAGTACAAGGGCAAGACCATCCACGACGTGCTCGACTTCACCGTTGAAGAGGCGCTCGAATTCTTCGCCAACGTGCCGGCGGTGGGCAGGAAGCTGCAGACCCTGATGGACGTCGGCCTGGGCTACGTGCAGCTCGGTCAGTCCGCCACCACGCTCTCCGGCGGCGAGGCGCAGCGTGTGAAGCTGTCGCTGGAACTGTCCAAGCGCGACAGCGGCCGAACGCTGTACATCCTCGACGAGCCCACCACGGGGCTGCACTTCGCCGACATCGAACTGCTCTTGAAAGTGCTGCATCGCCTCACCGACCAGGGCAACAGCGTGGTGGTGATCGAGCACAACCTCGACGTCATCAAGACCGCCGACTGGGTGATCGACCTCGGCCCAGAAGGGGGAGCCGGCGGCGGCCGGATTATCGCCGCCGGTACGCCGGAAGACGTGGCGGCCAACCCGGCCAGCCACACCGGACGTTATCTTGCGCCGCTGTTCCGCAGCAGGAAGTAGCAAAGACACCACCGGCGGCACGGTTGTTTTTCACGCTTCAAAAGCTATAAACAAACCTCCCGAAAGGAGGTGAGAACCATGGAACCGAGAACACACCGCAATGGCGGCAATGCCTCGCTCCAACAGGTGGCGGAAGCCTGGAAGCAGAAAGAGCACGACTTCCACTGGAGTGAATCCGAGCACGACCAATGGGCAGTCGTGCTCGCCCACAAGATGCACGATTCGGAAAAGCAGGCCGGCCCTGCCCGTCCAGACCCGCGCAACGTCCATCACTGACCGCTTTCCGGAGCGAGTCACAGCCGATCGAGCCGCCCGCGGGGCGGCTTTTTTTACGTCTTGCCACGGGCAAGCCAGTTCCCTTGGGACATTGCAAATTCCCACACTTTTTTACGCTTGATTTTCACGCCGGGGATCACATCTTCAGCACCGGAATTTTCGTCTGTCGGAAAGGAGGTGAGAACATGCTGCCCAGAACCAAGCGCAACGGCGGCGAAGCTTCCCTTCAGGAAGTCGCCGAAGCCTGGAAAAAACAGAAACCCGCTGCCGCCTGGAGCGATATAGAGAGTGCCCAGTGGTCGGTGGACTATGCAAAAAGGCTGAAAACCGAAAACGACCAGGCCGGATTCGGCAAGCCCGACCCGCGCAACATCCATGAGGGTTGAACCGGCCCACAAGAAAGCCGCCCATGCGGGCGGCTTTCTTTCGCACCACGCTCATTTCAATAGCGCGAATACACCTGCGGCCTGCCGTCCCTGCCCAGCAGAATCACGTCGTACACATCCTTGTGGCTGCCCTGCTCCATGCCCGGCGAGCCGATCGGCATGCCCGGCACCGTCAGCCCGCGCGCCGCGGGTTTTTCCTTCAACAGCCGCTTGATGTCCTTGGCCGGCACGTGGCCCTCGATCACATAGCCGCCGACCTCCGCGGTATGGCAGGAATCATAGCCCTGCGGAACCCCCAGCCGTATCTTGTGCTGCACCACATCGCGAGTGTCGTGGCTGCGCACGGTGAAGCCGTTGGACTTGAGGTGGTCGATCCACTTGCTGCAGCAGCCGCAGGTCGGGCTCTTGTATACGTCGATGACAGGGGCAGTTTGACCGGACCATGCGGCGGAGGCGAGCAGGGTGAAGGCCAGAGCAAGGCTAAGAGTGGGTTTCACGGCAGGCTCCTCTTTACATTTGAAGAAAAGACAAAGCCACGCTTGAGTTGGTTCCGGCCTGGCAATCGAATATCCAAGCTGTGGCTGACGACTATGCGAGACTGCCTGCACTGTTGAATGCACCGGATCGGGTATGGCTCGACCTGGAAGATCGCGTTGTTTTGTACGAGAAGGCCTTTGGGGAGGAGCGCCTAGTAGGGGCGTTCGGCGTGCTCAACAAACGGAAGATGGTGGTACTGAAGTCTATGCGGGTACATCGCAGAGCATCCTCGCGCTCAACGCCCTAGACGTTCGGTGTATGAGACCGCGCCTCGATGACGCCCTGCAACAACGCCATTATAGCCCATGATCACCGTTGAAATCACCGATCAAGAAACCCGCAAGGCCTTCGCTAACCTGATCGCCTCGGCGGAAAACCCAAAGCAGCTGATGGCCCAGATCGGAGAACTGCTGGTGGATTCGACAAAACAGCGCTTTGCCACCTCGACCGCGCCGGATGGCAGCCGCTGGGCTGAGAACTCCGACATTACCCTGCTGGGTTACCTAGATAAGTACAAGGGTTCGTACCGTAAGAAAGACGGCGGCCTGACCCAGAAAGGGGCGAAACGCCTTGGTGGAAAGAAGCCCCTGATCGGGGAGTCCGGGGCTCTTTCTACCACGATTGCCTACAAAATTGAGGGTGTCGGCACCCTCATCATTGGCAGCCCGATGGAATATGCGGGCGCTCATCAATTCGGTATGGAGAAGGGCTACGCTGGCTCTACCAAAGGGGGAGCCCCCATTCCTTGGGGCGATATCCCGGCCCGCGAATTTTTAGGCCTGTCCGACCAGGACCAGGTAATGATCCTTGAGCTTAATTCTGACTTTCTATCTCAGTCGTTCCGGCCCTGATTTTTTTGTCTCATTGTTCGGGACGCCGTTTTATTTTTGTTGTTTCTTTAAGTCCAGACTCTTCCCGTCACTTCCCATTTATCTCACTCAGAGGTGGGTAAATATCTCACTCCCGTTCACCAAGCCTAACGCCCAGGTTCGTAGCTTTCGTATTGCGGCAGGTCGCCGCAGATGTCTTCCCAGTTGGCCTTGGAGGAAGCAAAGATGTGGGCCTTGGGACGCTCGGCGATGTCGGATTCGATGGTGCCTAGGCGCACGCGCACCTGTCCCGGCCTTTTTTCGGATTGGCTCATGATGGGCGAGCCGCAGACCTTGCAGAAATATTTCTTCTGGCCGGGTGAGGATTCGTAGGCAGTGAGCGCATCCGCGCCGCAGAGGAGCCTGAATTCCTCGGCCCTGACGATGCCGTTGGCAGCGAACGCGCTGCCCTGCGACTTGCGGCAACGCGAGCAATGACAGTACACGATGTTGCGGATCGGGCCGTCGATCTCGAAGCGCACCGCCCCGCAAAGACACCCGCCTTGGTACATGGCCTGCTCCCTGACACTTGCGAACTCCAATCATACGGACATATTCGAGACACCGGAACGCCGCATTTGCCCGTTTTTACGCGGCTGGCGAGCACTCACCAGCCGGCTCGTTTATGCTAATGACCGGTTTTCCGATTAGACCCATCATGCGTTCCCTATTCATTCTTTTCCTGCTCCCCGTGCTCACGGCTTGCGGCAAGGGCGAAGACAAGCCCGTTGCGCCGACACAGAATGCTGTTGCTGCGGCTTCGGTTTCCGCCGTGCCGGTTCTGGAGGTAGCCGTGTACCCCAGGCTCACCGCGCAGGCGCAGGTGACTTCGCGCAACATCAGCAAGCTGGCGGCGCAGATTTCCGCGCGCGTCGTTGCACTGCCGGTGGAGGCTGGGCAAAAAATCGGCAAGGGCACGGTGGTGGCCAAGCTGGATTGCAGGGATTATTCGATTGCGCTGAAGCAGGCGCAGGCCAGCCTGAGCGCGGCGGAGGCGCGGCTGAAGCTGGCCGCGCTGCAGATGAAGCGCAGCGAGGATCTTGCGAGCAAGAACTTCATTTCGGGCGACGCGCTGGACCAGAAACGCACCGAGTTGAGCATCGCGCAGGCGGATCGGGACCTGGCCGCGAGCCAGGTGGCCTCGGCGCAGAGCAATGTGGGCAAGTGCGTGATCACCGCGCCGTTTGCGGCCATCGTCGAATCGGTGCCGGGCAATGTGGGCGAACTGGCCAGCCCCGGCACGCCGCTGGTGACGCTGTGGGATGTGCAGGGACTCGAAGTGTCGGCCCAGGTGCAGGCCAAGGATGCTGAGAGTCTGGCCAAGGCCGGTGCAATCGAATTCCACACCCTCGACGGCGTGTACCCACTGAAATTGAAGCGCGTGTCGCCGGCGCTTTCCGGCACCAGCCGCACCCAGGAGGCGCGCCTCACGTTCGCGAAAGACCTGCCCAAGCCGGGCGCCACCGGACAGATCCAGTGGCAGACAGCCGCGCCGCACCTGCCGGCCGATTTGCTGGTGACGCGCAACGGCAGGCTGGGCGTGTTCGTGCTGGAAGGCGATAAAGCGCGCTTCGTGCCGATTAATGATGCGCAGGAAGGGCGCCCCACGCCGGTGGAAATCGCGGACGGCATGATGGTAATCACCGAAGGCCGCTTCGCGCTGCAGGATGGACAGACGGTGACAATGGCCAGACCATGATCGCGCACGTAGAACATTGCACAGGGAGGCATGGGAGGTTAAGGGAGAAGAATTCTACTCCCCTCGCTCTCTGAGCCCCCCCTGTCAATCATCGCCATTCCTTTCTAACACCCGATGAATTTATTTGAACGCCTGATCCGCAATCATCCGCTGGCCAACATCGCTTTCGCGGTGGTGTTGTTCATGGGCTTCATGGCTTATCAGAACATGCCGCGCGAGCAGGACCCGGAAGTGAACTTCAACTGGGTGAACATCACCACACGGCTGCCCGGCGCCTCGGCCGAGGATGTGGAAAAGCGCGTGACGCGGCCGCTGGAAGACGCCATCGCGCGCGTGGCGGACGTGAGGTTCATTTCCAGCAACAGCCGCGAGAACGTGTCGTCGATCCTGGTGCGCTTCCAGGACCTGGACACGCACACTTTCGACAAGCGCATGAACGACCTCAGGCGCGAGGTGCAGAACCAGGCCGACGCCGAACTGCCCGAGGAGGCCGGCGATCCGGTGGTGCTGGAAATCACCACCGCCAACGGCTTTCCCACGGCCATGGTGATGATCACCTCGCCCGCCTTCGACGAGCGCCTGCGCGCGCTGGCACGCCAGGTCAAGGAAGACCTGGAACGCACCAAGGGCGTGGACTCGGTGTTCGCCACCGGCCTGCAGGACCCCGAGCTGCACGTGCGCTTCGATCCCGCTGCTGCGGCGGCGCGCGGCATTTCCGGCGCCGACGTGGCGGATTCGGTGTCGCGCTGGTTCCGCGACATTTTCGCGGGGCAGGCGCGCGTGGGCGACAACGAGTGGCTGGTACGGGTCATCGGCCAGTCGAGCGACCCGGACGCATTGGCCGCGATCGAGGTCATCCCCGCCGCTTCGCCCAAGAATCGCGTGCCGCTCGACAGCCTGGCGGAAGTGGCGCGTGCGCGCGAAAAGCCCGAGCAGCGGGTAAGCAAGGACGGCCAGCCCGCCGTCCTGCTGGCGGTGAACAAGCGCACCGGTGCCAACACCCTGGAACTGGTGGGACGCATCAATGACTATCTGGCGGCAAAGAACCAGACGCTGGCCAACGGCGGGCTCAAGGTACTGTTGCTGGACGACCAGACCATCCCCACGCGCCAGGCCATCGACGTCATGGAGACCAACGCGCTGTTCGGCCTGGCCCTGGTGCTCTTGATCACCTGGCTGTTCCTCGGCTCGCGCATCGCCATCCTGATCGGGCTGGGCATTCCGTTCTCGCTCGCCGCGGCGTTTTGGGCACTGTCGGTGATGGGCTTCACGCTCAACATCTCGGTGTTGCTCGGCATCGTCATTGTGCTGGGCATGCTGGTGGACGATGCGGTGGTCATCGTCGAGGCCATCTATTACCGCATGGTGCGCGGCCAACCCGTCCTGGAGGCGGCGATGGATGCGGTGCGCGAGGTGGGGCACCCGGTGTTCTCCGCCGTGCTCACCACGCTCGCCGCCTTCATGCCGCTGATGCTGCTGCCGGGCATCGTCGGCAAGTTTATGTTCGTGATCCCGGCCGTAGTGTCGGTGGCGCTGCTGGCCTCGCTGCTGGAAGCCTACTGGATGCTGCCGACCCACGTGGTCGCGCTGAAGCTGGGCACGGGCAAGCCCAGCCGCGTGCAGAAGAAGCGGGAAATATTCACCCACTGGGTACGAGTGAAGTACGCGCGCCTCCTGGTGAAAACCATGCGCCATCCCTGGCTGAGCCTGGCGGGGCTGGGGCTGCTGATCGCGCTCGCGCTCGGTTCGCTGGCCGGCGGCCTGGTGAAGATCCAGTTCTTCGCCTTCGATCCCTTGCGCATCTTCTACGTGAACGTGGACATGCCGCCTTCTTCCAGCATCGATGCCACGCTGGAAGAAGTGCAGCGCGTGGAGCGCGCGGTGCGGCAGAAACTCGAACCGAACGAGGCGCGCGGCATTTCGGCCAACGCCGGGCTCAAATTCACCGACACCGAGCCCCTGTACGGCCCGGCCTACGGCCAGGTCGTGGTGTCGCTGAACCCCAGAACCGGCGACATGCGCACCACCAATGAAGTGGTGGCGGACATGCGCGCGGAAATCGAGGCGCTCTCCGGCAGGGCGCGCATTTCGTTTTTGGAGGTCTCGGGCGGACCGCCGGCCTCGAAGCCGATCAAGGTGCGCGCGCGCGGCGACGACTACCGCGAACTGCGCGCGGCGGCGTACGCGATCAAGGACATCGTGAGGAGGATGCCTGCCACCAAGGACATCGCCGATGACGAAGTGGCGGGCCGGCAGCAACTGATCCTGCGCCTGGACGCCAACGCGGTGCGCAACGCCGGTCTCGACCCCGCGCTGGTGTCGCGGCTGGCGCGCCTGCACACCGACGGCGAGATCGTGGCGGAAATGCGCGAGGGGGGCGACAAGATCGAGGTGCGCGTGCTGGCCGACCGCGAGCCCATGGCAGACATCACCGAACTCTTGAACGACCCGGTGCCGCTGCCCAGCGGCGGCACCACCACGCTGGGCGCGCTGACCGAAGTGGAGACCGGCGCCAGCCAGGGCGTGATCAAGCGCTACAACCTGCGCCGCGCCATCACCGTGGAAGCCAACCTCGACAAGGCGCGCGAGGACGCGCCCGATACGCTCACCGCCAACCGCATCATCCGGGAGGAATGGAACAAGATCGCCGTGCGCTATCCCGGCGTGACGCTGGATTTTTCGGGCGAGCTGGAAGACGTGCAGGAAAGCCTCGACGCCATGCCCGGGCTGTTTTTATTGGGCGTGGGCCTGATCTACCTGATCCTCGCCGCGCAGTTCAAGAGCTACTGGCAGCCGCTGATGATTCTGGTGACGGTGCCGCTCGCCTTCACCGGCGTGACGCTGGGACTGGTGATCACCCAGAACCCGCTGTCGCTCTATACCCTATACGGCATCATCGCGCTCACCGGCATCGCGGTTAACTCGGCCATCGTGCTGATCGATGCCGCGAATGAAAGATTGAAATCGGGCATGGGCCTGCTGCACGCTTCGATCTACGCCGCGCGCCGCCGCGTGATCCCCATCATCATCACCACCACCACGACCATAGGCGGCCTGTTCTCGCTGGCCGCGGGCCTGGGCGGCAAGTCGCTGATCTGGGGGCCGATGGCTTCCAGCCTGGTGTGGGGGCTGGGCGTCGCCACCCTGCTCACGCTGTTCGTGATGCCACTGATCTACCGCTTGACCATGGTGCGATCAAGCCTGCTCAAGCCCTAGCACTAAGCCGGCTATTTCCCCGCCTGCCAGCCGTCGGTCAGCGTTTTCATGAAGGCGACGATATCGGCAATCTCGCGCGGCGTAAGACCCAGGTCGCCGAGTTCATCCTTGTTCACGTTGCTAATGACTTCGGGTGCGGGCCAGCATTTCTGCTCAAGCGCCTCGGCTTCTCTCACCCTGTTGCTGTCGCACTGGGGACGCACGTCGCGATCGTTGTAGAAGGCCACCACGCCTTCCAGGGTCTTGAAGTAGCCGTTGTGCATGTAAGGCCCGGTGATGGCGATATTGCGCAGGGTGGGCACCTTGAACTTGCCGTCTTCCGAGGGTTTGTTCAGCGCGCCGCCGAGTCCGCGGTCGACGAACAATTCCCCCGCCGGGTTGTATTTCGCCGGCAGCCTGTAGAAGGGATTGTCGGGATTGCGCGGCACGCCGAGGTTGTCGTAGCTGAAGTCGGTAAAGAGCGGGGGTTCACCCTTGGGGCCGGGCCTGCTCGGATGGCAGGCGGCGCAATTGCCCTTGTCCTCCGCCTCGAACAGGCGCAGGCCGCGCATTTCCTGTTTGCTCAGCCTGGTCTTGCCGGCAAGGTAGGCGTCGTACTTGGAAGTAAACGGCGCGAACTCGCGCGTGCGCTGGAATTCGGCAAGCGCCTCGGCGATGCGGTCGTAAGCCTCGTCGTCGTCTTGCAGCGCATCCTTGCCGAACACCTGTTCGAACATGGGCGCGTAGGCTGCGCGGCGCACTTTTTCCACCACGTCCTTGGGGTGCGGATTGGCCATTTCCAGCGGATTGACGAACGGGCCCTTGGCCTGTTCTTCCAGGGTGGCAGCACGGCCGTCCCAGAACTGGCCGCCCAGATAAAGCTCCTCCTCCTCGTCCCAATGGAACCTGGGGCTGAAGGCCATGTACATGGAAGTCGGCGTATTGCGGCTGCCGATCAGCGGCGGGATCACGCCCTTGGATGTGGCGGCGTTCTTATCGGGATCGACGAAAGCGCGGCCGGGGTCGTGGCAGGAGGCGCAGGACTGGCCGGCCGGCTCGGAAAGCCCGCTATCGAAAAACAGCACGCGCCCGAGCTGGGCCTTGGGCGACAGCGCTTCGGCCTCGGTCTTGGCCGCGCCGGCGGTGCCGATGAGCGCCGGCGCCGTGAATGCCGCCGCCAGCGCGGCGGCAAGGGTGATTTTCCGTTTCATGTTCATTTGCGCTTCCATCAATAACTCACGGTGGCACGCAGCCCGATGACCGCGATGTCCGCTCTCGAAGAGTCGCCGCCGGGATTGCGTATCCACTGGAAGTCGGGCGACAGCTCCAGATGATCGTTTGCCTTCCATGCATAGTAGATTTCATATTGCTGTTCCGCGCCGTCCGGAGCATAGCCGAAATCCGCTACGCCATCGCTGTCGGCATCGAGCACGGGCGCCGCCGCGCGGAAGGCCTTGGTGGTATCGGCCCAGCCAGCGGCCAGGCCGATGCGGTCATCCTCCCGCCCCCAGCGGGCGCCGCCGATTTCCGCGCCCAGGGTGAGCGCCTTGTCGAATCGCATTTTGCCCTCGAGCGAATGAGCATAGCGACCGAACACTGTGACATGCTCGGCCACCTGCTGGTTCGCGCTCAGGCCCCAGCCGCTGTGCTTTTCCGTGCCGGCGTCGAACTCGTTGGCGTAGGGCGTGGCGCGCCCTCTGCTCCAGGCATACAGACGGTACACCCCTTCCCTGCCGAAAAGTCCGTCGCTGCCGGCTTCGAGCTGGCCGATGATGAATGGACGCGAAAGGTCGCTGTCCCAGGAACCGCCCTGGCCGGAACTGAACAGGCCCACGCTGGCCTTCCAGTAGTCCGGGCTCCGGCTGTTGTCGCGCCAGGACAGGATCATGCCGGGCGCGAAGCCGTAGGCGTCGACATCGATGTCGCCGCCCGAATCGAGCAGGGGGTTGTGCACGAAGACATTGTTGAGGAAGGCCGCGGATTCGTCATCGGCAATGTCGTTCTGGTCGAAGTGGCCGAAGGGATCGATCTTGCCGACATAGAGTTCGAGTTCGGACTCGCCCACCGGCATTTCCAGTTCGTACCAGGCCTGCGCCAGCATCACCGCAGTTTCATCGCCATTGGATAGCGCAAAGGCAGTGGAGTTGGTGGTGCTGGTGAGCGTGGGCGGCATGAAACCCAGGCCATTGCCCTGACCCATGCGGAAATGAGCGTAGAGTTCGCCGCGGGCATCGCCTATGCTGCCGGCCGGCAGCTCGATTTCCGCGTCGGCGCGATAGTTGAGGCGGCTTTCGTCCTTGCCGCCTAGCGTGCCGCTCAATGCGGTCTGCCCCACCATGACCAGGGATGCGCTGGCGGACACGCCTTCGACGGCGTCGAGCAGGCGGGTTTTCCTGTCGTGGCTGCCGACTTGCCTTTCCACGTCCTCGAGACGGCCGACGATTTCCCTCTCTCTTGCCGCGGCGCCTCGGCTGGCCGCAAGTTCGCCCTTGAGTCGCGCATTGTCCGCCTCCAGTTGCGCCATGCGCTCGTTCAGGCGGCGAAGCTCCTGCAATATTTGTTCGTCGCCGGTTTCGGCCTGCGCTGGCAGGCTGAAGACCAAACTGCCCAACAGTGCCGCAATGGGCGCGAAACGCCCGGCTGTTTTAGCCATAGGATTCTCCCTTGAATCAAAAAGAAACCTGGCTGGCTCACGTTTGCTGGCTGGCTGGGCAGTGTTGTCCGGTTGAAATTATTTGGTCAGGATCAGCTTGTCGTTGCGGGTAAGGCTGAGGCGGTAAGTCTGCCCGTTGTGCACGATGCGGATGGCGGCCTGACCGCCCAGGAGACGCTCGGCCGGTACCGGTTTGCTGAGATCGAAAACCTGGTACTTCAGGGTGTCCTGAGAAGCGTATTGTCTGTCCATGATGCTCACATGATAATGAGAATGGTTCTTATTATAATGGCGAAAAGACAACTGTCAATGCTTTTTTTCCGCTGGGTTTGATCGCTGCCGGGCAAAGCTGGCAAACTCCTGCCATGCCTCTTCAACGCAATTTTCTGCTCTCGGCCTTCCATGCGGCATTGGCCGCAGCCGACCCCCAGAACCTTCTGCCGACACACCTGCCCTCCCCGCCGGCCAGGGGTCGCACCCTGGTCGTGGGTGGCGGCAAGGCGGCCGCGACCATGGCACAAGCGGTCGAGAAACTCTGGCCCGCCGAGGCACCGCTTTCGGGGCTGGTGGTCACCCGCTACCAGCACGGCCTGCCGCTTACGCGCATCAGGGTGATCGAAGCGAGCCATCCCCTGCCCGACGGCCGCGGCGCCGAGGCGGCTTCGCGCATGCTGGAAGAAATCGCCGAACTCACGCCCGACGACCTGCTGCTGGTGCTGATCTCCGGCGGCGGCTCGAGCCTCCTGGCCTTGCCGGTCGAAGGCGTCACGCTGAAGGAATTGCGCGCGGTGACCAAATCGCTGCTGGCCTGTGGCGCCTCGATCCGGGAGATCAACACTGTGCGCAAACACCTGACCCGCTTTTCCGGCGGACAGGTCGCCGCACTCAGCAAAGCACCGGTTCGCGCACTGATCCTGTCCGACGTGGTGGGCGACGACCCGACCTATATCGCTTCCGGCCCTTGCGCGCCCGATCCGGATACGTTTTCCGATGCGCTGGCATTGTTGCAGCGTTATGCCATTATGCCGCCCGCGGCGGTGAACGACCATCTACAGCGCGGTCTGCGCGGCGATATCGCCGACACGCCCAAGCCCGGCGATCCGCGCTTTGCCAAGGTGGAAAACCGCATCATCGGCAGCGCGCACACATCGCTGAGCGCGGTACAGACCTGGCTGCAGCAGCAAGGCGTGCGCGTCATCAATCTGTGGGAAGAGGAAGGCGAATCGCGCCGCGTGGCGAACGCGCATGCCGAGCGCATCCGCCTGGAAGCAAGGCGCGGCAGTCTTCCGTTCGCCCTGCTCTCGGGTGGGGAGACTACGGTAACCGTACGAAATGCGAATGGCCGCGGCGGTCGCAACACGGAATATCTGCTGGCCCTGGGGCTGGCGCTCAGGGACCTGGACAGAATCTGCGCCATCGCCTGCGACACCGACGGCATCGACGGCACCGAGGACAATGCCGGCGCCGTCTGGACGCCGGACACCCTGGCAAGAGCCGAGTCGGCCGGTCTCGATGCCGCAGCGCTGCTTGAGGCGAACGATGCTTACGGATTCTTCAGCGTGTTGAACGATCTGGTCATCACCGGCCCGACGCGCACCAATGTCAACGATTTCCGGATGGCCCTCGTTTATTAGTTCGGTTTAAAAACCTGGATGGTATCGCCCACCTTGAGGCCCAGCTTTTCAGCCGCGCTGCCGCGATTGATGGCAAGCTCCAGCAAGCCGACGCTGTTGCCGAACCAAAAGCCCTCGCCCTTGCCGACCGAGCCGAAGGTGTCGGCATGGCGGAATTCCGCGCCGCCAGCCGCGACGCGAGTGCCTGGCGGTAGCCGGGCCGCGCGCTGCCCGGTCCATGCATTGCCGTAGTGGTCTATGTAAATGACGCGCGGCAGATCGCCGGCATCGAACTCCACGTGCAGCTTCGGCTTCGCTTCCAGTTTGTCGTCGGGAAACTCACCCTTGGCGATGAGCGCGGCGATGACGGCGAAGATGTCGCGTCCGTGGAAAGTGGCGGATGCGTTTTCCGGCTGCCATTTGATGCGCCACACCTTGCCATCTTCGTTGCGGGCGGCAGCAATGGAAAGCAGTCCGTTGTCCGGGCCCACGAACCAGCGTCCGCCTGCCGCCACCACCACGCCGTCGCGCGCGGTACCTACGCCGGGATCGACCACGCACATGAACACCGTGCCGGGGGGAAAGCCGGGCGCAAAAGCCGCAATCAGATGGGCGCCGGCGTGAGCATTGAAATCCGGCGCTTCGTGCAGCAGGTCGACTACGGGCTGCGTGGGCGCGATTTCATGCAGACGTGCCTTGACCTGCCCGACGTAGGGATCGCGCGTGCCGAAATCCGTGAACAGTACGATCATGCCGCTTCCCTGTTTTTTCTTGAGAGACTATGCGGCAGTCTTCACGCTTTGACAAGCGCCCATAATGCCGGACTGTCGTTGCCTCCGTTGGCACAGTGGTAAGGGAGGCAGCAGAGGAAGGCAGATATGATAGTTTTCCTCTCGCCCCGGGCTCTCTCCCCCAACCCCTCCCCCTGGGGGATCGGGCAACGCTTCCCCTTGCCGGGCGGGTAGAGGACTTCCTCCCCCAACCGAGTGCGCCCTGCCGGGCGCACCAACAAAAAAAGCCGGGCGAGCCCGGCTTTTTTTTCAATACGACTGATGTTTACTCGGCCTCGACGACTTCGGCAGCTCCGCCTTCGGGACGGTCCACCAGTTCGACGAGCGCCATGGGGGCGTTGTCGCCGACGCGGTACCCGAACTTGAGGATGCGGGTGTAGCCGCCGGGACGTGCCTTGTAGCGTGGGCCGAGTTCATTGAACAGCTTCATGACCATCTCGCGGTCGCGCAGGCGGTCGAATGCCAGGCGATGGTGGGCCAGGCTGGGCTCCTTGCCCAGGGTGATCAGCGGTTCGATGAAGCGGCGCAGTTCCTTGGCCTTGGGCAGGGTGGTCTTGATCACTTCATGACGCAGCAGGGAATTGGTCATGTTGCGCAGCATGGCCAGGCGATGGCTGGTCGTGCGGTTGAGCTTGCGGTTGGATTGACGATGACGCATGGCTGATTCCTTTCAAATAACTGTTTTTCTTTGGCCAGGGCAGTTGCCGCACCGCCCCGCACTTTATTGTTGTGGTTTGTTTCAGAGCTTCTCGAGCCCGGCCGGCGGCCAGTTCTCGAGCTTCATGCCCAGGGACAGGCCCTTGGAGGCCAGCACTTCCTTGATTTCGTTCAGGGACTTGCGACCCAGGTTGGGAGTCTTGAGCAATTCGGTTTCGGTGCGCTGGATCAGGTCGCCGATGTAATAGATGTTCTCGGCCTTGAGGCAGTTGGCGGAACGCACGGTAAGCTCGAGGTCGTCGACGGGACGCAGCAGGATCGGATCGACCTGCGGCGCACGCGCGGCTTCGGCCGCGGCTGCTTCAGTACCCTTGAGGTCGGCGAACACGGACAGCTGCTCGACCAGGATGCGGGCTGCGGTACGCACAGCCTCCTCGGGATCGAGGATGCCGTTGGTCTCGATGTCGATGATCAGGCGGTCGAGATCGGTACGCTGCTCGACACGGGCGTTTTCAACCGCGTAGGCGACACGGCGCACCGGGCTGAAGGAAGCATCCACCAGAATGGAGCCGACGCTGCGGGAATCGGGGTCGATCTTGCGCGCGGGAACAGGCTGGTAGCCGCGGCCGGCCTCGACCTTGATTTCCATTTCGAGCTTGCCGCCCTTGGTCAGGTGGGCAATGACGTGGTCGGGATTGACGATCTCGACGTCATGGCCGGCCTCGATGTCGCCGGCAGTCACGACGCCCTCACCGCTCTTGCTCAGCTTGAGGAGGGCGGAGCCCTTGCCGTGCAGCTTGAAGGCGATGCCCTTGAGGTTGAGCAGGATGTCGACGACGTCTTCCTGCACGCCTTCGATCGTGGAGTACTCATGCACCACGCCGGTGATTTTCACCTCGGTCGGCGCATAACCCACCATCGACGACAACAGGATGCGGCGCAGGGCGTTGCCCAGGGTGTGGCCGTAGCCGCGCTCGAACGGCTCCATGACAACCTTGGCATGAAGCGGGGTCACACGATCGACTTCAACAATACTGGGTTTGAGAAATTCCGCTGCAGCTTGCATGTAGGCAGTGTCCTTTAAACGCTGTGACCAGAAACGATGACCAAAGTCTCGTTAATTACTTGGAATACAGTTCGACCACCAGGGATTCGTTGATGGTGGGCGGCAGGTCCGCACGCTGCGGCATGGACTTGTAGGTACCCTTGAGGCCCTTGATGTCCACTTCCACCCACTCGGGGAATCCGCGCGACTCGGCCGCCTCGGTAGCGCCCTTGATGCGCAGGTGGTTCTTGGCGCGCTCGGCCACTTCGATGACGTCGCCAGCCTTGACCTGATAGGAAGGAATGTTGACGCGCTTGCCGTTGACCATGATGCCGTTGTGGCGCACGACCTGGCGCGCCTCGGTGCGGGAAGCGCCGAAGCCCATCCGATAGCACACGGTGTCAAGACGGCTTTCCAGCAGGCCCAGCAGGTTTTCGCCGGTCACGCCCTTGCGAGCTTCGGCCTTTTTGTACACCAGGCGGAATTGGCGCTCGAGCACGCCGTAGATGCGGCGGATTTTCTGCTTCTCGCGCAGCTGCGTGCCATAGCCGGACAGGCGCTGGCCGCTCTTCTGGCCGTGCTGGCCGGGGGCGTAGCTGCGGCGCTCGATGGCGCACTTCTCGGTGTAGCACTTTTCGCCTTTGAGGAAGAGCTTCTCGCCCTCGCGGCGGCACTGACGACATTTAGCATCCAGGTTACGGGCCATATCAAACCTCTAAATTAAATGCGGCGCTTCTTGGACGGACGGCAGCCGTTGTGCGGCACCGGAGTCACGTCGGAAATCGCGGTAATCTTGAAACCAAGGGCGTTGAGCGCGCGCACGGATGACTCGCGGCCGGGGCCGGGGCCCTTGATGCGCACTTCCAGGTTCTTCACGCCGTATTCCTGCGCGGCCTTGCCTGCGTTTTCGGCGGCAACCTGCGCGGCGAACGGGGTGGATTTGCGCGAGCCCTTGAAGCCGGCGCCGCCCGCGGTCGCCCACGACAGGGCGTTGCCCTGACGGTCGGTAATGGTGATGATGGTGTTGTTGAAGGAGGCGTGCACGTGAGCGATGCCTTCGGCAACGCTCTTCTTGACCTTCTTGCGAACACGGGTAGCAGCGGATTTGGTCGCCATCTAGCTTTCCTTATTTCTTGATAGCCTTGCGCGGGCCCTTGCGGGTGCGCGCATTGGTACGGGTACGCTGGCCACGGACGGGCAGACCCTTGCGATGACGCAGACCACGGTAGCAGCCCAGGTCCATCAGGCGCTTGATGTTCATGGTCACTTCGCGGCGCAGGTCGCCCTCGACGGTGAACTTGGCCACGCCTTCGCGCAGCTTTTCCATCTCTGCGTCGGTCAGGTCCTTGATTTTCGCGTTGGTCAGCACGCCCGCAGCTTCGCAGATCTTGCGAGCCGTGGTGCGGCCGATGCCATAAATGGCGGTCAGCGCGATTTCCGCGTGTTGGTGGTTGGGTATGTTTACCCCTGCAATACGGGCCATTCGGCGTTACTCCGTACAGAAAACTGAAAATTATATCACGTCAAACAGTCCAGCAGGAAGCCGGGCCGTCTGACACTTAACCCTGGCGCTGCTTGTGGCGCGGATCGTCGCAGATTACGCGGACCACGCCCTTGCGGCGCACAATCTTGCACTTGCGGCAAATTTTCTTCACTGAAGCCTGAACTCGCATGTTCGCTCTCCTTCAACCGGCTAGCCGGCAATTCTCACTTCGCCCTGAACACGATCCGGCCCTTGGTCAGATCGTAAGGCGTCAATTCAACCGTGACCTTGTCGCCCGGCAGGATGCGGATGTAATGCATGCGCATCTTGCCGGAAATGTGTCCCAGCACGACATGGCCGTTTTCAAGTTTTACCCGGAAGGTCGCATTGGGCAGGTTTTCCACCACCTCGCCCTGCATCTGGATAACGTCTTCCTTCGACATTACCGCCCCGCCAGACCGCCCTTGAAGTTGGCTTTCTTCAACAGGCTTTCATATTGGTGCGACATGACATAGGCCTGTACCTGAGCCATGAAGTCCATCGTCACCACCACGATAATCAGCAGCGAAGTACCGCCAAAATAGAACGGCACATTCCATTCTGCAATCAGCACTTCCGGCAGCAGGCAGACCAGCGTGATGTAGATCGCGCCAACCAGCGTCAGCCGGGTCATGACCTTGTCAATATAGCGGGCAGTCTGGTCGCCGGGACGGATGCCGGGGACGAACGCGCCGCTCTTCTTCAGGTTGTCTGCCGTCTCCTTGGGGTTGAACACCAAGGCGGTGTAGAAAAAGCAGAAGAAGATGATCGCAGTCGCATACAACAGCATGTGCACCGGCTGGCCAGGCGACAGTACCGCGCTAATATCCTTCAACCAGTTCATGTTCGGGTTGGAACCGAACCAGCTGGTGATCGTCGCCGGGAACAGGATGATGCTGGACGCGAAAATCGCGGGAATCACGCCTGCCATGTTGAGCTTGAGCGGCAGGTGCGAGCTCTGCCCGCCCATCACCACCTTGCCAACCTGGCGCTTGGCGTAATTGACCAGAATCTTGCGCTGCCCGCGCTCGACGAAAACCACAAAGCCCACCACCAGGATCGCGCCGACAAACAGCAGCAACACCAGCGGAATCGAAAACGCACCGGTACGGGTCAGCTCCAGGGTGCCGGACACCGCACTCGGCAGGCCGGCGACAATGCCGGCAAAAATAATGAGTGAAATACCGTTGCCGATACCCCGCTCGGTAATCTGCTCACCCAGCCACATGAGGAACATGGTGCCGGTGGTCAGCGTGGTCACTGCAATGATGCGGAAACCCAGGCCCGGGTCGATCACAACACCCTGGCTTTCCAGCGCAATCGAAATACCCAGCGACTGGAACAGCGCCAGCACCACCGTACCGTAGCGGGTGTACTGGGTGATCTTGCGGCGACCCGATTCGCCTTCCTTTTTCAGCGCCTCCAGTTGCGGCGACACCACGGTCAGCAGCTGGATGATGATCGACGCCGAAATGTAGGGCATGATGCCCAGGGCCAGCACCGAAGCACGGGCCAGCGCGCCGCCCGAAAACATGTTGAACATGTCCAGCAGGCCGCTTTGCGCGTCGAACAGCTTTTTCAGTTCCACCGGATCGATTCCGGGCACCGGGATGAAAGACCCGATGCGGAACACGATCAACGCCCCCAGCAGGAACCACAGACGGCGCTTGAGGTCGCCGAACTTGTTCATGCCTGCCAGTGATGCCGGAGTTGCCAAAGCGCTTCCTAAAATCTTATTCGCTGACGGAACCGCCGGCAGCCTCGATGGCTGCGCGCGCACCCTTGGTGGCGGCAATGCCCTTGAGCTTGACGGCCTTGTCGAGCTTGCCGGACAGGATCACCTTGGCGGTCTTGGCCATGCCCGAAACCACACCCGCCTGCTTTAGCACCAGCAGGTCGATTTCGTCCACGGCAATCTTGCTCAGGTCGGACAGGCGCACTTCGGCGGTATCCTCGGCGGTCAGAGACACGAAGCCGCGCTTGGGCAATCGGCGATGCAGGGGCATCTGCCCGCCCTCGAAGCCGATCTTCTTGTAGCCGCCGGAACGGGAATGCTGGCCCTTGTGTCCGCGGCCGGCAGTCTTGCCGAGGCCGGAGCCGATGCCGCGGCCCACGCGCTTCTTGGCGTGCCTGGCGCCGGCGCCGGGTTTGAGATTATTCAGTTCCATTCAGCAGCCCTCGCATTTGAGGAGAAAATTGACCTTGTTGATCATGCCGCGGTTGGCGGGGGTGTCCAGCACTTCCACGGTGTGATGCATGCGACGCAGGCCCAGGCCGCGCACGCAGGCCTTGTGGTCCTTCTTGGCGCCGATGGTGCTCTTGACCAGCGTCACTTTCAGTTTCTTGTCGCTCATGGCTTACCCCAGGATCTCTTCAACGGACTTGCCGCGCTTGGCAGCAATCTCGGAGGGCGTGGACATCTGCATCAGGCCGTTGATGGTGGCACGCACAACGTTGTAGGGGTTGGTGGAACCCAGGCACTTGGCCAGCACGTTTTGCACACCCATCACTTCGAACACGGCACGCATGGCGCCGCCGGCGATGATGCCGGTACCTTCCGATGCCGGCTGGATCAGCACCACGGACGCACCGTGCCTGCCCACCACCGGGTGGTGGAAGGAGCCGTTCTTCAGGCTGATCTTGTTCAGATTGCGGCGGGCCTCTTCCATTGCTTTCTGCACGGCCACAGGCACTTCCTTGGCCTTGCCCTTGCCCATGCCGATGCCGCCGTCACCGTCGCCGACCACGGTCAGCGCGGCAAAGCCGAGCACGCGGCCGCCTTTCACGGTCTTGGACACGCGGTTGACCGCGATCATCTTTTCGCGCAGGCCGTCGCCGCGCTCTTCAGTTTGTTCGTTACGAGCCATTGTCTGTCAGCCTCGTTAAAAGACCAGACCGTTTTCACGCGCGGCATCCGCCAGCGCCTTCACACGGCCATGAAATTTGAAACCGGAACGGTCGAATGCAACCTTCTCGATGCCAGCCGCCTTGGCTTTTTCTGCCAGGCGCTTGCCGACAAGCGCTGCGGCAGCAGTGTTGCCGCCGTTGGGCACCTGGGCGCGCACTTCCTTCTCCAGCGTGGAGGCGGAAGCCAGGATCTTGCCGCCGTCGGCGGAGATGATCTGCGCATAGATATGGCTGTTGGTGCGGTGCACCGACAGGCGGGTTGCCTTGACGGCCGCGATTTTGGCGCGGGTTTTGCGCGCGCGGCGGACTCGTGCTTCTTGGGTATTCATCGTCTGCGTTCCTTAGCGGCTATTACTTCTTCTTGGTCTCTTTCAAGACCACGACTTCGTCGGCATAACGCACGCCCTTGCCCTTGTAGGGTTCCGGCGGCCGGTAGCCACGGATATCCGCAGCAACCTGGCCGACCTTCTGGCGGTCGATGCCCTTGATCACGATTTCGGTTTGCGTCGGGGTCTCCACCTTGATGCCGGCAGGCATCTTGTGCACCACGGGGTGGGAAAAGCCCAGCGACAGGTTGAGGTTGTCGCCCTGAGCCTGGGCACGATAGCCCACGCCGACCAGGTTCAGCTTCTTCTCGAAGCCCTTGGACACGCCAGTCACCATATTGTTGAGCAGCGCACGCAGCGTGCCGGACATGGCATTCGCCTGGATGCTGTCGTCTGCAGGCGCAAATGTAATCACCTCTCCGTCAAGATTGACCTTGACGTTGGCCGGAGCCTTCTGCGCGAGCGTGCCGAGCGGGCCCTTGACGGTAATCATCTCACCCAGGGTCACTTCGACTCCCTTGGGAAGATTAATGGGGTTATTGGCTACACGTGACATCTCGATTTCCTCTTAGGCCACCAGGCACAGCACTTCGCCGCCCACGCCCTGAGCGCGCGCCTTGTGGTCGGTCATCACGCCGCGCGAGGTGGAAACAATCGCCACACCCAGACCGTTCATGACCTTGGGCAGCTCCTGGGAGCCCTTGTAGATGCGCAGGCCCGGCGTGCTCACACGCTCGATCTTCTCGATGACCGGACGACCGGCGTAATACTTCAACTGGATCTGCAACTCGGGCTTGGCGTCGCCCTTGACGGCGAAGTCCTCGATGTAGCCTTCATCCTTCAGCACCTTGGCAATGGACACCTTCACCTTGGAGGAAGGCATGCTCACGCTCGCCTTCTCCATGGCCTGCGCATTGCGGATGCGGGTCAGCATATCGGCAATGGGATCACTCATGCTCATATTCAGTCTCTCCCTTACCAGCTGGCCTTGACGATGCCCGGAATCTCGCCGCGCATGGCGAATTCGCGCAACTTGCTGCGCGACAGGCCGAATTTGCTGAACACGCCGCGCGGACGACCGGTCACCTGGCAGCGGTTGCGCTGGCGGCAGGGGCTGGAATTGCGCGGCAGTTTCTGCAGGGCAAGACGGGCTTGCATGCGCTCTTCGTCGGACAGCTTGGCGTTGTCGATGATCGCTTTCAGTTCGGCGCGCTTGGCGGCGAACTTCTTCACCATCTTGGCGCGCTTGGCTTCACGGTTGATCAGAGATAATTTGGCCATCTCTACCTCAGTTCTTGAACGGAAATTTGAAAGCGGAAAGCAGGGCCTTGGCCTCTTCGTCCGTTTTCGCAGTGGTGGTGATGGTGATGTTCATGCCCCGCAGCGCATCGATTTTGTCATACTCGATCTCGGGGAAAATGATCTGCTCACGCACACCCATGTTGTAGTTGCCGCGCCCGTCGAAGGAGCGGCCGTTGATGCCGCGGAAGTCGCGCACGCGCGGCAGCGCAACGCTGACCAGGCGATCGAGGAACTCATACATGCGACCCTTGCGCAGAGTCACCTTGCAACCGATGGGATAACCCTCGCGGATCTTGAAGCCGGCGATGGACTTGCGCGACTTGGTCACCACGGGCTTCTGGCCGGCGATTTTTTGCATGTCACCGACGGCGAATTCCATGACCTTCTTGTCAGCCACCGCTTCGCCCACGCCCATGTTGAGGGTGATCTTCTCGATGCGCGGCACTTCCATGACGGATTTGTAGCCGAACTTCTTCATCAGGTCCGGCACCACGGTTTCACGATAGTAAGTTTGCAGACGTGCCATATCAGTCCCTTATGCGTCCACCATTTCGCCATTGGACTTGAAGACGCGCACCTTGCGCCCGTCCTCAAGCAGCTTGAAGCCGACGCGGTCGGCTTTTTTCGTGGCGGGGTTGAACAGGCCGACGTTGGAAATGTGAATCGGCATTTCCTTCTCCACGATGCCGCCGGTGCGGCCGAGGTAGGGGTTCGGCTTCTGGTGTTTTTTCACGCGATTGATGCCTTCGACCACGACGTGATCGGCATCGGCAATGCTCAGCACCTGGCCGCGTTTGCCCTTGTCCTTGCCGGTGAGCACCATCACCTGATCGCCTTTGCGAATACGTGCCATCTCGATCTCCTTACAGCACTTCCGGGGCCAGCGACACGATCTTCATGAACTTCTCGGTACGCAGTTCACGGGTCACGGGGCCAAAAATACGGGTGCCGATCGGCTCCAGCTTGTTGTTGAGCAACACGGCGGCATTGCCGTCGAACTTCACCAGCGAACCATCGGGACGGCGCACGCCCTTGGCGGTACGAACCACCACTGCGTTGTAGACGTCGCCTTTTTTCACGCGACCGCGCGGCGCAGCATCCTTGATGCTGACCTTGATGATGTCGCCGATCCCGGCGTAGCGGCGATGGCTGCCACCCAGCACCTTGATGCACATGACACTGCGTGCGCCGGTGTTGTCAGCCACATCCAGCATGGACTGCATTTGAATCATTTTTTACTCTCCAACTTAACCCGCCGGTTTCTTAGGCGCGGCGGCCAGTTTTGGACCCGTTTTCAGGAAGGACCGAACCGCAACACGGCAGGCTCGGGGAAACACGGGATTTTACTGAACCCCGCGGATTAAATCAAGCTCCTAATCCTCAGGTGCCCGTCATCAGGTGCTTGCGCGCTCGACCAGCCTTGTCACGTGCCAGGACTTGGTCTTGGACACGGGGCGGCCTTCGGCGATTTCGACGATGTCGCCTTCCTGGCACTCGTTCTTTTCGTCGTGGGCGTGGTACTTCTTGGACAGACGGATCACCTTGCCGATGACCGGGTGCTTGACCCGGCGCTCGACCAGAACGGTCACCGTCTTGTCCATCTTGTCGCTGACTACGCGACCCGTGAGGGTGCGGACAACCTTGCTCGCTTCAGTCATGTTCAGGCCTTTTCGCGCATGACCGTCTTCACGCGGGCGATATCACGTTTGATCTTGCCCAGGTCGGCGGTCTTGTTGGATTGCTGGGTGGCCACCTGCATGCGCAGCGCGAAATGGGCACGCAGCAGGGACTCCAGTTCCTTGTTCAGTTCTTCGGCGGACTTGCCGCGCAGTTCACTCGCTTTCATGTTCAGCTCCCGATCATGCGGGTAACGAAAGTGGTCTGGATCGGCAGCTTGGCAGCGGCCAGCTTGAAGGCTTCGCGCGCCAGCGCTTCATCCACGCCGTCCATTTCATACAGCACCTTGCCGGGCTGGATCTCCGCGACCCAATACTCCGGGCTGCCCTTGCCGTTACCCATACGCACTTCGGCAGGCTTCTTGGAAATCGGCTTGTCCGGGAAGATGCGAATCCACACGCGGCCGCCGCGCTTTATATGGCGGGTCATGGCACGACGGGCGGCTTCGATCTGGCGGGCAGTCAGGCGGCCGCGGCCGATGGCCTTGAGGCCATATTCGCCGAAACTCACCTTGGCGCCGCGTGTCGCCAGGCCGGTATTGCGGCCTTTCTGCTCCTTGCGGTATTTTCTTCTAGCTGGCTGCAGCATGTTTCACTCCTGATTTCTTGCCGCGCTTCTCAGGCTCGGCAGCGACCGGCTGCTCGTTGCGAGCCAGATAGTCGCCCTTGTAAACCCAGACCTTGATGCCGATGATGCCGTAGGTGGTGCGGGCTTCGGCAAAGCCGTAGTCGATGTCGGCACGCAGGGTGTGCAGGGGCACGCGGCCTTCGCGGTACCACTCGGTACGCGCGATTTCGATGCCGTTCAGCCGCCCCGAGCTCATGATCTTGATGCCCTGGGCGCCAAGGCGCATGGCATTCTGCATGGCACGCTTCATGGCGCGGCGGAACATGACGCGCTTTTCAAGCTGCTGGGCGATGCTGTCGGCGACGATCTGCGCGTCGGTTTCGGGCTTACGCACTTCCTCGATGTTGACGTGCACGGGTACGGACATCATGCGGCCCAGATCGGCGCGCAGCTTCTCGATGTCTTCGCCCTTCTTGCCGATGACCACACCGGGACGGCCGCTGAAAATCGTGATGCGGGCGTTCTTGGCAGGACGCTCGATCATGACCTTGCTGACAGAGGCGCCGGCAAGCTTGCGCTTGAGGTACTCGCGCACCTTGATGTCTTCGTTCAGGGTCGCGGCAAAATCCTTGTTGGAGCCGAACCACTTGGCCGTCCAGGTGCGCTGAACGCCCAGGCGGAATCCGGTCGGATGAATCTTCTGTCCCATATCAATCCCCCACCGTCACGGTGATGTGACAGGTCTGTTTCTCAATGCGGTTGCCGCGGCCCTTGGCGCGCGCAGTGAAGCGCTTGAGGCTGGGGCCCTTGTCTACGTAAATGGTCTTCACCTTGAGGGTGTCGATGTCGGCGCCCTCGTTGTGCTCGGCGTTGGCGATCGCGGATTCCAGCACCTTCTTGATGATGGTCGCGCCCTTCTTGGGGCTGAATGCCAGGATGTTGAGCGCGCGATCGACCGGCAGGCCGCGGATCTGATCAGCCACCAAACGGCCCTTTTGGGCGGAGAGGCGGGTTCCACGCAGGATAGCGGATACTTCCATCATTCTCTCCTTACTTCTTGGCCTTCTTGTCGGCGGCGTGACCCTTGAATGTACGGGTCAACGAGAATTCGCCGAGCTTGTGGCCAACCATGTTTTCGGTAATGAACACCGGCACATGCTGGCGGCCGTTGTGCACCGCGATGGTCAGCCCGATGAACTCGGGCAGCACGGTGGAACGGCGCGACCAGGTCTTGACCGGGCGCTTGTCGTTGCTGGAAATCGCGGTGTCCACCTTTTTCAACAGGTGGGCGTCCACGAAAGGACCTTTTTTAATTGAACGTGCCATATCGATTTACCTCAATCAGCTGGCGTGGCGGCGGCGCACGATCATGCCGGAAGTGCGCTTGTTCTTGCGGGTGCGGTAGCCCTTAGTCGGCGTGCCCCACGGGCTCACCGGATCGCGGCCGGCGGCGGTCTTGCCCTCGCCACCACCGTGCGGGTGGTCGATCGGGTTCATGGCCACGCCACGAACCGTCGGGCGGATGCCGCGCCAGCGGTTGGCACCGGCCTTGCCGATGGAGCGCAGGCTGTGTTCTTCGTTACCGACTTCGCCGATGGTCGCACGGCAGTCCACGTGCACCTTGCGAATCTCGCCGGAACGCAGGCGCAGCTGAGCATAGCTGCCTTCACGCGCCAGCAGCTGCACGGAAGCACCGGCGGAACGCGCCATCTGCGCACCCTTGCCCGGCTGCATCTCGATGCAATGGATGGTGGTACCAACCGGAATGTTGCGCAGCGGCAGGCAATTGCCGGCCTTGATCGGGGCCTCGGCGCCGTTCATCAACTGCGCGCCGGCGGAAATACCGCGCGGGGCGATGATGTAGCGGCGCTCGCCGTCGGCATAGCACAGCAGCGCGAGGTGCGCAGAACGGTTGGGATCATACTCGAGCCGCTCGACCTTGGCGGGAATACCGTCCTTGTTGCGGCGGAAATCCACCACGCGGTAGTGCTTCTTGTGGCCACCGCCCATGTGGCGGGTGGTGATATGGCCGTTGTTGTTGCGGCCAGCCGTACGATTCTTTTTCTCCACCAGGGCAGCCACGGGCTTGCCCTTGTGCAGATCCTTGTTTACAACCTTGACGACGGCGCGGCGGCCGGCGGAGGTTGGTTTGACTTTAACCAATGCCATGATGCGCTCCTTTATGCCGCCGCCAGGTCAATTTCCTGACCGGGCTTGATGCTGACATAGGCTTTTTTCCAGTCTTTCTGGCGAGCCATGCCGTAACGGTTCTTCTTGACCTTGCCCTTCACGTTCACGACCTGAACGCCGGTCACTTCCACCTTGAACAGCATCGCCACGGCGGCGCTGATCTCGTCCTTGGTGGCGTCGGAGGCAACCTTGAAGGTGACCTGGTTGTTCTTGTCGGCCACGCGGGTGCTCTTTTCGGAAATCACCGGGGCCAGAATGACCTTGAGCAGACGCTCCTGATTCATCGCGCTCATCACAGCATCTCCTCGAATTGCTTGACCGCTTCCTTGGTGATCAGCACATTGCCGAACTTGACCAGGCTCCAGGGATCAGCCTGGTGCGGCTCCACGACGTAAACATTGCTCAGGTTGCGTGACGACAGCCACAGATTGTCGTCGACGTTGTCGGCAATGATCACGACCTTGTCGAAACCCATGGACTTGACCTTCTGGGCCAGCGCCTTGGTCTTGGGCGCATCGATGCCGAGACTGTCGACCACCTTCAGCTTGCCATCGCGGGCGAGCTGGGACAGGATGGCGGAAATGCCGGCACGATACATCTTGCGGTTGACCTTGTGGGCGTAGTTTTCTTCGCCTGTGTTCGGGAAGGCCTTGCCGCCTCCGCGCCAGATCGGGCTGGAAGTCATGCCGGAACGCGCACGTCCGGTGCCTTTTTGGCGCCAGGGCTTCTTGGTGCTGTGGCGAACTTCTTCGCGGTCTTTCTGCTTGCTGTTGGCGCTGCGTGCATTGGCCATGAACGCGGTCACGACCTGATGCACCAGAGCCTCGTTGTATTCGCGACCGAAAGTCTCGTCGCTGGCCGACAGGCTGGCGGTTTGCTGCCCCCGGTCGTTGATGATCATCAGATCCATTACGCACCCCCCTTCACGGCCGGGCGCACCATGACCTGGCCGCCTTTGGCGCCAGGCACCGCACCCTTGACCAGAAGCAGGCCGCGCTCGACATCGACGCGCACCACTTCAAGATTTTGCACCGTGCACTTCACGGAACCCATGTGGCCGGCCATGCGCTTGCCGGGAAACACACGCCCCGGATCCTGCGCCATGCCGATGGAACCCGGCACGTTGTGCGAACGCGAGTTACCGTGCGAGGCACGCTGGGAGCCGAAATTGTGGCGCTTGATGGTGCCGGCAAAGCCCTTGCCCTGCGTCACACCACTAACGTCGACCATCTGGCCGGCCTGGAAAATGCCCGCGCCGACGGCAGCGCCCGCCTGATACCGGGCAGCCACATCGGCGGGAACGGGAAATTCGCGCATGACTTCGGCAGCCTCGACACCCGCCTTGGCGAAATGTCCGGCCTGGGCCTTGTTCACACGATTGTTGCGGCGAGAGCCAAAGGCAACCTGCACGGCGGAATAGCCGTCGTTGTCTTCGGTCTTGACCTGGGAGACGCGATTGTTCGACACGTCCAGCACAGTCACCGGGACGGAGGCACCGTCGTCGGTAAAAATACGGGTCATGCCGATCTTGCGACCGACGAGTCCGATGTTCATTATCTTCATTCCTTTGCAAACCCCGTCACCGGGGGCTGTAAAGCGCCGACTTCAATTGGCCGGCATCCTAAAACCCCGCTTTGCGGCAGGGGTGAAACAGCAAAACGCGAGATCATACTCGCGTTTTGCTTTCAATTCAAGCCATATTCGCCCAGCGCTAGCCGGACCAAGTGGGCTTAAAGCTTGATCTCGACGTCCACGCCAGCCGGCAGATCGAGCTTCATCAACGCATCCACGGTCTTGTCGGTGGGGTCGATGATGTCCATCAGGCGGCGATGGGTGCGGATTTCAAACTGGTCGCGCGAAGTCTTGTTGACGTGCGGCGAACGCAGCACATCAAAACGCTCGATCGAGGTCGGCAGCGGGACGGGGCCCTTGACCACGGCGCCGGTGCGCTTGGCGGTCTCGACGATCTCGATGGCAGACTGATCGATCAGCTTGTAATCGAATGCCTTGAGGCGAATACGGATTTTCTGGTTTTGCATGCTCATTACTCGATAATCTTCGCCACCACGCCGGCGCCGACGGTACGGCCGCCTTCGCGAATCGCGAAACGCAGGCCCTCTTCCATGGCGATCGGCGCAATCAGCGAAACGGTGATGCTGACGTTGTCGCCGGGCATCACCATCTCGGTGCCGGCCGGCA
>JBFMCR010000037.1:85188-126326 GCA_040754425.1 Pseudomonadota bacterium | reverse complement strand
CGGCGTCACGCAGCAATTGCACATCGGTCACCTTCCACGGCGACCGCAATCCAAGAATCTGGGCGTATAGGTCTATGTCTCTCATGGTTCAACAGGTTAAGCTACCCACTTGATCCGGGGAAGAGCCTTTATTCATACTCAATCAGTTCTCAATTGGATTCCGCAAGGCCATGGAGCCTGCTGCCATGGAGCCTATTGCCCTGCCGCCAAAGGCCCATGCCTTATTTCCCGCCTGCAGCCGAAATGGCAACTGCTTTTTCGTAAACTTCCAAATCCAGCTCGTTTGCCTTCAACAGTTCGGCATACAGGTCGTCACCTATCGTTTTCCTGATCTCCTGCAGCCGGCTTTCAAGAGTTGTCTCGCCTTTCTGCGTGATATTGGCTTTTGTCGGTTTTAAATCGATTTCCGGGAAAACCGGCCTCAGCCACGCCTGCAGTTTGGCCAGCGACTCGTCGAACTTCTCGACCACCCCGACAAAAGGCAGGGTCTCGACCGCTTTTAGCGCCCTCTCCTCCTCGCCCAGTTTTCTGCCCTCATGCACAGCTGGCATGGCGAATGCCAGTCGATAGGCCTGGAAGTTGCGGATGGCGCGGTCGCCCGGGCGGTTCAAGCGCCACTTGATGTAGCCCGCCAGGTCGGTCTGCTTGGCCATGCGCGCACCATCGGTCTCGGCGATCTGTTTGCGCTCGAATTCGTAGATGGAGCGGATGCGGTCGATGGGATGGCGCACGAAAACAATGGGGTACACGGTCAGACCGGGCAAAACCGGCGGAGGCAGCAGCGCGGTGTGGGAAGAGAGCACGAGGATTTCCGGGTGTTGCTGGATGAATTCCGCAATACTCTCAGGCCTCCACCCGGGATTTGGACCTTCCTGTTCGAGCCAGCCGGTCTTGAAGTTCTGTTTCAGGATCTGGTCCAGCGAGGTGCCGGCATTCTTGAAGATGTGGTAGTGCAGTACCAGGTTGCGCGGGGTTTGCGCGGCCGCCGGTTCGTCGGATGCGAGCGCCTGCCTGGCCCGTGCCCTGGCTGCGGCCTTTGCCGGCAGGGCATCGGCCAGCTTGCCGGCTGGCGCGATGGTGGCCCAGGCATCCGTCAGCCGCGCGCGCAGGCCGTCGAAATGTTCCGGCCGCGGCAAGGGCCGGGTGGAAAAAGCCGCCCAGGCTTCCTTCAACAGCGGGCTGGCGCTTTCGTCCTGCAGCAACTGGTCGGTCGTGGCCTGGTGATGGCGTTTCTTTTCGCTGAGCGCAGCGTCCAGAGTTTCGGCCGGCTCGCCGTCCAGCATCAGGCTGTCGAGCTCGATGGCATCGTAGGCCTTCGCCAGGGCACTGCGCCAGTCCGCGATCAGGTGGTCGAACTGGACCATGGCACGCGGCAGGCCGCGGCTGGCCGTCTCCGCTTCCAGCATGTAGGCCAGCCAGAGCAGGTGCGCCGTTTGCGCGCCCATTTTGTTGCGCTTGAACAGGGAGGCCGCGACTTCGATGGGGTTGCGGCAGCCGACGAAAGCGGCAGGCTCCAGGCCGATCTCGCTGGCGGCCTCAAGCCAAATGGGCAGAAGGCGCGAAATGCGCGGGTCTTTCAGGACGAGTACTTCACCCTCGGGAAATTCGCGCTTCAGGATTGTCTTTGCCTGCTTGACCCGCAAAGTGCGGCCACGCCGCTTCCACCAGGCCGGGGCTATGGGGCGGGGGTCGTCCCAGCTACGGCTAGCATCCTGCAGCAATTCGTTGTTGAAGCGCACGACAGGTAGAGACTCGAAGAATCCATCCGGATTGTCCGCCTGCGCCGGCATCAGCGTTTTCGGCAAAACAGCACCCTGCAGATGCACAGCACGGGTCAGCACGCTGGTGCCCGAGCGGTGCATGCCCAGAATGAAAATGGCGCGGCGTTTCAACGTGTCCATGGGCGCGCTTATTTCGCTACCGCGTAGGCGTCAGCCTTGCCGGCATAAAAACCCAGGTAGCCCAGCGCCTTGCCCATCAGCTTGTGGCCGTGCTCGAAGGAATAATTATTGCGCGCAATCGTCAGCGCATTGCCGGACATGAACTGCCATTTTTTCTCGTCCTCGTAGAGTTCGAGTATGGCGTCGACCCATTCCTCGGGTTCCTCGGCGATCATGGCGCTGATCTTGTTGGTGAGGCCTGTGGCTTCGGCAGCCACGGGGCTCAGCACGCTGGGCACGCCCCAGGACATGGCTTCCAGCACCTTGCCCTTGATGCCGGCGCCGGACAGCAGCGGCGCGATGAACACGCGGCATTTCTCGAACACGTCGTCGAGCGATTCCACATAGCCTTCGACCACGATGTCGTCCGAATCGAAGCGCTCGAATTCCTTGGGCGGGTGGCTGCCGAAAATGTGGAACTTGATGTCGCGTCCCTTCGCGCGCAGCGCGGGCATGACCTTTTCGACGAAAAACTCGACGGCCTCGACGTTGGGCAGGTGGCGGTAGCCGCCCAGGAAAGCGATGCCCTCGCGTTCGGCAAACGGCGTCTTATGTCCATGCGCAGGCACCACCCAGGGGCATTTGAAGATGTTGTCATCGCGCAGGTTGTGGCTGAGGATGACGGCGTGCTCGGATTCGTTGTAGGACAGGACCGCGTCAACTTTGCGCATCAAGACAAGCTCACGCTCGCGCGTGGCCAGCGGGCCGCTCAGGTCCGTATGGCCCTGGGAAAGATGCATTCTCAGTTCGCGCAGGAAATGCAGGTCGGCATTGTTGAACAACACCTTGGCGCGGGTGAACTTGCGGATATGGTCGATATGGCGCTCGGCGACATCGAAGCGGGTGATGTAGACCAGGTCGAACTCGCGCCCGCGCTTTTGCAGCAGATCCTGGATGGAAACATGGAAAGGCGCATGGATGCACTCGACCCCCATCTTCTGGAGGTCGGCGGTATAGCGCCCGGCATGCGCGAGGTTTTCCGCAGCAAAGGTCAGCTTGAAGCCATGGGACTGCAACAGACGCATTTCCTGGATGGCGGCATAGGAGCCGGCATCCTTGTCCGGCTGCGGTATGGCGTAGTCGATGACCAGGGCGCGGAAGCGCACCCCGCGCTCCTTGTTGCGCCAGAGCTCGGCGCCGACGCGGCCGTTGTTCTGGTAGGCGTCGGCCCACTTTTCGCGGAACTTGGGGGCGTTGATGGCCTGGTATTTCTTGAAACCGGTCGAAGTGTCGCGCCCGTGGCTCATGCCTTCGAAGTGGATGACTTCGGCATGCGGGCAATAAAAGGTGCGATAGCCGGCTGCGCGCACCTTGAAGGCGAGGTCGGTGTCTTCGTAATAGGCGGGGGCGAACTCGTCGGAGAGGCCGCCGACCTCGTCCCAGACCGCCCTGGGCACGGCGAGCGCGGCGCCGGACAGGTAATCCACCTGGCGCACGTAATTCCACTGCGGGTCGAAGGGATTGCCTTCGCGCCCCAGGTTCCACGGCTGGCCGTTGTCCCAGACCACGCCGCCCGCTTCCTGCAGCTTGCCGTTGGGATAGAGCAGCTTGGCACCGACGGCGCCGACCTTGTCGAAGCGCTCGAACACCGCCAGCATCTCGTCCAGCCAGCCGTTGCCGACCTCGGTATCGTTGTTCAGCAGCAGGATGTAACGGCCCCTGGCCTGCTGTGCCGCCTTGTTGCAGTTGCGCAGGAAGCCGAGGTTTTCCTCGTTGACGATGACCTCGACGTTGCCGACGACGTCCTTTATTTCCGTGGTCTTGTCCTTGGAGCAGTCGTCGACGACGATGACTTCGTAGCTGCATTTGTTGTCGCTGAAGATCAGCGAAGCCAGGCAGTGGTAGGTCAGCTCGAACTTGTTGTGCACCGGGATGATGATGCTGACGTCGGGGTTATCGGCCCTGGGCAGGTCCAGGCGCGGGAATTTCTTGCGGTTTTCGTAGCCCTCGTTCAGCACCTGCAGCACGGTCATCAAGTTCTGGATTTCTTCTGCGTTTCCACCGCGAGCCATGATCGCACGCATGCGGTCATGGAAAATCGCCAGCCTGCGCGTAGCCTGGACCGGCAGCCCGGCATACAGGCTGTTGGCAATCTTCGCGTCCGTCAGCAGGCTCTGCCAGGGCGCATGGATAGGACCAAGCACGCAGGCATAGGCGGCCCTGACGTCCTGGTGCTGGGCATCCGCCAGCACCACGGAAATGACGTGGGGCATGCCGTCGAAGGCTTCGGCGGGCAGGACATAGCGGAAGGGATAGCCGTCCCGTTTTTCGTTCAGGCCGACCGTGTCCTCGCCGATCTTTATCTGGTCGAGAAATACCGCAAAGCTGACCGAGGGTTTCCCGGGATTGGTGCAGCGGAACTGCCCCATGACCGCATGCGCGTCCACTCCACTTATCTCGGCGCTCCATTCCTGGTTGATCCTGATTTCGAAGGGCGCCACATGGATGGGAATATCGGTGCCGGATTCGCGCAGGCTGAGCCGATGCAGGCCGTCGTCCAGGGGTTCGCGCAGAACGATGCTGAAGGCATGGCGGCCATTGCCCATGCCGTTTTGCATCAGGTCTTCCCTGTAAATGTCCGCCACCCCGCCGCCGACCAGCGACTGGCCATCGTAAACGCTGACCGATATCGGCGCATCCGGGCGCGACTCGTCATAGACCCAGCCGGAAAGCAGGCCTACCTGGTAGGCATCTATGTGGCCACGGATAAAACTGGTTTCCTTCTTCATATTGTCCACTTTCCGGTTAGGCGGTCTCCCTTGGCCCGGCATTTGTACAGGGCTGCCTGGCAACAGGCCCGGTATTGTCGGGCTGCCGTCAGGCCTTGTCCCTTACAAATCCAGGATCACCTTGGCCGCAATCGCAAGCTGATAAATGATCTGGGTCAGGCCGCGGCCGACTTCGATGCTCTTGGTCTGGACCTTGGGCAGTACCAGGATTTCGTCGCCGGACCGGATGCCGCCTTCGGTGCTGCTGCCGAAGAACTCGCCGGCGCTGGCTTCCTCGAAGCTGCCGTCGCGATGCGCGATGATGATGCGCGAGGTGTTGGCGCTTTGCGAATAGCCGCCGGCGCGCTTGATGTAGTCGTCCAGGCCAAGTTTGGGATCGTGCGCGATGGCGTTGGGGAAGACGACTTCGCCGCTGACCAGCACGAGGCCGTCCTGTCTCGGCACCTTGATGATGTCGCCGTTTTCCAGCAGCAGGTTGTCGCGTTCCGCCGCCTGGGCGATCATGACTTGGCCGCTGGGCTCGATCTGCTTGGCGCGCTCCACCCACTGCAGCATGAGCTGGGCCTCTTCCGTGCGCAGGCGGGATTCTTCGTTGGTGGCCGAACGCGCGGTCAGCACGCTGGTTTCGAGGCTGCGCAGGGCGGCGGCCAGCATCTCTTTCTGGCGCTCCTTCACGCTCAGGCGGAAGAGTTGGAGGTTTTTCGAGTCTGAATTGTCGGTGAACTGGATGTTCTTGGTGAGATCACTCAGCCGGGCGCCGTAGGGCAGCACGTATTCCTGCGCGCTCTGGTGCTCGCCTTCCACGCGCACGGTGATGGTGCCGGGCTTCTTGTCGGCGGTGAACTCGACTTCGTCGCCGTTTTGCAGGTGCACGAGGCCGGCGCTTTCCAGGGCGTAGTATTCGACGTTCTTCACCGTGCCGGTATTGCGCACCACGCGCACGTGGGTGGCCGCCGCCTGCGGCTTGGCCAGGCGGGCAAGTTCGGCCACGGTCTGGCCGCTGTCGGAGAACTCGAAGCGCTTGGCGTTTTCCGCCAGGCCGCTGACCTTGACGGTGTTCTGGCGCGGCGCGACGAAGATGACGTCGCCGTCGGCCAGCTGGATCAGCGGCATGCGGCCGTCGAGCAGGAAGTCGTACAGGCTGGCGGTGGCGCGCACCTGGCTGCCGCGCTTGACCTGGACGTTGAGGAAGGAGCCGCGCTCGGGGTCGATGCCGCCGGCCTGGTCCAGGTAGTGCAGCAGGCTGTCCATGGAGGTGCCGTTGTACAGGCCGGGACGATGCACGAAGCCGCTCACGAACACGCGCACGGGCTGCGCCGCGGCGAGGCTGGCGTAGCTGAAGACGTTGGCGCGGAATACGCGCTTGATTGCACTGTCCACCACGGCCTGCAGGTCCTTGTTGCGCACGCCCAAGACGTGCACTGGACCGATCTGCGGCAGGAAGATGTTGCCCTTGGGGTCGACGGTGAAAATGCTGTCCAGCTCGAAGGCGCCCCACATGCGCACCTGGATCTGGTCGCCCAGCATGATGTTGTAGTCGGGGTTGAACTGGGTCGGCCCCTGGCGCGCGAAGGCGCCGGTAAAGAGCTGGGTGCCGAACACGTCGCTGTTGAGATTGACGGAGTAGTCGAAACCCTGCGGGCCGGGGATGGCCGCCGCTTCCGGCACAGGCGCGGTCGCCGGCGCCTTGGCCGCCTGTGCGGGTACTGCCGGCAGCGTGGTCGTCATCGACAGCGACGGCGAGAGCTGGCCGGCAAGCGCAGCCATGTCGGTGGCGGAATGCACGGGCGTCGCCAGCATGGCCGTCAGGGACAGCGCCAGGGCGATCGTTTTTCCTTTGAGCAAAGCTTTCATCATGTTGTATCCCGATTCAGTCTCGATGATCCTTGATGGTTGCGATGGCCAGGCTGGTAATGCCGAACAGCAGCATCAGCGCAACGAACAAGGTGATCAGGTTGTAAACGCGCCGCGGATAGATGGCTTTCTCCGGCATGACCGGCGACTCGATGACGGCCACGGTCTTGATTTTGCGGCTGGCTTCGATGCGCGTCGTCTCGACCGCCGCCAGCGCGGCCTTGTAGGCTTCCTCGGCAAAGCCGGCCTCGAGGGTCAGGTTGTGGTACTCGGCCGCCAGCTTGTTGAGCCGGCCGCCGTTGCCGGAGGCCACTTTCTGCTGCTCCAGCAGCGTCTGCCTCTTGAGTGCGGCAATCTGGTTGCGCAGCACCTCGACCTGGGGCGCGCTTTCCTGCAGGTAGCCCAGCATGGCCTTGAGTTCCGCTTCCTTGCGCGCGATTTCCGCTTCCAGTTGGGTGCTCAGGGCGGCGGAGGCCTGGGCCTGGGCCAGGGGGTCGAAGATGCCGTACTTGTTCTGGAAGGCCAGCAGCTTGGCCTTGGCGTCGCGCAGGCGTTCGCCGGCCTTGCGCAGCTCGCCCTCGGCAAAGGCCAGCTGGTCGCGCGCCAGACGGTGCGAGAGTTCGTTGATGAAGCGCTCGCTCTGCGCCAGGATTTCGGCGTTGACGGCATGCGCGAACACGGGGTCGAAGCCTTCGACCCGGACGGTCAGCAGGCCGTTGATGTCGTCGAACAGGACTTCCACCCGGTTGCGGTAGTACTCCAGAAACCACTCCTGGCTGGTCCCGCCCCACAGCCGGTAGATGGGGTCGAGCTTTTCCGCGCCATAGGCCGCGCGCAGGTTGAACTTGGCGTCCAGGTGCCGGAGCATGTCCATGGAATGGATGTATTCCTGCAGGTAGAGGGTCTCCTCGCGCGATCCGGTATTGGTGCCCGTCAGCAGGGTTGCGATGCCGGTGACCGCGGAGGCGGCGACGTCGCCCGACTCCTTGACGCTGATGACCGATTCGCTCACGTAGCGGTCGGCGGCAATGAACGTGTAATACAGGGCAGCCAGCAGCACCGGCAGCAGGACCATCCAGAAAAACAGGGATTTTTTCGCTTTGGATATCATGTTTGTTCAGTAGGTTATTGTTGCGGGCGGCGGGCTAGCCGCTCCTGGCGCTTTTTCTGCCGCAGCCGCCTTTCTTCCAGGCGCTCTTTCGGAGTCTGCGCAGGCGACGCGTTCTCGCGACCCTTTTCTCCCCTCGCCACCTTGATCTTTTTCACCATGCTCTGGTAGGCGGCGATTCCCTCCTTGACGTCTTCGTAGAGTATGGCCTCTCCGTCCTGCACCAGCACCACCACGTTGCACAGCCGCGCAATTTCGGACATGTTGTGCGACACCATGATGACATGGGCGCGCTCGATGCGCTCCTCTAGGATGCGCTTGCTCTTTTCCTTGAAGGCGGCGTCGCCGGTCGCGCCCACTTCGTCCATCAGGTAGTAGTCGAAATCGAAGGCCAGGCTGGTGCCGAAGTTTATCCGCCCGCGCATGCCGGAGGAATAGAAGCGGATCGGCTGGTCGAAATATTCGCCCAGTTCGGCGAATTCTTCCACGAAGCGCACTTTCTCCAGCATTTCCTCGTGGCTGGTGCCGTAAACCCGGCAGACGAACTTGACGATGTCGCGCCCGGTCAGGGAGCCCTGCATGCCGGTGGTGCCCACCGGCCAGGATATGTTCTGGTCGGTGACGACCTTGCCGCGGTCGGGGGTGTCGATGCCGCCGATGATGCGCAGCAGGGTGGACTTGCCGGCGCCGTTGCGGCCGATCAGTCCGATGTTGGCGCCTTCCGGAAAAGTGAAGTTGAGGTCGCGAAAAATGTAGCGGCGCTCGCCGTTGTCGAGCCGGTAGGATTTGGTGATGTTGCGCAGTTCGATCATCGTGCCAGCAGTTCCAGACGGCGGTTCCAGTACCAGGTGAAACCGAAGGCCAGTACCGCCAGGGTGCTCATCACCACGAACAGCGGGCTGATGCCCTGAACCATGTGGTACTGCACGAAAAACGCGCCGCGCATGATTTCGATGGCGTGCAGGAGCGGATTCCATAACAGATAAGGCAGCAGCCACTGCGGCAAGCTGGCGATGGGCAGGATGATGCCAGACATAAGGTAGAGCGGCATCATGCTAAGGCGCAGAATGGACTTGGATTCGGGCAGGTAGTGCGTGATCACGCAAAAAATCATGCCCAGCCCCAGACCGCCGAAAATCAGCAGCACGTAGATGGCCAACACCGGCAGAGGGTCGCGAAACGGCACATCGAGCCCAAACCAGTACATGCCCGTCAGCAGAAGAAAGAACACGGAAAGCGACACCATGGTATCCAGCAGGGCGCGCGCCAGGAAGGTGTCGATGGGCTTGATCTGCTTGAACGAGAATAGGCCGCGATTGGAGTCGACGCCGTCCATCACGCGCATGGTGATGTTTCTGAATAGTATGAAAGGAATGACGCCCACGGCAATGAAGACCGGAAAGTCGATGCCGTACATGGAGCGGTCGCGAATGAAGCTGCGTAGCGACATCAGCACGGCGATGTGCAGGATCGGCTCCGCCAGCAGCCAGATGTAGCCGCCCTTGTAGGTGCCAAAACGCGTCCTCAGCTCCCGGATGAACAGGGCAAAAATGACCGACTTCTGAACTTGCCAAGGGGTACGAGCCATGGTTCCTGCGTATCGGGTAGGTCTCCCGGGTTATACTACCCGACCCGACCATCTCCCTGTTTTTTGTCCTCTTTGGTAGTTTTCACCCGGTTTTTTCAGGCTGTGCTTGAATGGATTTAAAACTGGACTTGAATTCAAGGTCAATTGTAACATCGCCGCTAATGTTTTATTGAGAACAGAAGAATGCACGATCCAGCCCTGCAAATGAATGTTTCGGCCGAGTGAACTCGATCAAGTCGTTGGACAAACAACATTGACGAGTTGACTGGGTAAAAGATTATGAAGATAGCAATTGTTGGGTTGGCATTGCGCTTTCCCGGTGACATCGATTCGGAAGAGGCCTTCTGGGATGTCCTCAGGAATGCACGGGACGTGGTCGGCGAAGTCACCTCTGACCGTTGGGGCACCGATGTCTATTCCCACCCCAGGCGTTCCGAGCCCGGCCGCAGCATTAGTTTCTCCGCCGGCCTGCTTTCCCGCATAGACGAGTTCGACGCGGGCTTTTTCGGCATTTCCCCGCGCGAGGCCAATCAGATGGACCCCCAGCAGCGCCTGCTGCTGGAAATGACCTGGGAGGCGCTGGAAAACGGCGGCCAGGTGCCGGCAAAGCTGGCCGGTTCCGATTGCGCGGTCTACATCGGCATTTCCGGCCTGGATTACGGCCTGCGCTCCATCGACGATCTGAGCGCCGTGACCGCCTATACCATGACGGGCAACACGCTCAGCATCGCCGCCAACCGCATTTCCTACGTGTTCGACCTGCACGGCCCGAGCATGGCGGTCGACACCGCCTGTTCCTCGTCCATGATCGCGCTGCACCAGGCCTGCCAGAGTCTGCGCAACGGCGAAAGCTCCATGGCCATTGCCGGCGGCATCAACATGCTGCTGCACCCCTATCCCTTCGTCGGCTTCACCAAGGCTTCCATGCTGTCGGCGGACGGCCGCTGCAAGACCTTCGATGCCGGCGGCGACGGCTATGTGCGCGCCGAGGGCGGCGCCGTCCTGTTCCTCAAGCCTTATGACCAGGCAGTGGCGGACGGCGACCCCATCCACGCCGTCATCCTCGGCACCGGCGTCAACACCGACGGGCACAAGAGCGGCATCACCATTCCCAGTTCGGCCGCGCAGGCCGAACTGATGCGGCACGTGTGCCGACAGGCGGGCGTGGAGCCCGACGACATCGCCTACATCGAGGCCCATGGCACGGGCACCGCGGTGGGCGACCCCATCGAAACGGCGGCCATCGGCGAGGCCATCGGCAAGCGCCGCAGCAGCGGCAAGCCGCTGTTCGTCGGCTCGGTGAAGTCCAACCTCGGCCACCTCGAGCCGGCTTCGGGCATGGCCGGCCTGGTCAAGACCGTGCTGTGCCTGAAACAGCGCGCCCTGCCCCCTTCGCTGCATCTCAATACGCCCAATCCCAACATCGACTTCGAAGGCCTGCGCCTCAAGCCGGTGACGGAACTCGTTCCCCTGCCCGCCGGCGGCGCCCCCCTGCGCATGGGCGTAAATTCTTTCGGCTTTGGCGGCGCCAACGCGCACGTATTGCTGGAGGAAGCCCCGCGTCCTGCCCCCTCTTTCCCGTCGCGAGAGGGCCGTGGCGAGGATGACGCGCCCGTACCCCCGCTGTTTTTGTCCGCACGCGATCCCAGGGCCCTGCAGGCGCTGGCCGCCCGCTACGCCGAACGCATCGCCCAGGCCGGCCCCGAGGGGTATTACGACATCGCCCATACCGCCGCCTTCCGGCGCCAGCGCCTTGAACACCAGATGACGGCGTTCGGCGCTTCTTCGCAGGAGATCGAGCACAATCTGCGCAATTTCGCCGCAGAGGGCCATGCAACGGGCACGGTTTCCGACAGCCGCATCGCGGAAAACGCCAAACTGGCCTTCGTCTACTCGGGCAACGGCGCGCAGTGGGCCGGCATGGGTCGGCAGCTAATGGAAGAGTCCGCGCTGTTCCGCGCCACTATCGAGGAAATCGATACGCTGCTCTCGCCGATGGCCGGTTTTTCGCTGCTGGACGAATTCAGCAGCGACCCGATTGCATCGCGGCTACACCTTACCGAGGTGGCCCAGCCCGCGCTGTTTGCCATCCAGGTGGGCGTCACCCGGCTGCTGCGCGAGCAGGGCCTGGACGCGGATGCAGCGCTGGGCCACAGCGTGGGCGAGATCGCCGCGGCCTGGGCCACGGGCGCGCTGTCGCTAGAACAGGCCGTCAAGGTCATCTACGAGCGCAGCGCAGCCCAGGGGCTGACCAAGGGCAGCGGCCGCATGGCGGCGGTCGGCATGTCGCAGGAGAAAATGCAGGAAACCCTGGCCATGCTGGGATTGACCGGCATCGTCGAAATCGCCGGCATCAACAGCCCGGCCTCCCTCACGCTTTCCGGCGACCTCGCCGACCTGGAGAAAATCCGGGACGCACTCGAAGCGGGCGGCACTTTCTTCCGCCTGCTGGACCTGGACTACGCCTTCCACAGCAGGCGGATGGACCCCATCCGCGAGCGCGTGGTGACGGATCTGGCCGATCTTGCGCCCGTGTCCGGCAAGGGACGTTTCGTCTCGACCGTGACCGGAGGAACCCTGGACGGCGCCCGCCTCGACGCCGAATACTGGTGGCACAACATCCGCCATCCGGTGCAGTTTGCAGGCGCGGTGGGCAGCCTGATCGCGGACGGTTATGAAATCTTCCTCGAAATCGGCCCGCATGCCATCCTGCAGCACTACATCGGCGAATGCCTCAAGGCCGCCAAGGCCAGGGGCAAGGCCGTGCCCATCCTCAAGCGCAACCACGAGAGCCTGGCCCGCGTGCGGGAAGCCGCCTGGCGCGTGCATATGCTGGGCGCCCCGCTCGACATGGACAGGCTGTTCCCGCTGCCGGGCAATTACGTCCCCCTGCCCACCTATGCGTGGCAGCGCGAGCGCCACTGGTATGCATCGACCAGCGAGGCATACGGCCTGATTCACCGCACGCGCGTGCACCCGCTGCTGGGCTACCGCCTGAAAGACGGCGAAGCGGCCTGGGAAAACCAGATCGACCCGCATATCGTTCCCTACCTGCGCGACCATGTGGTCGGCGGCGCCATCGTGCTGCCCGCAGCCGCCTATACCGAGCTGGCGTTGGCGGCATCCGTGCAGCACTTCGGCACGGCCACCCATGAGGTCGAGGACCTGGAAATCCGCATTCCCATCCTGCTGGACGAGGAGCATGCGCGCACGGTGCGCTTCGAGCTCAACCCGCAGGACGGCAGCTTCCTGATCAAGAGCCGTCCGCGCCTGTCGGAAGAGGACTGGACCATCAATGCCGTCGGCCGCCTCGTCGGCGCCACGCTGGCCAGGCCGCCGGCGCCGCATGCGCTGAACGAGCCCGACCCCGCCGTCGAGCGCCTCGATGCCGACACCCATTACCGCTTGTGCAGCGAACTGGGCCTAAGCTACGGCCCGGCCTTCCAGGGACTGGCCGAAGCCTGGCAGGACGGCGACGGCCTGGCCGTGCGCCTGCGCCTGCCGGAAAGCATCGAAAACGCGGATGCCGCGCACGTGCTGCATCCGGTGCTGGTCGACTCCTGCTTTCAGAGCCTGCTGGCCTTGTTCCGCAACGAAATTTCCTCCGGCCAGCGCGCCACGCTGCTGCCGGTGCGCATCGGCCGCCTGCAGCTTTTCGGCGCAGGCAACGACGCCCGCTACTGCCGGACCCGCGTGCTCAAGCGCAGCCCGCACTCGGTGCTGGCCGAGTTCCGCCTGCTGGACGAGGAAGGCCGTACCGTCGCCCGCCTGGAAGGCTGCCGCTTCCGCGGCGCGCCGATCGCGCTGCGCGGCCAGGGCCGCGCAGCCGAATGGGTGTACACGCCCTACCTCAAGCCGAGGCCCGACCCTGATGCCGTCTCGCCCTTGCCCGCATGCGCGCAGATGCGCAAGCGCGCGCTTGCCATGCTGGAGCGCGAGGAGAAAACCCTGCGCCGCATCGACCATTTCCATCGCGCCACGCCGCTGTTCGATGCCCTGGTCGCCGCCTTCGCCTACCGTGCCATGCGCGCGCACGCCGACGAATCGGGCCTGCTGGCGCCGGCCTTCGCCGCCGACGACGGCCCGCAGCAGGCCTTCCGCAACTGGCTGCTGGCGCTGTTGCAGGAAGACGGCCTGATCGCGCAGACGGCCGAGGGCTGGAAGCTCAACGACGACGAACAGGTGCCGCCGGAAGACATCTGGCTGTCCATTCTAGGCGACAACCCCGCCTATCTGCCCGACCTGGTGATGGCCGGCCGCGTCGGCAGCCATCTGGACGAAATCCTGAGCGGCAGGCTGGACGGCGCCGCGCTCGCCGCCGGCATGGGCGCCAGCGCCATGATGGAGCAGCTGCTGGAAGGTTCGCCGACTTACCGCAGCACCAACCGCATCGTCATCGAAGCCGTCACGCAAATCGCCGAGGGCTGGCCCGCTAACCGCCGCCTGCGCGTGCTGGAAATCGGCCGCGGCTCGCGCGCGCTGACCCGCGCCCTGCTGCCGCTGCTGCCGGCCGAGCGCTGCGACTACGTCATCGCCGAAAGCGACGACGAGGCTCTGGCCCGCGCCGAAGCCGAGTTTGCCGAGCATGCGCACGTAAGCTCAAGGCGGCTGAACCCTGAAACCATGAGCCTGGACGGCGCAAACGCCCAGGGCTACGACCTCGTGCTGGCCGCGCATGTGGTGCACGCGATGCCCGATCCGCTGCTGGTGCTGGTGGGCCTCAAGCGCATGCTCAACAAGGGCGGCATGCTGCTCATGGCCGAGCGCCACGCGGAGCGCCTTGCCGATTTCGTTTTCGGCCTGGACCCGGGCTGGTGGTCCGCCCACGGCTCGCGCCTCTTCTCACCGCAGGACTGGCAACAACCGCTGCAGGAAATGGGATTTGCCCAGATCGAGGCGGTCGTCGACCCCCTGGGCAAGGCCATCAGCGCCGGCACCTATGCCGTGCTGGCCAGGAACCCCGATGCCCCGCTTGCGGAAACCCCGGTCAAGACCGAGGCGGCGCAATGGCTGCTCGTCGTCGACGACAGCGAGAAATGCCGCGCTTTCGCGCAGGCCCTGAATGAACACCTGAGCGCCCATGGCCAGGAGGTCAGTCTCGCCCAGGCCGATGCGCCGCTGCCCGAACTGGGCGGCTTCCGGCATGTGGTCAACCTGGCCGGCCTCTCCGTGGATGACGACACCCCTGCCATCGACCTCATGGAAGTGCAGGACAGGCGCTGCATCACCACCCTCAATCTCATCCACGCCATCGAAAGCTGCGAGCGTCCGTCGCCGCCCAGGCTGTGGCTGGTCACCGGCCACGGTTCGATCGTGACCAATCCCGACGGCACGCCGCTCCCCGGCCGCCACATCCCGTCGCAGTCCGCGCTGTGGGGATTCGGGCGCGTGATCATGAACGAATACCCGGGCCTTGCCTGCACCCTGGTCGACCTCAAATTCGACGCCCTCGACCGGAATGCGGCCGCGCTGCTCGCCGAGGAACTGCTGCACCCGGACGGCGAGGACGAAATCCTGCTGGCGGCGAACGTGCGGCATGTCACCCGCATGCAGCGGCTGCAGAAAAAACAGGGCGTGCAGGGCGAGGATGAATTGCGCAACGTGCGCCTCGACTTCAGCATCCCCGGCCAGCTGCGCAACCTGCAGTGGAAAGTCACGCCGCTAGAGGACCTTTCCGACGACGAGATCGAGATCCGCCCGATGGCGGTGGGCCTCAACTTCCGCGATGTCATGTACGCCATGGGCCTGTTGTCGGACGAGGCGGTCGAGAACGGCTTCTCGGGACCCAGCATGGGCATGGAACTGTCCGGCATCGTCACCCGCGTGGGCCTGGGCGTGAGCGAGTTCAGCATCGGCGACCCGGTGATCGCCTTCGCCCCCGCCAGTTTCGCCAAGCGCGCCGTGACCAAGGCGAAATCCGCCGTGCGCAAGCCGGACGCCTGGACCTTCGAAGAGGCTGCCACGGTGCCGACGGTGTTCTTTACCGCCTACTATGCCCTGCATTACCTGGCGCGCCTGCAGCCCGGCGAGAAGGTGCTGATCCACGGCGCCGCCGGCGGCGTGGGCATTGCCGCCATCGAGATCGCCCGCTACCTTGGCGCGGAGGTGTTCGCCACCGCGGGCAGCGAGGAGAAGCGCGACTTCGTGCGGCTGCTGGGTGCGGACCATGTCATGAACTCGCGCAGCCTGGCCTACGCCGACGAGATCATGGAGATCACCGAAGGCCGCGGCATCGACGTGGTGCTGAACTCGCTGGCCGGCGAGGCGATCAACCGCAACTTCCGCGTGCTGCGCCCCTTCGGCCGTTTCCTGGAACTGGGCAAGCGCGATTTCTACGAAAACACCAGGATCGGCCTGCGTCCGTTCAAGGACAACATCACCTACTACGGCATCGACGCCGACCAGTTGATGGTGGAGCGGCCGGAACTGGCGCAAAACCTGTTCCGCGAGATGATGGGCCTGATCGAGCACGGCGCGCTGCGTCCGCTGCCCTACCGCAGCTTCCCCGCTTCGCGCATCGTCGACGCCTACCGCTACATGCAGCAGTCGAAGCAGATCGGCAAGATCGTCATCAGCTTCGAGGAAAAACGCCTGCCGGCGGCCACGACCGAGGCGCCGGCGCTGAAAAGACCCAGTCTGTCGCGCGATGCCACTTACCTCGTCACCGGCGGCGTGGGCGGCTTCGGCCTGAAGACCGCACGCTGGCTGGCCGAGCTTGGCGCCGGCCATCTGGTGCTGCTGAGCCGCCGCGGCAGCGAGGCGCCCGAAGCGGCCGCCGCTGTCGCCGAACTGGAGGCCGCCGGCGCCAGGGTGCACATCAAGGCCTGCGACGTTGCCGATGCCGCCAGCCTCAGGCAGGTGATCGGCGAAATCGGGCGCGAGCTGCCGCCGCTCAAGGGCATCGTGCACGCCGCCATGGTGCTGGACGACGGTTTGATCCACAACCTCGATGCCGACCGCTTCAACAAGGTGCTGAAGCCCAAGATCGCGGGCGCGTGGAACCTGCACCGCCTGACCGAGCACATGGCGCTGAATTTCTTCGTGCTCTATTCCTCAGCCACGACTTTCATCGGCAATCCGGGCCAGGCCAACTACGTGGCCGCCAACATGTACCTGGAAGGTCTGGCCGCCTACCGCCGCGCCAAGGGGCTGGCCGCCACCAGCGTGTGCTGGGGCGCGATCGGCGATGTCGGCTACCTGGCGCGCAACGAGGACATCAAGGACGCGCTGCAGTCGCGCCTGGGCGGCGCCCCGCTGGCTTCGGACAAGGCGCTGGCGCAACTGGGCGACATGATCGCCGGCGGCCGCAGCGGTGTTGCCATCATCGACTTCGACTGGCACACCCTCAACCGCTTCCTGCCGTCCGCCCGCGCGCCGCGCTTCGACGAACTGCGCCGCAATGCCGGCAAGCCCGGCCATGACAGCGGCGGCGAGGACATCCACGCGCTGATCGCGAACCACAGCGAAGAGGAAGTGAGGGAAATCCTGCAGCAGTTGCTGATCGAGGAAATCGCCCAGATCCTGCGCCTGCCGCCGGAGCGCATCCCGGTCGACCGCTCGCTGTACGACATCGGCATGGACTCGCTCATGGGCGTCGAACTGGTGCTCAGCATCGAAAACCGCTTCGGCATCAACCTGCCGATGATGGCGCTCTCCGAAGGCCCGACCATCACGCGCATCACCGAGCGCATGGTGCAGATGCTGCTGCATGCCGACGCCGCAGAGGACGGCGCCGCACCGGCCGACGACGACGCGCGCATGAAGGACATGCTGTCCGGCATGGCCGCGCAGCATGGCGTGGCCGCAGCCGACGAAGACTTGGACCTGGCCGTGGCCGAACTGAAGAAGCAGACCTCAGCCGGAGGCGCCTCGACATGAGCACGAAAGACAAGCGGCATTTCGGGCTGTCGGGGCAGGCCAAGGACGAGCTGATCAAGAAGATTCTCTCGCGCAAGGGCAATGCCGCCGAGACGCCCGCCGTCAAGCCCATCGCGCCGGCGAAGCCCGCATCCGGCGAAATCCCGGAAGAGTTCACGCGCTTCGACCGCTTTCCCAATTACGAGAAGCTGCTCGTCCCCAAGCTCGCCGCCAAGCGCTTCAACCTGGACGACCCCTTCTTCAAGGTGCACGACGGTGTGGCCAGCAACACCACCACGATCGGCGGTCGCCAGTACATCAATTTTTCAAGCTACAACTACCTCGGACTGTGCGGCCATCCGCGCGTGAACAAGGCCGCCAAAGAGGCCCTCGACCGCTGGGGCACGTCGGTTTCCGCCAGCCGCCTGGTGTCCGGCGAGCGCGCCATCCAGCGCGAGCTCGAGACCGCCCTGGCCGATCTTTACGGCGTCGACGACTGCATCGCGTTCGTGAGCGGGCATGCCACCAACGTCACCACCATCGGCTATCTGTTCGGCCCCAAGGACCTGATCCTGCACGATGCGCTCATCCACAACAGCGTGATGCAGGGCATCCAGCTGTCCGGCGCGCACCGCCGTTCCTTTCCCCACAACGACTGGAAAAAGCTGGACGAGATCCTGAAGGAGATACGCGGCCAGTACGAACGCGTGCTGATCTGCATCGAAGGGCTTTACAGCATGGACGGGGACTACCCCGACCTGCCCCGCTTCATCGAAATCAAGCGCAAGCACAAGGCCTTCCTGATGGTGGACGAGGCCCATTCGCTGGGCGTGATGGGCAGGTTCGGCGCCGGCATCGCCGAGCATTTCCATGTCGACGGCAAGGAAGTCGACATCTGGATGGGCACGCTCTCCAAAGCGCTGGCGAGCTGCGGCGGCTACATCGCCGGCGAAAAGGCCCTGGTCGAACACCTCAAGTATGCCGCGCCCGGCTTCCTGTACAGCGTCGGCATCGCGCCGCCGCTGGCGGCGGCCGCGCTGGAAGCGCTGCGCATCATGCAGGCAGAACCGGAGCGCGTGGAACGCCTGCGCGAACACAGCCAGCTGTTCTACAGGCTTGCCAGGCAGAACAAGATCGACACCGGTACGAGCAAAGGCCTGTCGGTCATTCCCGCCATCACCAAGAACTCGCTGCGCGCGGTGAAGCTGGCCGGCGCCCTGTTCAAGCGCGGCATCAACGTCCAGCCCATCATCTATCCGGCAGTGGAGGAAAAGGCGGCGCGCCTGCGCTTTTTCATCAGCAGCAGCCACACCGAGGAACAGATTCAGTACGCCATCAACGCGATGGCGGAAGAAATCCAGCCCTGAGGCTCGTCGAGCAAGGCATGTCTCCGAGAGCCGGCACGCCGCCCGAAATCGTTCAAATCCGCCACGGCGTCGCCGCCCGCGGGCAGTTTGCCGCGCTGTCGGAAACGCTGGCACGCGCGTTCGAGCATGACGCGCACATCAACTGGATCGTGCGCCAGGACGGCCGGCGCGACGCCGCCATGCGCGAGCTGTTCGATCTGCTGCTCGGCGACCTGGGAAAAGGGGCGGAAATATTCGCCACCGCCGACCTCAGGGCCGCCGCGATCTGGTTCCCGCCGAATGCCTGGAAACTCGGCCTGCCGGCGCAAATCCGCGTCGCGCTGCGTTTTGCCTCGATAAGCGGCTGGGGGAATCTCGCCTTGCGCGCCTACGGCCTGAACCTGATGGAAACGAGACATCCGAAGGAACCGCATTATTTCCTGCAGACCATAGGCGTGGATCCGGCAGCGCAGGGCAAGGGCTACGGCGCCGCCCTGCTGCAGGCGCTGCTTTTGCGCTGCGACGAGTCGGGCATGGCGGCCTGTCTCGAAACCGGCAACCGCGCCAACATCGCTTTTTACCAGAAGTACGGATTCCGCACGGTTTCCAGCGCCCGGCTCCCGCATGGCCCCGTGCTGTACCAGATGCAGCGGACGCTCGGGCAAGAAACCGCCGCATAGGTCGGCCGAGGGCGCTCGTCCACGCCGGGCCGTGCGTACTCAGCACCTGCCGTAGGTATCGGTGAAGCGCACGATGTCGTCTTCGCCCAGGTAGCCGCCCACCTGCACTTCGATCATGATGCAGTCCACCACGCCCGGGTTCTGCAGGCGGTGGCGCACGCCAACCGGAATGTAGGCGGATTCGTTGGGCCGCACGATGATTTCCTGCTCGCCGTTGGTCACCGTGGCCGTGCCCGACACCACCACCCAGTGTTCGCTGCGATGATGGTGCATCTGCAGCGACAGGCTCGCGCCCGGCTTGACGACGATGCGCTTGATCTTGAACCCTTCGCCCTCTTCCAGCACGGTATAGGTGCCCCAGGGGCGATGCACGGTCTTGTGGTGGCGCACGCTGTCGTGCGCCTGCAGCTTGAGCTGCTGCACCACGCGCCTGACGTCCTGGGCATGGCCCTTGTCCGCGACCAGCAGGGCGTCCGGCGTGTCGATGACCAGTACGTTGTCCAGGCCGATGAGCGCGGCCATGCGGCTTTCGCTCTGCACATAGCAGGCGTGCGAATCGATCATCACGGCCTGGCCGTTGATGCGGTTGCCGGCCGCGTCGGCGGCCGTCAGTTCGGCCAGCGCGTTCCATGAGCCGATGTCGCTCCAGTCGAACGTGGCTGACACCACGGCAATATCGTCGGCCTGCTCCATCACCGCGTAGTCGATGGACACGTCGCGCGCCCGCGAGAAGTGTTCGGCGTCAAGCACCACCGGCTGCTGCGCGAGGTCGGAAGCGTCCAGGGTCGCGGCCGTCACCGCAAGCACGTCGGGGGCGTATTTCTTCATGGCGGCCAAAAGGCTTGCGGCCTTGAAGCAGAACATGCCGGCATTCCAGAGGAAGCGCCCGGATTCCAGGTAGGCGCGGGCGGTTTTTGGGTCGGGTTTTTCCACGAAACGGCGGACCTTGCTGCAGCCGGGTGCTGCCAGTTCCGCCCCGCATTCGATGTAGCCGAAGCCGGTTTCGGGGCGGTCCGGACGGATGCCGAAAGTGACCAGGCTGCCCTGCCGTGCCAGTTCGCGCGCCTTGTCGACCGCCGCGACAAAGCCTTCGACGTCCCGGATCAGATGGTCGGCAGACAGCACCAGCATGATCGCGTCCTCGCCGAAACGGCGCCTGACGTAACCGGCGGCAGCGGCGATCGCGGGGGCGGTGTTGCGCCCCACGCTTTCCAGCAGGTAATGGTGAGTGATGCCATGCAGGCCGGTTTCCTCGTACTCGTCGCGGGTCAGGAAATAGTGCTCGCGGTTGGTCACCGTCACCACGTGCTCGACGCCGGACAGCGAAGCTGCGCGCGTCAGCGTCTGCTGCAGCAGGCTGCTGCCGTCCGGCAGGCGGATGAAGGGCTTGGGCAGCGCCTCGCGCGAGACGGGCCAGAGGCGGGTGCCGGCCCCGCCGGAAAGTATCACCGGGATCAACATATGAATTCACTCATAGCAGGCGGGTCGTCCGGGCATGATCAACTGCGGAAACGCCCCTGGTTTTCCACGAACCAGGCATAGGCATCGCGCAGGCCTTCTTCCAGGCCGATGGAGGACTGCCAGCCCAGGGACTTGAGCCTCGACACGTCCAGCTGCTTGCGCGGCGCGCCGTCCGGCTTGGTGGCATCGAATGTCAGCCTGCCCCTGAAGCCGGTAACCCGGGCTATGGTCTCGGCCAGTTCGCGGATGCTGCAGTCCACACCGGTGCCCACGTTGATGTGGGAAAGCATGGGCTGGGTGTTGGCGCGATAGGTCTCGTCATCCAGATTCATGACGAAGACGCTGGCAGCGGCCATGTCGTCGACGTGCAGGAATTCGCGCATGGGCTTGCCGCTGCCCCAGACCACCACCTCCTCGGCCCCCTGCCGGACCGCCTCGTGGAAACGCCGCAGCAGGGCCGGGATGACGTGGCTGTTTTCCGGGTGGTAGTTGTCGTGCGGGCCGTACAGATTGGTCGGCATGACCGAGCGGTAGTCGCGCCCGTATTGCCGGTTGTAGCTTTCGCACAGCTTGATGCCGGCGATCTTGGCGATGGCATAGGGTTCGTTGGTCGGTTCGAGCACGCCGGTGAGCAGGGCATCCTCGCGCATGGGTTGTTCGGCGAATTTCGGGTAGATGCAGGAGGAACCCAGGAACAAAAGCTTCTGCACGCCGGCCGTATGCGCGGCGTGCACGATGTTGCATTCCATCATCAGGTTTTGATAGATGAACTCGGCCGGATAGGTATTGTTGGCATGGATGCCGCCCACCTTGGCGGCGGCAAGATAGACCTGGTCGATTTTCTCGTTGGAGAAAAAATTCTGCACCGCCGCCTGGCTGGTAAGGTCGAGCTCGGCATGCGTGCGCGTGACGATCTCGCAGCCGCCGCGTTTCTGCAACTGCCGCACGATGGCCGATCCCACCATGCCGCGGTGGCCGGCGACGTAGATTCTAGGTACAAGGTTCAAGGTTCAAGATTTCCTGGCTCGGATGGTGCGGATCAGGGCATGAAGCATTCTTGATATCTCTTCTGCTTCTGCCAGCCAGCGCTTGCCTTGTTCACGCTCTATGTAACCAATATCCATGCCGATATAAATTTGAGTTCTAAGTTCGCCTGCCGAGACTTTTGCGTAATTCAAAAAATTGGCTATTTCCTTGTCTGTGCCACACTCGTGCCCCTCGGCAACATTTGATGGAATGGACAAATGATGGAATGGACAAACCTGCACGCGTAATGCGGTCACGAAATCCAAAATCCTTGAGATCAGCCAGCGACTTATACAAATCTGCGCTCAACCTCGACGACCTCTTCCAAACCTCAAGCTCCTCAAATCGTGCCATAGTTTTGTCTCATGGGCCATGAATCCTGAATCTTGTATCTTGTATCTTGTACCTGTCTTTATTCGTGATAATCCATGGCCTTGAAGCCGTGCTTCTTGACGAGTTCGTCGCGCTCGGCGCTCTTGAGGTCTTCGCGCACCATCTCGGCCACCAGTTCGTCGAAGCTGATCTTCGGCGTCCAGCCCAGTTTTTCTTTTGCCTTGCTCGCGTCGCCCAGCAGGGTCTCGACTTCGGTCGGGCGGAAGTAGCGCGGGTCTACCGCCACGATCGGGCGCGCGCCGGATTCAAGGGAGGCCGCCTCCCGGGGTTTACCTGTAACTTGCCCCTTGTAACTTGCCCCTTTTACAAGGTAGCCCTTCTCGTCCACGCCCTGCCCTTCCCAGCGAATCTCCATGCCCAGCTCTTTCGCCGCGGCATTGACGAAGTCGCGCACGGAGTACTGCACGCCGGTGGCGATGACGAAGTCTTCGGGCTTGTCCTGCTGCAGCATCAGCCACTGCATCTCGACATAGTCCTTCGCATGGCCCCAGTCGCGCCTGGCATCGAGGTTGCCCAGATACAGGCAGTCCTGCAGCCCGAGCTTGATGCGCGCAAGTGCGCGGGTGATCTTGCGGGTGACGAAGGTCTCGCCGCGCACGGGCGATTCATGGTTGAACAGAATGCCGTTGCAGGCGTACATGCCGTAGGCTTCGCGGTAGTTGACGGTGATCCAGTAGGCGTAGAGCTTGGCGACCGCATAGGGGCTCCTCGGGTAGAAGGGGGTGGTCTCCTTCTGGGGGGTTTCCTGCACCAGGCCAAAAAGCTCGGAGGTGGAGGCCTGGTAGAAGCGGGTTTTCTTTTCCAGCCCGAGGATGCGGATGGCTTCGAGGATGCGCAGGGCACCCAGGGCGTCGGAGTTGGCGGTGTATTCGGGTTCCTCGAAGCTCACCGCGACGTGGCTTTGCGCCGCCAGGTTGTAGATTTCGTCAGGCTGCACCTGCTGGATGATGCGGATCAGGCTGGAGGAGTCGGTGAGGTCGCCGTGGTGGAGGATGAAGCGGCGGTTCTTCTCGTGCGGGTCCTGGTACAGGTGGTCGATGCGGTCGGTGTTGAACAGCGAGGTGCGGCGCTTGATGCCGTGTACCTCGTAACCCTTTTCCAGCAGCAGTTCGGCAAGATAGGCGCCGTCCTGGCCAGTGATACCGGTGATAAGGGCTTTTTTCATGTTTGTTCCTCAAGACGATTCAGGCCCGGCAGTATCAAGCAGCCTGCCCGGTTGTTGCTCAGCGACATCCCGCCGGCTTCGGCAAACCGGCCAGGATCATCGCATCCGCGCGCCAGGTATCATACCTGCGACACCGAGGAATGCCGAAACGGTTCCATCCGCAGCCCGAATAAAAAATGCCCCTGGCGGGGCATTTTTTATTTGGCGGAGAGGGGGGGATTGCTCGCATTCGCGTTGCCTTTCGCGAATGCTCGTCCCTCGCTTCGCCAGGGGACCAGCCTGCGGCTGTCCGTCGCGGGCAGTGCCCGCTCCGCGAACCCAAGGGAGTTCTCATCCACCCCCTCCCCGCTTGTGCAAGTCCCGCACGCGAGACTTGCACAAACTGGCGGAGAGGGGGGGATTCGAACCCCCGATACGGGAGAACCCGTATGCCGGATTTCGAATCCGGTGCATTCAACCGCTCTGCCACCTCTCCGCTGGGTTTCGCCTGGGTTGCCGTCTTCCGGCAGGACAGCGAAGGCGAGATTTTACATGCACTTGGCTGCTCGCCCAACCCAAATTTGGCAGACCTTGCATGCTAGACTCCCGGAATGATCCGCGCCCTGTTTTTGGGCTGGCTGTTTGTGTTCGCCCTGCAGGGATGCAGCCGCCCCGTGCCCGATCCCGATACCAGCAAGGAGCTGGTCGTTTCCGTTCCTTATGGCCCCGCGACGTTTTACCTCGACACGGAAGGCAAGCCTGCCGGCTACACGCATGACGTGGTGCAGGCATTCGCCGCCAGGCAGAACTGGACGGTGAAATGGCGGGAAACCGGGGGCTATTCCGAGCTGTTCCGCACCCTGCGCGAACATGGCAGCCATATGGTCGCCGCCAACCTGATTACCGCCTCGGTCGACGAGCAGGCCCTGCTGCCCGGACCCATGCTGTTCGAGACCCGCGTCGTCGTGGTCACGCGCAGTCCGGCGCCGCGAATCCGCAACCTCGCCGACCTCGCCAGGCTGAACATCGGCGTTGCCCTGGGGGCGGGGCACATTTCGCTGCTGGAAGCCTCACGCCGCAAGTACCCCAAGCTCAACTGGGTGGTGCTGGAAGACATCTTCCCCGAGGGCCTGCTCGCCAAGCTGGAGGAGATGGAATTCGATGCGGTGGTGGTCAACGAGCAGGATTTCGACCTCGCGCGCAACCAGTACCCGGGCCTGCGCATCGCCTACGTGCTGTCCGAGCATGAACCGGTGGTCTGGGCCCTCCCCCATGGCGGCAGCAAGTCGCTGCTGGCCAAGCTCAACCGCTTTTTCATCGAAGCGCGACGTGACGGCACTTTGCGCCAGATCTACGAGCGACACTACGGCCATGTCAGGCGCCTGGAGCCGGCCGACGTCGAGGGCATCATGAACCGCAGGCTTTCCGCCCTGCCGCGCTTCCGCCCTTACTTCCAACAGGCGCAGGAACTGACGGCACTGGACTGGCGCCTGCTTGCCGCGATCGGCTACCAGGAGTCGAAATGGGACCCCTTTGCCACCTCGCCCACCGGCGTGCGCGGACTGATGATGCTGACCGGAGACACTGCGGACCGCATGGGCATCAGCGATCGGCTAGACGCGCGCCAGAGCATACTGGGCGGCGCAAAATATCTTGTATTGCTGAAGGACAGCCTGCCTGGGCGCATTCCCGAACCCGACCGCACCTGGCTGGCGCTGGCGGCCTACAACCAGGGCATCGGCCATCTCGAGGACGCGCGGCGCATCGCTGAGGCCCGCGGCATGAACCCGGACAGCTGGGCGGACGTGAAACAGACCCTGCCGCTGCTGGCGCGCGGCGGTTTCGAGCGGTTCACCAAGTACGGCTACGCGCGCGGCGGAGAAGCGGTGATCTTCGTCGAGCGCATCCGCAATTACTATGACATCCTGCTCAGGATGGAGAAGGAGCACAAGCCCTTGCTGATGGGCGGCAAGAACGGCAACGAGCTCGCGCTCAACTGATCAAACCGAAAGGCCGGATCGCCACGGCCTGCGGCCTTGCGATGACGGTTGCGGAGTCATTGCGAGCGCCCTCTCCCCCGGCCCTTCTCCCCGAGGGAGCGGGAGCGAACGCCGGGCCCAGACCGATTTGACGCGGCAATCCGGTCGAGCCGGCTCAGCCGCCAAGCCTTTCAACCCCGCCCATCCACGGCCGTAGTGCGTCAGGGATGGTCACGCTGCCGTCGGCGTTCTGGCAGTTTTCCAGAATCGCCACCAGGGTGCGGCCCACGGCAAGGCCGGAACCGTTCAGGGTGTGCACCAGTTCGGGCTTGTTCTTTTCGTTGCGGTAGCGCGCCTGCATGCGGCGCGCCTGGAAGGCCTCGAAGTTGGAGCAGGAGGAAATTTCGCGGTAGGCGTTCTGCGCCGGCAGCCAGACTTCGAGGTCGTAGGTCTTGGCACTGCCGAAGCCCATGTCGCCGGTGCACAGCAGCATTTTTCTGTAGGGCAGACCCAGCAACCGGAGGATCTTCTCGGCATGCGCGGTGAGTTCCTCGTGCGCGGCGTAGGAGTCTTCCGGCTTCACGATCTGTACCAGTTCCACCTTGTCGAACTGGTGCTGGCGAATCATGCCGCGGATGTCGCGCCCGTAGGAACCGGCCTCGGAACGGAAGCACGGGGTGTGCGCCACGTATTTCAGCGGCAGGCTCTCGGCGGCAAGGATTTCGCCGCGCGCGAGGTTGGTCAGCGGCACTTCGGCGGTGGGAATGAGATAGAGCTTTTCGTCCGCATTCTTGAAGGTGGCGAACAGGTCCTCCTCGAACTTGGGCAACTGGCCGGTGCCGAACATGGAGTCGGCATTGACCAGGTAGGGCACGTAGACCTCGGTATAGCCGTGCTCGCGCGTGTGCACGTCGAGCATGAACTGGGCGAGCGCGCGGTGCAGGCGGGCGACGCCGCCCTTCATCACGGAAAAACGCGCGCCCGAGAGCTTGGCGCCGGATTCGAAATCCAGGCCCAGCGCAGCACCCACGTCTACATGGTCCTTGACCTCGAAGTCGAAAACGCGCGGCGTGCCCCAGCGCGAGACTTCGACGTTTTCGTCCGCATTCTCGCCTACCGGCACCGACTCGTGCGGCAGGTTGGGTATGCCGGCAAGCAGCTCCTGCATGCGCGCCTGGATGTAGGCAAGCTTCTCTTCCGCCGCCTTGAGTTCGTCGCCCAGCCCCGCCACCTGGGCCATGACGGGCGCGGCATCCTCGCCCCTGGACTTGGCGATGCCGATGCTTTTCGACAGGCTGTTGCGCGCGGCCTGCAATTCCTGGGTGCGCGTCTGCACCGCCTTGCGGTCGGCTTCCAGGGCTTTGAATTCGGCCACGTCCAGCGTAAAGCCGCGGGCCTCGAGTCGGGCGGCGACGCCTTCGATGTCGGCGCGCAGAAGTTGTATATCCAGCATGATTTGTTCCTGAAACCAGAAAAACTTTTAACAGGGAGGAACGGGAGGTAAAGGAGGAAGGCAATAACATTTTTCCTCCCTTGCCTCTCTTACCTCCCTGTTTATCGCCTTTCTCTGCGTTCCCTACTTAGTCTTTTTCCTTGCCTGCTTGTCCAGGCTTCTCAAATACGCCAGCCGTTCCGCGATCTTGCCTTCCAGTCCTCTCGGCGTGGGCTGGTACCAGTTGGGCTCGGGCATGCCTTCCGGCAAATAGGTTTCGCCTGCCGCATAGGCATCCGGCTCGTCGTGCGCGTAGCGGTAGGCGCGGCCGTAGCCCAGTTCCTTCATCAATTTGGTCGGCGCGTTGCGCAGGTGGATCGGCACTTCGCGCGAACCGTCCTCGGAGACGAAGCGGCGGGCGTTATTGTAAGCCACATACACCGCATTGCTCTTGGGCGCGCAGGCCATGTAGAGCACGGCCTCGGCAATGGCCAGTTCGCCTTCCGGGCTGCCCAGGCGTTCATAGGTCTCGGCCGCGTCCAGCGCCAGCCTGAGCGCGCGCGGATCGGCCAGGCCGACATCCTCGCTGGCCATGCGGATCACGCGGCGCGCGAGATAAAGCGGGTCGCAGCCGCCGTCGAGCATGCGCACCATCCAGTACAGCGAGGCGTCCGGGTTGGAGCCGCGCACGCTCTTGTGCAGCGCGGAAATCTGGTCGTAGAAGGACTCGCCGCCCTTGTCGAAACGGCGCGTGCCTCGGACCAGTACGTTGGAAGCCAGTTCCAGGGTGACGGCGGTCTTTTCCGAGCGCGCGGCCTCGGCCAGCTGTTCGAGATCGTTGAGGAAGCGCCGCGCATCGCCGTCGGCGTACTCGATCACCTTATCCACCACGCCTTCTTCGAACTGCACGTCCGGCAGCGCTTGTCTGACCCGTTCGAACAGCGCCTGCAGGTCTTCGGCGGTGAGCGATTTCAGCACATAGACCTGGGCGCGCGAGAGCAGCGCACCGACGACTTCGAATGAAGGGTTCTCGGTAGTCGCGCCGATGAAGGTCACCAGGCCGGATTCCACATGCGGCAGAAGCGCGTCCTGCTGTGCCTTGTTGAAGCGGTGGATTTCGTCTACGAACAGGATGGTGTGGCGGCCGTTTGCGCGGTTGATCTCGGCGCGCACCACCGCCTCGCGGATGTCCTTGACCCCGGACAGCACGGCGGAGAGCGGAATGAAGTCCGCCGCCATGGCGTCGGCCATGAGGCGTGCGAGCGTGGTCTTGCCCACGCCGGGCGGCCCCCACAGGATGAAGGAATGCAGCTTGCCCGAGTCGAACGCCACCCTGAGCGGCTTGCCGGGGCCGATGAGGTGTGCCTGCCCGACCACCTCGTCCAGCGTCTGCGGCCGCAGGCGATCGGCCAGCGGCTGGTAGACGGGGTCGGATTCGAAGAGGTCGGCGGAACCGGGTTTCATTGCCCTGAAAATCTCGATTCAAGCCACAGAGTCCGCAGAGAGGCGCAGAGAACACCATGCATTGAATTGCTTTTGAGGCAGTCGAGGGCCCGGGATGCAAGCAGGAACAGGCTGCCCAACAGGAAAAATTTATTCATTGGTTCAGTGAATTCCGGTGCGGGGCAGGGATTCGGTGTGTCAAACCTGGATAGTTCGATACGGAATTCTACCTTTTCGCAGGTCGCAACAAGCACAGTGCATTTCGCCGCATTGCGCCCATCTGGCGTCTGATTGCTCCTCCACCCCGGAAAAAGCCCAAAACGGCGGGCGCATCCACCGAAAGAAATGACGGGAAGGAACGAGAGGGCAAACAGGCCGCCTGTTTCACGCCGGCAGCGTCCGGTTGGCTTCCAGGCTGTAATTCTTTTCCAGAAACAGCCGCAGGCAGGCCTCGACCGCCGCCGCATCGTAGAGCCTGCCCTTGTTGCGCGAAATCTCCTGAAGCGCCGGGAAGACGCCGAAGCCCGGGCGGTAGGGCCGGTGCGAGGACATCGCCTCGACCACGTCGGCCACGCACAGGATTCGCGCCTCCAGCAGGATTTCCTCCCCCTTGAGTCCCTGCGGATAGCCGGAGCCGTCCAGCTTTTCGTGGTGCTGCAGAACGATGTCGGCCACCGGCCAGGGGAAGTCGATGCCCTTGAGGATCTCGTAACCGCCCTTGGGGTGGGTCTTGATGATCTCGAACTCGGCATCGGTCAGCTTGCCGGGGCTGGTGAGGATTTCCGCCGGGACGTGAATCTTGCCGATGTCGTGGACGACGCCTGCCATGTGCAGGCCCAGGATGCGGTCCTCATCCAGCCCCATGTCCCGCGCGATGGCGCAGGCCAGATCTGCCACCCGCCGCTGGTGGCCGGCGGTGTAGGGGTCACGCAACTCCACCAGGCTGGCGATGGCGGCCACCGTGTGATCCAGGCTGGCGTCGAGCTTTTCCTGGACGATCAGGCGCTCGGCGCGCGTGCGCAGATTGGCGATGCCGAAGCTGAGGTCGCCAGCCAGTTCTTTCAGAAGCATCACCAATTCCTCGTCGAAGACGCCGGCCTTCCCGCTGCCCACCCAGAGGACGCCGAGGCGCTTGCCGTTCACGGCGAGGGGCAGCACCGCGTCGGCCGCCACGCCCAGCCGCGCGGCGCCTTCCGCCAGGACGGGGGTTTGGGCGAGATCGTTGTTGGTGTCGGCCTGCGCCTCGCCATCGAGTGCCCGCCCGATCTCCTCCGCGCGGGCGGCGCCGTAGGTCGCTACCAAGCGCGCCTCTTCCTCGCTCAGCCCCGCCCAGGCCACCGCCTGCGCCTGGGCGGGGCCGGCGCCGTACATCACGCAGGCCGAGCGGAAGCCGCCCTCGTCCACCAGCACGCGGCACGTCTCGCGACAGAGTTCCAGTTCGTCCGTGGCGCGCACCAGAGCCTGGTTGCAGAGCGAGATGGTGCGGTACATCCGGCCGAGGCACTCGATGCGCCGCCGCGCCTGGTGCTGTTCGGTGACGTCCCGGAAAATGCCCATCATGCATTCCCCCCCGTTCAGCAGGAGGGGGGCGGCCGAGATGTCGGCGGGAAAGATGCTGCCGTCCTTGCGCTTCACCGGCAGCGTGACCACGCCGACCTCGCCGCGCCGCTGGCGTTCGAACTGCTCGATGACGTGCGGAAGCTCCGCCTCCGGATGGATGTCCATCACGCCAAGCCCGGGAAATTCCTCGGGGCCGTAGCCGAGCATCTCGACCATGCGCCGGTTGCCGAGGACGAAGCGCCGGTCGCTCGCCCTTGCCACCAGGAAGCCGTCGGCGGCATGGTCGAAGATTGTTTGCAGGGCGGTCCCCGATTCGGCGAGGGCGACACGCGTCCGGTCGAGGTCGGTGATGTCGCTCAGGTCGTGGCGGCTGTAGAGGTAGCGGCCTGCCGAGTCGAGCACGGCCGCGCTACGGGACAGGAAGACCTCGCCGCCGGGCAGGTGCACTTCTTCTTTTTCATCTTCCTCTTCTGCATTTTCGAGGGCATGGAGGCAGGAGGCCAGAGGGCCCTCACCCTTGGGAAATACCTCCCAGTAGGGGCGGCCCAGGGCCTCCGCCTCGGTTACACCGGCCCGCTCCAGATAGGCGCGGTTGGCCAGAACGAGACGAAACTCCCTGTCGTGCAGGAAGATCAGGCTGGGCGAAGCGTCGAGGACACGGCGCAGGTCGAGAGCTTGAATGTCGGTTGCCACGGGGCCTCCTTTATTAGATTTTCTCTATGACCTCTGTGCACCCTGTGGCCGGGTTTTCAGAGCTTCAATCGGTAATGACGTCTGCGCCCCTGGGCGGCGTGAACTTGAAGTCATCGGCATTCAGCGCCGGGTTCTTCACCATGCCGGAAAACTTCAGGAGCGTGGTCTGGCCGAAGGCGTCCTTCAGTTCCATCGCGGCCAGGGTGTTGCCGGCAAAGCCCATGCGCACGCTCTCGAAGGTGCTTTCCTTGTCCTTCGGCCTTGCTTCCAGCCATTCCAGGCCTTCGCTCGATCCGGCGTCCCTGAGGATGAAAAATTTCTCGATCTCGTTGCTGCCGGCCAAAAGCGCGGCGGGGCTGGAACCGAGCGCGTCACCCATCTGCCTCACCGTGACCTGTTCGAGGTCGGCGTCATAGATCCACAGTCTGGTGCCGTCACCCACGATGAGCTGCTCGTAGGGCTTTCGGTAAACCCAGCGGAACCTGCCCGGACGCGAGAAGGCGAGCGTGCCTTCGGATTTCTGCCGCACCCTGCCGTTCTGGTCGAGCACGGTCTGGCTGAAATCGGCCCTGGCGGTGCGGGTGTCATTGATGAAGGCCTTGAGCGCGTCCACGCCGCCGGCAGCTGCCGGAGCGGTATAACAAAGCAAAAGGAATAAAGCATTTCTTGGACTGAGAAAATTCATTATTGAGGCCGCATGGTTTGATGGATTGTTTACCGCAACACCCACTCGCCGGATTCCTTGATGTGCTGGTGCATGGCATCGGGCGCCAGATCAAGATCGCCCGGCCATGTGACAAAGTAGCCGTTAACATACAGCTTGCTGAATTCCTCCGGGTCCCGCAACTTCTCAAAGACCCCTCGGTATGCGCTGGGCGCAAAGCGAACCCTGCCTTCCACGCCATCGGCAAACTTCACATGGAAGCATCCGGGCTCGACGACCCGGGCTTCCACGACATCCCAGTCCACAATCGTCTCCTTACTCCAGAGGAGCAATTTCAGCAGGCTGCTGGTGTTGCTGGCACAAGTCCCAGTCCTTCATCAATTCATTCCTATGCAACTCCGCCCAGTCAAGGACCAGTTCCAGTGCACGACGCGGCAGCTTGCCTTCGATGACTTCCAGCGTGCGGATGTCGACCACGGCACGATATTCCGCGTACTCGGCATGAAAATGCGGCGGAGCGTATTCATTGAAGAACATGCGAATGATGATGCCGAAAAAGCGGCTGATGATGGGCATATCCATTCTTTCCGAATTGCCGATTACGGCTTGTTTTAGTTCTCCGGCTTGGGGGCGATGACTTCGCGGTTGCCGTTGGGCTGCATGGCGGAAACCAGCCCGGCTTTTTCCATGGCCTCGATCATGCGCGCGGCGCGGTTGTAGCCGATGCGCAGATGGCGCTGCACGGCGGAGATGGAGGCGCGGCGGGTCTTGACCACGATGGCCACGGCCTGGTCGTAGAGCGGGTCGGATTCGGCGTCGGCTCCGCCCTCGCCTTCCAATCCCTCGCCGGATTCCTCGGGGCTTTCCAGGATGCCCTCGACGTATTCCGGTTCGCCCAGGGCCTTGAGGTAATCCACCACGCGATGCACTTCGCCGTCGGAGACGAAGGCGCCGTGCACACGGCTGGGCAGGCCGATGCCGGGCGGCAGGTAGAGCATGTCGCCCTGCCCCAGCAGCGCCTCGGCACCCATCTGGTCGAGGATGGTGCGCGAGTCGATCTTGGATGAGACCTGGAAGGCGATGCGCGTGGGGATGTTGGCCTTGATGAGGCCGGTGATGACGTCGACCGAAGGGCGCTGGGTGGCGAGGATGAGATGGATGCCGGCGGCACGCGCCTTTTGCGCCAGCCGCGCGATGAGTTCCTCGACTTTCTTGCCCACCACCATCATGAGGTCCGCGAGCTCGTCGATCACCACCACGATGTGCGGCAAGGACTCCAGCGGCTCAGGGTTGTCGGGGGTGAGGCTGAAAGGATGGATGAGCGGCTTGCCGGCCTTCTTCGCCTCGCGCAGCTTCTGGTTGTAGCCGGCGAGGTTGCGCACGCCCAGCGCGGACATCAGCTTGTAGCGGCGGTCCATCTCGCCCACGCACCAGTTGAGCGCGGCGGCGGCCTGGCGCATGTCGGTGACCACCGGCGCCAAGAGGTGCGGAATGCCCTCGTAGACGGAGAGTTCCAGCATCTTGGGGTCGACCATGATGAGGCGCACGGTGTCGGGACCGGACTTGTAGATCAGGGACAGGATCATGGCGTTGATGCCGACCGACTTGCCCGAGCCGGTGGTGCCGGCCACCAGAAGGTGCGGCATCCTGGCCAGATCCGCCACCACCGGGTTGCCGGCGATGTCCTTGCCCAGCGCCACGGTCAGGGGGCTCGCCATGTCGTGATAGACGCGGGAACCGAGGATTTCGGACAAATGCACGGTCTGGCGCGTGGGATTGGGAATTTCCAGGCCCATGGTGTGCTTGCCGGGAATGGCCTCGACCACGCGGATGCTCACCACCGACAGGGTGCGCGCGAGGTCCTTGGAAAGATTGACGATCTGGCTGCCCTTCACGCCCACCGCCGGCTCGATTTCGTAGCGCGTGATGACCGGGCCGGGCGAGGCCGACACCACTTTCACCTCCACGCCGAATTCCTTGAGCTTGCGCTCGATCATGAGCGAGGTGAATTCCAGCGCTTCCTTGCTCACCGGCTCGCCGGCCTCGGCGGCCTCGTCCAAAAGATGCAGGGGCGGCAAGGGCGAGTCGGGCAGTTCGCGGAACAGCGGGGTCTGCTTTTCCTGCTCGATGCGCGGCGATTTCGGCACTTCGGTCACCACCGGCTCGATGCGGATGGGACGGGCGTCTTCGAGCTTCTTCTTTTCCTCGGCCACCACGATTTCGCGCTTTTGCAGCGCGGCCTGGCCGATGCGTTCGTCGCGCTTGCGCTGGACGTAGCCGACGGCCGCCCGCCAGGCGCGCTCTAGCCATTCGCCTATGGTTTCGGCGATGCGCAGCCAGGACAGGCCGGTATACAGGCTAAAGCCGATGCCCATGGCGATCAGCAGCAGCAGTGTGCTGCCGGTGAATCCCGTGACCGACAGCATCGCCCCGCCGATGCCCTGGCCGAATATGCCGCCCGCGCCGTGCGGAAGATCCTTTAGCGACCACAGGCGCACGTACTCCATCGCGCTGGAAGACAGCAGCAGCAGGACAAAGCCGGCCAGTCCCACCCACAGCTGGCGGCGGCCGGCCAGCGGCTCTTCTTCCAGGTGGCGGAACACCCATACCGCATAACCGATGGCCAGCACCACCAGCCACCAGGCCGAATAACCCAGCAGCCCCAGCGCCAGGTCGGAAATCCAAGCGCCCAGACTGCCGGCGAGATTGGCCGGCTGCGAGCCTTCCGCGCCGGTGGTGAAAAAGCCCCGGTCGTCCATGCTGTGGGTTGCCAGCATGGCGGCGAAAAACAGCGCGGCCGCCAGCACGGCGATGGCGCGCGCCTCGCGCAGCAGCTTCAGCATGCGCGGCGGCAGCGGCTCGGCGGTTCGGGGACGAGAATGGCGTTTGGCCTGCGACATGGCTCTTTTAATACCGTGAATGCGCCATTATATAAGCGACATCAAGGCTCGGCTCCGAACTTGATAGAATCCGCCCTGTCACACTGACTCATCAATTTGGGAAAAACACCAATCATGACGACCAAGCACGCCAAACTCCTCATCCTCGGTTCCGGACCCGCAGGCTACACCGCCGCCATCTACGCCGCCCGCGCCAACCTGAAACCCGTGCTGATCACCGGCATGCAGCAGGGCGGCCAGCTGATGACCACCACCGACGTGGACAACTGGCCGGCCGACGCCAACGGCGTGCAGGGCCCCGAGCTGATGCAGCGCTTCGAGGCCCATGCCACGCGCTTCGAGACCGAGATCATTTTCGACACCATCCACACCGCCAGGCTGACGGAAAAGCCCATCACCCTCGTCGGCGACGCCGGCACCTACACCTGCGACGCGCTCATCATCGCCACCGGCGCCTCGGCCATGTACCTCGGCCTGCCGTCGGAACAGGCCTTCATGGGCAAGGGCGTATCGGGCTGCGCCACCTGCGACGGCTTCTTCTACCGCAACCAGAACGTGGCCGTGATCGGCGGCGGCAACACCGCCGTGGAAGAGGCGCTGTATCTGGCCAACATCGCCAACCACGTGACGCTCGTGCACCGCCGCGACAAGTTCAAGGCCGAGAAGATCATGGTCGACCACCTCATGGAAAAGGTGAAGGAAGGCAAGATCACCCTCAAGCTTTACCACGTGCTGGACGAGGTGCTGGGCAACGACTCCGGCGTGACCGGCATGCGCATCAGGCATGTCGAAACCGGCGTCACCGAGGACATCGCACTGACCGGCATCTTCATCGCCATCGGCCACAAGCCCAACACCGATTTGTTCCAGGGCCAGCTCGAGCTCGATCACGGCTACATCGTCACCAAAAGCGGCCGCGCCGGCAACGCCACCGCCACCAGCATCCCCGGCGTGTTCGCGGCCGGCGACGTGCAGGACCACATCTACAAGCAGGCGGTGACCAGCGCGGCTTCCGGCTGCATGGCCGCGCTCGACGCCGAGCGCTACCTGGACAGCCTCGGCCTGGCCTGATGGCCAAACCCAACTCCGGTCAGGAAGAATTCAAGCTCTTCCGGCAGGAGGTGGCGGACGCGGTCGCCCTGCCGCCCGCCAACCGCGCAGCCCTGCCGCGCCCGCGCGTCAAGCCAGTTCCCTTGCAGCGGCTGCGTGACGAAAAACAGGTATTGATCGATTCTCTGGCTGATCCCTGGGACATCCCCGACCAGGCCGGCCGGGATACGATCGAGAGCGGCGAGGAGCTGTTCTTCGCCCGTCCCGGCGTGCCAGCCGCCGCCCTGCGCAAGCTCAGGCGCGGCGGCTGGGTCATCCGGGCCGAACTCGACCTGCACGGCCTGCGCAGTGACGAGGCGCGCCTTGCCCTGGCCGAATTCCTGGCCGCCTGCGCGCGCCGCGACATCCGCTGCGTGCGCATCGTGCACGGCAAGGGCCTGCGCTCGAAAAACCGCGAACCCGTACTGAAACACAAACTGCGCCACTGGCTCACCCAGCGCGAAGACGTGCTGGCCTTCTGCCAGGCGCGCCCCGCCGACGGCGGCAGCGGCGCCGCCATCGTGCTGCTGAAAAGCGGCGCGCGCTAGCAGGCAGTGGTTTTTATCTGGCGTAATAAAACATAAAACCCATTCAACAGGGAGGTAAGGGAGGAGGGGGAGGAAATCTTTCTTGTTTTCCTCCTTTACCTCCCTTGCCTCCCTGTCATCGCTTTTTCTCTTTCCCAAGCCATGCCGTGAATGGGGGAAATGCTGGCATAAAAAAAGGCCGCTTGCGCGGCCTTCAACGGAGGCAAAGCCTGGATCAGGGCTTCACGTAAACATAACCTTCCTTGGCTTGCAGCTTGCCGATTTCGGCCACGCCGGAAGGCACGATCTGGGCGTCAAGAATCACGGCGCTCTTGTCGAGCTTGCGAGCCTTCAGGGTGTTGGCGCACACGTCGAAAGTCACGCCCATGTCCTTGAGCGCGGCGATCTGGGAAGTATAGGGCTCGCCCTTGGCATCTTTGGCATCGTTGAGCAGGAAGTCGATGCCCTTGCCGTGGGTCACCACCACGATCTTGGCGCCGGGTTCCGCAACTTTGTGGTTCCTGATGTTGTTCATCGCGACGCGGGCGATGCTGGCATCATTGATGTGGTAGACCACCTTGGAAGTGGGCGCATCGGCAGCAGTATTGTTGGCGCAACCGGACAGGGTGGCGACGGCAAGCAGGGCGGCGCCCATCATTGCAGCGAATTTCATGGCAAATCTCCTCTCGATTTAAAAATAATCATTCCAGTCGAACTGCGGATCCTCCCAGACCACACTGAAGTCCAGCCGACCTGAACATAAAGACTTGGGCCTGCCGCGTTTTATTCCATTTTTGTTGCACCATTTACGGGAGGCGGCTGGCGGCCGCCGTAAGAAACCTGGCGCAAACTACATGCGGGCCGAAATTCTTTGGCAATCATATGGATAGGCGAGTGCCCGTGTTATTGATGGAAACATAAATTCTTGGCATTGAGCTTCCTCCTCTCTTGCGGGGGAAGGTTGTAGGAGTCCGATTCGCCTGGCATTTACCCCTCCCAACCGCCCAGGGACCGGCTTGCAAGCCAGTCCCGTTCAGGCGGGGCAAGGCCAGTCAGCCGGCCTTGCCTCTTCCGCCCCCCGGCAAGCGGGGGAGGAGCGTCAAGTTCATTCGTTTCGGATCAATAACAGTTGCCTGTCGCCGGCCGACAGTCCACAATGGCATCAGTATTGGCTGACACATGACATGAAGTATCCCGACATCCAGGATTTCGAGGCCGACTCCACGGGCGGCCCGCTCAAACTCTCGGCGCTCAAAGGCAGGACGGTAGTACTTTATTTCTATCCCAAGGACAACACGCCGGGCTGCACCACCGAAGGCATGGAATTCCGCGACCTGGCCGGGGAGTTTTCCCGGGCCGGCGCCGTCATCTATGGCGTCTCGCGCGACAGCCTGAAATCGCACCAGAGCTTCAAGGCCAAGCTCGGCCTTCCCTTCGAGCTGATTTCCGACCCGGACGAAAAGCTGTGCGAGCTGTTTGGCGTCATGAAGCTGAAAAACATGTATGGCAAACAGGTGCGCGGGGTGGAGCGCAGCACCTTCGTGTTCGACGCCAACGGCAGGCCGGTGCGCGAGTGGCGCGGAGTCAAGGCGCCGGGCCATGCCGCCGAGGTTCTGGAATTCGTCAAAACCCTGAAATAAGCAGCCAATCCATGCCCAAGAAAGCCCCCGCAGCCTCCAAGCTATTCGTCCTCGACACCAACGTGCTGATGCACGACCCCACCTGCCTGTTCCGCTTCCAGGAACACGATCTGCTGATCCCCATCATCACCCTGGAAGAACTGGACCAGCACAAGAAGGGCATGAGCGAAGTCTCGCGCAACGCGCGCCAGGCCAGCCGCTTCCTCGACGATCTCGTGCGCAACTGGGAAGACATGGATGAAGGCATTCCGCTGGGGCCGGCGAGCCACGACGCCGCCACCGGCCGACTGTTCCTGCAGACCGAAGCCGTCAACGGCCCGCTGCCGGTGTCGCTCGCCGCGAGCAAGGTCGATAATCAGATCCTGGGCGTGGTGCTGCATCTGCGGCAAAAACATCCCAGGCGGCAGGTGGTGCTGGTGTCGAAGGACATCAACATGCGCATCAAGGCGCGCGCACTGGGGCTGGCAGCGGAGGACTACTTCAACGATAAGGTGCTGGAAGACACCGACCTGCTCTACACCGGCGTCACCGAACTGCCGGCGGATTTCTGGGACAGGCACGGCAAGGGCATGGAGTCCTGGCAGGCCAACGGCCACACCTATTACCGCATCAAGGGACCGATGACCGACAGCTTCCTGGTCAACGGCTTCGTCTACCAGGAGTCCGACAATCCCTTCTATGCCAAGGTGCTCTCGGTCAAGGGCAAGACCGTGGAGCTCGAAACCATCAAGGACTTCGGCCACCACAAGAACAACGTCTGGGGCATCACTTCGCGCAACCGCGAACAGAACTTCGCGCTCAACGTGCTGATGGACCCGGAGATCGACTTCGTCACCCTGCTCGGCCAGGCCGGCACCGGCAAGACCCTGCTCACCCTCGCGGCGGGTCTTGCCCAGGTGCTGGAAAAGAAAATCTACAGCGAGATCATCATGACCCGCGTCACCGTTCCGGTGGGAGAGGACATCGGCTTTTTGCCCGGCACCGAGGAGGAGAAGATGACACCGTGGATGGGCGCGCTGGAGGACAACCTCGACGTGCTCAACAAGACCGACGACGAGGCCGGCGACTGGGGCCGCGCCGCGACGCAGGATTTGATCCGCAGCCGCATCAAGATCAAGTCGCTCAACTTCATGCGCGGGCGCACCTTCATCAACAAGTTCCTCATCATCGACGAGGCGCAGAACCTCACGCCCAAGCAGATGAAGACGCTCATCACCCGCGCCGGCCCCGGCACCAAGGTGGTGTGCCTGGGCAACATCTCGCAGATCGACACCCCCTACCTGACGGAGGGCAGCTCGGGGCTGACCTACGTGGTGGACCGTTTCAAGGGCTGGCCGCACAGCGGCCACGTGACCCTGGCGCGCGGCGAGCGTTCGCGCCTTGCCGACTACGCAGCCGAGACCCTCTAGCCCCAGCTCCAGCCCTAGCGCCCGCGCGAACCGCTCTTGTGCGAGAACAGCGCGGGCTTGGGCTTGCCGGACTTGCGCGGCGGGCGCTGGGCTTGTGCCTGCCCGTCGGCGGGCAGCAGGCCTTCCTTGGCCAGTTCCGCGCGGGCAAAGGCTTCCTGGTCGATGCGCACATCGTTGTCGTAAGGCAGCGGCGCCTGGTAACGCGCCGCAGCCGGGCGCTGGCCAGGCATGCGCTTGCCCTCGCCCTGCGGCTTGCCGTTGCGCTGCCCGCTAGCCGACTTGCCGCTGCGGCCTTCATTGCGCTGGCCGCCATTGCGCGGCTGGCCCTCGCGCTGGCCGCGTCCCTGCTGACCCTTGCCTTGCTGACCCCTGCCCTGTCCCTGGCGGTTTTGCTGCGGGCGGGGCGGGCGCTCGTCGGGCGATGCGGCCGGACGCGGCACAGGCACGAAGCCCTCCACTTCCACGCGCACGATGTTGCGCTTGATCAGCTTCTCGATGTCCTTGAGATAGCCCATCTCTTCGTCGTCCACCAGGGACAACGCCGAACCGGTGCTGCCTGCGCGCCCGGTGCGGCCGATGCGGTGCACGTAGTCTTCCGGCACGTTGGGCAGCTCGAAATTCACCACCTGCGGCAACTGGTCGATGTCGATGCCGCGCGCGGCGATGTCGGTCGCCACCAGCACGCGGATGTCGCCGTTCTTGAAGCCGGCCAGCGCGCGGGTTCTTGCGCCCTGGCTCTTGTTGCCGTGGATGGCAGCGGCGCTGATGTCGTCCTTGATGAGCTTCTCCGCCAGCTTGTTGGCGCCGTGCTTGGTGCGGGTAAAGACCAGCACCTGTTGCCAGTCGTGATGCCTGATGAGGTGCGCGAGCAGATCCTTCTTGTGCGCCTGCGGCACCAGATGCACGGTCTGCTCCACCATTTCCGAGGCGGTGTTGCGGCGCGCCACTTCCACGCAGCCGGGGTTGTGCAGGAGGCCGTTGGCCAACGCCTTGATCTCGTCCGAGAAGGTGGCCGAATACAGGAGGTTCTGGCGCTGTCTGGGCAGCACCGCCAGCACCTTCCTGATGTCGCGGATGAAGCCCATGTCCAGCATGCGGTCGGCCTCGTCCAGCACCAGGATTTCCACGCCGGAAAGATCCACGGTCTTCTGGCCCATGTGGTCGAGCAGACGGCCCGGCGTCGCCACCAGGATGTCAACGCGCGAGCGCAGCGCCTTGAACTGCGGATTGATGTTGACGCCACCGAACATCACCATGGACGTGAGCGGCAGGTATTTGCCATAGGTCTTGACCGACTCCTCCACCTGTGCCGCGAGTTCGCGCGTAGGTACCAGTATCAGGCAGCGCGGGCGGCCGGGCTTGGGGTCCTGCGCCGAGCGCGAAGACAAGTGATGCAGAATGGGCAGCGTGAAACCGGCGGTCTTGCCGGTTCCGGTCTGCGCCGCGGCAAGCAGATCGCCGCCGGCCAGCACCAGCGGAATCGCCTGCGCCTGGATGGGAGTGGGCGTGGTATAGCCAGCGTCGCGAATCGCACGCATGATGGGTTCGGCCAGGCCAAGGCTGGCAAAGGTCACTTCAGTAGTCATTGGGTTTCCTGCGACGGCCAGTCACGCTAGCGGTGACACCAATCGAGGCAGACGAAAAGGGGATCGAATAGATCGCGTTTTTAAGAGAACCGCGGCCGATTGGCTGAGCCTGCGGGTGCGCGAACTATACAGGTTTACCAGACTGGCAACAATGTTTTTTTGCAACGGCTTGTAAATGCACTGTAAATGTGTAAATGGGTAAATGGGGTCTGGTAAATGGGGTCAGACACGATTATTTGGGTAAATGGGGTCAGACACGATTATTCAAAGAATGAAAATGTAAAGGATGAAAGATAAATGGGGTCAGACACGATTATTCGTGATTATTCGATAGTAATATAGCTGCTTCCGGTTACCCCGCATACCGTCATGGCTCGTCTTCCCCGTTACGTCATTCCTGGCCAGCCCCAGCACATCATCCAGCGCGGCAACAACCGTCAGCCCATCTTTGCTGCCGAACCTGACTACAGGTTCTTCCGCGATGCACTGGTAGAAGCATCGAAAAAACATGCTCTGCAAATCCATGCCTACGTCTGGATGACCAATCACATCCATCTGCTGGCAACGCCAGAGAATGAAAATAGCATAAGCAAAGTATTCCAGTCGGTTGGCAGAAAATACGTCCAGTACTTCAACTATACTTATAAACGCAGCGGCACCCTATGGGAGGGGCGCTACCGCGCCACGGTCGTGGACAGCGAACGCTACTTGCTGACTGTCATGCGCTACATCGAGCTGAATCCCGTGCGCGCCGGAATGGTTGCCCACCCCCGAGACTACCCCTGGTCAAGCTACCGGCGCAATGCGCTGGGCAAAGGCGGCAAGAACCTTGACTGGCTGCAACCGCACAGTGAATATCTTGCGCTTGGGAGGCAAGACAGCGATCGGGAGAGCGCATACCGCCAACTATTTCGAGCAGCGATCCCCGATCGGGAACTCAAGGATATCCGTGAATCGACACACAAAGGATGGGCGCTGGGCAGCGAGAAGTTCAAGGAGGAAATCGAGCGTCTTGGAGCCAGACGCGCCGTATCAAAAGGGGTAGGCAGGCCGAGGAAGGAAGAACAAAATCGTGTCTGACCCCATTTAC
>JBFMCR010000037.1:0-85088 GCA_040754425.1 Pseudomonadota bacterium | reverse complement strand
GCGAGAAGTTCAAGGAGGAAATCGAGCGTCTTGGAGCCAGACGCGCCGTATCAAAAGGGGTAGGCAGGCCGAGGAAGGAAGAACAAAATCGTGTCTGACCCCATTTACTCATTTACTGTCGCCCTGACCCCATTTACCCTGATGGCCGGGCTGGGGCTTGCAAAATTGTTTGCCGAGGTTGATGTGATTCCCGTCCAGTTGCGTTTTGAAAATTACGGGATTGTGTTCGTCGTGGTGGGGTTTGCCCTGACGGTGCCGGCGCTATTCCACATCATCAAAACGGCGCGGGCAAAAAAGCCCGCTTGAGCGGGTTTCCCGGGCCAGTCCTCAAACTTCCAGCAACAGCCTCTCCGGCGTTTCCAGCGCGGCCTTGACCGCGACCAAAAACTGCACCGCCTCCTTGCCGTCGATCAGGCGATGGTCGTAGGACAGCGCGAGATACATCATGGGGCGGATGACGACCTGGCCGTTCTCGGCCACGGGGCGCTCCTGGATCTTGTGCATGCCCAGGATTCCGGACTGCGGCGGGTTGAGGATGGGCGTGGACAGGAGCGAGCCGAACACCCCGCCATTTGTTATCGAGAAGGTGCCGCCGGTGAGTTCGTCTATGGAAAGCGCGCCGGTCTGGGCGCGCGCGGCGAAGTCGGCGATGCCTTTTTCGATTTCGGCGAAGGACAGGCGCTCGGCATCGCGCAGGATGGGCACCACCAGGCCGCGCGGCGTGGAGACGGCAATGCCGATGTCGTAGTAGTCGTGGTAGACGATGTCTTCGCCGTCGATGGAGGCGTTCAGCGCCGGGAACTGCTGCAGCGCATCGCACACCGCGCGCACGAAGAAGGACATGTAGCCCAGCTTGATGCCGTGACGGGTTTCGAAGTCAGCCTTGAAGCGCTGGCGCAATTCGTTGACCGGCTGCATGTTGACCTCGTTGAAGGTGGTGAGGATGGCGGCGGTGTGCTGCGCGGACACCAAGCGCTCGGCGATGCGCTGGCGCAGGCGCGACATGGGCACGCGCCGTTCCCTGCCCTCCTTCTCGATCACCGGCAGTTTCTTGCGGTGCGGGCCGCTGTCGGACACGGGCCTGGCCGGACGGGTTTCGGATTTGGGCGGGCTGGGCGTTTGAGTCGGCGGGGTGGCGCTTGGGGTGGATGCCACAACCTTGCGAGACGGCGCCCCCTCACCCCCGGCCCCTCTCCCGTCAAGAGAGAGGGGAGGTTTGTGTTGAGGCGGCGCGGCTCTTTCGGCCTGCTTGATCTTGGACGGCTCCGGCTCAATGACCGCTGCATCGGCTTCGGTTTCGATCACGGCCAGCACTTCGCCCGCCTTCACCGTGTCGCCTTCGGCATGGCGCTGTTCGATGAGCACGCCGTCCGCGGGGGCGGCCACCTCGAGGATGACCTTGTCGGTTTCCAGGTCGATGAGGGTTTCGTCGCGCAGCACCTTTTCGCCTACCTGCCGGCGCCAGGACAGCAAGGTGCCGGTGGTGACGGATTCGGACAGCTCGGGGGCCCTGATCTCAAGTTTCATCCGCTGTTCCCAATGCCTGGTTGATCACGGCCATCTGTTCCGTCTTGTGGCGCGAGGGATAGCCCGAGGCCGGCGCGGCTGCGGCCTCGCGCCCGGCGTAGTTGAATTTTGCGCCGTCTGGCGCGCAGTGGTCGAGGTGGTGCCAGATGGCGTACCAGGCGCCCTGGTTCCTGGGCTCTTCCTGGGCCCACACGAAGGAGTTCGCCTGAGGATAGGCGGACAGCACGGCGCGCAGCCTTTCTTCAGGGAAGGGATAGAGTTGCTCCAGCCGCACCAGCGCCACGTCGCGGCGCTCGCCGCGGGCGGCATGGAGTTCGTAATAAAGTTTGCCTGTGCATACCACCACGCGCTTCGCCTCGACGGGCGCCACTGGGTCGTCGATCACGGCCTGGAAGCCGCCCTGGGCCAGATCCTCCAGCGCAGAAATCGCCTGCGGATGCCGAAGCAGGCTCTTGGGCGTGAACACCACCAGCGGCTTTCTCACCGGGCGCACGATCTGGCGCCTGAGCAGGTGAAATATCTGCGAGGGCAGCGTGGGCACGCACACCTGCCAGTTGTTTTGCGCCGACAGTTGCAGGAAGCGTTCGATGCGGGCCGAGGAGTGCTCCGGTCCCTGCCCCTCGTGGCCGTGCGGCAACAGCATGACGAGCCCGCACAGCCTTCCCCATTTGGCCTCGCCGCTGGAAATGAACTGGTCGATGACCACCTGTGCGCCGTTGGCGAAATCGCCGAACTGCGCCTCCCACAGCACCAGGGAGTCCGGCTCGGCGGTGGCGTAGCCGTATTCGTAGGCGAGCACGGCTTCTTCCGACAGCAGCGAATCGATCACGGTGAAGTTGCCCTGACGCTCGTGCAGGTGTTCGAGCGGCACGTAAACGCCCTCGCTGCGCAGCCTGCGGTTCTGGTCGTGCCACACCGCATGGCGGTGGAAGAAGGTGCCGCGCGAGGAATCCTGGCCGGTGAGGCGCACATTGGTGCCCCTGTCGAGCAGGCTGGCGTAGGCGAGATTTTCGGCCATGCCCCAGTCGAGCGGCTGCTCGCCGGCGATCATTTTTCTGCGGTCGGCCACCACCCTGGCCACGCGGTCGTGCAGACAGAAACCTTCCGGCACCTGGGTGAGGCGCCCGCCCAGGCGCCGGAGGTCTTCCAGGGGCACGCCGGTATCGACCGCAAGATCGATGTCGCCGCCGAGGAAGCGGCTCCAGTTCGTGGCAAAGACCTGCTTGAAGTCCGAGGGCGCAGGAGGACTCAGGCTCTCGCCGCGCTCCAGTCTTGCGCGGCTGGACGCAATCATGGCCACGTCCTCGCCTTCGCGCAGCACGCCCTCCCCGATCAGGCGCCAGGCGTACTTCGCGCGCGCGCCGGGATGTTCCCTGACTTTTCTATACATGAGCGGCTGGGTCACCAGGGGCTCGTCCTGTTCGTTGTGGCCGTGGCGGCGAAAGCACACTAGGTCGATGAACACGTTCTTGTGGAAGGTGTAGCGGTAATCCACCGCCAGTTGCGCCACCCAGGCCACGGCATCGACGTCGTCTGCGTTCACGTGGAACACGGGCGCTTCCACCATTTTGGCCACGTCGGTGCAGTACAGGCTGGAGCGCACGTCGCGCGGGTCGGAAGTGGTGAAGCCGATCTGGTTGTTGATGACGACGTGGATGGCGCCGCCGTTCCTGAAGCCGCGCGTCTGCGACATGTTGAGGCTTTCCATCACCACGCCCTGGCCCGAGAGCGCCGCGTCGCCGTGCAGGATCACCGGCACGACCTCGACGCCGGTGGCGTCGGCGCGGCGATCCTGGCGCGCGCGCACCGAGCCGCGCACCACCGGGTGCACGATCTCCAGGTGCGAAGGGTTGAAGGCCAGCGCCAGGTGCACCGGGCCGTAGGGGGTGGCGACGTCGTTGGAAAAGCCCTGGTGGTATTTGACGTCGCCCGAAAGCGGCCCGTCCCTGCTGCCGTTCTTCGGCTCCTCGAACAGGCTTTCCAGCGAACGGCCGAGCAGGGTGCCGAGCACGTTGATGCGCCCGCGATGCGCCATGCCCATGACCATCTCGCGCGCGCCGTGCAGGGCAGCACGGCTGATGACCGTGTCCAAGAGCGGGATCAGGCTTTCCGAACCTTCGAGCGAGAAGCGCTTCTGGCCGGGATGTCGGGTGTGCAGGAATTTCTCCAGGGTCTCCGAATCGGTCAGGCGCCCGAGCAGATGCCGCCTCATTTCAGGCGCATGATGGAAATAGCCGTCTGCGCCTTCCATGCGTTCCTGTATCCAGCGCTTGCGCGGCACGTCGGAGAGGTACATGTACTCGACCCCGACCGTGCCGCAGTAGATGCGCTTCAGGCGCGCAATGGTATCTGCCAGCCTGGCGCGCCTGGGGCCGACGAGGGTGCCGGTATCGAATTCCTGTTCGAGGTCGGCCGGGCCGAGGCCATAGTATTCCGGCGTCAGCTCCGGGAGCGCTTCGCGTTCGAAACGCGCGAGGGGGTCGAGATCGGCCTGGCGCACGCCAAGGTAGCGGTAGGCGTTGATGATGCGCAGTGCGCCGACCTGTTTGGATTCGAACAGCCGCTCGGGCAGGGTTTCCGGGTGTTCGCCGGCGGAAACCCGGAGCGCGTGCGCCAGAAGCTCGGGCGGGAGCAGTTCCGCGTGTTCTTCAAGGAACGCGGCGTTGGCGGCGTAAAGTGCGCTGCTGTCGATCCAGTCCTTGAGGTTCATGCAGACACAGACCTCGCAGTCTCGCCAGGGTTCAGCCGCCGCGCTTCTCGATGGGCACGAACTCGCGCATTTGCTGCCCGACGTAGCGCTGGCGCGGACGGCCGATCTTGTGCCCCGGCTCGGACAGCATTTCGCTCCACTGCGCCACCCAGCCTGCGGTGCGCGCCAGCGCGAACAGCGGCGTGAACATGGAAGACGGGATGCCGAGCGCGCGGAACACGATGCCGGAATAGAAATCGACGTTGGGATATAGCTTCCTCTCGATGAAGAACTCGTCTTCCAGCGCGATGCGCTCCAGTTCCAGCGCGACCTTGAACAGCGGGTCGTCGTTCATGTCGAGCTCGTTCAACACCTCGTGCGCGGTTTCGCGGATGACCTTGGCGCGCGGGTCGAAGTTCTTGTAGATGCGGTGTCCGAAGCCCATGAGACGGAAGGGATTGGAACGGTCCTTGGCGCGCGCGATGATGTCGGGGATCTTCGACACGTCGCCGATCTCTTCCAGCATCTTCAGCACCGCCTCGTTGGCGCCGCCATGCAGCGGCCCCCACAGCGAGGCCATGCCCGCGGCGATGCAGGCGAAAGGGGTGGCGCCGGTGGAGCCGGCCAGACGCACGGTGGAAGTCGAGGCGTTCTGTTCGTGGTCAGCGTGCAGGATGAAAATGCGGTCGAGCGCGCGCGCCAGCACCGGATTGACCTCGTAGGTCTCGCACGGCGTGGCATGCATCATGTACAGGAAGTTTTCCGCATAACCCATGCGGTACTGCGGATAGATAAAGGGCTCGCCCAGGTTGTACTTGTGCGCCCAGGCCGCCACCGTGGGCACCTTGGCCAGCAGCCGGTGCGCGGCCATGTCGCGTACCCCGGGATCGAACACGTCGTGCGCATCGGGGTAGAACGCCGACATCGCGCCGGTCACGCCGATCATCAGCGCCATGGGGTGCGCATCGCGCCGGAAGCCGCGGAACACGTTGTTGACCTGGTCGTGCAGCATGCTGTGCCGGCGGATGCTGCTTTCGAAGGCATGCTTCTGCGCCGCGGTCGGCAGCTCGCCGTACAGCAGCAGGTAGCACACCTCGAGGAAATCGGACTTGTAGGCCAGTTCCTCGATGGCATAGCCGCGGTGCGACAGCAGGCCCTCGTCGCCGTCGATGAAGGTGATGCCGGATTCGCAACTGGCGGTGGAAGTAAAGCCGGCATCCAGGGTATAGATGCCGTGCGCGGCCAGGGTGCGGATGTCGATGACCGGATTGCCCATGCTGCTGTCCAGCACTGGCAGTTCGATCGAGGGGCGGCCATCGCTGAAATTGAGGATGACGGTCTTGTTGCTCATGGGCGTGAAACCTTTGTAGTTCTGGCCAGATTGTAGCGCGCCAGCGTGAAATCACCCAGTCGAGCGGATTATCCCGACCATGCGCGCATGGCTTTCGGGCGCCGCCTCGCGCCCTTGCAGCCAGGAAAGCAGATCGGCATCGGCTTCTTGCAGCAGGGCCTCGAAGGCTGCGCATTCCTCGTCCGACAGCCGGGCGAGGCCGGTTTCGGCAAAGCGCGCAAGCCACAGGTCGAGCTCCAGCAGGCCGCGCCGACAGCGCCAGCGCAGGCGGCGATGGCGGTCTTCGCTGTCAGTAGCTTCACCCTTCCGGGCAGGTGACTGCCCAGACCCCCCCGCCTCACGCCTCACTCCCTTACACCTTGCGCCTGACCAGCAGCGCGCGGATCCTGCCGATGGCCGCGGTGGGATTGAGCCCCTTGGGGCAGGCTTCCACGCAGTTCATGATGCCGCGGCAGCGGTAGAGGCGGTAGGCGTCTTCGAGGTTGTCAAGACGCGCTTCGGCGGCCTGGTCGCGGCTGTCGGCGATGAAGCGCCAGGCCTGCAAGAGGCCCGCGGGCCCGACGAACCTGTCGGGATGCCACCAGAACGAAGGGCAGGCGCTGGTGCAGGCGCCGCACAGGATGCATTCGTAGGCCCCTTCCAGCTCGGCGCGCTCTTCCGGTGTCTGCAGGCGTTCGCGCTCAGGCTCGGGGTCAATGTTGACGAGCCAGGGCTTGATCGAGCGGTACTGGCGGTAGAAGGGTTCCATGTCGACGACGAAGTCGCGGATCACCGGCAGGCCGGGCAGCGGGCGGATTTCGATGGGCTCCTTCAGGCCGGCAAGCGGCGTGACGCAGGCCAGCACGTTGCGGCCGTTGGCGTTGACCGCATCCGAGCCGCACACGCCTTCGCGGCAGGAGCGCCGGAATGCGAGCGTATCGTCGCCGGCCTTGAGTTCCAGCAGGGCGTCGAGCAGCATCTTTCCGGCCGGGTCGATGTCGAGCTCGACCTCCTGCATGAAGGGCTTTTCGCCGCTTTCGGGGTCGTAGCGATAGAGGCGGAATTTCATCAGTAACTCCGCTCCATGGGCTTGAAGCTTTCCACCGTGAGCGGCTTCAGACGCACCGGCTTGGTGTCGATCTGGTCGTTTTCCAGGTGGTAGAGCGTGTGCTTGAGCCAGCGGTCGTCGTCGCGCTGCGGGAAGTCCTCGCGGCTGTGCGCGCCACGGCTTTCCTCGCGCGCCAGCGCGGAGACGATGGTGGCGCGCGCGACCAACAGCAGATTCTCCAGCTCCAGCGCCTCGATGCGCGCGGTGTTGAACACGCGGCTCCGGTCGCCAAGCGTGATCCGCCCCACCCGTTCCTGCAGCCTGGTCAATTCGTCCAAGCCCTCTTCCAGCACGGCCCGCTTGCGGTACACGCCGCAGTGCTTCTGCATCAGCAGGCGAAGGTCGCGCGTGATGCCGTCCACGGTTTCGTCGCCGCGCGTCTCCGACCAGCGCGCCAGGCGCCCGAGTCCGAACCGCACCGCCTCGGCCGGCGTTTCCCGCGGGTAGGGATTTTCGCGCAGGTATTCGATCATGTGGCGGCCGGCGGCGCGGCCGAAGACGACCAGATCGAGCAGCGAATTGCCGCCCAGGCGGTTGGCGCCGTGCACCGAGACGCAGGCGCATTCGCCGACCGCATACAGGCCCGGCACCGGCTCCTCGGGGCCGTAGCGTGCCGGCGCCACCACCTGGCCGTCGAGGTTGGTGGGGATGCCGCCCATCATGTAGTGCGCGGTGGGCGCGACCGGGATCGGCGCATTCACCGGATCGACGCCGGCAAAGCGGACGGAGAGTTCGCGTATGCCCGGCAGCCGCTCGGCGACGAGCTCTTCACCCAGATGATCGAGCTTCAAGAGCACGTAATCGCCGTGCGGACCGCAGCCGCGGCCTTCGTGGATTTCGGTGGCGATGGCGCGGCTCACCACGTCGCGCGAGGCGAGGTCTTTTGCGTGCGGGGCGTAGCGCTCCATGAAACGTTCGCCGTGCCTGTTGACGAGATAGCCGCCCTCGCCGCGCACACCCTCGGTGATGAGGCTGCCGACCCCCGCGATGCCGGTGGGATGGAACTGCCAGAACTCCATGTCCTCCAGCGGCAGGCCGGCTCTCAACACCATGCCCAGGCCGTCGCCGGTGTTGATCATGGCGTTGCTGGTGTTCCGGAACACGCGCCCCGCCCCGCCGGTGGCGAGCAGCGTGGCGCGCGCCTCGATGAGGATGGGTTCGCCGCTCTCGATGGAAAGCGCGGTGAGGCCGAGGCAGTAGCCTTCCGCGTCGCGCACCAGATCGAGCGCGAAATATTCGTCGAAGAACTGCGTGCGCGCCGCGATGTTGCGCTGGTACAGCGTATGCAGGAGCGCGTGGCCGGTGCGGTCGGCGCAGGCACAGGTGCGCACCGCCTGCTCGCCGCCGAAGTTTTGCGACTGGCCGCCGAAGGCGCGCTGGTAGATTTTTCCGTTATCGAGGCGCGAGAACGGCAGCCCCATGTGTTCGAGCTCGTACACCGCGCTCGCCGCCTCGCGGCACATGAACTCGATGGCGTCCTGGTCGCCGAGGTAGTCCGAGCCCTTCACGGTGTCGAACATGTGCCAGTGCCAGTTGTCCTCCGACACATTGCCGAGCGCGGCGGTGATACCGCCCTGGGCGGAGACCGTGTGCGAGCGGGTGGGAAAGACCTTGGACACCACGGCGACCTTGAAGCCGGAATCGGCCAGTTGCAGCGCAGCGCGCAGGCCGGAGCCGCCGCCGCCCAGGATGACGGCGTCGAATACGCGCCTATCCATGCGCCCCCCACAGGATCGCCGTCGTCCACACCGTGCACAGCAGCAGCACGAGGGTAACCAGCAGGTTGAGCGCGAGCCGGAGCGACACCGGCTTCACGTAGTCCATCAGCACGTCGCGCAGGCCCACCCAGGCGTGAAGGCTGAGGCTTGCCACCAGCAGCCACACCAGCAGGCGGATCGAGTCGGCCTGGAAGAATGCATTGAGCGTATCGTAATCGAGCGCCGGCGCCTGCAGGTAGCCCAGCCACAGGATCAGGCCGGAGAGCAGCAGCACCACGGCCGAGAAGCGCTGCGCCAGCCACCAGCCGGTGCCGCTGTGGCTGCCGGTGACCGGCTTTCTCATGCGAACAGCCTCCAGGCCGTAATCAGAACGACCACGCCGGCGGCGATCGCCACGATCAACGCGGAACGCCGCGCGGCGGCGAGGTTTACGCCGACATGCACGTCCAGGAGCAAATGGCGGATGCCGGCGAGGAGGTGGTGTGCCAGCGCCCACACCGCCAGCAGCAGCAGGACGCGCACCGCGGGCTGCCTAAGGGTGTTGCGCACTTCATCGAAAGCCTGCGGCCCGCTCAACGCCCGTTCGAGCGCAAGCACTGCCAGCGGCAGGCAGAAAAACAGCAGCACGCCCGAGACCCGGTGCAGAAAGGAAACCCAGCCCGCGAGCGGCAGGCGCAGACTCAACAGGGGCAACGTGACCGGCCGGTCGGGGCGCGCTTTGTACATGCGCCTACTTTTTCTTCGCCGCCCTGACGATGGCCGCCGGTATGCGTTCGATCAGGCGCGGATCGAAAGGCTTGGGCAGGATGTAGTCGGGGCCGAATTTCATCTTCTTGACCTTGTAGGCCTTGAGCACCGAGGCCGGGACTTTTTCGCGCGCGAGTTCGGCCAGGGCCTTGGCCGCGGCGATGAGCATGTCCTGGGTGATGCTCTTCGCGCGGGCGTCGAGCGCGCCGCGGAAGATGTAGGGAAAGCCCAGCACGTTGTTGACCTGGTTGGGGTAATCCGAACGGCCGGTCGCCATGATCAGGTCGCCTCTGGCCTTGTGCGCCTTTTCCGGCGTGATTTCCGGGTCGGGGTTGGCGAGCGCGAATACCACGGGCTTCTCGGCCATGCTCTTCACCATGGCCGGGGTGACCAGGTTGGGGCCGGACACGCCGACGAAAACGTCGGCGCCGTCCATGGCCTCGGCCAGGGTCTTCAAGTCGGTCGCGCGCGCCCATGGCTTCTTGTACTTGTTGAGGTCGGTGCGCGACTTGCTCACCACGCCCCTGGAATCCACCAGGGTGATGTTGGATTTCTTCGCGCCCATGGCCACCAAAAGATTCATGGACGACAGCCCTGCCGCGCCCGCGCCGAGGCAGACGATCTTCGCGTCGGCCAGTTGCTTGCCCTGGATGTGCAGGGCGTTGATGAGGCCGGCGCAGATGATGACCGCGGTGCCGTGCTGGTCGTCGTGGAACACCGGGATGTCGAGCTTCTTCTTCAACTGCGCCTCGATCTCGAAACACTCGGGCGCGGCGATGTCTTCCAGATTGATGCCGCCGAAGGTGGGGGCGATGGCTTGCACCACCCTGACCACGTCCCGCACGGTTTTGGCATCGATCTCGAGGTCGTACACATCGATGCCGGCGAAGCGCTTGAACAGCACGCCCTTGCCCTCCATCACCGGCTTGGAGGCGAGCGGCCCCAGATCGCCCAGGCCGAGGATGGCGGTGCCGTTGGACACCACCGCCACCAGGTTGCCCTTGTTGGTGTAGTCGTAGGCGGTCTTGGGATTCCTGGCGATCTCGCGCACCGGTTCCGCAACGCCCGGCGAATAGGCGAGCGACAAATCGTCCTGGGTGGCGCAGGGCTTCATGGATTCGACCGACAGTTTGCCCGGCTTGGGCAGGCGGTGGTAGTCGAGGGCTTTTTTCTTCAGGTCGGCTTTGCTCATGGCTTGGAGGGGACGGGTAAAAATGGCATTTTATCCTGCCTGTGGCGCTGTGGCTTTTGTTTACTCCGGGCGCGGCCGGGCGTGTTTTCAGTTCAGTTCAGAAAATCAATCGATGGGCTGTGTTTACTTTGGCGTTTTTCATAACATAGGGCGCTGCAATGTACTTCAGCGATGGGAAAACCAAGATCATGGATTTGGCCAGAATAGATATCTCTTACGGCCCGGATGATGTTTTTCTGGTGTCTTGTGTGGCAACAAAATCTGCTTATCCAACTATTGCGCGAGATCTGTACATTTCCACATGGTTCAAAAAGGCCAGAAGACATGTTGAAGAAGCCGGCCTTGATTGGTTTATCTTGTCAGCCAAATATGGATTGATCCATCCAGGAAAACAGATCGAGCCTTATGAACTTACTTTGAACACAATGCCTATCCGTGAGCGCAAGGCTTGGGCTAATAGAGTTTTTCAGCAAATCAAAGAGGAAATTCCTGACCGGAAAAAATTCGTTTTCTTGGCAGGTTCTAAGTATCGGGAGTTTCTCTTGCCGCTACTTGAAGCTGATGGCGCTCAAGTTCGGGTGCCAATGATCGGACTAACGCAAGGGCGTCAGATGGAGTGGTTCGACACCCATCAAGCACATGTCCAGGCTTGATGACCTCGTCAGATTCTACGATTTGCTAGGCCGCCTCGAACTAAAGCTGGGCGGCCCAAAATGGCTTGCAGAATGCCATGGCCGAATGGGGTGGCCGGGCCGGGGTGTTTACTTCTTTTTCGAAAATGGTGAAGAGCGCTCGACAACCGGGCAAGGACCGAGAGTAGTTCGAGTCGGCACTCATGCCCTTTCTACGGGATCAAAGAGCACGCTTTGGGGCAGGCTCTCGCAGCACCGCGGCCAAGCAGGCGGTGGTGGGGGCAATCACCGAGGCTCGATCTTCCGCCTATTGGTGGGTTCTTCCCTCCGTTCCATGCGCAAGTCAGCAGAGCCTTCTAGCTGGGGAGTGGGCTCTGATCCGGGTCAGGCAGCCAAACGACTGGGCTTTTCTCGCGATTGGGTGAAAGCACAGGAATCTGCACTTGAGGAAGAAGTCAGTGGCTTAATCGGCAAGATGCCATTTTTGTGGCTTCCTGTTGATGATCCGCCCGGGCCCGACAGCTTACGAGGCAGGATCGAGCGGAATGCCATAGCTTTATTAAGCAACTATAAAAGGCCGGCGATCGATCCCCCCTCCCCTCATTGGCTTGGTCTGCACTCTGATAGGGAGAAGGTTCGGCTTTCAGGGCTCTGGAATAATAATCACGTCGAAGAGACCTATGACCCGGGATTTCTTGAAGACCTGGAATTCCTGATAGATGAATAATTGCATAAGCCCAAAGATGGGTGGGCGCGCAGGGCATCACGGTGCAGCCCCGTGCCAATCTCGCGCACCCTGCTTTCCAAAGCCAATGTTCTGGCATCCATGAGCCCATTATAGGAATCGCGTAAAATGCGGGATTTATACAACTTGTTCCCGCGATTCCCATGCATCCTTTCGCTTCCACTCAAGAACAGCTCGCCTCCGGCCAGAAAATCTATTCGCTGCCCAAGCTCGCCGAGACCGCCAATTCCAGGCTTTCCCGCCTGCCCGTCTCCATCCGCATCGTGCTGGAGTCGGTGCTGCGAAACTGCGACGGCGTGAAGGTCACCAAAGAACACGTCAAACAGCTGGCCAACTGGCAGCCCAATGCCGAGCGCATCGAGGAAATCCCCTTCACCGTGGCGCGCGTGATCCTGCAGGACTTCACCGGTGTGCCGCTGCTGGCCGATCTGGCCGCCATGCGTTCGGCCGCGGCGCGCGCGGGCAAGGACCCGAAAAAGATCGAACCGCTGGTGCCGGTGGACATGGTGGTGGACCATTCCATTCAAGTGGACGCCTACGGCAGCAGGGACGCGCTCGACCTCAACATGAAAATCGAATTCGAACGCAATCGTGAAAGGTATCAGTTCCTCAAGTGGGGCATGCAGGCCTTCGATACGTTCAAGGTCGTGCCGCCCGGCGTGGGCATCGTGCACCAGGTCAACATGGAATACCTCGCGCGCGGGGTGATGGAGAAGGACGGCGTCTGTTTCCCCGACACGCTCGTGGGTACGGACTCCCACACCACCATGATCAACGGCCTCGGCTGCGTTGCCTGGGGCGTGGGCGGCATCGAGGCGGAAGCCGCCATGCTGGGCCAGCCGGTGTACTTCCTGACGCCTGATGTGGTGGGCGTGAACCTCAAGGGCAAGCCTAAGCCCGGCATCACCGCGACCGACATCGTGCTCACCATCACCGAAATGCTGCGCCGCGCGAAAGTGGTCGGCAAGTTCGTGGAATTCTTCGGCGATGGCGCAGCCGCCATGCCGGTGACCGACCGCGCCACCATTGCGAACATGGCGCCGGAATACGGCGCGACCATGGGCTTCTTTCCGCTGGACGAAGCCACCTGCCAGTACTTCGCCGCCACCGGCAGAAGCCGGGAACAGGTCGACACCATCCGCGCCTACTACCAGGCGCAGAACCTGTTCGGCATCCCCAGGGCCGGCGACATCGACTACTCGCAGGTGCTGGAACTCGACCTTTCCACCGTCGAACCTTCCGTGGCCGGCCCCAGGCGCCCGCAGGACCGCATCGAACTGAAAAACCTGAAAACCAGCTTCGCCGCGCTCATGGACAAGGCCGTCACGGACGGCGGCTACGGCAAGGCCGGCGAACTGGGCAAGCGCTACTCCCTGCCCGCCGCCATGGCGGTGACCGAAGTAATGAGCAGCGGCAGCCAGGAAGCGCGCGGCACGCCCGCCCTGGATGAGACCGAAATGCTCGACGATCACCCCTCCGCCGACCATGTCGCCGCGGCGCTTGCCGGCCACGCCGGCGGCCGCTTGGGCCATGGCGACGTGGTCATCGCCGCCATCACCTCCTGCACCAACACCTCCAACCCCGGCGTCATGCTGGCCGCGGGCCTCTTGGCGAAGAAAGCCGCCGCCGCAGGTTTGAAACCCCCGGCGCACGTGAAGACCAGCCTCGGCCCCGGCTCGCGCGCGGTGACCGAATATCTGAAGAAAGCCGGACTCATGGACGCGCTGGAGCAGGTCGGCTTCTCCGTGGTGGGCTACGGCTGCACCACCTGCATCGGCAACTCGGGCCCCTTGAAGCCCGAGATCGAGAAGGCCATCGCCGACAACGACCTCGTCGTGGCCTCCGTCCTGTCCGGCAACCGCAACTTCGAGGCGCGCGTGCACCAGGCGGTGAAAGCCAACTTCCTCATGAGTCCGCCGCTGGTGGTGGCCTTCGCGCTCGCCGGACGAGTGAATATCGACTTCGAGAAAGAGCCCATCGGCACCGGCAGCAATGGCCAGCCGGTGTATCTCGAGGACCTGTGGCCTTCCAATGATGAAATCGCCGCGGTGATGAATACCGCCACCGATGCCGCCGCCTACCGCAAGATCTACGCCGACGTCGGCGCCGACAATCCCCTGTGGGACGCGGTGCCCGCACCCACCGGCGCGGTGTATCAGTGGGATGCGAAATCCACCTACATCCAGGAGCCGCCATTCTTCGTCAACGGGAAGACAACCGGCGCCGCGATCAAGGGTGCCAAGGCGTTGGCCATCTTCGGCGACTCCGTTACCACCGACCACATCAGCCCCGCCGGCGGCATCAAGCCCACCTCGCCGGCCGGCCTCTACCTCACCGAGCACGGTGTGGAGAAGGCCGACTTCAACAGCTACGGCGCGCGCCGCGGCAACCACGAGGTGATGATGCGCGGCACCTTTGCCAACGTGCGCATCAAGAACCTGATGATTCCCGGCTCGGAAGGCGGCATCACGCTGAAAGACGGCAAAGAGATGCCGATCTACGACGCCGCCATGGAATACCAGCGTGAGGGTACGCCGCTGTTGATCTTCGCCGGCGAGGAATACGGCACCGGCTCTTCCCGCGACTGGGCCGCCAAGGGCACCCGCCTCCTGGGGGTCAGGGCCGTCGTCGCCAAGAGCTTCGAGCGCATCCACCGCGCCAACCTCGCCGGCATGGGTGTCCTGCCCTGCCAGTTCAAGGACGGCGTCGACGCCGCCAGCCTGAAACTCGACGGCTCCGAGACCTTCGACCTCGAAGGCATCGAATCCGGCATCACCCCGCAGCAGGACGTGACCCTGGTGATCCACCGCGCCAATGGCATGGTCGAGCGCGTCGCGCTCAAGCTGCGCATCGACACGCCCATCGAGGTCGAGTACTACGACAAGGGCGGCATCCTGCCCTTCGTGCTGGAACAGCTGCTGGGGTAGGCTTTCAAGCCATGTTCTACCTCGATCTTTTTTCCGCGCTAAAACGGCACAAGGTCGAGTATGTCCTGATCGGCGGCCTGGCGATTTCGCTGCATGGCATCGAGCGCGCGACCATGGATATCGACGTGACCGTGGCCATGACGCCGGAAAATTTGTCCGCCCTGGTGAACACGGCGCATGAGCTGGGCATGAAACCGGTATTGCCGGTCGAACTGGCTACGCTGACCGATCTCGAGCAATTGGCTTTGTGGCATCGCGAACGCAATCTGGATGCTTTCGCATTGAAAGCGCCGGGGGCGGCGGGCATCACCCTGGATGTGCTGCTCTACCCGCCCCTCGATTTCTCGGGCATGCACAAGCGTGCTGTGACGTTGCATGCCGGAGAGGTGCCGGTAGTGGTCGCCTGCATCGCCGATCTGATCGCGCTCAAACAGGCGGTCGGCCGTCCGATCGACCTGGCCGACATCGAACACCTGAAGCGCCTGAAGGAGTCCTGAGATGCCCTTCGACCGCGGCGACCGCACCTACTACGTCAGCGATGAGCGCCTGAAGGCGTTCAAGGCGCTTTCGACCGAAGAGAAATTGCGCTGGCAGGAGGAGCTGGCGACTTTTCTGCTGATGGCACAGGCTGAAAAACAGGCCGCACCCGAGCGGGAACAAACGGCTTCGATCAAGCCGCCTTCGGCGTGACTTCCTTCTCGATGCGTTTGGCGTTTTCGATCTCGGCCACGCGAAAAATCGTAGGCGCCTGCAGGTTGAGCCAGGAACGCGCATGGTTCGCCTCATATTTGGCAGGTATGTATTACAATGCATACTTGCTGAAACCCCTATTGGAAAGAGCACGGACATGAAAGCTGTTGTGGCGGAACGCGGGCAGGTCACCATTCCCAAGGCCTTGCGGGAAAAGCTGGGCATCACCCCCGGAACCGTGCTGGATTTTGACACCAAAAACGGCACGCTGATAGCCCGCAAAACCGTGGATGATCCCGTCTCGAAGGTATATGGCTGCCTCGGCAAAGGGCTGAATACCGACAAGCTGATCGAATCGCTGCGCGGCAAAGCCGAATAATGCTGACGGCGGTGGACACCTGCGTCCTCCTGGACGTGTTCGGCGCCGATTCCCGCCATGGCCCGGCTTCATCTGCCGCATTAAACCGCGCCCTGCAGGAAGGCAGCGTCGTCGCCTGCGAAGTTGTCTGGGCCGAGACGCGCGCCTTGTTTCCTTCGGAAGCGCTGTTTATCCAGGCAATGCAGGCCATCGGCATAGGTTTTGCGCCGCTCAGCCAGGAAGCTTCCGTCAAGACCGGCGCGATATGGCAACAATACCGCGAAGCCGGCGGCAAACGCAGCCGGGTGGTGGCGGATTTCATGGTCGCCAGCCATGCTTCAGTGCAATGCGACCGCCTGCTCACCCGCGACCGCGGTTTTTACCGCGATTATTTCAAAGGCTTGAAACTGCTGGAGCCTGAGACCCCTTAAACCATGACTCAAAGAAAAATTCTCGTCACCTCCGCCCTGCCCTATGCCAACGGCGACATCCATCTGGGCCATCTGGTCGAGTACATCCAGACCGACATCTGGGTGCGTTTCCAGAAAATGCAGGGGCATGAAGCGCACTACGTGTGCGCGGACGACACCCACGGCACTGCCATCATGCTGCGCGCGGACAAGGAAGGCATCACGCCCGAACAACTGATCGACCGCGTGTGGCACGCGCACAAGCGCGACTTCGACGGCTTCCACATCGGTTTCGACAACTACTATTCCACCCATTCGCCGGAGAACCGCGAACTCGCGGGTAGCATCTACAGAAAACTGCGCGAGGCCGGCCTCATCGAGGTACGTCCCATCGAGCAGTACTTCGATCCGGTGAAGGAGATGTTCCTGCCCGACCGCTTCATCAAGGGCACCTGCCCCAAATGCGGCGCCACCGACCAGTACGGCGACAACTGCGAAGTCTGCGGCGCCACCTATTCGCCCACCGACTTGAAGGACCCCTATTCGGTGGTGTCGGGCGCAAAACCGATCCGCAAGACATCGGACCACTACTTCTTCAAGCTCGGCAGGCAGGAAGCCTTCCTCAGGCAGTGGACGCAGTCAGGCACCCTCCAGCCCGAGGCCGCCAACAAGATGGCGGAGTGGTTCGCCGCGGGACTTTCCGACTGGGACATCTCGCGCGACGCGCCCTACTTCGGCTTCGAAATCCCCGATACGCCGGGCAAGTATTTCTACGTATGGCTGGATGCGCCGGTGGGCTACATGGCCAGCTTCAGGAAGTATTGCGCCGACCACCAGATGGACTTCGACGCCTGGTGGAAAGCCGGTTCCGCCACCGAGCTCTACCACTTCATCGGCAAGGACATCCTCTACTTCCACGCCCTGTTCTGGCCGGCGATGCTGGAAGCCGCGGGCTACCGCACGCCGACGAAAATCTTTGCCCACGGTTTCCTCACCGTCAACGGCCAGAAGATGAGCAAGTCGCGCGGCACTTTCATCACTGCGCAAAGCTACCTCGACACCGGCCTCAATCCCGAGTGGCTGCGCTATTACTTCGCCGCCAAGCTGTCCGACGACATGAGCGACATCGACCTCAACCTCGATGACTTCGCCGCGCGCGTGAACTCGGACCTCGTCGGCAAGTTCGTCAACATCGCCTCGCGCTCGGCCGGCTTCGTCAGCAAAAAATTCGCCGGCAGACTCGCCGCCTGCCCCGCCAATCCCGCGATCCAGGCCCTGCAGGACAAGGCCGCCGAGATCGCCGGCTACTACGACGGGCGCGAATACAGCAAGGCCGTGCGCGAAATCATGGCGCTGGCCGACATCGCCAACCAGTACGTCAACGACGAAAAGCCCTGGGAAATCGCCAGGCAGGAAGGCCTGGAAGCGAAACTGCACGAGGTCTGCACCGTGGCGCTCAACCTCTTCCGCCTGCTCGCGCTGTATTTGAAGCCGGTGCTGCCGAGGCTCGCGGAAGGCGTGGAGAACTTCCTCGACATTCCGCCGCTGGCCTGGGGCGACAGCCGGTCGCTGCTGCCCGCCGGCCATGCCATCAAGTCCTACAGCCACCTCATGATACGCGTCGAGATGAAGCAGATCGACGCGCTGGTGGAGGCCAACAAACAGTCTCTCGAAACCCCGCCTGCCCCAACACGCCATGCCGAGGCGCAGGTTCATCAGGAAAACAAAGCCGTGACTGAAGAAAACACATTCATCAATATCGACGATTTCAGCAAGGTCGACCTGCGCATCGCGAAGATCGCCAATGCCGAGCATGTGGAAGGTGCGGACAAGCTCCTGAAGCTGACCCTGGACGTGGGCCCGCTCGGAACCCGGCAGGTGTTCGCCGGCATCAAGTCGGCCTATGCGCCCGAAACCCTGGTCGGAAGACTGACGGTGATGGTCGCCAACCTCGCCCCGCGCAAAATGAAATTCGGCATGAGCGAAGGCATGGTGCTGGCTGCCAGCGACCCCGAGGGCCAGACCGCCGGCCTCTTCATCCTCTCGCCCGACTCCGGGGCGACCCCAGGCATGAAGGTGAAGTAATGCCCTGCCTGCGCCTGCTCATATCGGGCCGGGTGCAGGGCGTGTGGTTTCGCGAATCCATGCGCCAGGAGGCACTGAAACAGGGCGTGAGCGGCTGGGTACGCAACCTGCCGGACGGCAGGGTCGAAGCCGTGGTGTGCGGGGAGGACGGGGCTGTCGACCGCCTGCTGGAATGGGCCAGGCGCGGCCCGCCCATGGCCCAGGTAACCGGGGTGGAAGCTGCCGAGTTCACCGGGGAGAACACCTTTTCCAGCTTCGAAAAGCGCTAACCAAAAAAAGCCCGGCAAGGGAATGCCGGGCTAAAATCCACCAAAGGAGGAGGATGGAGGAGACAACACAACGCATCAGGGGATGACGCACCGTGTTATTAGTATTTTCTAATATACTTGAACAAAAAGCAAGCACTATTTGCAAAACCGACCCAAAATCGTGCTTGGTATTTTTGTGCCAATCCCGCCAGCCCCGGATTGTCCATTGGGTTAGGGAAGCGGCTTCAGCCGCGAATGCCGATATACGATCGCCCCTGAGGGCGCCCCCACCGGAGTGCTCCAGGCCAAGGGGGAATCCGGGCTAATAACGTACTTGCACGCTCGAGGGTTGCAGCCACTGCCCCAAGGTCTCGATCAGATGGTCGTGCAGCTGGACCTGCCAGGCCCCGCCCAGGCTGACTTCGCAAGACGCCTTGCCGTTGTGGTAGGCGATGGTGACCGGGCAGCCCCCCTCCTCGGTGCGGTAGGGGGCCAGAATTTCCTTCAGCCTGGCGCTGTTTGACTGGCCGTTGCAGGCCAGACGCAGCTCCCTGGCAAAGCGGTTGCGCGCATGGGTCAGGTCATAAACCCGCTCCGCCGTCACCCTCAAGCCGCCGGAATACGCATCCTCGCTGACCTTTCCTTCGACGATGAGCAATTCATCCTCCCTGATCCAGTCGCGGTGGGCATCGAACGTCTCGGAAAAAATCACCACTTCCAAAGGTGAGGTGGCGTCGTCCAGCAGCACGATGGCCATTTTCCCGCGCCGCGTCATCTGGGTGCGCACCGAAACGATGATGCCGGCCAGGAGTTGCGAGTCGCGCGAGGGCTGCAGTTCGTTCAGGCGATGTCTGACGAACTTTGACAGTTCCCCGGCGCTGGCGTTGTAGGGATGCCCGGAGAGGTAAAAACCGAGCGCCGACTTCTCCTGCAGGAGCTTTTCCTTTTCCGGCCAGGTCGGCGTCTCGACGCAGGGCTCGCCGGCTTCCAGCGACATCTCCTCGCCGAACAGCCCGCCCTGGCCGCCGCCGCGCGCCGCCATGTCCGCGGACTCCATGGCCGGGGCGATGCTCGCCATCAGGCTGGCGCGATTGGGATTGATGCTGTCGAAGGCGCCGCCCTTGATCAGCGCCTCCAGCACCCTGCGGTTGAGATAGCGCCTGTCCACGCGCCGGCACAGGTCGAAGAGGCCCCTATACGGCCCGCCTTCTTCGCGCGCCGCGACGATGGCATTGACGGCCGCCTCGCCCGTGCCCTTGATGGCGCCGAGGCCGTAGCGGATCTGTTTTTCCCCCACCGGCTCGAAACGGTAGCCGGAGCGGTTGAGGTCGGGCGGCAGCATCTCGATGCCGTTGGCGCGCGCGTCCTCGTAGAAGATGCGCACCTTGTCGGTGTCGGTCATTTCCGAGGACATGGTCGCGGCCATGAACTCGGCCGGGTAATGCGCCTTGAGCCAGGCGGTCTGGTAGGCGATGAGGGCGTAGGCGGCCGAGTGCGACTTGTTGAAGCCGTATTCGGCGAACTTTTCCATGAGGTCGAACAGCCGCCCGGCGAGCCTGTCGTCTACGCCGCGGGCCTTGGCGCCGGAGAGAAAAATCTCGCGCTGCTTGGCCATTTCCTCGGGCTTCTTCTTGCCCATGGCGCGGCGCAAGAGGTCGGCGCCGCCCAGGGTGTAGCCGGCCAGGATCTGCGCAATCAGCATCACCTGTTCCTGGTAGACGATGATGCCGTAGGTCGATTTCAGCACCGGCTCGAGGGCCGGATGGAAATATTCCGGCTTTTGCCGCCCCTGCTTGCGCGCGATGAAGTCGTCCACCATGCCCGAGCCCAAGGGGCCCGGGCGGTTCAGCGCCATGAGCGCGATGATGTCCTCGAAGCAGTCGGCCTTGAGCTTCTTTTCCAGGTCCTTGGCCGAACGCGATTCGGACTGGAACACCGCCGTGGTGTTGCCGTCGGAAAAGAGCTTGTACACCGCCGGGTCATCCAACGGCAGGTCTTCGAGGCGGAAGTTTTCCATGCCGGGCCGGCGGCGCACGAAGCGCACGGCTTCGTCCAGGATGGTCAGCGTGCGCAGCCCCAGGAAGTCGAACTTGACCAGGCCGACGGCTTCGACGTCGTCCTTGTCGAACTGCGATACGAAGCTGTCCGAACCTTCCTGGCGGTAGAGCGGGCAGAAGTCGGTGAGCCTGCCCGGCGCGATCAGCACGCCGCCCGCGTGCATGCCGACGTTGCGGGTGAGGTCCTCGAGCTTGCCGGCCAAATCGAACAGTTCCCGCACCTCTTCCTCTTCGTCGTAGCGCTCCCTGAGCTGGGGCTCCATTTCCAGCGCCCTCATCAGCGACACCGGCTTCACGCCTTCCACCGGCACCAGCTTGGAGAGCTTGTCGCAGTAGTTGTAGGGCATGTCGAGCACGCGCCCGACATCGCGGATCACCGACTTGGAACCCAGGGTGCCGAAGGTGGCGATCTGGGATACCGCGTCGTGCCCGTACTTGTCCTTCACGTACTGGATCACGCGCTCGCGGTTGTCCTGGCAGAAGTCCACATCGAAGTCGGGCATGGACACGCGCTCGGGGTTCAAGAAGCGCTCGAACAGCAGGTCGTAGCGCAGGGGATCGAGGTCGGTGATCCCCAGGCAATACGCCACCAGCGAGCCCGCGCCCGAGCCCCGCCCCGGCCCCACCGGCACGCCGTTGTTCTTGCCCCAGTTGATGAAGTCCGCCACGATCAGGAAGTAACCGGGAAAACCCATCTGGATGATAGTGCCGAGTTCGAAATCGAGGCGCTTTTGGTATTCCGGGTACCTGGCCGCGCGCGCCGCCTCGTCCGGATACAGGCGCTTCATGCGCTCGGCCAGGCCCGCCTCGGCGCGGATGCGGATGTAGTCGTCGAGGCTTTCGTTGTTAGGGGTGGGAAACTGCGGCAGCTTGCTCCTGCCCAGTTCCAAGGTCAGGTTGCAGCGCTGCGCGATGGCCACGCTGTTGGCGAGCGCTTCGGGCAGGTCGGCGAAGAGCTCGGCCATCTCCTCGCGCGACTTGAAATACTGCTCGGCGGTGAATTGCTTCGGCCGCCGCCGGTCGGCCAGCAGATACCCCTCGGCGATGCACACGCGCGCCTCGTGCGCCTTGAAGTCGTCCGGATCGAGGAACTGGACGGGGTGCGTGGCGACCGCAGGAATGCCGAATTCGGCGCCGAGTTCCAGCAGCCCGTCGATGAGCGCCTCGGTTTCGGGCAGGCCGTAGCGCTGCAGTTCGAGATAGCAGCGCCCGGGAAAGGCCCGGGCCCAGAATTCCGCCTGCTTTTTCGCCTGTGTCTCGTTGCCGCTCAAAAGAGATTGCGCCACGCCGGAGTGGAAGCCGCCAGAAAGAGCAAGCAGGCCGTCGGTGCCTTCGAGGAACCAGGCCGGGTCGATTTCCGGACGGCCGCGGTGCAGGTTGTCACGGTAGGCGCGGGTGAGCAGTTCGCACAGGCGCCGGTAGCCCTCGCGGTGCTGAACCAGCAGCAGCGCCCGGCCCGGGCGGCTGCGGTCGGCCTCGTTGCTGATCCAGACATCGCAGCCGAATACGGGCTTCACCCCCTTGCCGCGCGCCGCACGGTACATCTTGACCCAGCCGAATACGTTGGACAGGTCGGTAAAGCCCAGCGCGGGCATGCCCAGTTCCCTGGCCCGATCCACCGCCCCGTCCACCCGCACCAGGCCGTCCGTGATGGAGTATTCGGTATGCAGGCGAAGATGGACGAAACCGGGGTCAGGCATGAGCGGATTTTACCCGCCCTCCCCCTGTCCGCACAGACCAAAAAACAGCCCGTCGGGGGGCGCTTCGATCATCGGCTCAAAAACTACCAGTTGGTTTCGCGCTCTGGCGTGGCCGAAATCCTGTGGATGGATAGGTCCGCCCCCTGGAATTCCTGTTCCTGATCGAGGCGGATGCCCACCGTTGCCCTGAGCGCGCCATACACGACGAAGCCGCCTGCCAGCGCGATCGCAATGCCCGCCAGGGTGCCGATCAGTTGCGACATGAAGGCCACGCCGCCCATGCCGCCCAGCGCCTGCAGGCCGAAAATCCCGGCGGCGAGGCCGCCCCACGCCCCGCACAGCCCGTGCAGCGGCCACACCCCGAGCACATCGTCGATCTTCCACTTGTTCTGGGTGATGGTGAACATCCACACGAACAGGGCCCCTGCCACCGCGCCGGTCGCCAGCGCGCCGAGCGGATGCATGAGATCCGAGCCCGCACATACGGCCACCAGCCCGGCGAGCGGGCCGTTGTGAAGAAAGCCCGGGTCGTTCCTGCCGGCGACGAGCGCCGCCAGCGTGCCGCCCACCATGGCCATGAGCGAATTCACCGCCACCAGCCCGCTCACGGCCTCGATGGTCTGCGCCGACATGACATTGAAGCCGAACCATCCGACGGTGAGAATCCATGCGCCCAGCGCAAGAAAGGGAATGCTCGAAGGCGGATGCGCGGCGACGCCGCCCTCCTTGCGGTAACGGCCATGGCGCGCACCCAGCAGCACGACCGCGGCAAGTCCGATCCAGCCGCCCACGGCATGCACCACCACCGAGCCGGCAAAATCGTGCAGCCTGGCGCCGAAGCTGGCTTCCAGCCAGGCCTGGAAACCGTAATTGCCATTCCAGACCATACCCTCGAAGAAGGGGTAGATGAAGCCCACCAGCACGAAGGTGGCGGCAAGCTGAGGGTTGAACCTGGCACGCTCGGCAATGCCGCCCGAGACGATGGCGGGTATCGCTGCCGCGAAAGTGAGCAGGAAAAAGAACTTGACCAGGTCATAGCCGTTCTTCTGCGCGAGCTGGCTGGCGCCGGCCATGAAATCCACGCCGTAGGCAATGCCGTAGCCGATGAAAAAATAGGCAATGGTCGAAACACTGAAATCGGTGAGGATTTTCACCAGCGCATTGACCTGGTTTTTCTTGCGCACCGTGCCAAGCTCCAGAAAAGCGAAGCCCCAATGCATTGCCAACACCATGATGGCGCCCAAAAGAATGAACAATACATCGCTGCCGGTTTTCAATGTCTCCATTTGGTGCACCCTCATGTCAAATCAGGGGCAATTAAAGCAATAGTCGTACCATCATTGCAAGTGCTTGATTTTATAGGAGCAGAACAGGCGACTACACTCTGGATCGCACTTTTTTTGTGCAACGAATGTCCGGCAGCCCAGTAATGGGGCAATCAGGCGTCCGTACGGGAGGACTTGTTTTCCGACTCGATGCGGTCGAGTTCCGCCTCCATTTCCTCGTCTGTCATGGGCTGATAGTCGGGGGAAGCCGGCTCCGGCTGCGCCGGTTTGACCTTGCGCAGAAAGCCGGCCAGGATGATGCCGAGCTCATACAACAGCCACAGGGGCACCGCCAGCATGATCTGGGAGATCACGTCCGGCGGGGTGAAAATGGCACCGATGACGAAGGCGCCGACGATGACGTAAGGCCGGGCTTCGCGCAGTTTTTCGGTCGAGACGACGTTGGTCAGCACCAGGAGGATCACCACCACCGGCACTTCGAAGGTGACGCCGAAAGCGATGAACAAGGTCATCACGAAATCCAGATAGGCGCCGATGTCCGGGGCGAAATTCACGCCCTCGGGGGTGGCACCGGCCAGAAAGCCGAACACCACCGGGAACACCAGGAAATAGGCGAAAGACATGCCGACGAAGAACAGCAGCACGCTCGCCACCAATAGCGGCAGCGCCAGCTTGCGCTCGTGCTGGTACAGGCCCGGTGCGATGAAGGCCCACATCTGGTAAAGCACCCAGGGCAGCGCGATGAGGAAGGCCGTCATCATCGCCACCTTGACCGGAATGAAGAAAGTCGAAGCCACGCCGGTGGCGATCATCTGGCTGCCCTGCGGCAGTTTGGAGATCAAGGGCTGAGCCAGCAGGGTGTAAAGATCGTTGGCCCAGGGAAACAGCGCGATGAACACCAGCACCACCGCCGCGATCGCACGAATCAGGCGGTCGCGCAGTTCGATCAGGTGGGAGATGAAGCTTTCCTGCTTGTCGGCGGTGTCGCTCATGGGCTAGCTTCCGGCGCGCTGCCCGGCTTGTCCGCCAATTCCCCGGCGGAAGCGGCTGCGGCCTGCCTTTCAGCCTCCCGCTTCGCGGGATCGTCGAAAAGATCGGGCTGCGCAACGGATTTCGCCGCCTCCTCGATCGGGTTGACGACTTCGTCGCGCATGGAGTATTCGGCTTCCTGTATGCCCGTTTCCACGCCACGGGCGGCATCTTCCACCGATTGTTTGAAACTCAGTCCGGCCTTGCGCAGTTCATCCAGTTCCATTTCGCGCCCGATGTCCGCCTTGACGGTGCTGACATAGCGCTGAAAACGGCCGAACAGATGGCCGGCCGTGCGCGCGACCCTGGGCAGGCGCTCCGGCCCCACGACCAGCAGGGCCACGACGCCGATGACGAGAAGCTCGGTGAAACCGATGTCGAACATATCAGGGGTCAGGGGTCAGGGGTCAGGGGGGCTGAATCAGAGGCGCGGCCGAAAGCCGCTCATTCCCTGAATCCTGGCCCCTGATCCCTGAATCCTGCCTTTCAGGAATTCTGCTTGTCCTTCACTTCGGCGTCGATGGTGGCGCCGGTTTCGCTTTTTTCGCTCTTGTCGGCGATCTTGGCGTTCTCGTCCTTGACCGCATCCTTGAAACCCTTGACCGCACCGCCCAGGTCGGTGCCGATGTTGCGCAGCTTCTTGGTGCCGAATACCAGCAGCACGATCGCCAGAACGATCAGCCAGTGCCAGATGCTTAAACCACCCATGTCAGTCTCCTTGAAATGAAATCAGGCAGCAGGACCGCCGCCGAATACGTGCACGTGCAGGTGGAAAACTTCCTGCCCGCCGCCGCGGCCGGTGTTGATGAGCGTTTTGAAGCCGCCCTCCAGCCCTTGTTCCTGCGCCAGTTTCGGCGCCAACAGCAGTATTTTACCCAGAATGGCCTGGTCTTCCGGGCCGGCGTCGGCCAGCGAAGCAATGTGTTTTTTGGGAATGATCATGAAATGCACCCGCGCAAAGGGGTGGATGTCATGGAAAGCCAAGACCTCCTCGTCCTCGTACACCTTGCGCGAGGGAATCTCGCCCGCGATGATCTTGCAGAAAATACAGTCGCTCATTTTCTCGACGCCTTCTCCTCGATGCCGGAAACCCCTTCGCGGCGCGCCAGTTCGTCCAGCACGTCCTGCGCCGCCAGCCCCTCGTGCGACAGCAGCACCAGAGTATGAAACCACAGATCGGCCACTTCACGGATGATCTTTTCGGACTGACCGTCCTTGGCCGCCATCACCGTCTCGGTGGCTTCCTCGCCGATTTTCTTGAGGATGGCATCGAGACCCTTGGCGTGCAGTTTGGCTACGTAGGAAGAATCCGGCGATGCAGACTTGCGCGCTTCCAGCGTCTCGGTCAGGCGTTTGAGTATGTCTTCGCTCATTTCCTGTATATCTCGCTCGGGTTTTTCAGCACCGGATCCACCGCTTCCCAGGCGCCGTTCTTCAGCACGCGGTAAAAGCAGCTTTCGCGCCCGGTATGGCAGGCGATGCCGCCCTGCTGCTCCACCTGCAGCACGATGACGTCCCCGTCGCAGTCCAGGCGAATCTCGCGCACCTTCTGCACATGGCCGGACTCCTCGCCCTTGTGCCAGAGCTTGCTTCTGGAACGCGACCAGTAGACTGCCTCGCCCTTCTCGGCGGTCAAGGCCAGCGACTCGCGGTTCATCCAGGCAACCATAAGTATGCGCCCGGTTTTGGCGTCCTGGGCGATGGCAGGCACCAGGCCTTTCTCGTCCCAGCGGATTTCGTCGAGCCAGCTAGACATCAAAAAAAACTTTCGACACGGAGGACACAGAGAAACACAGAGGAAACCCGTATGGCAACGTTTTTTTCTCTGTGCCCTTTGTGTTCTCTGTGGCTTGTCTTTTCATGGTTTTGACATTCACGGCAGGCGAACCTCGATGCCATGCTGCTTCATGTAGCGCTTGGCCTCGTCCACGGTGTATTCGCCGAAGTGGAATATGCTGGCGGCGAGCACGGCATCGGCATGGCCTTCCTTCACGCCGTCGACCAGATGCTGCAGCTTGCCCACCCCGCCGCTGGCGATGATGGGAATGTCGACCGCATCGGAAATGCTGCGCGTAAGCTCAAGGTCGAAGCCGCTCCTGGTGCCGTCGCGGTCCATGGAGGTGAGCAGCAGTTCGCCTGCGCCCAGGCTTTCCATTTTTTTCGCCCATTCGACGGCATCGAGCCCTGTCGGCTTGCGGCCGCCATGGGTGAAGACTTCCCAGTGGTCGCCCACGCGCTTGGCGTCGATGGCGACGACGATGCACTGCGAGCCGAAGAAACCGGAAGCCTCCGCCACCAGTTCGGGATTGGTCACGGCAGAAGTATTGATGCTGACCTTGTCGGCACCGGCATTGAGCAGGCGGCGGATATCTTCCACCTTGCGCACGCCGCCGCCCACGGTCAGCGGAATGAACACCTGCTCGGCCACGGCTTCGATGATGTGCAGAATGATGTCGCGCTCGTCGGAACTGGCGGTGATGTCGAGGAAGGTCAGTTCATCGGCGCCGGCGTCGTTGTAGCGCCTGGCAATCTCGACCGGGTCGCCCGCGTCCTTCAATTCGACGAAGTTGACGCCTTTGACCACGCGCCCGGCGGTCACGTCCAGGCAGGGAATGATGCGTTTGGCCAGCATGATTTGTCAATTGATTCCGGACATTGACCGCTCACAAGCCGAAACCGTGTCAACAGAGAGGCGCAAAAGGTTCAGGGAGGAATCCGGAATGGATCCTTTACCTCCCACTACCTCCCTGTGTAAAAGATTTTTGCCTTTTCGCAAGGTCACGGCGCACAAATTATTCGCCATAGACTTTCCCGGCCAGTTCATCGGCCAGCTTCTGCGCCGCCGCGAAGTCCAGCGTGCCCTGATAGATGGCGCGTCCGGTAATGGCGCCCATGATGCCGTCGGCGGCCACCGCGGAAAGATTCCTCACGTCATCCAGGTTGCTAATGCCGCCGCTGGCGATGACGGGAATGTGCAGCGCCTGGGCCAGCTTGACCGTGGCGTCGATGTTGACGCCGGTCAGCATGCCGTCGCGGCCGATGTCGGTGTAGATCACCGCTTCCACGCCGTAGTCCTGAAAACGCTGGGCGAGATCGACGACATCGTGGTCGGTGACCTTGGACCAGCCGTCCACCGCCACCTTGCCGTCCCTGGCGTCCAGCCCCACGATGATATGGCCGGGGAAGGCGTCGCAGGCCTCGTGCAGGAAGCCCGGATTCCTCACCGCCGCGGTGCCGATGATGACGTAGCGGATGCCGTCGTCGAGATAGCGCTCGATGGTATCCAGATCGCGGATGCCGCCGCCCAGCTGCACGGGAATCTCGTCGCCCATTTCCTGGACGATGGCCTTGATCGCTTCCTCGTTCACCGGCTTGCCGGCAAAGGCGCCGTTGAGGTCGACCAGGTGCAGGCGGCGCGCGCCCTGCTTCACCCAGTGGCGCGCCATGGCGGCCGGGTCTTCGGAAAACACGGTGGCGCGGTCCATTTCGCCCTGTTCGAGACGGACGCAGTGTCCGTCCTTGAGATCGATGGCGGGAATGATCAGCATGATGCGGTAAATCAGTTAGGCACAGGTGCCGGCCATGTCGCAGGCCGACTGTCGAGCGTTGAAAGGATCCCAGGTGATGAAATTGCCCAGCAGGGTCAGCCCCGCCTGGGCGCTTTTCTCCGGATGGAATTGCACTGCGAAGATATTACCCGAGGCCACCGCCGAGGTGAACGGAAACGGGTAATGCGAAAAACCCGCCACGCTCTCCGGGGTGGCGGGCTGCACGAAATAGCTGTGCACGTAATAGAAGCGGCTGCCGTCCTCGATGCCGGCCCACAGCGGATGTGCCATGGCCTGGTGCACGTTGTTCCAGCCCATGTGCGGGACCTTGAGTTTTTCGCCCTTGTCATCAAACATGGCTTCCTTGGGAAAGCGGATGACTTCGCCCTTGAAGACGCCCAGGCAAGGCGTGTCGCCCTCCTCGCTGTGCTCGAACAACACCTGCAGCCCCATGCAGATGCCGAGGAAAGGCTTGCTCTGCGCGGCCTCTTTGATGACCTCGCGCAGGCCGCGCGCATCGATTTCGCGCATGCAGTCGCGCGCCGCGCCCTGGCCCGGGAACACCACGCGATCCGCCGAGAGAATCTCGTCCGCATCGGAAGTCACCTTCACCGTGGCGCTGGGCGACACGTATTCCAGCGCCTTGTCCACCGAGCGCAGATTACCCATGCCGTAGTCGATCACGGCAATGTCCAGCTTTTCCATCAAAGCGAGCCCTTGGTCGAGGGCATCTGCCCGCTCATGCGTTCGTCGGTTTCCACCGCCATGCGCAGCGCGCGGCCGAAGGCCTTGAAAATGGTCTCGGCCTGGTGGTGGGCGTTGATGCCGCGCAGGTTGTCGATGTGCAGGGTCACCGCGGCGTGGTTCACGAAACCGCGGAAGAACTCCAGCAGGAGGTCGACATCGAACTCGCCGATGCGCGCACGCGTGTAGTCGACGTGATATTCCAGGCCGGGACGGCCCGACAGATCGATCACCACGCGCGACAGTGCCTCGTCCAGCGGCACGTAGGCATGGCCGTAGCGGCGGATGCCCTTTTTGTCGCCCACGGCCCTGGCAAAAGCCTGGCCCAAGGTGATGCCGACGTCTTCCACCGTGTGGTGCGCGTCGATGTGCAAATCGCCCTTGGCCTCGATATCGAGGTCGATGAGGCCGTGGCGCGCAATCTGGTCTAGCATGTGGTCGAAGAACGGCACGCCGGTGTCGAGCGCGGCCTTGCCCGTGCCGTCCAGGTTGAGCCTGGCCGTGATCCGGGTTTCCAGGGTGTTGCGGGTGACTTCTGCGCTGCGCATTTTCAGGTTTCGGGCTACAGGTTACAGGGAACGGAAAACCTTGACAGGATTCTATCAGGTGAGGATGCCTTTCAAGGCGGCAAGCAAGGCAGCGCACTGCTCGTCAGTGCCAACGGTGATGCGCAGGAAAGGGGCGATGCGCGCCGGCTTTTTGAAATGGCGCACGATGATGCTGCGGCTGCGCAAGGCTTGCGCCAGCTCGGCGCCGTCCTGTTGCGGGTGGCGCGCGAACACGAAATTCGCCGCAGAAGGCAGCACCTCGAAGCCCAGGGCATTGAGCTCCGCGACCAGCTTTTCGCGCGTGGCCACGACCTTGGCACGGGTGGAATCGAAATAAGCGCGATCCTGCATGCTGGCGATCGCCCCGGCCTGGGCGAAGCGATCGAGCGGATAGGAGTTGTAGCTGTCCTTCACCCGCGTGAGCGCCTCGATCAGCTCAGACTGGCCGATGGCATAGCCCACGCGCAAACCGGCAAGCGAGTGAGACTTGGACAGCGTGTGCACCACCAGCAGCTGCGGATATTGCTTGACCAGCCCCACTGCGGATTCGCCGCCGAAGTCGATATAGGCCTCGTCCACCACCACCACCGAGTCGGTGTTCTTCGCCAGCAGTCTTTCGATTTCGCCCAGGGCCAAGAGGCGTGCGGTCGGCGCATTCGGGTTGGGGAAGACGATGCCGCCGTTGGGCACGAAATAGTCGTCGACCTTGATCTCGAAGGACTCGGTCAGCGGGATTTCGCGGTATTCGATGTCATACAGCCGGCAGTACACCGGATAGAAGCTGTAGGTAATGTCCGGGAAGAGGATGGGGGTGCCGTGCTTCAAGAGCGCAAGAAAGGCGTGCGCCAGCACCTCATCCGAGCCGTTGCCGACGAAGACCTGGCCGGCCTCCACGCCGTGGAAAGCGGCGATGGCCTCGCGCAGCCTGTCGGAATTGGGGTCGGGATACAGACGCAGGCTGTCCGCGGCTTCGGCGCGCAGGGCCTCCAGCACCTTGGGGCTGGGCCCGTAGGGGTTCTCGTTAGTGTTGAGCTTGACCAGCTTGTCCAGCTTGGGCTGCTCGCCGGGGACATAGGGCGTCAGCCTGCGCACCACTTCGCTCCAGTAGCGACTCATGGTTTTTTACCCCTTCTCCCTGAGGGAAAAGGGTTGGGGATGAGGGGGCAAATCCGTGCGGCGTTCTTCATTTGTGCCTGAGCCGATATTCCGCGGAACGGGCATGCGCCTGCAGGCCCTCGCCGTAGGCCAGCGTCGCGGCGATGCGGCCCAGGGTCTGGGCACCGGCTTCCGACACCATGATCAAACTGGAGCGCTTCTGGAAGTCGTACACCCCGAGCGGCGAGGAGAAGCGCGCGGTGCGCGAAGTCGGCAGCACGTGGTTGGGGCCGGCACAGTAGTCGCCCAGTGCCTCGCAGGTGTTGCGGCCCATGAAGATGGCGCCGGCGTGGCGGATCTTCGGCGTCATGGCCAGCGGGTCTTCCACCGACAGCTCCAGATGCTCGGGCGCGATGCGGTTGCAGATTTCCGCTGCCTCGTCGAGGTCGCGCGTGACGATGATGGCACCGCGGTTGCTGATGGACGTCGTGATCACTTCATTGCGCGGCATTTCGCCCACCAGTTTCTTGATCGATGCCTCGACCTGATCGGCGAAGGCCGCATCGGGGGTCAGCAGGATGGCCTGCGCCAGTTCGTCGTGCTCGGCCTGGGAAAAGAGGTCCATGGCGATCCAGTCCGGGTTGGTCTTGCCGTCGCAGATCACCAGGATTTCCGACGGTCCGGCGATCATGTCGATGCCGACGGTGCCGAACACGCGGCGTTTGGCCTCCGCCACATAGGCATTGCCGGGGCCGACGATCTTGTCCACCTGCGGCACGCTTTCGGTGCCGTAGGCCATGGCGGCCACGGCCTGGGCGCCGCCGATGGTAAACACCTTGTCCACGCCGGCAATCGCCGCTGCCGCCAGCACCAGGTCGTTCTGCTCCCCGCCCGGCGTGGGCACCACCATGATGAGTTCCTGAACGCCCGCCACCTTGGCCGGGATGGCGTTCATCAGCACTGACGAGGGATAGGCCGCCTTGCCTCCGGGCACGTAGAGGCCAACGCGGTCCAGCGCCGTGACCTGCTGGCCGAGCAGGGTGCCGTCCTCTTCCGTATAGGTCCAGGACGTCTGCAACTGCTTCTCGTGGTAGCGACGCACACGCTCGGCGGCGGCTTCCAAGGCCTGGCGGCGTTCCGGGTACAGTTCGGCCAGGGCCTCGTCCAGGCGGGATTTCGACAGGGTCAGCTCGGCCATCGAGTCTACGCTCATGCGGTCGAAACGGTTCGTGTAGTCCAGCACCGCATCATCGCCGCGCGCCCTCACATCGGACAGGATGGCGGCCACCGTCGTCTCGATGGAAGCATCGGTCGCGGCATCGAACTGCAATAGCGCATCCAGCCGGGAGTGGAAATCCGGCTGGAGGGAAGTGAGGCGGGTAATCGAAATCACGGCGAAAAAGGCTCGTTAAAGCCTGGATTATAAGGGAATTCCCCTATTCCCCCTATTGCATTCATGCAACCTGGCCTGCGGACAAAAATCCATAGCCGTTCCGAAAATTAGACAGAGTCCAAGTCCTAGATTATCATTAAATCGTTATCTGTCCGTCACAAACGATGCATCACTACAGCCGCGACAACATGGCCGAGCTCCTCCGGGCTCACGACATCAATCCGACCCACCAGCGGATCGAGATCGCCTACGCGCTGTTCTCGCGCCAGGAGCATTTGTCGGCGGACCAGGTCATGACCATCGTCAACGACCGCCATGCCGAAACCTCCAAGGCCACGGTGTACAACACCCTCAAGCTGTTCCTGGAAAAAGGCCTCATCCGCGAAGTGATCGTCGATCCCTCCAAGGTGTTTTACGATCCCAACACCGGGCCGCATCATCACCTCTACGAAGTCGATACCGGGCGCCTCACCGACATCATGGCCGACGACGTGCGCATCGAGGGCCTGCCCGAACTGCCCAAGGGCATGGAGACCGTGGGCATCGATCTCATCGTGCGCGTGAAGCGCACCGCCCAGTGAATAACCGCGGAGTTCGCGGAGGAAAACCGATTACACAGTGGGATCAGAGGCAACAGAGGAAACCATCCAGAGTTTCATCTATACACCGACTTCCTCTGTTCCCTCCGCTTCCACTGTGTTTTGTGGTTTTTTTGAAAACTCCGCGTCCTCCGCGAACTCCGCGGTTAAAAATCTAACGCCAGCCCTTGCGGTGTGCGGCGTTGATGGTCTTCAATAAATCGCGGAAGGGAATGTCGCGCTCGAAGCGGTTGACGATTTTCATGAACGGCAGATCGCCGCCCTGCCCCGCGCCGGAATAATTCCCGGAAATAATGTCGTCGTAAAGCTGACGCAACGAGGCATCGAGCGCGTCGATGAAGGGCGCGTAGCGCTCCATGTCGTAGTCTTCCTCGTCTTCCATGCAGGCGCGCAGCTCGTCCACTTCGTACACGGCCTGATGCACCAGGTCCACGAACTCTTCGTATTTGTCGACGCTTCTCATTGCAAACCTCAAAAAGAAAACAGGGGCTGTGTAAGCCCCCGTTTTTACCACAAATTGCAGCCTGCCTACTTGGCGATGGCTTCCAGCTTGGGCGCGCGGATTACCTGGCCGTCGAGTCCGGCTTCCTTGGCACTGCCGCCGTAGGCGATGGTCATCAACTGGCTGTAGTAGAGCACCGGGATGTTGAACTTGGTGCCGTATTTCTTGTTGATGTGGCCTTGGTAGATTTCCACGTTGGCCTGGCACAGCGGGCACGGCGTGACGATCATTTCGGCGCCGCCGTCGTAGGCTGCTTCGATGATGTCCTTGATCTGGGCCTGCGCCTTGTCGGGTTCGGAGAAGGCCAGCGCGCCGCCGCAGCAGGTCACTTTCTGATCGTAGGGCACGGCTTCGCCGCCCATGGTCTCGATGATCCTGTCGAGGTACATGGGGTTCTCGAAGTTCTCGCCGGCGATGCCGAAGGGGCGGTTGGTCTGGCAGCCGACGTAACCGGCGAACTTCAAACCCTGCAGCGGATTCTTCACATGCCTGCCGAGTTCCTCGAAGCCGAAGTCTTCCACCAGCACTTCGGCCATGTGGCGGATTTCGGGCATGACCTTGATCTGCAGGCCGGCCTCCTTGAGCGCCTCCTGGGTGTCGGCCAAAAGCTGCGAGCTGTGCTCGATGCGTTCCTTGGATTCCTTGGCGCCCAGCCAGCAGGCGGCGCAGGTGGCGACGATGTCCTGGCCCGGCAGGTGCTGCTCGGCCAGGGCGAAGTTGCGCGCGTTCATTACATGGCGCGGCAGTTCGCCGGCCTCGCCGTAGCCGATGGAAGCGCCGCAGCAGTTCCAGTCGGGGATTTCGGTCAACTGGATGTCCAGGGTCTTGCACATGGACTCCACCGAGGTCAGGTAGTTGGATGCGGATGCACCCTTTTGCGAGGAGCACCCCGGGTAGAAAGCGTATTGTTTCTTTGCCATTTCCTTGTCCTTAACTCAAGCAGCCAGCTCAGCGCGCGGCGCCGGATCGGGGCAGCGCCTTGCGCTGGTTTTCCAGCTCGCGCGCCTTCTTCAGCATGGCGGCGATGCCTTTCTGGTCTTTGCACTTGTGCCCGCCGAAAATCTCGAATGGATTGAGGCGCCTGGCTTTCAACAGTCCCAGCGCCACTTTCTGCATGGCCAGCCCCTGCTTGATGCCCTGGCCGATGTTGAGCTTGCCTTCGGCATCCTTGAAGTACAGCCCCAGCGACAACTTGAGCTCGTTGACGCGGCCGGTGGCGATGGCGTTGTTCCAGAACAGTCTGGAGAACGCGCGCGTGGGCTGGTTCTTGGGCGCCACGCCCAGGCGGTGCGCGTAGTTGGCCAGGCCATGCATGATGTGGGTGATGGGGAGCTTGCGCGGGCAGCGCACGATGCAGTTGTAGCAGGAAGTGCACATCCACATCGAGGGGCTGGTCAGCACCTCTTCGCGGCGGCCTGCGCGGATCATCATGAAGATTTCCTGCGGCGGATGTTCCCAGCCGGGGTGGAAATTGGTCGGGCAGGAGCCGGAGCACACGCCGCACTGCATGCACATCTTGACCCATTCACCCATTTCCACCTGTTCTTCGACTTCCTTGAGGAAGTTGTTCTTGTATCTGGCGGCCATTTGTTGATTAGCGCTCATGTTCATTCCTCCGCCTCAGAAGCCCTTGAACGGGCTCATGCCCATGTCCACGATCTGCTGGGCGTATTCGTTGATGATGCGCGGCAGATTGTCGATGTCGGTGATGGCGACCTCCAGATCCTTCACGCGCTCGGTTTCCAGGTTCATGTTCTTCAGCGTGTCGCCGACCTTGGACAGGCGGTAGCGGCCAAGCTCCGAACCCTTCACGAAGTGGCACTGATAGTCCTCGCCGTGCTTGCAGCCCATGAGCATGACGCCGTCATAGCCGGCGTTCAACGCATCGGTGATCCAGATGGTGTTGACCGAGCCCAGGCAACGCACCGGGATCACGCGCACGAAGGCGGAGTACTCGTTGCGCTTCATGCCCGCCATGTCGAGCGCCGGGTAGGCGTCGTTCTCGCAGGCCAGGATCAGGATGCGCGGCTTCTCGGAGAACTCGTCGGGAATGTCCACGGCCTTGATCTGCGAGCCCACGGTATCCACCGAGTAGTTCTCGAAGGAGATCACGCGCACCGGGCAGGCACCCATGCAGGTGCCGCAGCGACGGCAGCGCGACTCATTGAACAGCGGGAAGCGCTTTTCGTCCTCGTCGATGGCGCCGAACGGGCATTCCACCGTGCAGCGCTTGCACTGGGTGCAGCCTTCCAGTCGCACTTTCGGGAACGACAGGTCGCCCGAGCGCGGGTGTGCGGCGCGGCCGAGCTGGGCGTTTTCCAGCGACTGGATGGCCTTGAGCGCGGCGCCGGTGGCGTCCTCGCGCGCCTGCAGCATGTCCATGGGGCGGCGCACCGGGCCGGCGGCGTAGATGCCGGTGCGTCGGGTCTCGTAGGGGAAGCAGATGAAATGCGAGTCGGTGAAGCCGTACTTGAACTGCGGGATGTCCGGCCCCTGGCGGTAAGTCAGGTTGAGCACGGACACCTTCTTGGCAAACTGCACCGGCTGCGCGCCGCCGACCGTCGCCTCGGCGGCGGCTTCGGCCGCGGCTTCCTCGGCCTTTTCCTCGGCGCTCATGTCGATGTTCACGCCCGAGTTCGGCACCTGGCCGGTGGCGAGCACCACCAGATCGGCCTCGATCTGCGCGTTCCTGTCGTCGAGGATGAGGTCGTGGAAGTTCACCGTGCAGGCGTTGCCGCTGGGGGCAACCGTCGCGACCTTGCCCTTGGTGAAGATGACACCCTTTTCCTGCGCGCTGCGATAGAAGTCCTCGCCGTTGCCGGGCGTGCGCAGGTCGGTGTAGATCACCGTGGTGTCGATGTCCGGGTTGCTGTCCTTGAAGTACATGGCCTGCTTGATGCTGGCATTGCAGCAGTAGCCCGAGCAGTAAGACAGGTGCTCGCCGCTGTCGTCGCGCTGGCCGGCGCACTGCACGAAAGCCACAGATGTGACCGGCTTGCCGTCCGAGGGGCGCAGGATGGGACCGCCGTTGGCGGCTTTCGCCAGCGCTTCGAGCCCGGCCTGGTCCACCACGTTGGGCGATTTGCCATAGCCCAGGTGCGGCAGCTTGTTGGCGTCGTAGAGTTCGAAGCCGGTGGCCTGGATGATGGCGCCGATGTCCTCGGTGCCGACGCTGCCCGACTCGGTGGCAATCTGCACCACGAAGCGGCCGGGCGCGCCATCGGTCTTGGCGATGGTGGAATTGAGGTAGACCTTGATGTTGGGGTCGGCTTCGATCTGCGCCACCATGTCGGCCACGCCAGTGTCAGCCGGCGCCTTGAAGGGCTCGTGCACGGGAATGCGCTTCCACAGCCTGGCGGCCCAGCCGCCGAGTGCGCCGGATTTTTCCACCAGCACCACCGGGTAGCCGGCCCTGGAGGCTTCCAGCGCGGCGGTCATGCCGGTGACGCCGCCGCCCACCACCAGCACGGTGCGGTTGGAGCCGGTGTTGACGTTGCCGGCCGGCGCGGTCATCGCCTTCACTTCGGCGCAGCCCATGCGCACGTAGTCTTCGGCCATGTCCTGGGTGGTCTCGCGCGCTTCCTCGGTGTCGGGGCGGACCCAGATCACGCCTTCGCGCAGGTTGGCGCGCGCCACGGCGTTGTTGGGGAAGTGGAAGGCCTCGGTCTTGGCGCGGCGCGAGCAGGCCGCGATCATGATGTGGGTTACGCCCTCCTTGGCAATGTCGTTCTTGATCATCGCCACACCATCGGCATTGCACAGGAAGTCGTGCTGTTTCACGACCTGCATCTTGCCTTCCTTCTGCGCGATGCCTGCCAGCCTGTCGGCATCCAGGCGCTCGCCCAGGCCGCAGCCCTTGCAGATGTACGCGGCGAATTTCTTCTCTTCAGCCATTTCTCTCGATCTCCTGCTTAAACTTCGGCGCGCGCCACTTTGTTGACCACCTGGATGGCGCGCAGCGCCGCGGCGGTGGCGGACTGCACCGCGCGGTTCACGTCCAGCGCGTTGCTGGCGCAGCCGGCGCCGAAAATCGCGCCGTTGGTCGGGTCGGCCTCGATGAAGCCGCTGGAATCGAACACGACGTTGGCGGGAATCGCCACGCCCTTGACCGAGGGCTCCATGCCCACCGCCAGGACGACCAGATCATGCGGGTTGGAATAGCGCTTGTAGCCTTCGGTGTCGACCCCCCAGCACACCGGGTTGCCGTTCTCGTCTTCGGAGATGCGCGCGACCTTGGACTTGACGAAGGTAACGCCCGGATCGGCCTGTACCTTCTGATAGAAGTCCTCGAAGCGATCGATGGCGCGGATGTCGATGTAGTAGATGGTGGACTTGCCGTCCTCGGGGTGCTGCTCGCGCACGTAATGTGTTTGCTTCAACGATGCCATGCAGCAGATGCGCGAACAATGGCGCAGGTGGTTCTCGTCGCGCGAGCCGGCGCACTGGATGAAAGCGATGTTCTTGGCTTCCTTGCCGTCGGAGGGACGCAGGATCCTGCCGCCTGTGGGTCCGTGCGGGTCGGCCAGGCGCTCGAACTCGACGCTGGTGATGACGTTCTTGAAGCGGCCGTAGCCGTAGGGCTGGATCTTGGCAGCATCATAGGGCTGCCAGCCGGTGGCCCACACCACGGCGCCGGCCTTGATCTCAATGGTCTCTTCCTTCTGGTCGAGGTCGATGGCGCCGTACTTGCAGGCGGCCTTGGCGGCCTCGGCATCGGGCGTGCCGATGATGGAAGGATGCAGCACGTAGCGCTGGGGATAGGCCATGGCGGAGGGAATGTAGGCCGCCTTCATCTTGCCCAGGTTGTAGTTGAAGGGATTGTCGACCTCGGTCTTCACCGCGTCGGCGCAGGCGCCGCAGGCAGTGCAGTTTTCATTGACGTAGCGCGGGGTGATCTTCACCGTGGCAGTATAGTCGCCGGCACTGCCCGAGATGCCGGTCACTTCGGCCTGGGTCAGCACGCGCACGCGCGGGTTGGCCTTCAAGCGGCGCAGGTTGATTTCCAGGCCGCAGGTCGGGTGGCACATCTTGGGAAAATAACGGTAAAGTTGGGAAGTGCGGCCGCCCAGGGCGGGATTCTTTTCCAGCAGCACGACCTGCTTGCCGGTTTCGGCGGCCTCGAGTGCCGCGGTCATGCCGGAAATGCCGCCGCCGACGACGAGAATGGTCTCGTTGGTTGCTACTACGTCCGTCATCAGGTCCTCCATCGCAACGGATGCGGGGTGTCGAAAAGATTGAAAAATGCGCCACAACCCCACGGCGCAACTCAATGAATTTAAGCTCTTGGATGTTACTCTGATGAGCCCCGAGTAGCCACAGAATCGGCCTGCGTTTTTGATCGAACTTACTTATGCGGGAATAGAGGGGATTTAGAAAAATACCCCTCAGACATGAGGGGTGACGCGCGGCTGTTCGCTCGGCACGGTAGGCGGCACCGGCACCGGCAGGGTTTCGAATTGCATGCTTTCCAGGTCGGCCATCACGTAAGTCGGCGCATGGCCCACACCGCCGACGGTGCCCGGGTTCACCAGCCAGGTCTGCCCGCCCTTCACGTTGGCCAGCAGCAGCAGTTCCGGCTTGTGCTCGTGGCCGCAGCAGACCAGATCATAGTCGCCAGTACAGGCCATGGCACGGGCGTAATGAGGATAATGCACGATGAAGATGTGGCGCCCGCCCAGGGTGATGCCCGCATCCTGGCCGTGGTAGCGCACCACGCTGCCGGGCTCGGCGGCAAGCCGGGTCATGCTGTACATGTCGCCGGTGTTGTTGCCGTGGATGACATGTACCGGCAGCTCGTATTTCTGCAGGATGCGTAGCGTGGTCGGCGCCACCACGTCGCCGCAATGCAGTACCGCCTCGGCGCCGCGCGCCTTGGCGTCGGCCACCGCCGCCGCCATGAGCTGGCGGTTGTCATGGGAATCGGAAAGAATGCAGATTTTCATAATTCAGAGGTCAGGGGATGTGCGGCCTATGGCCGCGAGTGAATTGAAAAAAAGCGCGAAGCACATTCCCTGAATCCTGACCCCTGAATCCTGATCCCTAAAATGCGGGCTTGTGTTCGGCATTCCTGTAACGCTCCACCCCGGCCATGATCTCTGCGCGGGCATCATCCGCCCCGACCCAGCCTTCGACCTTGACCCACTTGCCTTCTTCGAGGTCCTTGTAGTGCTCGAAGAAGTGCGAAATCTGCTTGAGCGTCAGCGGCGACAGGTCTTCCGGGCACTGCACCGTCTTGTACAGGCCGCACAGCTTGTCGATGGGCACGGCGATGAGCTTGGCGTCCGCACCGGCCTCGTCGGTCATTTTCAGCATGCCCACCGGCCGGCAGCGCACCACCACGCCGGTGATGAGCGGAATCGGGGTGATCACCAGCACGTCCACCGGATCGCCGTCTTCCGACAGGGTGTGGGGAATGTAGCCGTAGTTGCAGGGATAGTGCATGGCCGTGGACATGAAGCGGTCCACGAACATCGCCCCGGTCTCCTTGTCCACCTCGTACTTGATGGGCTCGCCGTGGGCGGGGATTTCGATGATGACGTTGAAATCGTCCGGCAGCTTGTTGCCGGAACTGACGCGATCGAGATTCATGGCTGACGGGTCAAAATGCGAAAGATGCGCATTATACCGCCGCCGGGCACTTTCCCCTTGCCACGGCGGACAACGGGGCAATGCCAAGTGAGTGCGCCCTGCCGGGCGCACCGACAAAAAAGCCGGCTTGCGCCGGCTTTTCCGGACGGTTTCCGGCAATCAGAGCAGCGGCACGATCAAAAGCGCCACGATGTTGATGATCTTGATCAAGGGGTTCACGGCCGGGCCGGCGGTGTCCTTGTAGGGGTCGCCCACGGTATCGCCGGTGACGGCGGCCTTGTGCGCCTCGCTACCCTTGCCGCCGAAGTTGCCTTCCTCGATGTATTTCTTGGCGTTGTCCCAGGCGCCGCCGCCGGTGGTCATGGAAATCGCCACGAAAATGCCGGTGATGATGGTGCCGAGCAGCACGCCGCCCAGCGCCTTGGGACCGAGGATGAGGCCGACCAGCACCGGCACCAGCACCGGCAAGAGCGACGGGATCATCATTTCCTTGATCGCGGCCTTGGTCAGCATGTCGACACAGGTGCCGTATTCGGGCTTGGCGCGGCCTTCCATGATGCCGGGAATCTCGCGGAACTGGCGGCGCACTTCCACCACCACGCTACCGGCGGCGCGGCCCACGGCTTCCATGCCCATGGCGCCGAAGAGATACGGCACCATGCCGCCGATGAAGAGGCCGATGATGACCATGTGGTCGGACAGGTCGAACAGCGTGACCCCGCCGGTCCTGGCTTCCAGGGCGTGAGTGTAGTCGGCGAACAGCACCAGCGCGGCAAGGCCGGCCGAGCCGATGGCGTAGCCCTTGGTCACCGCCTTGGTGGTGTTGCCCACGGCGTCGAGCGGGTCGGTGATGTTGCGGATCTCGTCCGGCAGCTCGGCCATTTCGGCGATGCCGCCGGCGTTGTCGGTGATGGGGCCGTAGGCGTCGAGCGCCACGATGATGCCGGTCATGGACAGCATGGCGGTGGCGGCGATGGCGATACCGTAGAGTCCGGCCAGTTCATAGGAGCCCCAGATGGCGAGACATACGGCCAGCACCGGCGCGGCGGTGGACTTCATCGACACGCCCAGGCCGGCGATGATGTTGGTGCCGTGGCCGGTGGTCGAGGCCTGCGCGATGTGGCGCACCGGCGCGTATTCGGTGGCGGTGTAGTACTCGGTGATCACCACCATGGCGGCAGTCAGCGCCAGGCCGATGAGCGAGGCCCAGAAAAGGTTCATGCTCGACACCATCTCGTCGCCGATCATGATGCCCTCGCCGAACATCTGCGTGGTCACCACATAGAAAGCCGGTATCGCCAGCACGCCGGCGACGATGAGACCGCGGTAGAGCGCGTTCATGATCTTGCCACCCTCGCGTGCCTTCACGAAGAAGGTGCCGATGATGGAGGCGATGATGGAGACGCCGCCCAGCACCAGCGGGTAGACCACGGCGTTGGCCGCGCTCTCGCCCGCCACCATCAGGCCGCCCAACAGCATGGTGGCGATGATGGTCACGGCATAGGTCTCGAACAGGTCGGCGGCCATGCCGGCGCAGTCGCCGACGTTGTCGCCCACGTTGTCGGCGATCACCGCGGGATTGCGCGGATCGTCCTCGGGAATGCCGGCTTCGACCTTGCCCACCAGGTCGGCGCCGACGTCGGCGCCCTTGGTGAAGATGCCGCCGCCCAGACGCGCGAAGATGGAAATCAGCGAACCGCCAAAGCCCAGGCCGACCAGTGCATGCACGGCATCGGAAGAACTGGCGCCGCCCGCGGTCAGGATGGCGTAGTAACCCGCCACACCCAGAAGTCCCAGGCCCACCACCAGCATGCCGGTGATGGCGCCGCCCTTGAAGGCGATGTTGAGCGCGGCATTGAGGCCGTTGTGCGCCGCCTGCGCGGTGCGCACGTTGGCGCGCACCGACACGTTCATGCCGATGAAGCCGGCCGCGCCGGAAAGCACGGCGCCGATGGCGAAGCCGATGGCGGTCGACATGGAGAGGAAGGCCGCGATGACGACAAACAGCACCGCGCCGACGATGCCGATGGTGGTGTACTGGCGCTTGAGATAGGCCTGCGCCCCCTCCTGCACCGCGGCTGAAATCGCCTGCATGCGTTCGCTGCCCGCAGGCTGCGCCAATATCCAGCGGCTGGATATGATTCCGTACAGAATGGCTATGCCCGCGCACACCAAGGCCAGCATGATTGCACTGCTCATCGTAACTCCCCTTCTTTTTCCAAACAAAAATCGCAAAGAAAAATGGCGGTCAGACCGCCATCATCTCTCCTTCCCAATCGCCAGCCCGCCCTCGAAACGGGTGCCCGGCTCGAAACCGAAAATGCCCTGCAGGTTGAGCTCGCGGATCAAACTATCCACGGCCGCCTGCCCATGTTCCTTTTGCACCTCGGACAGGATCAGCTTGGCGGAATTGGCGTTGTAGAACCCGCCGAAATCCGCCTGCACCTTCAAGAGCTGTCTTGCCCGATCGATGGTCATCTCTTTAGGGGTCAGGGGTCGGGATTCAGGGATCAGGGAAAGAGCGGGCATGGCCCGCGCTTCCTGAATTAATCGAGCGGCGTAGCCGCCCATCCCCTGACCCCTGGCCCCTGAATCCTGATCCCTCAAAGCTTGAATTCCGGCAGCTTCTTCGCCACCGCCACGTTCTTCAGGGTCACGTACACCGGCATGCCGTCCTTGCCGTACTTCGGGTAGTCCTCGCCCTGGATCAGCGGCCTAAGGTAGCGCTTGCACTTCTCGGTGATGCCGAAGCCGTCCTTGGTGATGAAATCGCGCGGCATGAACTTCTCGACATTGGCCACCTTCGACAGCGGCGCCATGCCGATCTTGTACTTGTAGGGGCTGTCGGAAATGCGATCGACCGTCGGCATCACCGAGTTGTGGCCCTTGACCGCCAGTTCCACCGCCTTCTTGCCCAGCTCGTAGGCCTGCTTGACGTCAGTCCTGGAGGCGATGTGGCGCGCGGCGCGCTGCAGGTAGTCGGCCACCGCCCAGTGGAACTTGTGGCCGAGCGCGTCCTTGATCATGTTGGCGACCACGGGTGCTGCGCCACCCAGCTGGGCATGGCCGAAGGCGTCGCGCGTGCCCTGCTCGGCAAGGAAGCGGCCGTCGGGGTAATGACAGCCTTCCGACACCACCACGGTGCAGTAGCCGAATTCCTTGACCTTCTTGTCCACGGCGGCGAGGAATTTCTCCTGATCGAACTCGATCTCCGGGAAGAGCACCACCACCGGAATGCCATGGTCCTCGACCAGCCCGCCGGCCGCCGCGATCCAGCCGGCGTGGCGGCCCATGACTTCGATCACGAAGACCTTGGTCGAGGTCTTGGCCATCGAGCGCACATCAAAGCTGGCTTCCAGGGTGCTGACTGCGATGTACTTGGCGACCGAACCGAAACCCGGACAGCAGTCGGTGATGGGCAGGTCGTTGTCCACGGTCTTGGGCACGTGGATGGCCTGCACCGGGTAGCCCATGCTCTCGGACAGCTGGCTCACCTTGTAGCAGGTGTCTGCGGAGTCGCCGCCGCCGTTGTAGAAAAAGTAGCCGATGTTGTGCGCCTTGAACACCTCGATCAGGCGCTCGTACTCGCGCCTGTTGGCTTCCAGGCTTTTCAGCTTGTAGCGGCAGGAACCGAAGGCTCCCGACGGCGTGGTGCGAAGCGCGGCGATGGCGGTGGCGGATTCCTTGGTGGTGTCGATGAGGTCCTCGGTGAGGGCCCCGATGATGCCGTTCCTGCCGGCGTAGACCTTGCCGATGACGTCCTTGTGCTTGCGGGCCGTCTCGATGACGCCGCAGGCGGACGCATTGATGACCGCGGTCACCCCGCCGGATTGCGCGTAGAAGGCGTTCATTTTCTTCGCCATGTTTCCAGTCTCCAGTCCAAATCAAAACAAAACGCCAGGCAATGCCTGGCGCAAAAAACAATTACTCAGTACGGCGCGTCCTTGCCCTCGCCGGTGGAGGCATGGTCGGCCTGCACCCGCAGCAGGCTGATGATGCAATCACCCAGGTTGTCATACTCTTCCTTGCCGGTGCCGTAACGTCTGAGCACGCGATAGAAGAACATGCAGCGGTAGCGCGACTCCCCCGTTTTCGACACGATGAAGTGGCAACCGTAATTGTCTTCCCAGTAGATGCCCGGACAGACCGTCAGTTCGCGGTCGTCAGGAAACAGGCGGATTTCGGTTTCCACGTCCTGGGTCTCGACATCCCTGCCGTAGCGTTCCTTGAGCGCGCTGGCAACGACCCAGCGCTCAGAGTCGGTGAAATCGGGAATGGTGCTGCCACTGCTCATGTAAAACTCGATTTTTCCTGTGCCCTGTCGTCCTCCAGACCCGAGGTTTACGCGCCCAGGGCCTTGAAAATCGCATCGCGGATTTCCTCGACCTTGCCGATGCCGGGGATCTTCACGTACTTGGGCGCGCCGGCCTCGCCGCGCGCTGCCCAGTCGCCGTAGTACTTCACCAGCGGCTCGGTCTGGGCATGATACACGTCGAGGCGCTTCTTCACGGTCTCTTCCTTGTCGTCGTCGCGCTGGATCAGGTCCTCACCGGTGACGTCGTCCTTGCCTTCCACCTTGGGCGGGTTGAACACGACATGATAGGTGCGGCCGGAAGCCACGTGCACGCGGCGGCCGGACATGCGTTTGATGATCTCCTCGTCGGGCACGTCGATCTCGACCACATAGTCAATCGGCACGCCGGCGGCCTTCATGGCCTCCGCCTGCGGAATGGTGCGCGGGAAGCCATCGAACAGATAGCCCTTCTGGCAGTCCGGCTCTTTCAGGCGCTCCTTCACCATGCCGATGATGATGTCGTCGGACACCAGGCCGCCCGCGTCCATGATGGCCTTGGCCTTCATGCCCAGCTCGGTGCCGGCTTTCACGTGGGCGCGCAGCATGTCGCCGGTGGAAATCTGCGGAATGCCGAATTTTTCCTTGATGTAGTTGGCTTGAGTGCCTTTACCGGCGCCAGGACCGCCAAGAAGAATCAGACGCATGTGGTTTTCCCCTTTAAAGATTTCTAAGCCTTGAAACACGCAAGCTTATTTCATGCGGGCTTCCCGCCGAACTTAATTTTTTTTATTAGCGGATAACCGGGGTGGATAAAGGGGCGGAGGTCAGGGTTCAGGATTCAGGATTCAGGGTACAGGGAAGTGCGGCCAGAGGCCGCAAACTTCAAATCAAGGCGCGAAGCTCAAACCCTGAATCCTGAATCCTGAATCCTGCTCTTCAGCCGAACAGCGCGCGCACCCGCTCAAGGTCCTCGGGCGTGTCCACGCCCGCACCCGGAGCCTCGGCGGTGACGGCCACGGCGATGCGGTAGCCGTGCCACAGGGCGCGCAGCTGTTCCAGCATTTCGAAGCGCTCCGGCGGCGCCGGCGTGAGGCCGGCGAACTCACGCAGGAATTTTGCGCGATAGGCGTACAGGCCGATATGGCGCAGAACCGGCAGGCCATCGGGAAGTGAGGGGTGAGGAGTGAGGGGTAAGGCGGAACCCCAGGCATCGCGCGGCCAGGGAATCATGGCGCGAGAGAAATACAGCGCGTAACCGAGGCGGTCGGTCACCACCTTGACCACGTTGGGATTGCGGAACTCTTCGGCGCTGAAGATCGGGTGCGCCAGAGTGGCGATCGCTGCCTGCTCGTGCAGGGTCAGGCACAGCGCGCATTCGCGGATCAAGGCGGGCGCGATCAGCGGCTCGTCGCCCTGCACGTTGACGATGATCTCGTCGTCTTCGCAGTCGAGCAATTCCGCCACCTCGGCGAGGCGGTCGGTGCCGGAGGCATGCTCTGCCGAAGTCATCAGCGCGCGATAGCCTGCGGTCTCAACCGCTTCGAGGACGCGCGCATCGTCGGTGGCAATGATGGCTTCGTCCGCGCCGGCTTCCGCCGCGCGTTCGGCCACCCGCACCACCATGGGCTTGCCGCCGATGTCGGCCAAGGGCTTCCCCGGCAGGCGCGAGGAGGCATAGCGCGCCGGGATGACGACCCTGAATTTCACTTGCGCACTTCTTCCTCAGCGGTTAGCGGGCGCGCCTCTTCCGGCAGCATCACCGGAATGCCGTCGCGGATGGCATAGGCCAGCCGGCAAGGCGAACACAGCAGTTCCTGCGCAGAGCGGTCATAGTGCAGCGGCCCCTTGCATACGGGGCACACCAGGATTTCGAGCAGTTTGTTGTCCATATCAGGTCTTTTCCGCCAGTTGCGCGAGCTTCTCAACCAGCCAGTTTTCCAGTTGCGGGTCGGGTTGCAATTCCAACTTCAACACCCACCACTCCGGGCCCGCGAATTGGCGGCATTTTACCGCGTCCTTCTCCGTCATAACGACCGTAGCCGTGGCGTCGATATCGCCGGGGCGATAGGCATGGTGGTCGGGAAAGCCAAGTCGCCTCACATCCAGCCCGGCATTTTCCAGTTGCGCGAAAAACGCATCGGGCCTTGCCACGCCGGCGACAGCAAGCACGCGCCTGCCGGCCAGCTCGCCGAGCGCGCAGGTTTGCTGCGGGTCAAGCAGTCGGTAGCAAATACCGGCGCGGTGCCGCACGCGGAAAACCGGCAGGGCATCGGATACGGCGGCGCCTTCGTGCGCGCCGCGCACGCTCAGGATCAGCGCATCGGCCTTTTTCAGGCGCGACAGCGGCTCGCGCAGCGGCCCTGCCGGTTGCAGCCAGCCGTTGCCAAAGCGCGCGGCATCATCGGCCAGTACCAGTTCCAGGTCGCGCTGCAGCCGATAGTGCTGCAGGCCGTCATCGGACACGATCACGTCCACCTCGGGATGGCGTGCGCGCAAGAGGCGCGCCGCCGCCAGGCGGTCTGTGCCCGCCACCACCGGCACGCCAGTCTTAAGATGCACGAGCACAGGCTCGTCGCCTGCCTGTGCCGCCGTACTCGCTTCGCTCACCTCGTGCAGCCCGCCTTCCTCGCGGCCGTAGCCGCGGCTCACCACGCCCGGCCTGCGGCCCTGCGCTTGCAGCCACTGCACCAGCCAGATCACGAACGGCGTCTTGCCGCTGCCGCCCGCGGTCAGGTTGCCGGCCACGATGACCGGCACCCCGGGATGGCCCGAACGCAGCAGCTTGTTCCGGTAGGCCCAGCGCCGCAGCGCCACCAGGACGGCGAACAACAGCGACAGGGGCAGAAGAAGAAAATTGAGGGGCCCCTTGCGGGACCAGAAGGCCTGAGGACTCAAGTGCGCGTCAATTGTCGGCGCTCTGCGTGGCGAAGGTGATGCGCACAAGACCGGCCCGGCGCGCCGCTTCCATGATGTTGATCACGGACTGGTGCGTGGCCTTGGCGTCGGCATTGATGACCACCACGACGTCCGCGTTGCCCTTGGCGATGCCGGCCATGGCGGCGCTCAGCGCCTCGATGCCGGCGGCGACGTTCCTGTCGTTGATCTGGTAATTGCCCAGCGCATCCACCGCCACCTGGATGGATTGCGGCTTTTGCGGACTCGCCTGCCCGGTTGCGGTGGGCAGGTTGATCTTCAGTTCCGAATAGCGCGCATAGGTGGTGGTGACCATGAGAAAAATCAGGATCACCAGCAGCACATCGATCAACGGGATGAGGTTGATCTCCGGGTCTTCCCGATGGTAGCTGCGCTTGAAATTCAACGGCGCTCTCCGTGCACGATTTCCACCAGCTTGATGGCCTGCTGCTCCATGTCCACGGCCAGGTTGTCGACGCGGGTGCGGAAATAGCGGTAGAAGATCATGGCCGGGATGGCCACGATCAGGCCGAAGGCGGTGTTGTATAGCGCAATCGAAATGCCGTGCGCCAGTACCGCCGGGTTGCTGCCGGTGGGCGTTTGCGAACCGAAAATCTCGATCATGCCCACCACCGTGCCCAGCAGTCCCAACAGCGGCGACACCGAGGCGATGGTGCCGAGCGATGTCAGGAAACGCTCGAGTTCGTGCACCACGCTGCGTCCGGTCTCCTCGATGGCTTCCTTCATCACTTCGCGCGTGCTCTTGACGTTGCGCAGGCCGGCGGCGAGGATCCGGCCGAGCGGAGAATCCGCCGCCAGCTTGGCCAGCATGTCGTCGCTGACGCCGCGCGCCTGCAATTCGGCGACCACGCTGTCCAGCAGCGTGGGAGGCGAAATTTCGGAAACGCGCAGGGAATAGAGTCGCTCGATGATGATGGCCAGCGCCAGAACGGAAGCAAGAATCAGGGGCCAGATCGGCCAGCCGGCCGCCTCGATGATGGCTAACACGCGCAAACTCTCCAAATGAATTTACAAACAACGCGACTTTAGCCTGCGCATCCCGATTCGACAAGCGCGGGAAAAAGCCGGAACATTCCGGACAGTCTGCAACTGCGCCTGAAATCCCGACGCGGATTCTCGCGCTTCGAATCAAATGAGATGAAAACAGAATCGCAACAAACATCGCGTCTGCAATGTCTTGTATCCGGCGCACAGGCAAAACCGGAGGCAATAAACTTTATCAATATTCGACAAAAGTTCTCCACAGTTTCTGTGGATAAAACTGTGCAAAAGCCCGCCGCAAATTCGCTAACTATGCTGTTTCAAAGGATTTTTCCGTCATCGCCTATTCATGAAGCAGATTGTTTATCCTTTAAATACAATAAGTTATACAAACGCCCCATGCTTGCGAGGGGGTCTTTGAATTGTCATGCAGTTTTCCCCAGGCAGTGGAAGGAATGATGCGGTGGAGCACCGGATTACCCCTCCGTCAAGCCCGGTCCTGAGCGTTTCCGCGCTCAACAGTCTGGCACGCTCGGCCATGGAAAGCGCCCTGCCACTGGTGTGGGTGGGCGGCGAAATCTCCAATCTGACGCGCGCCGCTTCCGGCCACTGGTACTTCAGCCTGAAAGACGATCGCGCACAGGTGCGTTGCGCCATGTTCCGCGGGCGCAACCAGTATGTCGACTGGCAGCCGGCCAACGGTGACCAGGTGGAGGTGCGCGCCGTGCCCACCGTGTACGAAGCGCGCGGGGAATTCCAGCTGCAGGTCGAGCTCATGCGCCGCGCCGGACTGGGCGCATTGTTCGAAGCGTTTGAAAGATTGAAGCAGAAACTCGCTGGCGAGGGACTGTTCGAAGCCGCGCGCAAACGGCCATTGCCGCTGTTCCCCAAACGCCTCGGCATCGTCACCTCGACCGAGGCGGCCGCCTTGAGGGACGTGCTCACCACCCTGCGCCGGCGCGCGCCCTGGCTGCCGGTCGTGCTCTACCCCACGCCGGTGCAGGGCGAAGGCGCCGGCAAAAAAATCGCCGCCGCCATCCGCACTGCGGGTGAGCACAAGCAATGCGACGTGCTGATCGTCAGCCGCGGCGGCGGCAGCATCGAGGACCTTTGGGCCTTCAACGACGAGGCCGTCGCGCGCGCCATCGCCGCCTGCCCGGTGCCGGTGATTTCCGGCGTGGGGCACGAGACCGACTTCACCATCGCCGACTTCGTCGCCGACCTGCGCGCGCCCACACCCACCGCCGCGGCCGAACAGGTTTGCCCGAGCAGGGAAGAATGGATGCAGCGATTGACCGCGCTGCAGCACCGCATGGCCCGGCCCATGCACCGCATGCTCGCCGGCCGCGCGCAGGCCGTGGACATCGCCGCGCGCAGGCTGGTGCACCCGGCTAAGCGCCTTGCCGCGCAGCGCGTCTTGCTCGCGCACCTGGGCCATCGCCTGGGGCTCGCGCACGCGCAAGCCCTGTCGCGCCGGCGCTGGCGCTTCGACGCGCTGGCCGGCCGTCTCGTCGCCGCGCGCCCGCAGCCGCAGGACCTCCACGCCGAATTGAACCAGTTGCAGCAGGGCCTGGGCCGGGCGCTGGCCCGGCAACTGCAGACCCGCCGCGCCGAGGTCGAGCGCATGGCTGCGCATCTTGCCCACCTCAACCCCGAAGCCGTGCTGGCGCGCGGCTACAGCATGGTGCGCAATGCCAGGGGCGAGGTCGTGCGCAGCAGCGCGCAGATCAGCCTGGACGAGACCCTCGATCTGCGCTTTCATCAGGGCCGCGCAAAGGCGACCGTCACGGACAAGGAAGAATGAATGGACTACCCGATCCTGCTCGCCCTCCACCGCCTCACCGTCGTCATCTCGATCACGCTGTTCGCGCTGCGCGGCGCCTGGCGCATGCTGGACTCGCCCATGAATGCGAAGAAATGGGTAAAGGTCGTGCCGCATGTGAACGACACCCTGCTGCTGCTTGCGGCCATCGGCATGCTGGTCGTGGCCGGGCTCAATCCGATGGAGCACGGCTGGATCATGGCCAAGATCATCGGCCTCATCATTTACATCGTGCTCGGCACCGTCGCCATCAAGCGCGGCAAGAGCGCGATGCAAAGAAACCTGGCCTTCGTCGGCGCGCTGGCGGTGTTCGGCTACATCGCCATGGTGGCGGTGACAAAGCAGGTGGTGCCGTTCTGATCTCCCGTCGCGAAGCGCCGAGGGATTTATCCCGCTCCCAGAAAACCCCTCACCCTCGCCTCCACCTGCGCGGCAAGATCCTCCGCCAGGCAGTCGAAGGTTTCCACCTCCATGCCCCTTAGCCAGGTGAGCTGCCGCTTGGCGAGCTGGCGTGTGGCGTAGATGCCGCGGTTCAACAACTCTTCGCGGTCGTATTCGCCTTCCAGGTATTCCCACGCCTGGCGGTAGCCCACGCAGCGCATGGACGGCAGGCTGGGCTTGAGCGGATATTTCCTGCGCAGCGCCTCCAATTCTTCCACCAGCCCGGCCTCCAGCATGGCGGCGAAGCGCTCGGCGATACGCGCGTGCAGCACCGATCTGTCGGACGGCACCAGCGCCAGCGGCAGCACGCGGTAAGGCAGGGCTTCGCTGCGGCTTCCTCGCAAAACTTCCGACATCGGCCTGCCGGTGAGCCGCACCACTTCCAGCGCGCGCTGAATTCTTTGCGCGTCGGCCGGCTTCAGGCGCTGCGCGGTTTCCGGGTCGAGCTTCGCGAGTTCCGCATGCAGCGCCGGCCAGCCGCGCTCGCGCGCTTCCTGTTCGATTTCCCCGCGCAGTCTGGCATCGGCCTGCGGCAGTTCCGACAGCCCATGCCACAGCGCCTTGAAATAGAGCATGGTGCCGCCCACCAAAAGCGGCGCATGGCCGCGCGCGGTGATCTCCGCCATCACCCGCAGCGCATCCTCGCGGAACCGGGCCGCGGAATAGGTCCCGGTGGGGTCGATGAGGTCGATCAGATGATGCGGCGCAAGGCGCAAGGTTGCCGCATCCGGCTTGGCGGTACCGATGTCCATGCCGCGATACACCAGCGCCGAATCCACGCTGACGATCTCCAGCGGCAAACGCCGCACCAGTTGCACCGCCACCCCGGTCTTGCCGCTGGCGGTAGGGCCCATAAGGAAAATGGCGGGCGGGTTCAAATCTCTACGAATCCGGAATGATTGGCATCATCATCCTATGCTTGCCCCAACTTGTTTGGAAAGGCGTAAACGTAAATAGGGGTCAGACACGATCGTAAACGCACGTAAACACGTAAATGCGATTATTTGGCGTAAATAGGGTCTGGCGTAAATAGGGTCGGCGTAAATAGGGTCATGGCGCGGCGTAAATAGGGTCATGGCGCGGCGTAAATAGGGTCAGACACGATTATTCGGAACGAAAGGCGTACGTAAATAGGGTCAGACACGATTATTAAATGCGTAAATAGGGTCAAACGTAAATAGGGTCAGACACGATTATTCGGAACGTAAATGGGGTCCTGTAAATGGGGGAATGGAAACAGAAATGCGTAAATGGGATCAGACACGATTATTTGGCGCGCTTGACAGCCAATTCCCGAAATTCGGGCGTGTATTCCTGCCTCGGTATTTTCTTCATCTTCCTTCCCTCTTGTAACTCAATCTTACGTTACCATTGGAAGACGTTTTTTCGGGGGAGGTCACGTTGGCGCTCACCTCAGCATCTGCCGCGGCCATTTGCCGCATGCCGGAAGGTTCCTGCCTATACTAGCGTAATAATGCCATCGGCTCCCAATCGATGCGGTTGAAACTTCTGCCCCTTTATAAGGAAATCCATATGAAACTGCTCAAACAATTGTTGGCTGCCCTGCCGCTGATCCTCGGCGTCGCCGCGAATCCGGCGTTGGCGGGCGAAAACGATCCGCTTTTCATCAGTCTTTCGACTGATAATGTGCCACGGGTCGACCACGCGCTCCATTTTGGGAACGTTCATTTTACGAGAGGGCATCCGTTGACGATTTTTCTCAATGGGAAAGGCGTTCACCTTGCTTCCAAGCGGTATGCCTCAAAATTTGCCGATCAGCAAAAGTCGCTCGCTGCCCTGATGGACAAGGGCGCCATGGTCATAGTCTGCCAATATTGCATGAAACAAGTCGGCGTAAGCGAGTCGGATCTGTTGCCCGGATTCAAAGTAGGGAACCCCGAACTTACCGGGGATGCCTTGTTTAGGGACGATACCAAGACGTTGTCCTGGTGAAGTCATCCGATTGCCATGGCCGCCCAACAACGCCATCAACGCGGATAGCCGACAGCGGCGCTCATTCGTCGCCACTTTTTTGGCTGCCGGTTAACGTGAAACAACGCGAAGCGTTTCCTCGTTCCTCTCTCCCACGAGGAGAAGGAACGGACACGGCGGTGCGCTGCGTTCATGATTCGGGTGGTCGCAGCCGCCATGCCCGTATGGCGAACGTCGGGCACGATCACTGAACGGGTTGCAGTGATCGCGGTCGCGAATGAAGCAACCCGCTTTCGCAAGGAGCATACGATGATGAAACGAATGAAACGAACGGCAATTGTCTGCGCATTGGCCGGCGCCCTGACTCTGTCTGCCGGCGTCTCGCTTGGGGCCGATCAGGAAGAAACGATCTATGGCAGCCAGATCATGACGCAACAGGAGCGCAATGAATATCGTACCAAAATGCGCGCCGCGAAAACTGCCCGGGAAAGAGAGCAAATTCGCCAGGAGCATCACGAGCGCATGAAGGAGCGCGCCAAGGCTCAGGGCGTCACCTTGCCGGACGAGCCCCCTGCCAGAGGAGGCGGCATGGGACCCGGCGGCGGTGGCATGGGGCCAGGCGGCCGTGGCCGCTGATCGGCATATTGCCTGACAAGCGCTTCGAGGGGGGCGAAAAGACTCCAAGCTAAGCTTGCTGACTTTTCGCCCCTCAAGCCCGGAGTTGGGGCTCTTACCCGTAACACGATCCTGTCCATGTACGAACTTCCGCAAAATCCTTCTGAATGGCTGGCCGAAATCGCCAGCGCATATAGCGATGCATTCGAGACCTTGCCCTTTATGGAATTGGTCGGTTCCGAGCCGGATGAAAATGTTCTGTTTCATCTCGCGCCGCAGGTAGCGGTAAAGTTTCGCGGCCTGCCAAAGGAAAAGGTCGCGGCGGCGGCAGATGCCGCCTTCAGCAGCTACGTCGCATCGAAAGAAAAAGTTGGGGGTGTCCTCGACGATCCGCATATCGCTTTCGCATTTTGCCATCTTGCGGCTCAGTTCGGCCTTGAAATTCTTTCCGAGCAGACGATCATGGAAGTCATGGCATTTGTTGAGAAAAACGAGGAAACATTGCACAAAGCCGTTACTCAGGCTATCCATAATGCGTAGCTACTCTGCCAGAGCCTGTCGGCCGGGGTCGAGTCGTCTCGTCGCCTGGAGGCTATTGCTTTCGGCCCAGTTCGCACTCGCCTGTTCCGCAGCGAGGCAATCCTCACAATGCGCTCTAAGCCGGTAATCGAGAGTGACTGGCTTACAGCGGGCCTCACCTGTTTTCGGCCAGCCCCTCACCTTGCATGTTGGGCGCCATGAACTCCTCCTTGCCGACGAACGCAGCGCCCGCCACCCGCAAATCAAGCCTCATCCATCATGCTCGCCGCCGTCCTAACCTGCGTTTTCCTCGTCACCGCCACCACGCTGTTGCATCATGAGGTGCTGAGTGCGCTGAATACGGTCCTGCCCAGGATCGCGATCCCCAGCCGTTCCAAGCTGCTGGTGGTGATCGTCGTCGCCTTTCTTGCGCACTTGGCGGAAATTTCGCTCTATGGCGTGTCGATTTATGTGCTGGTGACCCATCTGGATGCGGGCGCGCTGGCGGGCACCGCAGACATTTCCATTCCTTCCTTCATTTATTTCTCGGCCGAGACCTATTCTTCCATCGGCTTCGGCGACCTGACACCGATCGGGCCGGTGCGCCTGCTGGCGGGGGTGGAGGCACTGAACGGGCTGCTGCTCATCGGCTGGTCAGCCTCGTTCACCTATATTTCGATGGAGCGCTTCTGGAACGCGAGGCCTGGCCCGGAGGTCAAGAACTGATACGATTTTGATGCGGGCGCGCCCGCAAGGGGGTACTGGCATGGCTATCGGTTGGGTCACCATTTTGCAGGCCGTTCCCTGGTCGGATGTGATCCGCAACGCGCCCCGGCTTGCCGATGGCGCGAGGAAGCTGCTGGGCATGGCAAGTCGGCAGCCGCCCGCGCCGCTGGCCGCAGCGGCGGGTACGACGGCAGCGCTGGAGGCGCGCGTGCAGGCGCTGGAAGCAACGGTGGCCGAGTTGCACGAGCAGATGCTGGCATCTTCCCAGTTGATCCAGGGCCTGGCCGAGCAGAACGCCCAGCTCATCCGGCGCATCGAAGCCAATCGCGTGCGCATGCGCTGGCTTGCCGCAGCCACGGCGCTGGCATTGGCTGCGATAATCTGGATCCTGGCAGGCTAACGGACATGGCGACTGCGCCAACCCGAATCATGAACGCAGCAGCCGTCCCTCTCCCCAGCCCTCTCCCCGCGGGAGAGTGGGACGAGGAAACACTTGCGTTGTTTCACTTAATCCGCATCACACCGAAACCATCATGACCCCCGGCATCAACGTCGCCAAAAAGTCCAAGGTCGCCCACAGCGTGCACGAATACGCGCACGACCCCGCGACAGAGTCCTACGGGCTGGAAGCCGCCGAAAAGCTGGGCGTGGCTGCGGCGCGCGTGTTCAAAACCCTGGTGGTGAGTCTGGACGGGCGCGAGCTGGCGGTGGGGGTGGTGCCGGTGTCGGCCATGCTGGGCATGAAGCAGATCGCCCGCGCGGCGGGCGCCAGGAGGGCGGCCATGGCCGTGCCGCGTGATGTGGAGCGCATCACCGGCTATGTGTTGGGCGGGGTCAGCCCGCTGGGACAGAAAAAACGCCTCAGGACCTTCATCGATGCCTCTGCCGAGGCATATGCCACCATCTACGTCAGCGCCGGCCGCCGCGGCCTGGAAATCGAACCGAGCCCGCCGGACCTGAAGGCCCTGACCGGCGGCTCGTTCGCCAAACTGTGCCAGGCTGAATGAAATATCCGGACCGGATGCGCTGTTCCGGCCTTGCTTTCCCGGCGATGTCTGCCATGCGCGACTGTGCGGCAGACGCAGTGCCATCCCTCCCTTCTCGCCATGGCTGAGACGCAGCCCGGCAAATGGTCGCAAAAGGTCACCGCGAGCAGCAACGCGCTCGACCTCGAACCCGGCGTGTTCACATTAGACGACCCGCGGCGGATCGCGGAATCGCTCAGACGTTCGGCCGAAGCGAGCACGCGGCGCAAGGCCGCGCCTTTCCGTTCGGCCATGTCGATGCTAGTGTTCTACATCAACCGCGCCGGGCGCCAGCTCGATGCGGCGCAGCGCGCGCGCCTGGAACAGGCGAAGAACGAGTTGCGCGCGCTCTACGGCCGGCCGCGGCGCGACACGCCGCGCTGATTCTGCGCAGCCCGCGGCAAAAAGGCGCAAAATACCATCGACCGTACCTTTGTGCCGGCCTTGCCGCGTATGCCATGGATTACAAGCTGATGCCGGTTGTGTTTGCCTCCGCGTTCATCGCCGAACCGGGCGACAGGACCCGGCTCGCCACTCTGCTGTTCGCCGCCGACAGTAAGGCAGGCAGGCTCACACTCTTTCCCGGCTTTCCCGGCGCTTCGCCGGTGCGGGCATGATGGGCGCGATCACTACCCACCAGGTATTCGACTGGCCGTGTACCTCGGGCCGGCTCTCGGAAGACGACATTGCGCGCCTGCCCGGGCCGGGCATCGATGCGATGGTCAGCCCGGCGCTGCCGCCCCCCTCCAACGCCCTGGCCGGCAAGGCGGAACGGGGAGAACGCACATGAACACCACCAGGCCCATGCGCCAGCTCATGCTCAACATCGGCCTGGGCTTTGCCCTGGCCATGCTGCTGCTGCTGGGCGTGATCGTGCTGGCGGTGACGCAGATGGCCGACTCCAACCGACAGTTGGAGCACGTGGTATCGGTCAACAATGTGAAATCCAGCCTGGCCAGCCGCATGCGCGACACCCTGCGCGACCGCGCCGTGGTGATGCACCACATCGTGGTGTCGATCGACCGGTGGGAACAGGAGGAACTGTTCCAGCGCTTCATGGAACTGGGCGAGCGCTACGCCAAGGATCGCGCCACCCTGATCGAGATGCAGGAAAGCGCCCACGAGAAGGAACTCATGGCCAGGGTGGACGAAATCACGCGGGTAAACCAGCCGGTGATGTTCGAGGTGATCAGCTCGGCGCTGGAGCAGAACAACTACGGTGCGCTCACGCTCCTGCAGCAGCAGGCGATCCCGCTGCAGAACAAGCTGGTCGCCGCGCTCGACGAAATGACCCGGCTGCAGCGCGAGGACAACGAGCAGGCGCTGATCAGGACTTATGCCGCCTATTCCGCCACGCGCAATTTCATCTTGCTGCTGGGCCTGATTGCGGTCGCGCTGGTGGGCGCGGTGGCGCTGACGGTGTCGCGCCGGGTGGCGATGCAGACCCGCATGCTGGACGGCGAAAAGACCAAGTTCCAGACCCTGTTCGAGTCCAACTCAGACGCTGTGGTGATTCTCGGCGACGAGGGATTCATCGACTGCAACCCTGCCACGCTGCAGATGTTCGGCCTTACCAGGGTGGAAGACTTCCTGAGCAGGAAAATTTCCGACCTGGGCGCCTACCTGCAGGCCGACGGCGAGCCCGCCATCCCTTACGCCAAGCGCCATCTGGAACTGGCGCGCAAGAACGGCCACGCCTTCATGGAATGGATAGGCCGCCGCGAGGACGGCAGCCTGTTCCCGTCGGAAATCGCGCTGCACGCCATGGAACTGGAAGGCCGCCCGGTGATCCAGGCGATCATGCGCGACATTTCCGAGCGCAAGGAGGCCGAGATCGAACTGAAGTACGCGCGCGATGCGGCCCTGGCCGCGGCCAGGGCCAAAAACGAGTTCATCGCCAACGTCAGCCACGAGATCCGCACGCCCATGCATGGCATCCTCGGCATGGGCGACCTCTTGATGCGCGAGCCGCTCACCGGCATCCAGCGCGAATACGCCCTCACCCTGCGGCAGTCGGCACAGGGGCTTTTGACCGTGATCAACGACATCCTGGACTTTTCCAAGATCGAGGCCGGCAAGCTTGCAATAGAGAACGTGGCCTATGTGCCTGCGCAGGTGCTGCAGAACGTGGCGGACCTGTACCGGCCGCGCGTGCTGGAAAAATCCCTCGGCTTCGAAATGAAGATTGCGCCGGCCCTGCAAACCATGGTGCAGGGCGACCCGCACCGGGTGCGCCAGATCCTGCTCAACCTGGTGGACAACGCCATCAAGTTCACCTCGCACGGCAATGTCGGCATCCGGGCCGGGCTGACCGAAGACGGGCAGAGAATGCGCATGGAAGTGCGCGACGAAGGCGTGGGCATCGCGCCCGAAGCCCGGGACCAGCTGTTCAATGCTTTTTCCCAGGCCGATGCCTCCACCACCCGGCACTACGGCGGCACCGGCCTGGGGTTGGCGATCTGCCGCAAACTGGCCGACCTCATGGGCGGCGACATCGGCGTGATGAGTCCGCCGCCCGGCGGCGGGAAGGGCACCATGTTCTGGCTGGAACTGCCTTATGCCGTGGCACCGCCGGACAGCGAGGCAGTGTCGATGCTGCCGGTGCAGACCGAGCGCTTCCGGGGCCGCGTGCTGGTCGCCGAAGACCATCCGGTCAACCAGAAGGTGCTGTCCTACCAGTTGACTTCGCTGGGCCTAAGCCCCACCATCGTGAGCAACGGGCGCGAGGCGCTCGAGCAGGCGCGTAAGCAGGAATGGGATCTGATCCTGATGGACTGGCAAATGCCTGGCATGGACGGCTTCGCCGCCACGCGCGCCATCCGCGCCCTGCCCGACGCGCACGCCAGGGTGCCCATCGTCGCGCTCTCGGCCCAGGCCGGCGAGGATTTCCGCGAGCAATGCCTGCAGGCCGGCATGAACGACTACCTCACCAAGCCCTACGAGGAGGCGGCGCTGATTTCGGTGCTGTCGCGCTGGCTGCCGGGTTCGGCCATCGAGATGCCCCCCCCCATCGACGTGGCCAGACTCTCCGGCCAGAACCGCTTGCAGGAAGAATTCCTGCAGCTCTTTTTGCAGACCACGGAAGCTTCGCTGGATGCCTTGCAGACCGCCTGGGAAACCCGCGATGCCGCCCACGGCAGGCGCGAGGCCCACAGCCTGCGCGGAGCGGCCGCCTCCATTGCCGCCGACGTGATGTTCCAGTCCGCCACCCGGCTGGAAGCGGCGTTTGCCAAATCCAACTGGAGCGAGGTCGAGGCCCAGCTCGACGACATCCAGGCCGAGTACCTGCGCCTGCGCAATTTCGTCGGCAGCCTGCCTATCGAACAAGCCACCAATTGACGTGGTCGCTGCCCGTTCCTAGGATGAAGCAGATCAGGAGACGAACATGAAAATGCTTGCCATGTTGTTCGCCCTGCTGGTTCCGGCAGCGTTTGCCGCGGAGCCGGCACAGGAATCAGGGCCGGCCGCCGCATCAACGCCAGCTCCCGAAGGCGGCTGGATTGCCCCGCAGCAAACGCCCTACGGCCCGGTGATCATCCAGCAGGGCATGATGCCGCCTCAGCGCGACTACCAGATGAACCGCGTGATCCCGCCCGAGGAAAAGAAACGCTACATGCAGATGGCCATGCCGATGATGGCGAACATGATGCAGCTCGACGCGCGCGAGGCCATGAGCTACATGGTCGTCAAGTATCAGGCCAAGCCCGGCGTCACTTTCGACGAAGCGGTGCAGTCGCTCAAGCTGCGCGCCAACCAGCTCAATTTCAAGTTCGTGGGCGAAAACCTGATGTGGAAGGACTTTCGCGCCGTGCTCGGCGACAACAGCGCGCCGCGCGTGGAGGTGTTCAGCTTCTGCGACATCGCCATCGGCCGCGAGCTGCTGAAGCTCGTACCCGAGATGGTGGTGTTCCTGCCCTGCCGCATTGCCGTCATGGAGGATGCGAACAGGAACATCTGGATTTTGACCCTGGACTGGGACTTCACCTGGCTCGACCAGGCCGGCGAATCGCTTGGCATCACGCCCGAACTCAGGCAGGGCATCGCCGACATCCGCGCCAAGATGGACGAAATGATGCGGGCGGCGGCAAACGGCGATATCTGAGCCGCCGCACGCAGACAAACGGGGCCTTGCGGCCCCGTTTTCATTGCACGCTGCCGGTTCAGGCGGCGGCCTGCGCCAGCGCTGCTTTCTCGAACACGATCCTGCCCTCGCGCGCATCGACGCGGATGACGTCCTTGGCGGCGAAATGCCCGGAGAGGATTTCCTTCGCCAGGGGATTCTCGATCTGGCTCTGGATCGCGCGCTTCAAGGGCCGCGCGCCGAACACCGGGTCGAAGCCGGCCCTGGCGATTTCCGCCACTGCCGCGTCGCTCACCTCCAGCTTCATTTCCATGCGCGCCAGGCGCTCTTCCAGGTATTTGAGCTGTATCCTGGCGATGGACGCGATGTGTTCCTCGGCCAGGGCATGGAACACCACCACCTCGTCGATGCGGTTGATGAACTCGGGGCGGAAGTAATTCTTCACCTCGGCCATGACCGCGAGCTTCACCACCTGGTAGTCGTCGCCCGCCATCTGCTGGATCATCTGCGAGCCCAGATTGGAAGTCATGACGATGACGGTGTTCTTGAAATCCACGGTGCGGCCCTGGCCGTCGGTCATGCGGCCGTCGTCCAGCACCTGCAAGAGCACGTTGAACACGTCCGGGTGCGCCTTCTCGACTTCATCGAGCAGGATGACGGAATAAGGCTTCCTGCGCACGGCCTCGGTGAGATAGCCGCCCTCCTCGTAGCCCACGTAGCCGGGCGGGGCACCGATCAGACGCGCGACCGAGTGCTTCTCCATGAACTCGCTCATGTCGATGCGGATGAGATGCTCTTCGGAATCGAACAGGAACCCGGCGAGCGCTTTGCACAGCTCGGTCTTGCCGACACCGGTGGGGCCGAGGAACAGGAAGGAACCGTAGGGCCGGTTGGGATCGCCAAGGCCTGCGCGCGAGCGGCGGATGGCGTCCGACACCAGGCGCACGGCTTCGTCCTGCCCGACCACGCGCTCGTGCAGCTTCTCTTCCATGTGCATGAGCTTGTCGCGCTCGCCTTCCATCATCTTGGACACCGGTATTCCGGTCGCGCGGCTCACAACCTCGGCGATTTCTTCCGCGCCCACTTGCGTGCGCAAAAGTTTCAGCTTCGCGCCTTCGCCGCCGGCTTCCGCGTGCTTGAGCTGCGCTTCCAGCTGCGGTAGCTTGCCGTACTGGATTTCCGCAAGCTTGTCGAACTGGCCCTTGCGCTGCAGCTCGGCCATCTCGATCTTCAAGCGGTCGATTTCTTCCTTGATGTGGGCGGCGCCGTGCACCTGGGCCTTTTCCGCCCTCCACACTTCCTCGAGGTCGGCGTATTCCTTCTCCAGGCGCGCGATTTCATCTTCGATCAGCGCGAGGCGCTTTTGCGAGGCCTCGTCCTTTTCCTTCTTCACCGCCTCACGCTCGATCTTGAGCTGGATCAGACGGCGGTCGAGGCGGTCCATGGACTCAGGCTTGGAATCGATTTCCATCTTGATGCGGCTGGCTGCCTCGTCGATCAAGTCGATGGCCTTGTCGGGCAGGAAGCGGTCGGTGATGTAGCGATGCGAGAGTTCGGCCGCGGCGACGATGGCCGGGTCGGTGATCTCCACACCGTGGTGCAGTTCGTACTTCTCCTGCAGGCCGCGCAGGATGGCGATGGTGTCTTCCACGCTGGGCTCGTCCACCATCACTTTCTGGAAGCGGCGTTCGAGCGCGGCGTCCTTCTCGATGTATTTCCTGTATTCATCCAGGGTGGTAGCGCCGATGCAGTGCAGCTCGCCGCGCGCGAGCGCGGGCTTGAGCATGTTGCCGGCATCCATGGCGCCTTCAGCCTTGCCGGCGCCGACCATGGTGTGGATCTCGTCGATGAAGAGGATGATGCGGCCTTCATCCTGCGCCACTTCCTTCAGCACGGCTTTCAGGCGCTCCTCGAACTCGCCGCGGTACTTGGCGCCGGCCAGGAGGCCGGCCATGTCCAGCACCAGCACGCGCTTGTCCTTCAAGGTCTCGGGCACCTCGCCGTTGACGATGCGCTGGGCCAGACCTTCGACGATCGCGGTCTTGCCCACGCCGGGCTCGCCGATCAGCACCGGGTTGTTCTTGGTGCGGCGCTGCAGGATCTGCACCACGCGGCGGATCTCGTCGTCGCGGCCGATGACCGGATCGAGCTTGCCGGCACGCGCGCGCTCGGTGAGGTCGACGGTATATTTCTTCAGCGCCTCGCGGCTCCCTTCGGCCTCCTGGCTTTGCACCGCTTCGCCGCCGCGCACGACGTTGATGGCGGCTTCCAGCGCCGCCCGGGTCACGCCGTGCTGCTTCATCAACCGGCCCAGTTCGCCCTTGTCCTCCAGCGCGGCCAGCAGAAAGAGTTCGCTGGCAATAAAGGCGTCGCCGCGCTTTTGCGCTTCCTTGTCGGTGAGGTTCAAGAGGTTGTTCAAGTCGCGCGAGATGGTGACCTCGCCGCCGTGTCCCTCGACCTTGGGCAGGCGCGCGATGGCTTCCTCGATGCCTTTCTTCAGCGCCGGCACGCGCGCGCCGGCGCGGACCAGAAGGCCGGAAGCGCCGCCGCCTTCCTGGTCCAGGAGCGCGGCCATGAGGTGCAAAGGCTCGATGAACTGCTGGTCGGAGCCGACGGCATAGCTTTGTGCATCGGCGAAGGCTTGCTGGAATTGGGTGGTGAGTTTGTCGAAACGCATCGATGTCCCGCTTTCGGAAAAATTGGCACTATCGTCAATGTGGGGAAGCCGGCGGCTTTTTCAAGCGAGCTTTTGCACAATAATGAGGACAAGAGGACAGGAGGAAGACGACTAACAAACGATTCGAGGGAATGAGGTTTTCCTCTTGTCCTCATGTCTTTAGATATTCGGAAAATCGAACAAAGAGGACAAGAGGACAGGAGGAAGACGACTACGAAACGATTCCGGGAAATGAGATTTTCCTCTTGTCCTCCTGTCCTCTTTGTTTGCAAGATTTCCGTGCCTTCTGCGGCCTGATTTCCGGATAATTGCAGCATGAATACATTTCCCTTCATTTCCGGCCTCTCCCCCGAAGAAACCCGCAGGCTGCAGGAGGCCGTGCTGCTGAACACGGCCGCCGCCCTCGAAGAGGATATCGGCACGGGCGACCTCACTGCAAGCCTGCTGCCCGCAGACCGCCGCGCCCGTGCGCGCGTCGTCGGCCGCGAGGATGCGGTGCTGTGCGGCAAGGCCTGGTTCGAGGCCTGTTTTCGTGCGCTCGATGCCGAAGTCCTGATCCGCTGGCACGTGCGCGAGGGCGAGCCCATCCATGCCGATCAGCTCTTGTGCGACATCGAAGGCAACGCCCGTGCCCTGCTCTCGGCCGAGCGGGTCGCGCTCAATTTTCTGCAAACCCTTTCCGGCACCGCCACGCTTACCCGACGCTACGCCGAGGCCATCGCCGGCACCGGCGCGATGCTCATGGATACACGCAAGACCCTGCCGGGGTTGAGACTGGCGCAGAAATACGCAGTGCGCGCGGGCGGCGGCGCGAACCAGCGCGCAGGCCTGTACGACGGCATCCTCATCAAGGAAAACCACATCCTGGCAGCCGGCGGTATCGCCGAGGTGCTCAAGGCGGCGTTCGCGCTCGACGCTGGGGTGCCGATCCAGATTGAGGTGGAAAACCTGGACGAACTGGAACAGGCCCTGACGTCAGGCGCCAGGCTGATTCTGCTCGACAACTTCAGCCTCGACGACCTGCGTCAAGCCGTGGCGCTGACACGCAGCCGCGCGGTGCTCGAGGCGTCCGGCAACATCACACTGGACAACATCCGCGCCGTAGCCGAAACCGGCGTGCAGCGCATTTCCATCGGCAGCCTGACCAAGCACGTGCGGGCGGTGGACCTCTCGATGCGGGTTGCCACTCTTTAGATATTCGGAAAATCGAACAAAGAGGACAAGAGGACAGGAGGAAGACGACTAACAAACGATTCGAGGGAATGAGGTTTTCCTCTTGTCCTCATGTCCTCTTTGTAAAAATATTGATAATTGTTCTCATTTGCGTATAGAATGGTCCCCAGCCAGGGCCGGCTTCGGCCCCAAACCATTTTTTCAAGGAGCCAAACATGCGCAACATGATGAGCAAACTGGCCGGCGGCCTCATCGCCGTACTGGCCCTGACCGCGGTGTCGGCCGAGGAGGTCGTGGTCTATTCCGCCCGCAACGAACAATTGATCAAGCCGCTGTTCGACGCCTACACCAAAGAAACCGGCGTCAAGGTGAAATTCGTCACCGACAAGGAAGGCCCGCTGCTCGCCCGCCTCAAGGCCGAGGGCGCCAACACCCCGGCAGACATGCTGATGACGGTGGATGCCGGCAACCTGTGGCAGGCATCCGAAGAGGGGCTGCTGCGTCCGGTGAAATCCAGGGTGCTCGAAGCCAACGTGCCGGCCCACCTGCGCGATCCCGACAATGAATGGTTCGGCCTGTCCATCCGCGCCCGCACCATCGTTTACAACAAGGATCGCGTCAAGCCGTCCGAACTGTCCACTTACGAAGACCTCGCCGATCCGAAATGGAAAGGCCGCCTGTGCCTGCGCACGTCCAAGAAGGTCTACAACCAGTCGCTGGTGGCGATGATGATCCACGAATACGGCGAAGCGAAAACCGAGGACATCGTGCAAGGCTGGGTCGCCAACCTCGCCGCCCCGCCCTTCCCCGACGACACCAAGGCCATGGAGGCCGTTGCCGCCGGCCAGTGCGACGTGACCCTGGTCAACACCTATTATTTCGGCCGCCTGATGAAGAAGAAGCCGAACCTGCCGCTGGCCATCTTCTGGCCCAACCAGAATCTCAAGGCCAGGGATGCCGGGGTGCACGTGAACATTTCCGGCGCAGGCGTGACGCGCCACGCCAGGAACCCGGATGGCGCGATCCGGCTGCTGGAATGGCTGTCCTCGGAAAAGGCGCAGAACCTCTACGCCGACGGCAATCTGGAATATCCGGTCAACCCCAGGGTCAAGCCGGCCGAAAGCGTGGCCGCCTGGGGCGGCTTCAGGCAGAATCTGATCAACGTGAAGCAGGCCGGCGCCTTGCAGGCCAAGGCGGTGAAGCTGATGGACCGCGCGGGTTACAAGTAAGCCGCGCCAGCCGGGAGGATATAATCCGGCCCATGCCTGCCGATACTTCCGTCTTGTCCGCCAGGACGCCCGCCCCGACAGCGGGCGTTTTTGCTTTTCCGCACATCGGCGGCTGGGGCGTGATCGCGCTCGCGATCGCGCTTTTGACCGTGGTTCCGGTGGCGGTGATCTTTTCCTCGTGGCTCAAGCCCGAGGCCGACATCCTCGGCCATCTCACCGAGTTCGTGCTGCCGGAACTGCTTTCCAACACATTCTGGCTGCTGCTGGGCGTGGGCATCGGCGTCACGGTGCTGGGCGTGTCGCTCGCCTGGCTCACCGCCATGTGCGAATTTCCGGGCAGGAAGTTCTACTCCTGGGCGCTGCTCCTTCCATTGGCCGTCCCGGCCTACGTGCTGGCCTTCGTCATGATCGGCCTGCTCGACTATACCGGCCCCTTGCAGACCTGGCTGCGCGAGCTGTTCGGCCCCATGCAGCTGCCGCAGATCCGCTCGCGCGGCGGCGTCATTTTCGTCATGTCGCTGGCGCTCTACCCTTACGTCTATCTCATCGCGCGCAACGCCTTCCTTACCCAGGGTCGCGCGGCGCTGGAAGCGGCGCAATCGCTGGGACTCAACCGCTGGCAGGGCTTTCGCCGCGTGGCGCTGCCGATGGCGCGTCCCTGGATCGCCGCGGGCCTTGCGCTGGCATTGATGGAAACGCTCGCTGATTTCGGCACCGTGGCCATTTTCAACTACGACACTTTCACCACCGCCATCTACAAGGCCTGGTTCTCGCTGTTCTCGCTGTCGGCCGCTTCACAGCTTTCCTCCATCCTCATCCTGTTCGTGCTGATCCTGGCGCTGGCGGAGCAGCGCACGCGCAGCCACATGAAGTACGCCGGCGTCGGCCGCGCCGCCGGCCACAACCGCATCCGCCTTTCGCGCGGGCAGGCGCTCGGCGCCACTTTCTACGCCGGCCTGGTGTTCGCAGTCGCCTTTCTGATTCCGCTGGTACAGCTGTTGCTGTGGGCCGGGACTGCCAGCGCCACCGACCTCGACAGCCGCTACTGGGAGTTCGTGCGCAACTCGCTCATGCTGTCCGGGCTGGGTGCGGCCATCGTCTGCACACTCGCCCTACTGCTGGGCTATGCCGGCCGGCAACGACCCGGCCCTTGGATGCCGGTGGTGCAAAGAGTGGCGACCATCGGCTATGCCTTCCCGGGCACGGTGCTGGCGGTCGGCATCTTCATTCCCGTGGCCTGGCTCGACAACATCATCATCGACCTGCTCAAGACCCAGGGCTGGCAGGGCTCCGAGGTGCTGAAAGGTACGCTCCTGGTGATGCTTTTGGCCTATGCCGTGCGCTTTCTGGCAGTCGGTTTCGGGCCGGTGGACTCGGGGCTGCAGCGCGTCACGCGCAACATCGACGAGGCCGCGCGCGTAATGGGCACGAGCACGCTGGCGCTCTTGTCGCGCGTGCACCTGCCCATGCTGAAAGCCAGCCTGTTCACCGCCGCGGCGCTGGCCTTCGTCGACATCATGAAGGAAATGCCCATCACCCTGATGACCCGGCCTTTCGGCTGGGACACGCTGGCGGTACGGGTATTCGAGATGACTTCCGAGGGCGAGTGGGAACGCGCCGCCCTGCCCTCGGTCGCCATCATACTGGCCGGCCTCGTCCCCATCATTTTCCTGGCCGGCCGAGGAGACGATGCCAATGCTTAAACTCGACCGGGTCTCACAGGCCTACGGCCCGCGCGAAGTGGTGAAGAACCTGTCCTTCGACCTCTTGCCGGGGCGGATCGGCTGCCTGCTCGGCCCCTCGGGCTGCGGCAAGACCACGGTGCTGCGCTGCATCGCCGGCTTCGAGCCCGTCGCCGCCGGCCACATCGAAATCGGCGGCGAAACCGTGAGCAGCCCGGCGCGCCTCACCCCGCCGGAGAAACGCCGGATCGGCATGGTGTTCCAGGACTATGCGCTGTTTCCGCACCTTACCGTGGCGGGCAACATTGCCTTCGGTCTTGGCGCCCTCGGCAAGGAGGCGAGGCAACAGCGCGTGGACGAGCTGCTGGCCTTGACCGGCCTGCTCGACACGGCCAACAAGTACCCGCACCAGCTCTCAGGCGGCCAGCAGCAGCGCGTGGCCTTGGCGCGCGCCCTGGCGCCCAAGCCGCGCCTTTTGCTGATGGACGAGCCGTTCTCCAATCTGGACGTGGAACTGCGCGAGCGACTGTCGCTGGAAGTGCGCGACATCCTGCGGCGCGAGGGCATGACCGCGCTGATCGTGACCCACGACCAGCACGAGGCCTTTGCGCTCGCCGACGTGGTCGGCGTGATGCACGAGGGCACCATCCAGCAGTGGGACACGCCCTACAACCTCTACCACCGGCCCGCCAACCGCTTCGTTGCCGACTTCGTCGGCCAGGGCGTGTTCCTGCCGGGCATGGTGCTGAACAACCAAATGGTGGAAATCGAACTGGGCGTGCTGCACGGCATGATCCCCACCGACTGCGACGCCACCGGCTGCGAGCAATGCGTGAACGATTGTTATGTAGACGTACTGCTCAGGCCGGACGACATCGTGCATGACGACGAAAGCCTGCTGATGGCGGAAGTGGAAAACAAGGCCTTCCGCGGCGCCGAATTCCTCTACACCCTCAGGCTGCCCAGCGGCGCTCGTGCGCTGTCGCTGGTGCCTTCGCACCACGACCATGCCATCGGCGAAAAAATCGGCATCAAGCTGGCGGTGGATCACGTCGTGGCCTACCGCCGCAGCAAGCCCGGCCTGGCTTGAGGCCAGCCGGATTCATTGCTTCTCCGGCAGCATGGCCAGCAGGCCATTCAGTCGCCGCACGAAACTCGCCGGGTCGTCCAGCTGGCCTCCCTCCGCCAGCAACGCCTGCTCGAACAGCAGGTTGGCCCAGTCGGCGAAGCGGCCTTCGTCGGATTCGCCGTTCATGCGCGCGACCAGGGCATGGGCCGGGTTGATTTCCAGTGTGGGTTTCACGGTGGGCGCGGACTGACCGGCGGCCTTCAGAAGGCGTGCGAGATTTGCGCTCATGTCTCCCTCGCCGCTGACCAGGCAGGCAGGCGAATCAGTGAGGCGGTGGGTGACACGCACGTCCTTCACGCGCTCGCCGAGCGCGGACTTGATGCGCTCGATGAAGGGCTTCATCGATTCCTCGGCTTCCTTCTGCGCCGTCTTCTCGGCCTCGTCCTCCAGCGCGCCGAGATCGAGCCCGCCTCTGGCCACCGACTTCAACGGTTTGCCGTCGAATTCATGCAGATTGGAAACCAGCCATTCGTCGACGCGATCGGACAGCAACAGGACTTCGATGCCCTTCTTGCGGAAGATTTCGAGGTGCGGGCTGTGTTTCGCAGCAAAGAAGCTGTCGGCGGTAATGTAGTAGATCGCGCTTTGGCCTTCCTTCATGCGGCCGATGTAGTCCTTGAGCGAGACCACTTGCGCATCGGTATCGGCATGGGTGGAGGCAAAGCGGAGCAGCCCTGCGATCTTCTCACGGTTGGCGAAATCCTCGCCCGGCCCTTCCTTCAGGACGCGGCCAAACTCCTTCCAGAAGACGGCATATTGCTCGGGCTGGTTCGCCGCCAGGTCTTCGAGCATGCCGAGCACCTTTTTGACCGAGCCGGAGCGGATGGCCTCGATGTCCTTGCTCGACTGCAGGATCTCGCGCGAGACATTAAGCGGCAGGTCGGAGGTATCGATGACGCCGCGGACGAAGCGCAGATACGCGGGCATCAGCTGCTCGGCGTCGTCCATGATGAAGACGCGGCGCACGTACAGTTTTATCCCATGCCTGCGCTCGCGGTCATAAAGGTCGAAGGGCGCGTGTGACGGAATGTAGAGCAGCGAGATGTATTCCTGCTTGCCCTCGACGCGGTTGTGCGACCAGGCGAGCGGCGGCTCGAAGTCGTGGGCGACGTGCTTGTAGAACTCCTTGTATTCGTCGTCGCTGATCTCTTTCCTGGGACGCGCCCACAGGGCCGAGGCCTTGTTGACGGTTTCGTCCTCGTCCGCGGGCACCTCGACGCCGTCCTTCCATTCCGTCTTCTTCATCACGATGGGCAAGGTGATGTGGTCGGAATACTTGCGGATGATGGACTTGAGTTTCCAGTCGGAAAGATATTCGTCCTCGCCTTCCCTGAGATGCAGCACGATCTCGGTGCCGCGCGCCGGCTTTTCCACGGTTTCCAGGGTGTAGTCACCCTCTCCCGCGGATTCCCAGCGCACGCCGTGCTCGGCGGTGAGGCCGGCACGTCTGGTGGTGAGGGTCACCCTGTCGGCGACGATGAAGGCGGAGTAAAAGCCCACGCCGAACTGGCCGATCAGCGCGGCATCCTTTTTCTGGTCGCCGGACAATTGCGAGAAGAATTCGCGCGTGCCGGATTTGGCGATGGTGCCGATATGATCGATGACCTCCTGGCGGCTCATGCCGATGCCGTTGTCGCTGATCGTGAGCGTGCGCGCCGCGCGGTCGAAGGCGATACGGATTTTAAGGTCCGGCTCGTTCTCGAGCAGCGCCGGGTCGGCAAGCGCTTCGAAGCGCAGCTTGTCGGCGGCGTCGGAAGCGTTTGATATCAGCTCGCGCAGGAAAATGTCCTTGTTGGAATACAAGGAGTGGATCATCAGCTGCAGAAGCTGCCTGACTTCGGCCTGGAAACCCAATGTTTCCTTGCCGACTTCCTTGCTGCCGGTGTCTGACATGTCTTTTTCTCCCATCAAAGTGCAAACCAGTGGGACGAAAACTAGGGGCGGACAGAGGCGGTTTCAAGCCCCTCCCACCCCGCATGCCGGCGCCCTTCAGATCCGCGACGGTTCCAACGTGCCGTCGAGATTGAGGTCGTCGCAGTAGTCGAGGAAATCGCCGCGCAAGGTGGAGAAATGCGTGCCGGCAGGGATGCCGACGGTCATCTGCACCGAAAACATGGGCGTGCCGGTATGCGCCGCCGGGTAGGCGCTGGTGTTGAGCTCCTCGATGTTGATGCCGCGCCGCGCAAAGAAGCTGGACAGCTTGTTGACGATGCCCGGGTGGTCCATGGCCACCACCTCCACGTGATACGGCACCATGGGCGTAGTCGTCGCGCGCTCGCGCGTGCGCTTGCACACGATGGCGAGGTTCAGCTGCTCGCTGATGGAAGGCATGAGGTCCTCCAGCTTGGATAACGCGTTCCACGGCCCCGACACCAGCATGAGGATGGCAAACTGCCCGCCCAGCACCGCCATGCGGCTGGCTTCGATGTTGGCGCCGGCATCGAGGATGCGGTTGGTGAAGCGCTCGACCAGGCCGACGCGGTCCTCGCCGTTGGCGGTGATGACGAGATATTCGGAATTCGCTGAGGTGTTCATTTTTAGAGTTTAGACACAAGATTTGTGATCAATTATACGATTCCGCGAAGAAAGCCGATAACTGGAGCATTCGTGGAATTCGCAGCTGTCTCGGAGTAGGCAAGGAAAACCCAGACACGAACAAAGAGGACAGGAGGACATGAGCAAGCTCTCTGCTCTTGATAGCCCTCTTGTCCTCTTGTCCTCTTTGTTCAAGGGGTGTTTTTCTCTGCGCCCACCGCGAACCGCGGTGAATATACCGCAAGGTAAATAGACTACTCCCCGCGCCGAAACCACTTGTCCAGGTCGGCGAGGCTCACCTGAAACCAGGTGGGGCGGCCGTGGTTGCACTGCCCGGCGCGCTCGGTGGCTTCCATTTCTCTTAATAGCGCATTCATCTCCGGAATGCTGAGTTTGCGGTTGGCGCGCACCGCGCCGTGGCAGGCGAGCGTGGCAAGCAGCTCGTTGCGCCGCTCGGTAATGAGCCGGCTGACGCCGTATTCGCGGATTTCGCGCAAGAGGTCGCGCGTCAGCGCGAGCGGATCTGCATCCTTCAACAGCGCCGGCACCGCGCGCACGGCGACGGCGTTGGCGGCGATGGGATGGATGTCGAAGCCGATGCCGGCCAGCGCCTCATGGTGGTCGCCGATGGCGGCGACATCGCGCTCGTCGGCCGTCACGGTGACCGGAATCAGCAAAGCCTGGGTCGGCACGCGCCTCGCGTCGAGCGCGGATTTCAGCTTTTCATACACCACGCGCTCGTGCGCGGCATGCATGTCGACCAGCACCAGCCCCCTGGCGTTCTGCGCCAGCACGTAGATGCCGTGCAGCTGGCCGAGCGCGAAGCCGAGGGGGTAATCGTGTTCGGCCTCGTCTGCGGCAGGAGCGGTTGCGGACTCGCGCGTCAGGGTCTCGTACATGGCCAGCGTCTCGCGCACAGCAAGCGGCATGCCCGCCTGGCTGCCGCGCCAGGACTGGGGCGGCGCCGAAGGGGTCTGCGGCATGGGGGCTACATCGTCGCCGTGTTGCAACGGCGCCTGGTGCACGCCCTCGCGGCTTTTCGCCGCGCTGCCGGACAGCGCGCGCTCGATGGCATGGAACAGGAACTGGTGCACGCCGCGCGGATCGCGAAAGCGCACCTCGGTCTTGGCCGGATGCACGTTCACGTCCACGCCTTCCGGCGGCAAGGCGAAGAACAGCGCATAGGCCGGATGGCGGTCGTGATGCAGGATGTCGCGATAGGCTTCGCGCAGGGCATGCGCGACCAGCTTGTCGCGCACGAAGCGGCCGTTGACGAAGACGTACTGGGCCTCGCGTCCGCTTTTGGAATAGGCCGGCAGCGCGGCCATGCCCATGAGTCGCATGGGGCCGGCCTGTTCGTCCACGGAAACCGCGGCGGCGACGAAATCCTCGCCCAGTACCGCGCCGATGCGCTCGTCCAGTGCCTGTGACGGGTGGCGCAATTGCACGCGTCCGTTGTGCACAAGGGTGAACGCCACGTCCGGACGCGACAGCGCCATGCGCCGCACGACTTCGGCGCAATGGGCATATTCGGTGGCTTCGGATTTGAGGAACTTGCGCCGCGCAGGGGTATTGAAGAACAGGTCGGCCACGGTGACCGTGGTGCCGGAAGCCAGGGCGGCCGGTTTGACCACCCCGGGCGCCGCGCCTTCGGCCTCGATCCGGTGCGCGTGCGCAGCATTGCGGCTGCGGCTGGCAAGCGACACGCGCGCCACAGAAGACATGCTGGCCAGTGCCTCGCCGCGAAACCCCAGGCTGGACACGCGTTCGAGGTCCTCCAGTGCGCCGATCTTGCTGGTGGCATGGCGCGCCAGCGCGAGCGGCAGCTCGTCGGCGGTGATGCCGGCGCCGTCGTCCTGCACCGACAGCAGCCTGGCGCCGCCCTGCTCCAGCCGGATGTCGATTTTCGTCGCGCCGGCGTCAAGGCTGTTTTCGATCAGTTCCTTCAAGGCCGAAGCGGGCCGCTCGACGACCTCGCCGGCGGCGATCTGGGAAATGAGAATGTCGGGAAGAACCTTTATGGCGCGCATGCCGAATTATATTCGGCATGGCGCATTCCCGGCTGACCGCAGCGGGAGCGTCAGGCCGCTTTACATTTCGCGCGCGACCTTGGTCCTGCCCGCAGGCGGATGCTTGTCGAAGTAGGCCTTGATGCCTGAAAGAATCGCGCCGGCGAGCTTGTCCTGGTAGGCCTCGTCGTTCAGGCGCTTTTCCTCTTCCGGGTTGGAGATGAAGGCCGTCTCGACCAGGATGGAGGGAATGTCCGGCGCCTTCAGCACGGCAAAACCAGCCTGCTCGACATCGTCCTTGTGCAGGGAGTTGATCTCGCCGATTTCCTTGAGCACGTAATCGGCAAGGCGCAGGCTGTCGTTGATGGTGGCGGTCTGCGACAGATCGATGAGGGTGCGCTTGAGGTACTTGTCCTTGACGTCGATGTTGACGCCGCCGATGAGGTCGGCATCGTTCTCGCGCTTGGCCAGCCAGCGCGCCGCGGCGGAACTGGCACCGTTTTCGGACAGTGCGAACACCGACGAGCCGCGCGCCTCGGGACGCATGAAGGCGTCGGCATGCACCGACACGAAAAGATCGGCCTTGACCGCGCGCGCCTTGTTCACGCGCTCGTGCAGGGGGATGAAATAGTCGCCGTCGCGGGTGAGGTAGGCGCGCATGTTGGGCTCGGCGTCGATCTTTTCCTTGAGCTTCTTCGCCACCTTCAGGGTGATGTGCTTTTCCCGGCTGCCGTTTGCACCGATCGCGCCGGGGTCTTCGCCGCCGTGCCCGGCATCGATGGCGACCAGGATGAGGCGGTTGAACGCGCTGGCCGAATTGCCGGCAGATGCGGGCACGCCGGCAGATCCGCTTCCGCCCGGCACGGCGCGGTCGGCCGCCAGGCTTTCCGAGGATGCGGCCGCATACAGGTCGATGACCAGGCGGTGGCCATACTCGCCCATGGGGTTCAGGGCGAAAACCGACGGCCTGACCCGGGTCTTGAGGTCGAATACCAGGCGCATCACGCCGGGACGGTTGAGGCCGCTGCGCACATTGGCGACATAGGGATCGGCCGGCGTGATGAGCGCAGGCAGGCCGGCCAGGGTTTCGCTCTGGGCGAGGCCCTCGATGTCGACCACCAGGCGTTCGGGATTGCCCAGCGTGAAGAACCTGAAGTTCAGCGGGGCGTCGGATTCAAGCGTGACGCGGGTGTAGTCGGGCGAAGGCCACATGCGGGCAGCCGTCAGCGTGCCCGCCCAAACGCCCGTGTTGAGCAACAGCAGCATCAGCCATGCGGTGAGGACTCTTTGTATCCCCGCCATGCCTGCATCTCCTTTCTGCCTCGTGCGGAAAGCGCCTCGATGTGCGCAGTCCTGCCTTCGCCTGCCGGCTCGAGCCGAATTTCCAGATCCGGGCCGGGCAGCATGCCTTGGGCTTTCTCAGGCCATTCCACCATGCAAAGTGTGCCGGCCTTGCAGTCATCCCTAAAGCCTGCATCCAGCCACTCTCTTGGATTCATCATCCTATACAAATCATAGTGTTGCAAGATAAATCTAGATAATTCGTAAGATTCGACCAGGGTATATGTTGGACTTTTGACACGCCCCTCATAACCCAGCGCCCTCAACAGCCCCCTGACCAGGGTGGTTTTGCCCGCGCCAAGGTCGCCGCGCAGGTACACCACCCAACCGGGTTTCAGGCGGCCGGAAAGCCAGGCGCCGAGCGCCAGCGTCGCCGCCTCGTCGGGCAACGGCACGGTCATGACGGCGGTATCATCGGGTTTATGCATGATTCGGTCGACTATACGAAACTGGCTCAGGACATCCGCACCTGGGGACGCGAACTGGGCTTTGCCGATATCGGCATCAGCGGCATTGCGCTGCAGGGAGCCGAGCAAAATTTGCTGCGCTGGCTGGATCAGGGCTATCAGGGTGACATGGATTATATGGCCGCGCACGGCAGCAAGCGCACACGCCCGCACGAACTGGTGCCAGGCACCGCGAGCGTGATCACTGCGCGCCTGCCCTACTGGCCACAGGATGCCGCGCCCGCGAGCGAAGTGCTGAATGACCCGGCACTGGCCTACGTCTCCCGTTATGCCCTCGGCCGCGACTACCACAAGGTGCTGCGCGATTGCCTGCGGAAGCTGGCAACACGCATCGAGACCGCCATCGGGCCATTCGGCTACCGGGTGTTCACCGATTCCGCCCCGGTCATGGAAGTAGCGCTGGCGGCGCAGACGAAACTGGGCTGGCGCGGCAAGCACACCCTGCTCCTGAACCGCGAAGCGGGTTCGTATTTCTTCCTCGGCGAGATTTACGCCAGCCTGCCGCTGCCCCCGGACGAAGCGGCCCCCGCCCATTGCGGCACCTGCTCCGCCTGCCTCGACGCCTGCCCCACGCGCGCCTTCGTCGCGCCCTACGTGCTGGATGCGCGGCGCTGCATTTCCTATCTCACCATCGAGCACAAGGGCAGCATCCCGCTAGAGCTGCGGCCGCTGCTGGGCAACCGCATTTACGGCTGCGACGACTGCCAGCTCGCCTGCCCGTGGAACCGCGAGGCCGCGCCGTCCGCACTGGCGGATTTTGCGCCGCGCCACGGTCTGGATGCCGCATCGCTGGTCGATCTTTTTTCCTGGGACGAAGAAACCTTCCTCAAGCGCATGGAAGGCTCAGCCATCCGCCGCATCGGGCATGAAAGGTGGCTGAGGAATATCGCCGTGGCGCTCGGGAATGCGCAAGCTTCGCCCGAGATCATCGCCGCACTCGATGCGCGCAGCCGGCACCCCTCGGCACTGGTGCGCGAACACGTGGCCTGGGCGCTCGCCCGGCTTCAGGGCGCACGCAGTGACAAGTGACAGGTGACAAAAAACCATCGCGGCGGCACCGTTCCACCCAGGCCCGTCACTTGTCACCGTTTCACGCTAATTCATGCGCAGCTCTCGCAGCGCATGCCGAATCACCGAGATTCCTGAGGTCAGGCCCAGCCCGCCCAGCACCAGCGCCACAGCGATATCAGGCCATCCCTGCCCCAATGCCCATACCCCGCCTGCCGCGCCGATCACCGCCAGGTTGCCCACAGCATCGTTGCGCGAGCACAGCCAGACCGAGCGCGCCTGCGCATCGCCGTTGCGGTGGGCATAAAGCAGCAGCGCGACGCCGATGTTGACCGCCAGTGCCAGCAGGCTCACCCAGGTCATGATGAAAGGCTCGGGCACGATGCCGGCCGTCCATTGCCAGACCGACTTGCCCAGCACGAACACGCCGTAACCCACCATCAGCCAGCCTTTCCACAGCGCCGTGCGCGAGCGCCACACCGGCGCCAGGCCCAGCACGAACAGCGCCACGGCGTAATTGCCGGCATCGCCGAGAAAGTCTATGGCGTCGGCGAGCAGCGACACCGACTCCGCCTTGAAGCTGGCCACGATCTCCACGCCGAACATCAGCGCGTTCAGCACCAGCGCCACCCACAAGGCGCGCCGGTAACCGGGGTGGGTTGGCGCGGCCTCGCAAGCCGTGCCGCAATTGCATACGCCCATGAATACTCCTTGCTCAAGCTCTCCGTGCCGCTGCGCTGCGCCACGGGTAGAATGCGGTATTCGCAGCCACTATCTTGCCACGCATGTCCAGCAACGCACACTCCTCCCTCACCCCAATCCTCTCCCAGAGGGAGAGGGAGCAAACGCTGGGTCCAAACCGATCAATTGGCGTATTCGATTCCGGCATCGGCGGCCTCACCGTCGTGCGTGCGCTGATGGAGCGGCTGCCGTTCGAGAACATCACCTATTTCGGCGACACGGCGCGCGTGCCCTACGGCGTGAAGTCGGTGGAGACGATTTCTCACTTCACCACCCAGATCGCCGAGTTCCTGCTGGAAAAGGACGTCAAGCTGCTGATCATCGCCTGCAATACCATGGCCGCCGTCGCCGCACAAGTGGTGCGCGACCTCTCGCCGGTGCCGGTGCTGGACGTGATCGATGCCGGCGCCGCGGCGGCCAGGGACGGCAGGCGCATCGGCGTCATCGGCACGCCCACCACCATCAACAGCAATGCCTATGCGCGCGCCATCCACGACTACGCGCCCGACTCGCGCATCTACTCGCAGGCCTGCGCGCTGTTCGTGCCGCTGGTGGAGGAAGGCTGGCTGGAGCACGAGGTCACGCGCCTCACTGCGAAGGAATACCTGCGCCCGCTGTTGGCTGAGAAGATCGACACCATGGTGCTGGGCTGCACCCATTACCCGCTCCTGAAGCCGCTCCTTCATGAAGTCAGCGGGCCGGGCGTGAAGCTGGTGGATTCGGCCGAGGCCATGGCCGAACAGGCGGCCGCGGTGCTGAACGAAAAAGGCCTCGCCAATCCAGGCCCCACACCGCCGCGCTATGACTTCTTCGTTACCGATGTGCCGCTGAGATTCCAGACCATCGGCGAACGTTTCCTGGGCAGGACGCTCACCAACGTGCACGTGGTCAAGATGTAGGCCAGGCCAGGCTAGCAGCCTGTCGGACTTGAGCGATCGTAGCGAGCCGGGTGGGAGAGCGAGGACAGTTTTTCACGATTTCGAGGCGCATAGCGGGTCTATGCAACGAGAAATCGGGGACAACGAGCTTGCGAGTTTCGGCGCAAGCCAAAAATGGACCGCTCTTCCCAGCGGCGCAGTAGATCAGCCTCAAGTCCGACAGGCTGCTAGACCGGCAGGTTCTCCGCCAGCCACTCTTCCGCCGTTTCGCGGATTTCCGGGTCGTCGTCATCGACGCAGGCCAGCATGAAGGGGCGAACCGCCTCGGTGCCGATGAGGGTAAGAAAATGGCAGGCGTCGGCACGCAGCAGGCGATCGTCCGAACTCAGCATTTCCGCCAACTCCGGCACCAGCGGCTCGCTGTAGCCCGTGCCCCGGAACTCTTCCAGAATGGCACCGATGCCGAGGCGGACCGCCATGCTGGCCTCGGGATTCCTCATCATGCGCGCCAGCGCGTGGATGCGCTGCGGTTCCCGCTTCACCAGCGCTTCGAATTTCTGCCGCTTGCCGGCTTTCAGCGTCTCCAGCAACCAGGCATCGAACACCTTGTCGTCGTTCACGCCCTGCGCGAGTTCGCGCAGCTTGCCCGGGGTGGCCACGCCTTCCACTTCGAACGGCCCTATCCTGATCCAGGGCACCGACTGCACGCCGCGCGATTCCGCTTCCTCGATGTGCACCGCGACGTTGATGACTTCGAGGCGGCCGATCACGCCCTCCTTCAATAGGCCGGTCAGCGCCTGCAAGACGGCCGGGCAATGCGGGCAACCGCCGGTCATCAGCAGCAGGGCGTCGGGCGTGCCGGCCTCGCTGCCGCCTACCATTCGATCACCTGTCCCTGCCTGAGGGGCGCAAGTTCGCGCCCGTGAATGGCGGTTCTGAGTTCGGCCATGATGGCATCCTGATTACCGGGCTTGAGGTGGGTGATCCAGATCCGGGGGTTGATTTTGAGGTGCTTCAATTCCTGCTCCAGCGAATGCGGCCAGTGGTGCATGGCAGCCAGGGCGATATCGCGCAATTCGTTCTCGAACGAGGTCTCGATGATGAGGTCGCGAAGGTCGGTCATTTCGTTCAGCGCATGCATGAGCGCATCGCTGTGGTAGGTATCGCCGGTGAACACCAGGCTCTGCCGGCCGTTCGACAGCCGATAGCCGCAGGCCGGCACGGTGTGATGCGCAGGCAGGGTAGTCAGGGTTCGCCCTGCCAGCGTCACCGACGCGCCCATGGGCATGCGCTCGAACTTGAGCCAGGGCGAGTTGCCGTCGGGAATTTCGCGAAAATCCGGCCACAGCTTCCAGTTGAACAGGTGCTTGGCGAGGATTTCCAGGGTCTCCGGCAGCGCGTGTACGACAAGGGGGCTGTCGCGGCGGTCGCCCACGGCATCGACCAGAAGCGGCAGGCCCAGCACATGGTCGAGGTGACTGTGGGTGACGAAGACATGGTCGATCCTCGCCATCTGTTCGAGGCTGAGCGTGGTGATGCCGGTGCCGGCATCGATCAGCACGTCGTCGTCCAGCAGAAAGCAGGTGGTGTGGGCGCCGCTGCCGATGCCGCCGCCGCAACCCAGCACGGTGAGTTTCATGTCTTGTTATTTGGTCGTGTAAACGAAAACGCCATCCCAGTCCTCCGGCGGTGGCGTCTCGCGGAAATGCGCGATGCGCTCCAGGTAGATATCGTACAGCGCTCTGTGCGATTCGGAATTCAATGCTGTCAGCAGAGTTTCTGCCCTATCCCAATCACGTTTCCGATAGGCCTCGAAAGCCTGTTCAAATCGCTGCGCACGGTTAATCTCGGCAGAATCGACCGTTTCCTTTAGGCCAAGCGGCTCGTAAATGGCAACCGGCTGCTCCTTGCCCTTTACGCGCACCTCGTCGATTTTCATGAACACGTGGCGCGGGTCCGCATCCACCGTGGTCTGGGTGGCGAGAATGCCGACGCCGTACTGTTTGGTGATGCCTTCCAGTCTGGAACCGAGGTTCACCGCATCGCCCATGACAGTGTAGGACATGCGGAATTCGGAGCCCATGTTGCCCACGCTCATGCGCCCGGTGTTCACGCCCACGCCGATCTTCACCTCGGGCCAGCCGCGTGCTGCAAATTGCTCGTTGAGCGCCGGCAGCGCGGCCTGCATGTCGAGCGCGGTCTGCACCGCGGCCTCGGCGTGGTTGGGCATGTCGAGCGGCGCGTTCCAGAAGGCCATCACCGCATCGCCGATGTACTTGTCGATGGTGCCGCGGTTCTTCTGCACAATGGCGGTCATGGTACCGAGATAGCTGTTGAGCACCTCGGCCAGTTCCGTCGGCGGCAGCTTCTCGGAAAAATTGGTGAAGCCGCGGATGTCGGAGAACAGCACGGTCATTTCGCGCGATTGCCCTTCCATGCTGTAGTGCGTGGGGTCGCGGCTCATCTCGTCGGCCAGTTCCGGCGGCACGTACTGGCCGAACAGCCTGGTGATCTGGCGCTTGTTGCGGGTCTCGGCCAGAAAGCCGTAGGCCGTGGACAGCAGGTACAGCCCCACCACCGCAAGCAGCGGCGCGGCTGCGGGCAGGACCCAGTGCTGCTGCCAGGCGGCGTAATACCCGCCGCCAAGTCCGCCCAGCAGCAGCAGCGTGAGCCCCAGGCCATAAACCGGACCGATGAGCGGCAAGGCGAATGCCAGCACCAGGCCGGCAACCAGGGTGACCACCAGAACTGCATCGCTCGACCAGGGCGGCGTGTAGGCCGTGTCGCCATCGAGCATGCCGGCGATCATGTGGGCGTGGATTTCCACGCCGGGGAAGGCGTCCGAAAACGGCGTCACGCGCAGATCCAGCAGCCCAGGCGCCGTGGTGCCGACCAGCACGATGCGGTTTTCCAGCACGGCCTTGTCGGTCTTGCCGGTCAGCACGTCCCTGGCCGACACATAGGGGAAAGGCGCGCCGGCGCGATACGGTATCCAAGCGCTGCCGTCTTCGTTGAGGTTGACGCGGATGCCGGCGATATCGATCCAGGGCTGGCGGTAGCTGCGGCCTGGCACGCCGATTTCATCGACGCCGGCTTTCAGGCCCTCGCCGCCGAAGGCGGCACGCAAGGTGGCGGAACTGAAGGACTCATACACTCCCCCCTGGTAGCGGGTGAGCATGTGCAGCTTGCGCATGGTGCCGTCGGCATCGGGCAGCACCGAGAAATAGCCGGCAATGCCGGCGGCGTCCTGGAACTGTCGGAGATTGCCGCCATAGCCGATGGCTTCCACCAGCTGGCTGCCGAACTCCCCCAGTGCGTCGGCCGGAAGACTCGGCGGCGGCAGCGCCCCCGCGGTGCCTTGTGGCAGCCCCGGGGTGATGAAGTAATAGCCCAGCGCCAAGGGCCTGCCGCTCAGGGCCTGGGCGAAGCGCCCGTCGTAATCGAGCTCGGGGCGCAGCCGCGCGTAGCGAGCGAGGAATAGCCGGTCATCCGCCAGTTCGCCTTTCGCCAGCCGGTCGAGCGTGGCAATGCCGGAACTGATGTCGGGCTCGGCGAAGATGATGTCGAAGCCCATGGCAGCGATGCCGTATTCGTTGTAAAGCCGCTCGACCATGGCCGCCATCTTGTCGCGGCTCCAGGGCCAGCGCCCGACTTCCTTGAGGCTGGCTTCGTCGATATCGAGGATGGCGATGCGGTCGTCCAGTCCGCGCGGCGCGCCGTTCTTCAGGCTGAAGTCGTACAGCGCCGCGTCCAGCCGCTCGACGAAGCCAAGACGCAGGAAGGCGGTTTCATGCAGTACCAGCAATACAAGCCATACCGCGGCGAGCAGCCACGGTACGGCATATTTTTTGAGTTGCTGCTTCACCGGATGCGGTAGAAGCGGTCGGCGAAGTCCTTGCCCGGGGGCAGGGTGTCAAAGCGGTCGCCCACGGCTTCTCCCAGATTGGACAGACGGTCCGCCGCGGTCGGGTGGGTCTTGTACAGCAATGCCAGACGATTGTCCTTGGTATTGATGGTCGCCATGTCCTGCAGTACCGTGGGCAAGCCCCAGACATCGTAACCGGCGCGCGCGGCAAACACCACGCCGATGCGGTCGGCCTCGTACTCGGCATCCTTGTCGAGGCCGCGCGCCAGCATTTCGGCGCCGTTGCCGATCAGGTTCTGCACGGCCTGGTCGCCATTGGCGACCTCTTTCGACACGACCTGCGACAGCACGCTGAGCATTTGCGATTGCTTGAGCAGCTTAAGGTGATGTTTCTCGTTGACATGCGCGATTTCGTGCGCCAGCACGCCGGCAAGCTCGGCCTCGTTGTTCAGGCGCTTATACAGCCCCTTGGTCACGAACACGAAGCCGCCGGGGGCGGCAAAAGCATTGATGTCCTCGGATTCGATCACGCCGAAATGCCAAGGCAAATGCGGACGATCGCTTTGCAGCGCCACCCAGCGCCCGACCACATTGACGTAGCGCTGCAGGTTTTCATCCTTGACCAGGGGGGCGGCGCCGAGCAGGTTTCCGGACACCTGGCGGCCGATGCGGATCTCATCCTGCGTGCTGGTTTCGCCCAACAGGCTGACGCCGCCGGTCTTGCCATTCTGTTTTTGCGGAATCTGGCCCATCCCCTGGATGACTTTGCCGAAATCGAGCGCCAGGCCGGCAGTCGAGGAAGAAATGCCCAGGGCCAGGGCCAGCATCAATATGGACTTTTTCATTTAATAACTCCCGCTATCCGTGTCAGACTGGGCGCGCGGATTGGGCAAGGCTGCCACTTTTTGCCGCTTGAGGCCGGATTTCTCGGCAAACTCCTTCGCCTTTGCCGGCGTCACGGTGTATTCCTTGAGCTTCGCCATTTCCGCTGCGCTGTATCTTGCACCTTTGAGGTCTTCCTCATTGAGGCCGCGCACGCCGGCCACCGCCACCACGCGGCTGGGATCGGATTTCTGGGTGACCGCGCCGGCCAGGCCGGCAACACCCGCCAGCCCGTCGCCGCCGACGCCGCCCGACCCGGCACGCACGCTCAGCAGGCGCACCCAGCCTTCCACGCTGCCGGCCTTGATCTTTAGCCAGCCGCCCTCTTTGGCCGTGATGTCCACTGCCATGCCCTTGGACACCATGCCGACGGCGGCGGATGCCGAATTCGGCTGGGACAGCATGTTTTCGTCCCTTAGGGCCACGCCGGGCGCAGCCATGGCCGCGCCGCCGGCCAGCGACAGCGCAAGAATTCCGTATAAGCGTTTCATCGCGATCTCCTCGCTTTCAAGCAATTTTCAGACTTTATTGATGCTATTGGCATAATACAAGCACCCAATCTCCAGACCCCGCGAAAACGCATGGAGTTCCTGTTAAATTTCGTCGAACGCACCGGCGCCAAGGCCGTCGGCTGGTGGAACACCGCCTACGGCGTGACGGTGTTCTTCATCGACGTGCTCTCCACCGTGGCGCGCCCCGCCACCTGGAACCGCGCCACGCTCGACACCATCGTCAAGCAGGTCTACTTCACGGCCGTGCAGATCGTGCACATTTACCTGATTTATGTGCTGGCCATTTCCTGGGTCATCATCACCATCACCCTGTCCACTGCCCGTAATGTCGGGCTGTTCGACGCCGCCGCCGAAATGATCATACGCGTGCTGCTGCTGGAACTGCTGCCCTTCCTCACCGCGCTGCTCATCGCCCTGCGCTCGGGCTCGGCCATAAACACCGAAGTGGCGCTGATGAAGGTCAACAACGAACTCGAAGCCCTCTCGCACTGCAGGGTCGAACCCATGCAGTTCGAGTTCCTGCCTCGCATCGCCGGCGGCGTGATCTCCGTCATCGGCCTTACCGTCCTGGGCAGCGTGCTGACTCTGTTGCTGGCCTACCTTGCCATTTACGGTCTGAGCGTGTCCGGTCTGCAGCCCTTCTCGAACACGATCGCTTCGGTATTCGATTTCCGCGTGCTGCTGGGATTGCTGGCCAAGTGCGTCCTTTTCGGCCTGGCGCTCACCACCCTGCCCATGTCGGCCGGGCTGGAAACGCCGAAAAAGCTTTTCATGGTGCCCGTTTCCGTGCTGCGCGGCATGATGCGGGTGTTTCTGGCCCTGGTCCTGATCGAGGTGTTGTCATTGGCGCTGAAATACATCTGATCGGCTTTGCCGATGCGCGCGCACTGGCAGAAGCCGCGGCAATGCTGCCAGTCGAGCAGGTGGCGCTGGTTTCGCCCGACCTGCCCCTGCGCGCCAATCTTTCCGCGCGCGAGAACATCGCGCTGATCCCCCTCTACCAGAAGCACTTCGACGCAAACGAGGCCTCACGCCAGGCCCAGGGCCTGCTCGCGCAACTGGGCTTCGCGGCAATCGGCGACAAGCGCGACCCCGACATGAACGCCTCCGAACGCTTCGTCGCCAAACTGGCGCGCGCACTCATCCTGCGGCGGCCGCGCCTGCTTATCGAACGCCCCGGCGCCATGCTGTACGATATCCCCTATCCTGCGTTCCTGCGCCAGCTGGCGGCGCGCTACGACGGCGCCCCGGCAGCCTGGGAAGTGTTTGATTACGACTGGAATCGCCCCTTGTACGGCAGCAAATAGACAATGTTCAAGAACCTGCACCTGAAAGTCGGCTTTTTCGTCATCACCGTGCTGGTGCTGGCGCTGGCCTTTCTCGCCTATGTGCTGTACGCGCGCGGCTTCTTCGAGCAGCGCATGCGTCTGCAACTGGCTGCGGTCAGCGCCGACGGCATCTCGCCCGGCATGCCGGTCACCTTCTCCGGCATGCCCATCGGCCAGGTCACCGGCGTCAGTCTGAACGATGCCGGCGGCATCGTGATCGACACGGAAATCTCCCGCGACGGCGCCCGCTGGCTGCGGGTGGACAGCACCTTCAATCTCGACAAGCCCCTGGTTGGAGGCGCCAAGATCAAGGTCGAGACCCCGGATCTGTCCTCGCCGCCGTTGCCGGAAGACGTGACCCTGATTTTGCAGGTGAGCGACCCCACCAAGGAAATCCCGGTCCTCATCGAGCGGGTGAAAAACATCCTCGCCAACGTCGAGCACATCACCCGCCAGGACGGCGAACTCAACAGCACACTGGCCAATGCGAAAACCATCACCGCGCGCATGACCGGCAAGTACGGCGTGCTGGAAGGCGTGCTCGGCAGCGAGGAAAACGCGCGTCCGCTCGTCAACACACTGAAGAATTTCGAAACCCTGTCCAGGCGCCTGAACGACGTGTCGGCCAAGGTCGACGCCATGCTGGACAAGACCGACCGCTGGCTGTTCGCCGCAGACGGCATGTCCGAACAAAGCCGGCAGATGCTGGCCCAGGTGCGCGCCATGCTGGTGGAGGCACAGGGCAGCCTCAGGCGCGTGGATGAGCTGCTGAAGAACGCGGTCGACATCTCAGCCAACGTCAAGGACGGCACCCAGGATCTGGGCAAGCTGCGCGCGGACATCGACGACTCGGTGCGCAAGGCCAACGACCTCCTCAACAGCATCAACCGCATGTGGCCGTTCGGCTCGGATGCGGACATGAAACTGCCATGAAAAACCTCCTCCTTGCCGCCTTGTGCCTGACCCTGTCCGCCTGCGGCGGCGGCCCCGCGGTACCGGACTGGAAACAGGACAGCGTCAGCCTGATCCAGCGCTATCAGAAGGCGGAACTCAAAGGGCGGAACATTCTCGCCGAGCGCTATTTCGAACAGGCGCTGGCAGCCGCCGGCAGCGCCGCAAGGCTGGAGGAGACCGCCCGGCTGCATTTGATCCGCTGCGCCACGCGCCAGGCCAGCCTGACGTTCGAAACCTGCGGCGGCTACCTCGAACACGCCAGGTTCGGCGCAACGCCGGAAGACGCGGCCTACCATGCTTTCATCAGCGGCCAATGGGACAAGCTCGACCCGGCCAGACTGCCGGGGCAATACCGGGCATTTGCCGCCAATCGCGATCCCGCCAGGAATGTCGCCCTGCTGCAGGCAATAGACGACCCGCTGTCGCGGCTCATCGCAAGCTCGGTCGCGATCCTGCGCGCGCAGGCGGATGAGTCCACGCTCAGGCTCGCTGCCGACACCGCTTCCGAGCAGGGCTGGGCCAAGCCGCTGCTGGTTTACCTGAAGCTGCTGGAAAGCCGCGCTGCCGAAAAGCAGGACACGGCGGAGCGGGAAAAGCTGCGCACACGCATCAAGCTGGTGGAGGATTCGCTCTAAGCCCGCGCATATCGACCCAACACCAACAAACAAAAAAATGGAAACCCTCGTCTTCCGTCTCAAACCGCCCTGGCCGTGGTATATGCCGGCCCCGTCATCGGCCTCATGGTGCCGCTCATGATCCGGATCGGCAAGCGCTCGTTCGGGATTTCCTCCAATCTGCGCTACCCGTGAGCCATCTCCCAGCCGAAATCCATCGGCGTGGAACTCTTCAAGTACGACTGGCGCGAGCAGAACCGGAGCCTGGTGTTTGCCATCGGCGTCATACTGAGCGGACTCCTCGGCGGCGCCGTGTTCGCCAACCCCGAACCGATCCGGCTGTCAGTGGAGTTTCTCACCCGGCTCGCCGTACTGGGCATTTTCGCCGGCGCCCTGATCGCGCTGGCCGGCGTCCTGCGCGGATAAATATCCGTTGACAAGATTCCTGCCGACGCTTAACTTGCGCCCCCATGATATTTTTTACTACTACGACAACACAAGGAGGCAATACGATGCATAAACTTTCACTCTTCACGGCGGCTCTGCTGGCCGTTTCCGCCGCGGGCGCCCACGCCGCCCCTGCCCTGATGTCCGCGGAATGGACCGCCCAGGCATGCGATGCCTGGAACAAGGATGCCGCCCTCACCGACGGCCTGGCCGACAAGTGGATCAGGAATGACAAGGGCCGCGGCTACAAGATCGTGCAGATGTACCGCACGGATTGCGGCGACGAGTACATCACCGAGCTCAAAATCATGTCCAAGGACGGCAAGGCCATGTGCGTCTATGGCGGCAAGAAGACTACGGCCATCGACGACGACGTCGACTATCTGATGCACGCCACCACGGAGCGCTGGAACGAAATGGGCGCCGGCGAGTACGGCCCCATGCGCGCCATGATGTTCGGGCGTCTGAAGTTCACCGGCCCCAAGATGGAAGCCATGAGCGTGATGGGCCCGTTCGAGGCTTTCCTGCGCCTGCCCGGCAAGATTCCGTCCGACCAGGCCTGCCCGAAGTAATCGAGACCAACCGCGCAATACAAAAAAGCCGGGGGAAACCCGGCTTTTTCATTCGCGGATTCAAGTTTGAAGTGCAATTTTGATTAACGAGTAGATGGGTCAGAATGCGTGAGCATTTTGCCTCATCAACCGCCAAGTCGAAGTTGCCCAATGAACTACACACATCTGACCCAAGACGAA
>JBFMCR010000036.1:0-18852 GCA_040754425.1 Pseudomonadota bacterium | reverse complement strand
GGGGAAGGGGGAAGGGGGAAGGGTTAAACCCTCCCGGCAGGGAGGGTGGCGCGCAGCGCCGGGTGGGCATCCCCCTTCCCCCTTCCCCCTTAACGGGATTTCAGCCAACAAAAAAGCCCGGAAAATCCGGGCCTTGTAAGTGATGGCTGGGAAATCAGGCGTCGAAGAAGGCCGGCATGTCGGATTTTTCGACTTCGATCACGTCCACCCAGCAGGGCTGGTTGGCGCCGCCGGCCGCGGCCAGTTTCTTGCATTCTTCGTACAGCATTTTCCAGCGGTTGTAGAGACAGTCGCTGACCTTGTGCATGCCGCTGTCGAAATAGGAGTTGTGCAGGTCGCCGATAGTGCGGGTAAAGGACTCCAGCTGCTCGAGCTGGTTGTGCGGATAGCCCTGGCGCTGCGGGTCGACGTACTTGATCTTCTCGCGCTTGACGGCGCGCAGGAAGACTTTCTGGCCTTCGGTCAGGTCGGATTCCTTGCGCGGCGCGCCGCCCAGGTTCATGACCTCGTGGATGAAGTCATCCAGACGCTGGCCGAAATTGTAATTGCTGTAATCCACTGCTTGCATTTCACATCTCCTGTACTTCACGACTCAAAAATCTCTGCATAAGAAATTTCAGCGACATGGCCGGATTTCCTTATGGGCGTATCCTGCGCCCCGGCAGCCGAAATGTCCAACAGACCATTCAGCAATTCTAATGTGCCGCCGTCAGGAGCGGCAGCCATGGCCATGTCCCTGCTGGATGGGTGGGCAGGGTGCATCGCCGTAGGAGCAGAACACGCAGCAGTCGCCTGGCTTGGGCCGCAGCAGGGCTTGGCAGTGCGTGCATTCGTAAAACCACTGGCAGTGGTCGGTGGACATGGTTTCGGTTTTGGACTGCCCGCATGCGGGGCAGGTCAGCGTCGATTTCGTGATGGTTCCATTCAAGATTTTTCCTTTGCAAGGCAAGGCGGGCGTCTGATGGCCCGCCCGTGTCGGCTTATTGCACTTTCTCGATCTCGGTCACGGTGAGGTTGCCGCCGATCTCCTCTGCACGGAACTTGACCATGTCTCCGGCTTTCAGATCGTTGAGAAGTTCGGGCGAGCGCACGCGGAACACCATGGTCATGGGCGGCATGTCGAGGTTCGTGATGGGGCCGTGCTTGAGCGTGATCCTGCCCACAGAGGGGTCGATCTTGCGCACGACGGCATCGCTCATCATGCCCGCGGGGTTTTGCATGGGAGCGTTCGGCATGGGGTTTGGCTGCATCGTCGAGCCGTCCATCATGGCTCCGCCATGCATGGAGTCTTGCTGCATGGTGCCGGGCTGGACATTCTGGGCATGCAGGGGAGCAGCGAACAGGGTTGCGGCAAGCAGGGGAAGAAAACGGGTTTTCATGGAGTTTCCTTTCATGGTTTAACGTTGGGTGACGATGATGGCGCCGCGCATGCCGGCCGCGTAATGGCCAGGTATGAGGCAGGCGAATTCGAAGCGGCCTGCGCGGTTGAAATGCCAGACGATTTCCCCGGTCTTGCCGGGGTCGACGTGCACCATCCAGGGCTCGTCGTGTTCCATGTTGGGATATTTGGCCATCAGCGCGGCGTGCGCCTTCAGCTCGCCCGTCGTGCCGATGACCATTTCGTGCAGCATGCGCCCCCTGTTCTTGGCGACGAAGCGCACGGTCTCGCCTTCGTTTACCGTGATCCGGTCGGGCGTGAAGCGCATGTCGTCGGTCATGGCGATGGCGATGGTGCGCGTGATTGCGCGCTTGTCGCCAACGATGCCCCAGTCCTTCTGTTCGGCCTGGTAGTCCGGGGAGGGTCGCGCGTGTTTCTCGTTGCCGTGCGCATGGGCGGTGGCAGCGCACAGGGCCAGCAGTGCGGCCAGGATCCGTCTTCTTCTCATAAGGTGCTCCTTCCGTGATCAGTGATGGCCGCCATGGCCATTGGGTTTTCGCACGACCAGTTCAACATCGCCGGCCTTGCCTTGCGGCGCGGCGGCTTGCGGCGCGCGCACCGGTTCGGCAGGCGGGCTGACTTCGCGCGCCACCGTGCCGGGCGGATGCCTGAACCAGCCCGGGTCGGAATAGTCGCCGCGCTTCTGGTCGCGCCGCACTTTCACCACCGAGAACATGCCGCCCATTTCCACGGGCCCGTACTGCCCCTGGCCGGTCATCATCGGCAGGGTGTTGTCGGGCAGCGGCATTTCCATCTCGGCCATGTCGGCCATGCCGCGCTCGCCCATCACCATGTAGTCGGGAATCACGCGGGTGATTTTCTTCGCCAGGCCCGAGTGGTCGACGCCGATCATGGTCGGCACGCCGTGGCCCATGGCGTTCATGGTGTGATGGCTCTTGTGGCAGTGGAAGGCCCAGTCTCCTTCCTCGTCGGCGACGAACTCGATCTGGCGCATCTGGCCCACGGCGATGTCGGTGGTGACCTCGGGCCAGCGCGCCGATTTCGGCACCGGGCCACCGTCGGTGCCGGTGACCTCGAACTCCACGCCGTGCAGGTGGATGGGATGGTTGGTCATGGTGAGATTGCCCATGCGGATGCGCACGCGGTCGTTGAGCCGCACATTGAGGCTGTCGATGCCGGGAAACGCGCGGCTGTTCCAGGTCCACAGGTTGAATTCGAGCATGGTGTTGACCTGGGGCGTGTAGCTGCCCGGGTCGATGTCGTAGGCATTGAGCAGGAAGCAGAAGTCGCGATCGACGGAGCCGATGAGCGGATGACGGCCCCTGGGGTGTGTCACCCACAAGCCCATCATGCCCATCGCCATCTGCGTCATTTCGTCGGCGTGCGGGTGGTACATGAAAGTGCCGGGGCGCCGCGCGATGAATTCATAGACGAAGGTCTTGCCCGGCTTGATCTGCGGCTGGGTGAGCCCGCCCACGCCGTCCATGCCGTTGGGCAGGCGCTGGCCGTGCCAGTGGATGCTGGTGTGCTCGGGCAGGCGGTTGGTCACAAAAATGCGCACGCGGTCGCCTTCCACCACCTCGATGGTGGGGCCGGGCGACTGGCCGTTGTAGCCCCACAGATGCGCTTTCATGCCGGGGGCGATTTCGCGCACCACGGGCTCGGCGACGAGGTGGAATTCCTTCACGCCGTTCTTCATGCGCCAGGGGAGGGTCCAGCCGTTCAGCGTCACCACCGGGTTGTAGGGGCGGCCGTTGGGCGGGATCAGGGGCGGCTGGGTGTCGGCTTTGTCTGTCGTCACGATTTCCGGCAGTGCGGCCATGGCGGCCGGACTGACACTGGCGGCGGCGACGGCGCCTGAAAGTTTGAAAAATTCGCGTCTCGTTGTCATCGTTTTTTTCCTTGTCAGTGACCGCCGCCCGCGTCACTGGGCGCGGCTGCGGTGTTGGTGACCATGGTCTTGCCGGGCGTGCCGACGAGCGCCATCTGCAGGTCGGCCTCGGCGAGCCAGAAATCGCGGCTGGTTTCGATGGCGGTGTTGACCGCGGCAAGCTGCGAACGCGCGTCGGCCAGGAGTTCGAACACGCCGATCAGCATGCCGTTGTAGCGCAGCACGTTCTCCTCGGAGATGCGCTTTTTCAGCGGCAGCACTTCGTCGCGCACATGGCGCGCCACGGCGTACCGGCTTTGCAGCATGGCATGGGCTTCGCGCACTTCGGAGCGGGCGTTGATCGCGGTCTCGCGCGCGCGCTCCAGTATCTGCCGGTAGCGCGACTCGGCAGCGAGCACGCGGCTTTGCCCCCAGTCGAACAGCGGCAGTTCGAAGCTGATTTCGTAGCCGCGCTGCACCGGTTCCTCGTTCGAGCTGTTGAGGCTGGCGCCGAGCTCGAGCACGTTGATGAAGCGCGTGCGGCGGGTGAGGTCGAGGTTCTTTGCCAGCGCCTCGCTTTCCAGCTTCACCATCTGCAGATCCAGGCGCGAATCCATGGCCTGTTGTTCGACATTCGCCAGCGGCGGCAGGCTTGCCGGCAGGTCGGGCAGGCGCGACGGCAGCTTCATCCTGGCAGGGTCGGCCACGCCCAGCAGGCGCGCCAGGCGCTCCTGGGCCTGGATTTTGGCCTGTTCTGCGCGTGCCACGGCCAGCGCCGTGTCGGCATAGAAGCTCTGTTCGCGCGCGTACTTCAACTTGCTCCAGTTGCCGACCTCGGCCATGCGGCGCGCGAGTTCGGCGCCGGCTTCGGCGGCTTCCATGGCTTCGCGCTGGACCTGCGCGGTTTCGGCCGCGGCCACGGCGGCGACCCAGGCCTTGCGCGTGTCGGAAGCCAGGCGCAGCACTTCGAGCGTGAGCTTGCGGCGGGTCTGCTCGAAGAGGCGCTGCTCGATGTCGGCGCGCATCGGCATGGTCAAAAGCCGCGCCAGGTTGAAGTGCAGGCTGCGCTCCCACTCGATTTCGCTGCCGCGCGTCAAACGGCCGACAGAAAAGCCGGGGTTGGGCAGGCGGCTTGCCGCCACCCGATCGGCCTCGGCCAGCCCCAGGGTGTTGAGCGCCGCCTGCAGGCCGGGGTTGTTCAAGAGCGCGATCTGCACCGCGTCGTCGGCGGACAGCGGTTTTTCCAGCAGCGCATTGACGCGTTTTTGCACACGTTCGCGGCTGCTGTCGTCGCGCGCCCACACCACGTCCTTCTGGAGTTGCGAGCGCGTGGCCGATTCGATGGCGCCAAAGCCGCCGTCCTCGGAAAAGCTCGCACAGCCGCCCAGCACCAGCGCGGACAGCATGGCGAGCACGATGGAGTTTGGTTTCCTCATGGCGTCCTCCTTCAGTGCCGGTGGCGGTCATGGCCGGCGCTGCCGCCGTCCTGGAACGACTCGCGCAGGTAGGTGCGCCAGCCGCCGACTTCGTTGACGCGGTCGTTGGACTTGCGCCAGTCGGCTACCGGCTCGTCGCGGAAATTGCGGTATTGGTCGAAGGGCGGAGCCGGCGCGGGACGCGCAGGCTCGGCCGGTGATGGCTTTTCCGCCGACTGGGCGGCAGGGGAAACGATGAGCCATGCGCACAGAAACTGCACGGCGCGGCGTAAGGAAAATTTCAGCATGTCAAACCCTCGCTTGAAGCGTGATTGTTGGCGCGCGAAGCGTGTATCGCGGCCAGCGGAAATCGCACGCCCGGTCAGGGCGTGTGCCTAAACGAGAGAGGTTCGGGGCGGGCGTTCAGGGCCTTCGGGGATGAAGCCGCTGAAAGGCTCGGCCGTCCGAAGGTGGGGGGTGTGGGGAATGGGCGCCACCGCAGTGGTGACGGCGGCCGGAAGCGGGAAAGCCCCAGCCAGGTAGCAGGCCGCGCAATGGCTGCATTGGTGCTCGTCGGCGGGCGCGCCGGACTGTTCGGGCGCGCTTTCATGGCAATCGCCGATGGCGTGAGGCATGCCGGCCATGTCCATGACGGGGGCCGCTTCCCCGCCAAGGCGCGCGAATTCGCAGCCGAGCAGGGTCACGGACGCGAACGCCTGCAACGGCAGGATCAGCATCATGAAAAACAGCAGGTGGCGTTTGAAGCGATGGTGCACGCGCGCAGTGTAGCCAAAAGCCGGAATGTCTCCAACTGACACGAACATATCAGCCAAGTTCCCGGCCGGGCGCGTTCAGGCGCGCAATCCCTGTATCCACTTGCCATACAGGATGTCCGCGATGCCGTGCAGTCTTTCCAGTCTGGCCGCCATGTCCTGCTGCATGGCGGCAGGCTGCTGCACGGCAGGACTGTCCGCGGCACGGGCGATTTCTTCGGCGCCCCCTTCGCACCAGGCCTTGATCATGGCTGCGGTCATCTCGATGTGGCATTGCAGGCCAAGGTGCAGGTCGTTGAGCAAAAAGGCCTGGTTGGCACAGAAGGGGCTTTCCAGCAGGCGCTCGGCGCCTTTCGGAATGGAAAAGGTCTCGCCGTGCCACTGGAATACCTCGAATGAAGCCGGCAATTCACCCAGCCAGTCCGGCGCGGGGGTGAGCCCCACCTTGGATACGCCGCCCCAGCCGATCTCCTTGACCGCATTGGGGCCGACCGTGCCGCCCAGGGCCTTGCTCATGAGCTGCCCGCCCAGGCAGTGGCCCAAGACGGGAACGCCGCGGTCGACGGCCCGGCGGATCAGTTGCAGCAAAGGCGGAATCCAGGGCAGGTCGTCGTTGACGCTCATGGGGCCGCCCATCAAGACCAGGCCGGAGAATCCGTTGATATCTTCAGGCACACTATCGCCGGCATCGATATTGACCTGATCCCATAAAATGCCTTTTTGGGTCAGGAACTCACCCAGGTAGCCGGGACCTTCGACCTGGGAAAAACGGAACACCACGACAGGACGCATATGCAGAACACCATTCGGAACAAGTTACTCGCTCATTGTATGCCATGGCTGCTCATGCTGCTGACCATGCCGGCGCAGGCCACCTCGATCGGGGTGGTGGGCCTGTTTCGCGACAAGGCCATGATCAGCGTGGACGGCAGCCCGCCCAAGCTGATCGCTGTCGGCCAGACCGTGCAAGGGGTCAAGCTGCTTGCCGCCGACTCGGATAGCGCCACGTTCGAAATCGAAGGCAAAAAGCGCACCCTGGCCATGGGCCAGTCATTTGCCTCGGCCGCGGGCGGCGGCAAGGCCACGGTCACCCTGTCGGCCGATCCGAGCGGACATTTCATTGCGGCGGGCTCGATCAACGGTTCCAGCGTGAGGTTCCTGCTCGACACCGGTGCGACCAGCGTCGTGCTGCCTGCCTCCGAGGCCAAACGCATGGGCATCGATTACAAGGCCGGCAAGGCGGTAGGCGCAGGCACGGCCAATGGCGTGGTGCCGGCCTGGCGGGTGATGCTCGACAGCGTGCGCGTGGGCAGCATCAACCTGAACCAGGTGGAAGGCCTGGTGGTGGAAAGCAGCATGCCGGCGGTGCTGCTGGGCATGTCCTTCCTCAACCGCACCGACATGAAGCGCGAAGGCCAGAACATGACGCTGACGCAGCGCTACTAGGAGTCTGCGCGGCAGAGTGCAAATCTGCCGCGCAGACTCCTAGAAAGGGCGGCGATTCGGGGTGTGGCGCCGACGCCGCAGGGATGCGGCAAGCAGCCAGCCGATTGCAACCACCCCGCCGGCAAGCATCGCCACATGATCCGGTTCGCTCAACAGGTGCGCCATCAGCGCAACTGCGGAATCGAACAGATGCCGTCCCGGATGGGCAGAGGCTGCGGCCGGGAACAGGGCGGCCAGAATCGCAAATCGCTTCATCATCTTGTTCTCCTTCAAATGAAAGTTTTCATCACGCCGCCGGCGCCCTTGAGCAGGCCCTGGGTTTCGATGAAATCGATGATCTCGTCAAGACCCTTGCCGGTTTTCAGATTGCTGAACACGAAGGGTCGCTCGCCGCGCATTTTCCCTGCGTCGCGGTACATCACTTCCAGCGAGGCACCCACCATGGGTGCAAGATCGATCTTGTTGATCACGAGGAGGTCGGATTTGGTGATGCCCGGGCCGCCCTTGCGCGGGATCTTGTCGCCGGCGGAGACGTCGATCACATAGATGGTCAGGTCCGACAGTTCCGGGCTGAAGGTCGCGGCCAGGTTGTCGCCGCCGCTTTCCACGAACACGATGTCGAGATCGGGGAAGGCCGCGTTGAGCCGCGCCACCGCTTCCAGGTTGATCGAGGCATCCTCGCGGATCGCCGTATGCGGGCAGCCGCCGGTCTCCACGCCGAGGATGCGCTCCGGCGCCAGCGCCTCGTTGTGCACCAGGAACTGCGCGTCCTCCGCGGTGTAGATGTCGTTGGTCACTACGCCCAGTTGATAGCGCTCGCGCAGGGCGCGGCACAGCGCAAGCGTCAGCGCGGTCTTGCCCGACCCGACCGGGCCGCCAATTCCAACACGCAACGGCCCGACGCGCAGGGGTTGTGATTGGTTCATGTCGCCTCCTATGAGCGAAACAGTCTTGTGTATTGGGTTTCGTGCCTGCAGCTGGCGATGGCGAAGCCGGGCGCGAAGTTGCTCCAGTCGTCTTCGTCGAGCGACACGGCCTCTGCGGCAACCTGTTCTACCACCGTTCCCAGCACATGCAGCATGCGCTGGCCCGCGGTCTGGCCCAGCGGCACGATCTTCACCGCCGCCATCACCTGGTTCTCGGCCCAGGCCCACAGATAGGCAGTCAGCGCTTGCTGCGCGGGAATCCGCCACGCGGCCGCGATGCAGCCCCACACCAGCGGGAAGCTCACTTCGCCCATTTCGCGCAGTGCCTCGCGCAACGCGGGCGGCACGTCTTCCAGCGCATCCAGCAGCACGCGCAGGGAATGGCCCATCTGCAAGGTCTCGGTGCGCAGTTCGCTGCTCTCGCGGCTGGCGATGAAGCGTTCGTTCAAGGCCGCAAGACGCGGCCAGTCGCCGGCATCCGCAGCTGCCATCACGCGCGCGAGCAGCGGCGCTTCGAAGCCGCCGACGCCGGAGCGCAGCACATCGGCGATCCATTCGCCGGCGCTGGCCTCGTTGCGCACCGTGCCGCTTTCCGCCGCCCACTCCAAGCCCTGCGAATAGCTGTAGGCGCCCACCGGCAGGGTGGGGCTTGCCAGTTGCAATAATCGGGAGAGGGCGAACGTGTTCATGCGCGCTGCCCGTACTGGTGGATTTTCGAAAGCGCCGAGGAATGACCGTGCTGATGCCCCGGTGCATAGGCGCCGGCTTCCGGCTCGAACGGGCCTTCGATTTCCACCGGCTTCAGGCCCAGGCCTTCGAGCATGGTTTTCAGCACCGAATCGGCAGCCAGGCGCAGCCAGCCCGTGCCGATCTGCACCGGCATGTGGCGGTTGCCGAGATGGTAGGCGGCGCGCGCCAGCAGGGCGGCATCTTCGGTGCGCACTTCGATCAGCTGCTCGGGTGCCGCCACCACTTCGACGATGCGCCCGTCGTTGCCGCGCAGCCGGTCGCCGCCGCGCAGGACGGAGCCGCGGTCGAGGAACAGCCCGGCTTCCTCGCCGCTGGCGAGCTTGGCGCGCAGGCGGCTCTTGCAGCGCAGGTCGAAAGGCAGGACCAGATGTTCCTGCACGGGTTCGGTTCCGGTGTGACGTTGGACGATGACGATCATGATCAAAAGAGAAAGTAACGTTGGGACATGGGCAGGACCAGCGCCGGCTCGCACACCAGCAGTTCGCCGTCGGCGCGCACGGCATAGGTTTCGGGATCGACTTCCACGTGCGGCAGGGCGTCGTTGTGCACCATGTCGCGCTTGGAAATTTTTCGGGTATGCCTCACCGCTTCCAGCGGCTTGCCCAGGCCGAACTCCTCTTTGATGCCCGCGTCCAGCGCGGCCTGCGAGACGAAGGTCACTGCGGTATTGAGTGCGCCGCCGTAGGCACCGAACATGGGGCGGTAGTGCACGGGCTGCGGCGTGGGGATGGAGGCGTTGGCGTCGCCCATGGGCGCGGCGGCGATCATGCCGCCCTTGATGATGAGCGAGGGCTTCACGCCGAAGAATGCCGGCTTCCACAGCACCAGATCGGCCAGCTTGCCGACTTCCACCGAGCCGACCAGGTGGCTCATGCCGTGGGCGACGGCCGGATTGATGGTGTATTTGGCCAGGTAGCGCTTGATGCGGAAATTGTCGTGGCACGCGGTGTCCTGCGGCAAGCTTCCGCGCTGCACTTTCATCTTGTGCGCCGTCTGCCAGGTGCGGATCACCACTTCGCCCACGCGGCCCATGGCCTGCGAATCGCTGGAGAGCATGCTGAAGGCGCCGAGGTCGTGCAGGATGTCCTCCGCGGCGATGGTTTCGCGCCGGATCCTCGACTCGGCGAAGGCGATGTCCTCCTCGATGGCGGGGTCGAGGTGGTGGCACACCATGAGCATGTCCAAGTGCTCGTCGATGGTGTTCACCGTATAGGGCCGCGTCGGATTGGTGGAGGAGGGCAGCACATTGGCTTCGCCGCAGGCCTTGATGATGTCCGGCGCGTGGCCGCCGCCCGCGCCCTCGGTATGGTAGGTGTGGATGGTGCGGCCCTTGAAGGCGGCGAGCGTGGTTTCCACGAAGCCGGATTCGTTCAGCGTATCGGTGTGGATCGCCACCTGCACGTCCATCTCGTCCGCCACGGAAAGGCAGTTGTCGATGGCCGCCGGCGTGGTGCCCCAGTCCTCGTGCAGCTTCAAGCCGATGGCGCCGGCGCGCACTTGCTCGCGCGCCGGCTCCGGCAGGCTGACGTTGCCCTTGCCGAGAAAGCCCAGGTTCATGGGGAAGGCGTCGGCGGCTTTGAGCATCTGCATCAGGTGCCACGGTCCAGGCGTGCAGGTGGTGGCGCAGGTGCCCGTCGCGGGCCCGGTGCCGCCGCCGAGCATGGTGGTGATGCCCGACATCAGCGCTTCCTCGATCTGCTGCGGGCAGATGAAATGGATGTGGCTGTCGATGCCGCCGGCGGTGAGGATCATGCCTTCGCCGGCGATGACTTCGGTGCCGGCGCCGACGGGAATCGTCACGCCGGGCTGGATGTCCGGATTGCCCGCCTTGCCGATGCCCCAGATGCGGCCGGACTTGATGGCGACGTCGGCCTTGACGATGCCCCAGTGGTCGACGATCAGCGCATTGGTGATGACGGTGTCGGCAATCTTGTCGGCAGGGAGCTGGCACTGGCCCATGCCGTCGCGGATCACCTTGCCGCCGCCGAACTTCACCTCCTCGCCGTAGACGGTGAAGTCCTTCTCGACTTCGATCCACAGCTCGGTGTCGGCCAGGCGCACGCGGTCGCCCACCGTCGGCCCGAACATTTCCGCATAGGCGCGGCGCGATATCTGCGTCATTTCAGCGCTCCCATCACCTTGCCGGCGAAGCCGTACACCGTGCGCGCACCGGCCAGCGTCACCAACTCCACGGTGCGCGTCTGGCCCGGCTCGAAGCGCACCGCCGTGCCCGCCGCGATGTTCAGGCGAAATCCATACGCGGCCTGGCGGTCGAAAGACAACGCCTCGTTGGTTTCATAAAAGTGGTAGTGCGAACCCACCTGGATCGGGCGGTCGCCGGTGTTGGCCACTTCCAGCCTCACGGTGGCGCGGCCGGCGTTGAGTTCGATGTCGCCGGGCTGGGTGTCTATTTCACCAGGAATCATGTCGTCCCCTATACGATTGGATGGTGCACGGTGACGAGCTTGGTCCCGTCCGGGAAGGTCGCTTCCACCTGCACTTCCGGAATCATTTCCGCTACGCCGTCCATTACATCTGACCGGGTCAGCAGCGTCGCGCCGTAGCTCATCAATTCGGCCACGGTGCGGCCTTCGCGCGCGCCTTCGAGGATGGCGGCCGAGATGTAGGCCACGGCTTCCGGATAGTTGAGCTTGAGCCCTTTGGCCTTGCGGCGCTCCGCCAGCAGGCCGGCGGTGAAGATCAGCAGCTTGTCTTTTTCGCGTGGTGTCAGTTCCATCTCGCTTCTTCCTATGTATTCCAGATGCGCGGCGCCATCGGCGCCGTCTGCGTCAACGGCTCGCGCAATGCGTGCCAGACCTGCGTGAAGCATTCGCGCGCCTGTTCCGCCGAGTCGCCGAGGTAGCGGGCCACCAGCAGGCCGGGCAGCAGGGTCACGCCGAAATCTGCACCCTTCGCTTCGACCGCGCGGCAGGTTTCCAGATGTTCTGCGCCAAGCGCATCGCTTGCTGCCAGCAGCGTGCCCGTCACGCCGTGCCCGGCCAGCCCCGCCGCTGCATTGAGCACCCGGCTGCCGCCGGCAATCACCGCGCGCTCCAGCCAGAGCGGCCGGCCTTCGCGCCGCAGTTCCGTGTGCATCCTCAGCCTGCCGCGGCCGAAAGTTTCGCCGCGCGCACTGCGCCCCAGGCACAGCACGTCCCAGCCCACGAAGGCCGCGCCGCGCGCGAGCTCGATGCGGTTCGTCATCTCCGCATGCGCGCCGTCGAAAACGATGGACTCCTGCGGCAGCCATTCCGCCACCGCCCCGGCCTCCACGCGCAAGGCCAGCGTCTGCCGCGCCGGGTACGCATCGCTGCGGTACCACTTGGTCGCGCCCGGCGTGGTCAGCAGCGCATGCGCGCGTTCGCCGACGTTTATCTCCAGTTCCAGCCCGTCGCCGCCGACGATGCCGCCGGGCGGGTGCAGCACGATGGCATGGCACACGCGCTCGCCTTCCGGGTACAGCGGGCGCTGGATGCACAGCGGCCCCGTGTGGCTGCGCCGTGCCAGCACCGTCGTCTGCTGCCGCCGTTCGAAATCCAGTTCCAGCCGCGCCTGCCAGCCGCTGCGCAATCGTTCGGCAATGACGGCGAGGTTGTTCATCCTAGAAACGGCAGTTGGACGGGTTGGAGTGTGCGGTTTTTTGGGTGCAGGGCAAGGCGTAACGACGCGGAATGGTTATTCCATTCCAAGGAGTTACAACGCAGCCATGTGCCCAAAAAATCGTGCAATCCAGCCCGTAGTGGACTCAACAGATGCAAGAGCCTCAACGTTGTGAAAGAGCAGATTTTTATCATGTCGATAAAACCTCCATGTAGCGGTCAACTGCCGTTTCTAGGATCTAGACCGCCAGCAGTTCGCGCACGCCGTCCTTGTCCATGTCGCAACCGGCGCCGCGCCTGATGATCTCGCCGCGCTCCATCACCAGGTACTGGTCGGCCAGCGAACGCGCGAAGTCGTAGTACTGCTCCACCAGCAGGATGGCCATGCTGCCTTCCTCGGCCAGGCTGCGTATGGCGCGCTCGATGTCCTTGATGATGGAGGGCTGGATGCCCTCGGTGGGCTCGTCCAGGATCAGCAGTTTCGGACCGAAGGCCAGCGCGCGCCCGATCGCCAACTGCTGCTGCTGCCCGCCGGACAAATCGCCGCCGCGCCGCTTCATCATCTGCTTCAGCACCGGGAACATCTCGAAGATGCGCTCCGGGATGGGCGTGCCGACGGGCCGCGTGGCCAGGCCCATGCGCAGGTTTTCCTCCACGGTCAGGCGCGGGAAGATTTCCCTTCCCTGCGGCACGTAGCCGATGCCGGCTTTCACGCGCACGTGCGAAGCCGCGTTGGTGATGTCCTCGCCGTCGAAGCGGATCGCGCCGGTTTTGGCCGGCACCAGGCCCATCAGGCATTTGAGCAGGGTGGTCTTGCCGACGCCGTTGCGGCCGAGCAGGCAGGTGACCTGGCCGGTGGGCGCATCGAAACCGATGTCGCGCAGGATGTGGCTGCCGCCGTAGTACTGGTTGAGGTTCTCTACGTTTAACATCAGCGCCCCAGATACACTTCGATGACGCGCTGGTCGTTTTGCACCGCGGCCAGGTCGCCCTCGGCCAGCACCGAGCCTTCGTGCAGCACCGTCACCTTGCCGCCCAGCTGTTCGATGAAGGCCATGTCGTGTTCCACCACCACCAGGCTGTGTTTGCCCGCCAGCGACCTGAACAGCTCGCCGGTGCGCTCGGTCTCGTCGTCGGTCATGCCGGCCACCGGCTCGTCCAGCAACAATAATTTCGGTTCCTGCATCAGCAGCATGCCGATCTCCAGCCACTGCTTCTGGCCGTGCGACAACAGCCCGGCCAGTCTGCCGGCCTCATGGTCGAGGCGGATCAGTTTCAGGGTGTCGGCGATGCGGTCGCGGCCGTCGTCGTCCAGCCGGGCGAACAGGCTGGTGCGCACCCGCTTGTCGGTGCGCATGGCCAGTTCCAGGTTCTCGAACACGCTGTGGTTCTCGAACACGGTGGGCTTCTGGAACTTGCGGCCGATGCCGGCATGGGCGATTTCCGGCTCGCTCATGCGCGTGAGATCCATGGTCTGGCCGAAAAAGCAGGTGCCGGCGTCGGGCCGGGTCTTGCCGGTGATGACGTCCATCATGGTGGTCTTGCCGGCGCCGTTGGGGCCGATGATGCAGCGCAGCTCGCCGGCATCGATGGCCAGGCTCAGCTTGTTCAAGGCCTTGAAGCCGTCGAAGCTGACGGAGATGTCCTCCAGGTAAAGGATGACCTTGTGCGAGATGTCGAGGCCGGGTGTGAGCACATGGCCCATGCCCGATGCGCCGTCGTCCCATGCCGGCGACTGCTGGAGCTGTTCGACGCTCATGCCGCCCCCTTTTTCACGATGCGCTGCCACAGCCCCACCAAGCCTTGCGGCAGCCACAGGGTAACGCCGACGAACAGCGCGCCCAGGAAGAACAGCCAGTACTCGGGAAAGGCCACGGTGAAATAGCTCTTGGACAGGTTGACGATGGCCGCCCCGATCACCGGGCCGATCAGCGTGCCGCGCCCGCCCACCGCCACCCAGATGGCGATCTCGATGGAATTGGCCGGCGACATCTCGCCGGGGTTGATGATGCCGACCTGCGGCACGTACAAGGCGCCGGCGATGGCGCAGAGCATGGCCGACAGCGTCCAGACGAAGAGCTTGTAGTGCAGCGGGTTGTAGCCGATGAACATGACGCGTGATTCGGCATCGCGGATCGCGGTCAGGATGCGGCCGAACTTGGAGGTGACCAGGTAGCGCCCCAGCAGCAGCGTCAGCATCAGCGCCAGCGCCGACAGCGCGAACAGGGTGGCGCGCATTTCCGGCGAAGTGATGTCGTAGCCGAGGATGCGCTTGAAGTCGGTAAAGCCGTTGTTGCCGCCGAAGCCGGTCTCGTTGCGGAAGAACAGCAGCATGGCCGCGAAGGTGAGGGCCTGCGTGATGATGGAGAAATACACCCCCTTGATGCGCGAGCGGAAGGCGAAGTAGCCGAAGACATAGGCCACCAGCGCCGGCACCGCCAGCACCAGCAGCAGCGACCACACGATCGAGTCGGTGCCGAGCCAGTACCAGGGCAGTTCCTTCCAGTCCAGGAAGACCATGAAGTCGGGCAGGGTGGAATGGTAGGAACCGTCGGTGCCGATCTCGCGCATCAGGTACATGCCGAAGGCGTAGCCGCCGAGCGCGAAGAACACGCCGTGGCCCAGCGAGAGGATGCCGGCATAGCCCCAGATCAGATCCATCGCCACCGCCACGATGGCGTAGCACATCAGCTTGCCGCCCAGGGTGATGACGTAGTTCGACACGTAAAACGCGCTGTCGGCGGGCGCGAACAGATGCAGCGCCGGCATGACCAGCAGGGTGACGGCGGCGAACACCGCCATGGCGATCCAGCCGCTGCGCGGCATGGCCGAGAGGAAACGGATGGCGAAGGGCGTGCGCATCTCAGTTCTCCACAAACCTGCCCTTGAGAGCGAACAGCCCCTGCGGACGCTTCTGGATGAAAATGATGATGAACACCAGCACCACGATCTTGGCGATCACCGCGCCGGCCCAGCCTTCCAGGAACTTGGTCACCACGCCCAGGCCCAGCGCCGCCCACACCGCGCCGGCTAACTGGCCCACGCCGCCCAGCACCACCACCATGAAGGAGTCGACGATGTAGCCCTGGCCCATGTCCGGCCCGACGTTGGCGATCTGCGACAGCGCTACCCCGCCCAGGCCGGCGATGCCGGCGCCCAGACCAAAGGCAAGAGTGTCGATGCGCGCGGTGGGCACGCCGACGCAGCCGGCCATGGCGCGGTTCTGGGTGACGGCGCGCACGAACATGCCCAGCCGGGTCTTCTGCATCAGCACCCACACCAGGCCCAGCACGAACAGGGTAAAGCCGATGATGACGATGCGGTTCCACGGCAGCACCAGGCCGGCCATCGGTTCCACTCCGCCGGACATCCAGGCCGGGTTGGCGACTTCCACGTTCTGCGCGCCGAACAGCACGCGCGCCGCCTGGATCAGGATCAGGGAGAGGCCCCAAGTGGCGAGCAGGGTTTCCAGCGGCCGGCCGTACAGCCAGCGGATGACGCTGCGCTCCAGCACGACGCCCACCAGCGCGGCGGCCATGAAGGCCGTGGGGATGGCGGCAAGCACGTACCAGTCGAGATACTCCGGCAGGTAAGTGCGGAACAGGCCCTGCATGAAGTAGGTGGCGTAGGCGCCCACCATCAGCAACTCGCCGTGCGCCATGTTGATCACGCCCATGACGCCGTAGGTGATGGCCAGGCCCAGCGCGGCCAGCAGCAGGATGCTGCCCAGCGACAGCCCGGAAAACACCTGGCCTATGGTCTCGCCGATGGCCAGGCGCGACTCGATCACCTTGAGCGAGGCCTTGGCCGCATTGCGCACCCGCTCGTCGGCTTCGATTTTGGGGTCGAGCAGGGGCAGCAGCAGGTTCCGGGTGTTGGGGGTGGCGTTGTCCGCCAGCGCTTCAACCGCGGCCAGCCGGGCGTCGGCCTTTGCGTTGCCGAGGTTGGCCAGGGCGTGGGCCAGCTTCAGCAGCTTTTTGATTTCGGGGTCGGTTTCCCTGGCCAGCGCCTGCGCCAGGATCGGCGCCATTTCCATGCCGGCGTTGGTTTGCAGCTCCCGGGCCGCGGTCAGGCGCACTTCGCGGTCGGGGTCGAGCAGCCGCAGCGAAGCGATGGCGTTGCTCAGCTCGGCGCGGATGCGGTTGTTGATGGTGATGGATTCGTAGCTCTCGGGCGCGGGTTCGATCGCCTCGCCGCTTGCGGCGTCCACGGCCTTGTCGTCTTCCATCAGGAAAATCCTGTCGCCCCCGACGTAGAGCTCGTCGTCGGCAAGGGCCTTCAGCACTTTGACGGCGTCGCGGTCGGCGCTGGCGCCAAGCTGCTCAATGGCGGCAATCTTGTCATCCGATTCTTCCGCCGCCAGCTGCCCGATCAGGGCGGGGTCGAGCGCAGCCACGGCGGGCAGCGCGCAGAACCAGAACAGCAGGGGTATCAGGGTGCGTTTCATGTGGCTTCTTATCAAGCGCGCACCCGGACGGCCCGGGTGCGCGTACCTCGCGGAATCAAACCGGATTACTTGCTGTCCGGCTCGTCCTTCTTCTTGTCGTTGCCGGGGATGTAGGGGCTCCAGGGCTGGGCACGCACCGGCCCCTTGGTCTTCCACACGACGTTGAACTGGCCGTCGGCGCGCACCTCGCCGATGAACACCGGCTTGTGCAGATGGTGGTTCTTCTCGTCCATCTTGATGGTGAAGCCGGAAGGCGCCTTGAAGGTCTGCCCGGCCATGGCGGCGATGACCTTGTCCACGTCGGTGGACCTGGCCTTCTCCACCGCCTGCTTCCACATGTGGATGCCGATGTAGGTGGCTTCCATCGGGTCGTTGGTCACCACGGTGTCGGCGTTGGGCAGCTTCTGCTTCCTGGCCCAGTCCTTGTACATCTTGATGAACTTGGCGTTCTCCGGGTTCTTGAGTGACATGAAGTAGTTCCACGCCGCCAGGTGGCCCACCAGCGGCTTGGTGTCCACGCCGCGCAGCTCTTCCTCGCCCACCGAGAACGCCACCACCGGCACGTCGGTCGCCTTGAGGCCGGCGTTGCCCAGTTCCTTGTAGAAGGGCACGTTGGAGTCGCCGTTGATGGTCGACACCACCGCCGTCTTCTTGCCTTCGGAGGCGAACTTCTTGATCTTGGCGATGATGGTCTGGTAGTCGCTATGGCCGAAGGGCGTGTACTCCTCCATGATGTCGGCATCCTTCACGCCCTTGCTGTGCAGGAAGGCGCGCAGGATCTTGTTGGTGGTGCGCGGGTACACGTAGTCGGTGCCCAGCAGCACGAAGCGCCTGGCCGAACCGCCGTCCTTGCTCATCAGGTATTCCACCGCCGGGATCGCCTGCTGGTTGGGCGCGGCGCCGGTGTAGAACACGTTCTTCTCGAGCTCTTCGCCTTCGTACTGCACGGGGTAGAACAAGAGGCCATTGAGTTCCTTGAACACCGGCAACACCGACTTGCGCGAAACCGAAGTCCAGCAGCCGAAGACCACATCGACCTTGTCCTTGGCCAAAAGCTGGCGCGCCTTCTCGGCGAACAGCGGCCAGTTGGAAGCCGGGTCCACCACCACCGGCTCCAGCTTCCTGCCCATCACGCCGCCGTGGGCGTTGATGTCGGCTATGGTCATCAGCGCGGTTTCCTTCAGCGCCGTCTCCGAAATGGCCATGGTGCCCGACAGTGAATGCAGAATGCCGACTTTGATGGTGTCGGCGGCGAAAGCGGAAAGGCTGCTCAAACCCGCGGCAGCCATGGCCACGGATAGCGTGGCTACCTTGATGAAATTGCGACGTTGCATGAAAGGCTCCCTATGAAGTTGATTGGTCGGACTGAGGGCGATGTTCAGTCAGGGGCCAGATTACGGAGCCGGGGAGGGGAGGGGTATACGTCAGATGGCGTACATCGGGAACAAAGGTGATTTCATCAGCGCTGTTGCCGCGGCTATATCCAAACCGGCATATTTTGGGTATGAAATCCGACACTCACGCCAGCGTATGGGACGCGATTGCCGACACCCCCGAAGAAGCAGCCAACCTCGGCGCTCGCGCCGAACTCATGCAGAAAATCGCCGCCATCGTAGAGGAAAACGGCTGGACTCAGGCCGAAGCCTCCCGCCGCTGCGGCGTCACCCAGCCGCGAATGAACGACCTGCTGCGCGGACGCGTATCGCGCTTCTCGCTCGACGCCCCGGTGGACATCGCCACTGCGCTTGGGCGGCGCGTGCATGTGGAGATGGAAGCGGCGTGAGGTTTTCGGTGGTCAGGGTGCATCAGGAAAATGTGTTGATGCAAGACCTGACCCCGATATGCCTGACCCCAATATGCCCCGGATGTGTTGATGCAAGACCTGACCCCAATATGCCCCTGCGTTGCATTGGTTCAAATCACATATATCCGTCAAAGGGACGCTGCTCTACCGCCGAGATGTTCTATGCACATTGCCCGCCTTCCTTGCGCAAAATCGGTGGCTAACCCATCAATCCACCGGCCTGCGCGAGAAGGCGCGCAGGCCGGTGATTTCGGACGCTGAACGCCAGATCCCTGGCCACGAGCGGACATAAATTATGGCTCTTTTGAAAAATGAGTGGGTGCCAATGTCATCAAGAACACCCTTCCGCCCTGCCGGGTGGACTGCGGTCCCCACCCCTAGCCCCGCCCCAGGGCGGGGAAGTCCTCGCCGCCGGACGGGCTC
>JBFMCR010000035.1:72325-108724 GCA_040754425.1 Pseudomonadota bacterium | reverse complement strand
GGCAGCAACAGGCATCAGCAAGGGGATGATTCGCAATGGTATTTTTGCTGGTATCTGGTTAAGCGAGTCGAGTAAAGTGGCGATAAATCAACACGTTATGGCTCTAACTGATGATTGAGTGGGAATAATCCGGGAGAAGGGCTAATCAGCGGGTGGGCGCCTTGGCATGCCGCCCATTTTCTTGCCCGACTCAATATTGTGCTAACTGGCTAGTTCGAGTCTTTTCTCTACTCTATCGATGCGGCTTTCCACTCGGTCTAGTCGTCCGCTGATAATGGCCAAGTCCTCGTGGAATCCAGCCACGGCTTTTTCAAGCGAGTTCAACCGCATTTTCACTGTCGCCACGTCATCACTGATCTGATCCACCTTACCGCGAATGTGGCGCAGGTGTTCCAGCACTAGGTTTTCCAGATTCTCGATCATGTTCTTTCCTTTCAGGTTAATTCTACCAAGTGCTATCAATGCCGCCCAAATCGTGCAGGCAGAGCCAGCAAAGCTCATTCAGCAAGGCGCGATGCTGTTTTCTCTCGGTGTCGTTGCCGTTCGGCTTAACCTCTTCGAGGAAGTCTAACACCCGTTGCCCATGCAGGTGGTACATCAATTCCCTGCGAAGTTTAACCCCTCTGTACCCCTCTAGCCCAGCGGCGATGAGCGTCTGATTTTTTTCAAAGTTGATCAAAAGTACTGTACCGGTTCAGGTCATCCAAGAAGCTTCAAGCCTGGATCAGCGCCGGCAGCGGATCAATTCGATGTTGGTTGTTCGGCTGACGCGGGCCGCCAGAAATGCCGTTGCTACGACCACTACGGAAGCACAGAAATCGTGCTGAACCGTGATCAATGCCTGGCGGTTGTCAATAGGGGCCTCGCTGCGCTCAAGGATTTTTAAGGGCGTGTGGGCGGCCAGCTCCCGGCGATCTTCGCGGCCTTCACCTTCTCGGCCACGTTCCAGTTTTCCACGTATCACCTAACAGGCTGTTGAAATTCGCCTCGCCCCCGCAGACTGGCGGGCTGACGTGAGAAAATAGCGCCACCGACCGAAGACCAGCGAATCCCATGCGTGGAACCGACATCACCCAAGCCGCCCTGTTCAGCTACCGGACCCTGGAAGACCGGATACCGGCGAACCACCCTCTGCGCAAGTTGCGCGTGGTGGTGGACGCGATCCTGGCGACCATGGATAGCGGCTCGATGCCCTGTACGCCGACACCCCGGGCGCGATTCGATCCCGCCCGAGCGCCTCTTGCGCGCCAGCCTGATCCAGACGCTGTTCTCCATCCGATCCGAACGGCAGTTGGTCAACCATATCGACTACAACCTGCTGTATCGCTGGTTCGTCGGTCTTGACATGGACGAAGCGCTGTGGAACCACTCCACCTTCAGCGCCAACCGGGATCGCCTGCTCAACGAGACGATCGCCCGCTCGTTCTTCGCCAAGGTGCTCACCCTGGCCGAATGGCAGGGCCTGGTATCCGACGAGCACTTCTCGGTGGACGGCACCCTGATCGAAGCCTGGGCCTCGATGAAGAGCTTCGTGAAGAAGGACGGCACGCCGCCGCCGGAAGATGGCGGCCGCAACCCGACGGTGATCTTCAAGGGCGAGCCGCGTTCCAGCGAGACCCATGAATCGACCACCGACCCCGATGCGCGCCTGTACAGGAAGAGCGAGGGCGACAAATCGAGACTGTGCTACCTGGGGGCCATGCCCTGATGGAAAACCGGCATGGTCTGGCGGTGGATGTCGAGACCACGCAGGCGAGCGGCACGGCGGAACGGGACGCGGCCAGGACGATGGTGGCGCGCACGGTATCGAGGCCGGCGACCTTGGGCGCGGACAAGGGTTATGACGTGGCCGAGTTCGTTGCGGCCATGCGCGAAGCGAAGGTAACGCCGCATGTGGCCCAGAAAGCCAGGAGCAGTGCCATTGACGGCCGCACGACCCGGCATGCCGGCTACAAGACCAGCTTGAAGATCCGCAAGCGGATCGAGGAAATCTTCGGTTGGGCGAAGACGGTGGGCGGATTGCGCAAGGCCCGGTTCGTGGGCTTGGCCAAGGTGTCGGCGCAGACCGTCTTCACCTTGGCGGCTTACAACCTGACCCGGATGGCGACGATCTTCGGTTGGCGATTGTCGACGGTGTAGGGCGGAGTCCGCCCGGAGGCCGCCGAAAGGCAGGGCAACCCCCTGGCTGGGGCTGAAAAACCGGCTAAAAACCGGTTTCCAGGCCCGGCAAGGCGAGCGGCAAGAAAAAAATTGCCTGTTTTATAGGCATGCGGCCGAAGGCGTGCATGCGATTTTCAACACCCTGCTAAATCGCCAGGTGCCGGCCTCTCGCTTAAATGATTGTTTCTTTTTGGTTTTTCTGGTCATTTAGGACAAATGACCTAATACGGCAGGTATCAGGCGTTGCTTGAGGACTGGCAGGCTACACGCGGCGGAATGTGGCGCGTCAAAGATTTAACATAATATACATTATGCGAAGTATTGGATTCGGGAAATGCGGCAGCTCTCGGGCTGTTGTCTCGGGCCGTTGATCCGTTCGCCCTTTCGATCGCAGTGACGCGACGTCTCACCTGAGATAGGCGTCGCTGGCATAGCGACGGATCATGCGGTGGCTGTTGAATATCGATGCGCTCTTGGCGATGGCCCCCAGCATGACTGCGGTCCAGCCCGCGCGATTGTCGTAATACAGGGGCAGAACCACCTGCTCCAGCTTCTCGTACAACGAGGCAGCGTCATTGCCGCGGGCATCGCCATTGCCGATGCCCCATCCGGTCACGCCTTCTATCCTGCCTTCGGCCCACCAGCCGTCCAGCACGCTCAGATGCGGCACGCCGTTGAAAGCCGCCTTCATCCCGCTGGTTCCAGAAGCTTCCATGGGCGGCAGCGGTGTGTTGAGCCAGACGTCTACGCCCGAGACCATGGCAGCGGCCGTTTCCATGTCGTAATTGGGCAGGAATACCGTCGGCACGCTGTCGGCGAGCTCCCGCATGTGGGCGTGGATGGCTTCGATGGCGCGTTTGCCTTCCTGATCGCGGGGATGCGCCTTGCCCGCGAGGACGATCTGAAACGGCCGCTGGCCTGCGATGGCCTTGAGGCGCGATATGTCCGAAAACAGCAGATCCGGCCGCTTGTAGGCGGTCATGCGCCGGGCGAACCCAAGCAGGAAAACCTCGGGGTCCAGGCTTTTCCCGCTCTGCGCCTTGACCAGTTCGATGAGTTCCCGTTTGGCCTGAAGGTGTGCCTGCCAGACGCTCTCGGCCGGAAGGCAGCAATCGGCCCGCACCAGCAGTTCGGGCTCGATGCACCAGCCCGGCAGATGGGCATCGTAGAGCCTGGCGAAGGCTGGATGCGTCCAGGCATAAGGGTGCACGCCGTTGGTGATGGCCCGGACCCGGTAGCCTGGGAACAGGTGGCGCGAGGTTTCCGCATGGCGCTTGGCGACGCCATTCACGTATTCGCTGGTATTGAGCGCCAGCCGGGTCATGTTGAGCTCGTTTTCGCCGGCGAGCTGTTTCAAGGTCGGCAGATCGATGAAATCCCCGAGAATGGCCTGGACCTGCCCGTAGGGGAACCTGTCATGCCCCGCCTCGACCGGCGTGTGAGTGGTGAAATTGCACATTTCCCGTACGCGCGGGATATCGTAAGGCCCCTCTCCCGGACGCAAGTCTTCGCTTGGACGGGCGAAAAGATTCAGCAATTCAAGGCTCAGCAGGGCCGCATGGCCCTCGTTCAGGTGATATTGGCGGATGCGAAAGCCCAGGGCGTGCAGCATGCGAACCCCGCCGATGCCGAGCACGATCTCCTGCTTGAGCCGGTAGCTCTCGTCGCCGCCATAGAGATAATGGGTCAGCTGACGGTCAGCTTCGCCGTTCTCCGCGAGGTCGGTATCGAGCAGAATCACCGGCTGGCGGCCGCCCATGTGGCCTTCCAGGATGTATAGCCATCCCCCCACCCAGACCACCCTGCCCTCTATGGTCACCGCTACCCTTGCTTGCAGGGGGCGCGCCCACCTGGCCGGATCCCAGGGGTCGGGTTCCTCGTGCTGGCGGCCTGCCTCGTCGATGCGCTGGCGAAAATAGCCGGCACGGCTTGACAGGCTCACCGCGACCAGCGGGATGTCCAGATCGGCGGCCGAGCGCAGGGTATCGCCGGCAAGCACCCCGAGGCCGCCGCTGTAAGTGGGAATGTCCGGGCGCAGCGCGATCTCCATGCTGAAATAGGCGATGCGCTCGGTCAGAATGAATTCGCGTGGCAAGGAAGGCGCCTTACATCGATCACTGGAGCATGGGGCAACACGGCGCCACGATTATTTCAAGCGCCATCGGAATATTCTTTTCACGCCCCCTACCCCGTCTATATGCAGTACGAGAGTCTGGGGAAAGGCCGACGAAGGCTGAAACTTGAGCACACCTTTTCGGTGGTGCCCGCCCGGCGGGTCGCCATACCAGCCGAGCGGCGCTTGCGGTTTTCCCGAATCCGCCATGAGAACCGCTGCGTGCGCCATGTCCTGGTCGAGCGCCACGCTATGCGTGTTCAGGCTGACCTCGAAATCCCAGCTCCCGGCGTTGGGAGAAATATTTCTGGGCGTCACCTTTACCGTGACGGCGCCTTCGCGGTTCGTCAGTGTTTCAGGCTCGGCGGCCTGGGCTGGGGCAAACAAGCCAAGCGAAAGCATCAAGGGAAATGAGGCCGATAATTGGCTGAAACTGTTCATTTTTGCGCCTCCATAAGCGCCATGTGACGTGTGGCCTGCAGGGTTTTGCGTCCGATGTAGAACAGGCCGGCCAGATTGAAGGCAATGCCGACCCAGAAGAGTTCGACCTGGTACTGGGCCACGAGCGCCACGACGCCGGTCGCCCCGAGCACCGGCAGCACGTTGGCGAGGTAATGCGTGCAGCAGGAGATCATGGCGCCTGTCGAAGTCGCGCCGGAGACGGCCATGACCTTGCCCGAGGCATCGGTATGGCGTGTCACCAGTCGCAGACGGACATAAAGGGCGATCTGCAGGCCAAAGCCAATGGACAGGGCGAGCACGAAATACCAGAAATCGCGGAACTGCTCGAGGGTGAATTCCCAGCCGGACACCAGCGTCAGGATCGCGAAATAAGCGACAAGCAGAATGAGGCTGCCGGCAAGACCGATCCGTGCAGGCTTGAACCAGGTTTGCATGGCGATCTCCTTTCCTGCTCAAAGCGACACGCGCCGAAGGCGCAGTGCATTCGCCACCACGGACACCGAACTGAAGCTCATGGCCGCCGCGGCGATGATCGGCGAGAGCAGCAGGCCGAAGAACGGATACAGCACGCCCGCCGCGATGGGCACGCCCAGGCTGTTGTAGATGAAGGCGAAGAACAGGTTCTGGCGGATGTTGCGCATGGTCGCGTGCGAAAGCCGGCGGGCGCGGGCGATGCCGCGCAGGTCGCCCTTGACGAGTGTGACGCCGGCGCTTTCCATGGCCACGTCGGCGCCGGTGCCCATGGCGATGCCGACCTGGGCCTGGGCGAGCGCCGGCGCGTCGTTGATGCCGTCGCCGGCCATGGCCACCATGCGGCCTTCGGCCTGGAGCTGCCTGACCACTTCGGCCTTCTGCTCGGGCAGCACTTCGGCCTGCACCCGCGCTATGCCGAGCCTGCGCGCGACCGCTTCGGCCGTGGTGCGGTTGTCGCCGGTGAGCATGACGACCTCGACGCCCTCCTCGTGCAGCACCTTCAGTGCTTCCGGCGTGGATTCCTTGATGGGGTCGGCGACCCCGATGAGACCGGCCACGACGCCGTCCACGGCGAGATACATCACGGTCTGGCCCTCCTGGCGCAAGGCATCGGCACGTGCATGCATCGTCCCGGCATCGATGCCCGTTTCCTCCAGCAGCTTGCGGTTGCCCAGTGCCACTTGCTGTCCATCTACCTGCCCGACTACGCCGCGCCCGGTTTTGGATTCAAAATTTTGCGGCGAAGCCAGCTCGAGCTTGCGCGCCTCTGCGCCGCGCACGATGGCTGCGGCCAGCGGGTGTTCGCTGCCCCGCTCCAGGCTGGCCGCCATGCGCAGGACAACGGCCTCTTCGAAGCCGGCCGCTGGCTCCACGGCGGCCAGCTCGGGCTTGCCCTCGGTAAGCGTGCCGGTCTTGTCCACGACCAGGGTGTCCACCTTGCGCATGACTTCCAGCGCCTCGGCGTTCTTGAACAGCACCCCCATGGTGGCGCCGCGCCCGGTGCCGACCATGATGGACATGGGCGTGGCCAGCCCCAGGGCGCAGGGACAGGCGATGATCAGCACCGCCACGGCGTTGATCACGGCGTGGGCCAGGCGCGGCTCGGGCCCCCACAGGCCCCAGACGACCAGCGTGATCAATGCGATCAGCACCACCGCCGGCACGAAGTAGCCGGAGACCACGTCCACCAGCTTCTGGATGGGCGCACGCGAGCGCTGCGCCTCGGCCACCATCTGCACGATCCGCGCCAGCACGGTGTCGGCGCCGACCTTTTCCGCCTGCATCAAGAGGCTGCCGGTGCCATTCACCGTGGCGCCGATGAGTTTGGCCCCGGCCAGTTTTTCCACTGGAATCGGCTCGCCGGTGACCATGGATTCGTCGACATGGCTGGTACCCTCCAGAACGACGCCATCCACCGGCACCTTTTCGCCGGGCCGGATGCGCAGGCGGTCGCCGGGCTTTACGTGTTCGAGCGGGATGTCCGCTTCGCTGCCGTCGTCATGCACGATGCGCGCCGTCTTCGGCGCCATGCCCAGCAACAGGCGGATGGCGGCATTGGTGCGGCTGCGCGCACGCAGTTCGAGCACCTGCCCCAGCAGCACCAGAGCGGTGATGACGGCAGCGGCCTCGAAGTACACCGGCACCACGCCCATGTCGTTGAACACCGAGCGCGGAAAGATGCCCGGCGCGACGGTGGCGACCACGCTGTATCCCCAGGCCACCGTCACGCCCAGGCTGATGAGGGTGAACATGTTGAGATTGCGCGTGACCAGCGACTGCACCGCGCGCACATGGAAAACCCAGCCGCCCCACAGCGCCACCGGCGTCGCCAGGGCCAGCTCGATCCATTGGTGCAGACGCGGCTCGACGATGTACATCATCCGTTCCGGCCAGAACTCCGCCGCCATGGCGCCGAAGAAAATCGGCAGGGCCAGCAAGGTGCTGACCCGGAAGCGGCGGCTCATGTCGCGCAGTTCGGCGTTTTCGCCCTCTTCCAGCGCGACATTGCGCGGCTCCAGTGCCATGCCGCAGATGGGGCAGTTGCCAGGCTGGTGCCGAATGATCTGGGGATGCATGGGGCAGGCATATTCGATGCTGCGGCCTGACGCGGCGGGCACGCCCTTGGGCTCCAGCGCCATGCCGCACTTGGGGCAGTTGCCCGGCCCGGCTTGCTCGATTTCCGGATGCATCGGGCAGGTATATATGACGGATTCTTGCGCCGCTTCAACGGGCGCAGCGGATTGCTGCTGCTCGGCTGGATAGCTTTGCGGCGCCTGCCGAAACTTGTTCAGGCAGTGTTCTGAGCAGAAGAGATGTGTGGCGCCCTGGTGGACGAAGCGGTATGGGCTGTCGTCTGCCACCTGCATGCCGCACACCGGGTCTCTGAGCATATCTGTCTTCCCCTCAAGGGAAATGTTGGCAGGCGTGCGCCTGCCACGCGGCAGCGTCAGGCCGGAAAAATTCCACAGGCTTTACTGCCTGCCCATCCATCCGTAGCCGCGCTGCGTGCGCGCCAGCGCCTGGCGCTGGGCGTCGGTCAATACGCCATCGATTTTTCGCTGAAGTTCCATGGCCGATTCATGCTGCTGGCGCTGCAGTTCGAAGAGCTTTTGCGTGGCATCATGGATCGCGTCCCAATCGCGCTTGTCGGCGGCATAAAGCTCGTTGAGGCGCGCCTGGGTTTGCCGGATCTGCTGCATCAGCGCGCGGTTCTCTTCGTAATGCTCGGCCTGCAGCTTGCCGATTTGCCCGGCCTGTTCGGGCGTAAGTTCGGGCAGGGTGCCTGGTAGCGGGCCATAGCCGGGCATGCCGCCGTAGGGACCCATCATGCCGTAACCGCGCCCTGCCCCCCCTCCGTCATCCCCTTGCCAGCCGCCTCCCCAGCCGGGCGCCATGCCCCAGCCGGGCGAGCGATAGGCCGGGTAGGCATTTTCGTCGCTCCACCCGCTTCCCCAGCCATGCCAGGGTCCGTAACCCGTGCGCCAGGGTGAGTGGAAGAACGCAAAATAGCCGGTGATGACGACGAGAACGACCCAGAGCGCGATCCAGAAAGCGTTTTTCCGATTCATGCGTTTTCCTCTCGTTTACTGTCCGAGGTCCTGCTTCTTCTTCTGGTATTCCTGCTCATCGATTTCGCCGCGGGCATAGCGCTCCTTGAGAATGTCCAGAGCCTTGCCTGTGCTGCTTCCATGACTTGCAGATGAGCCGAGCAGCCATTTGACCAAAACGACGATGCCGACGATGACCAGAATCCACCACAGGATCATGAAGAAACCGCCGAATCCGAAACCGCCCATGCCGTAGCCGCCCATCATTGCATTCTCCTGGGGTGTTTTATTCGAATCGAGAGAAGTGCGGCTGGCTGTTCGCGTCGCCAGCCGGCGCCAGCTTGCATGATCAATAACCCATCATGCCCCAGCCGTAGCCTCGGCGCATTTGAGCTTTCTGTTCCTTGGTAAGCACTTCGGAAAACTTGTTTTCAGCCTCGATGCGGGCTTCGATGGCCTCGCGCTGCAGTTTGGCGAGTTTTTCATGGGATTTTCCGATGGCCGACGGATCCAGCTTGTCGGCGTTATACAGCTTGGCCAGCCTGGCCTGCTCTTCCCACATCTCGGACATGAGCTTGCGGTGTTTTTCCTGCAGCTTGTCGTGAATCTTGTCCCATTGGGCCAGTTGGGATTCGCTGAGATTGAGTCCGGACCAGCCGCCCATCATGCCGGGGCCCATGCCATAACCGGGGCCGTAGCCGCCCATCATGCCGGGGCCCATGCCGTAACCGGGCCCGTAGCCGCCCATCATGCCGGGGCCCATGCCGTAACCGGGCCCGTAGCCGCCCATCATGCCGGGGCCCATGCCGTAGCCGGGGCCGTAGCCGCCCATCATGCCGGGACCCATGCCGTAGCCGGGGCCGTAGCCGCCCATCATGCCGGGACCCATGCCATAGCCGGGGCCGTAGCCGCCGCGCTGCATGTTTTCCCACATCTGTTTTTGCTGCTCGGGCGTGAGTTGCTGCCACATGCCGTAGCCGGGGGATGGCGGCTGCTGGGCTTGGGCTGCGGTCGCGCCGAAAGCGGCACCCAGACAGGCTGCCGCGAGTATCAAACGAATACGGTTGTCCATGTTTTGCTCCTTTTTGCTGAATTGAATGGATTCGGCCCCCAACAAAACGGAACAGGGAATCCCATCGTAGTTCAGCCGAACGCGGATACAACCTCATTGCCTTCACGGAATTCGCTAATCCAAAAAAATGCGGAATGCTTCTTTTTCCGTAAATACAAAGCACAGCATGTGTTTTTTAATGTTCCGGTGGATGTACGCCGTGTAGGCGCACAAGACCGGGCCGGCCCGCCTCGCCATCGGTTTCGACCTCGATCGGAAGAAAACAAGCCAGCACTGCCGCGTTGGTCAGCAGGTGCCGGCTGATGCGGCTGACGGAAAGCTCGGAGGGACCGGGGGCGAAGGCCAGCGGCAGCAGCAGCTGGTCTGCGAGCCAGGCATCGATGGCCCCGCCCGAGTCGATGTCGGCGCGCAGTTCGTCGACGGCTTCGTCCGCCACCTTTTCCGCCGGTTTGTGCCGCTCGCCCAGGGCAAAGGCGCAGCAGCGGCCGTGCTCGAACTCGGCCTGCAGCACGACGAAGGTGCCGGGCGAGGCAGCGGGAATTTCCGCGACTTCGATTTCCGCCGGCACCGCCAGATCGGCCAGTCTCGCCTGGGCCTGTTTGCGCTGTCGTTCGGCAATCGAAAGCGGCAGCCTGCCGACGCCCGACAGTCCGCGGATGTGCAGCAGGCGGCCGCGTTTGCCCAAGCGCAATGGCGACAGTTCCCCGTGCGGGCGGATCTCGGCGTGCATGACGCCGCCGCCGCGCGGATAAAAGCCCGCAAGCTCGAGGCGGCATTCCATGCGACAGCCGATTTGCCTCAGCCAGGGCAGCCATTGCCAGGCCAGATAGTGATAACAGGGGCTCCACGGGACATGGGTGCCGCCGGTCAGTTTCAGCCGCGAAGGCGCGCCGGCAAAACTCAGGGGCAGGTAAAGGGTTTGGAACAGCAGGCTGACCGAGCCGGCCGTGCCGATGTCGAATGCGTACTCTCCTGCTTTCAGGCCTTGCGGTTCGAATACCAGCGACTGCGACCCCAGGCTCGCGCCTTCGACCCGGGCCGCACTGATTTGGGCTGCCGCCTCGACCGCTTTCAGGTGCTGTGGCTTCAAGCCGGGTTGCGGGCGCATGGCGCGAACATGGGTGAGACGCATGGGCTTGCCGGTAATCACCGACAAGGCCAAGGCGCTGCGCAGGATCTGGCCGCCGCCTTCGCCGAAGGAGGCATCGATTTCAATCATGCGGGACTTTGCACGATATCCCATGCAACCCTATTCTGAAGTTGATCATAAATAAAACGCGCCCCCGCCTGCCGACATGCCCATTCACAACGCCGACATCGCCCTGGTCTTCGAGGAAATCGCCGACCGCCTGGAAATCCAGGGCGCCAACCCTTTTCGCATCCGCGCCTATCGCAATGCCGCGCGCACGCTAGCCGAGTTGCCGCAGGAAGCGCGCGTGCTGCTGGAACGCGGCGAGGACCTCACCCGCTTGCCCGGCATCGGCGAGGACCTTGCGGCCAAGATTCGCGAAATCGTCGATACCGGGCGTTGCAGCCTGCTCGATCGCCTGCGCCGCGAACTGCCGCCCGCCGTGACCGAACTGCTGCAGATTCCCGGCCTCGGGCCCAAGCGTGTCAAGGCCTTGTACCACGATCTCGATGTGCAGACCGTCGAGCAGCTGTACCGCGCCGCGCGCGACGGCCGCATCCGCGTCCTGCCCGGCTTCGGCGAGAAGACCGAACGCAACATCCTGCAGGCGGTGGAAGCGCATGTCAGCCAGTCGCGCCGCTTCAAGCTGGCGGTGGCGGCGCAATACGCCGAGGCGCTCACCGCCTACCTGAAGGCCGTGCCCGGCGTGAAGCAGGTCGCCGTGGCCGGCAGCTTCCGGCGCATGCGCGAGACCGTGGGCGACCTCGACATCCTCGTCACTGCCGCAGCCGACAGCCCCGTCATGCAGCGTTTCACAGGGTACGATGAAGTGGCCGAAGTGCTGTCGGCCGGAACCACCCGCGCCAGCGTGGTGCTCAAGTCCGGCCTGCAGGTCGACCTGCGCGTGGTGGCGGAGGAAAGCTACGGCGCTGCGCTGTGCTATTTCACCGGCTCCAAGGCGCACAACATCGCGATCCGCCGCATCGCCCAGAAGCTCGGCCTCAAGCTCAACGAATACGGGGTGTTCCGCGGCGACGAGCGCATTGCCGGCGCGGACGAGGCTTCGGTCTACCGCAGCCTGGGCCTGCCGTTCATCCCGCCCGAACTGCGCGAGGATCGCGGCGAGATCGAGGCCGCACATGCCGGCCGCCTGCCCAGACTGGTCGAACTCGCCGATCTCAGGGGTGACCTGCATGCTCATACCAAGGCCACCGACGGGCACGACAGCCTGCGCGACATGGCACTCGCAGCGAAAAAGCTCGGGCTGGAATATCTTGCCATCACCGAGCATTCGCGCCGCCTCACCGTGGCGCACGGGCTCGATCCGCTCAGGCTTGCGCGCCAGTGCGAGGAGATCGACCGGCTCAACGGGGAACTCGAGGGCATCACGCTGCTGAAAGGCATCGAGGTCGACATCCTGGAAGACGGCAGTCTCGACCTGCCGGATGAAGTGCTCTCCCGGCTCGATCTGGTGATCGGCGCGGTGCACAGCAGGTTTCATCTCTCGCGCGCAAAGCAGACCGAGCGCATCCTGCGCGCCATGGATCATCCCCACTTCAGCATGCTGGCCCATCCCAGCGGGCGGCTCATCGACGAGCGCGAGCCTTACGACGTCGACATGCTGCGCATCATTCGTCATGCCCGGGCGCGCGGCTGTTTTCTCGAGCTCAATGCCCATCCCGAGCGCCTCGATCTGCTGGACAGCCATTGTCTGATGGCCAGGGAGGAAGGCGTGCTGGTCAGCATCAACTCCGACGCGCACAGCCGCTTCGATTTCGCCAATCTGCGCTACGGCGTCGGCCAGGCCAGGCGCGGCTGGCTGGAAAAGGATGACGTGCTCAACACCCGCCCGCTCGTAAAACTGCGGCCGCTGCTCAAGCGCACCATGTAAAAAACATGAACACAGATAGGCAGAGAAATTCGACAACAGGGAGGTCAAGTGAAGTAAAGGAGTGAATACGCTGTTTCCTCCCTTATCCTCCCACTCCTCCCTGTAAATGCCCTTGGGGGTTCTCTGCGTCTTTGTGCCTGTGCGTTCATTTCCGGCTTCAAGGCCTGAGCTTGGCCTCCCGGTTGCGCTCGCGCGCGATCAGGCGGGCCAGTGCACCCAGTTCCTCGGCCAAAAGGTCGAGCAGGTCATCGAGCGCCAGAATGCCGACGAGGTCGCCGTCCGCGTCCACCACCGGCATGCGTCGCACGCCCTTGTCGCGCATGTAGCGGATGGCCTCGAACACGCCGGTGTCCTCCTGCACGGTGGCAAGCTCGGGCGCCATGATCTCGCCCACGGCAAGGGTGGATGGATCGAGTCCGGCCGCGACCACTTCGACTACGATGTCGCGGTCGGTCAGGATGCTCACGGGCGTGCGCAGCCCGCCTTCTTCCATGACCACCACCACATCACCCACATGGTGGTGACGCATCAGCCGTGCCGCCTCGGATACCGAGATTTCGCGTGTCGCCACAACGACCTCGCGGTTGCAGATTTCGCCAATAGTCATCGTCTTCTCCCTGTGCTCGTCTTCAATATAGCCGCCCGGCGCGGATCATTCCCGGAAGTGCCGTTTGCCCTGGCCGGCGAGTTCTCGCAAACGCTCATAAAGCGCGCGCTCCTCGCGGCTGAGTTTTTCGGGCACCCGGATCTTGACCTGCACATACAGGTCGCCGCGGCCACGGCCGCCGAATTCAGGCAGACCTTTCCCCTTGAGCCGCAGCACGGTGTCCGGCTGGGTTCCGGCCGGCACCCGTGCGGTGGCGGTGCCGTCGAGGGTGGGCACACTGAGTTCGGTGCCCAGCGCGGCGTCGGCAACCGGGATCGTCTCGGTTCGCCACAGATCGGCGCCCTCGCGCACGAAGCGCGGGTCGGGTGCGCTCCTCACCACCACGTAGAGGTCGCCCGGCGGGCCGCCCGCGACCTCGCTCGGCATGCCCTTGCCCGGAACGCGCAAAGCCATGCCTTCTTCGGCGCCGATTGGTATGTTCACCTTGAGACGCTCCTCGACAAGCGTGCTGCCCGTTCCGCTGCAGGTGGGACAGGGCTTGTCGATGATCTCGCCCGACCCACCGCACACCGGGCAGACCGTGACATGCCGGATCAGCACATTGCCCTGTTTTTCCTTGCGCGTTTCCTGTCGCGTCTGCCGTCCGCTGCCGCCGCAGGCCTCGCATTTGCGCGGGCTGCTGCCGGGGGCGGCGCGGCTGCCGTGGCAGGTCGGGCAGACTTGCGGACGGCTGTAACGGATTTCCTCCTCGCCGCCCGTGACGATGCGCGACAGCGGCACGGTCAGGTCCACCTCCACATTGGCGCCGCGCGCCGGACCGGCATGGCGGCGCCCGCCGAAGAAGCGGTCGAACAGCCCGCCTCCGCCCAGGCCGAAGTCGAAGCCGCCGAAGATGTCCTCGAAATCGATGCCCGAGAACAGGTCCTCGGGCGAAAAATCGGACACCCCGGCAAAGCCGCGGCTGTCGTATTCCGCGCGCTTCCCGGGATCGGACAGCACGGCATAGGCGGCGGCGATTTCCTTGAAGCGCTCCTCCGCGCCGGGCTCCTTGTTGCGGTCCGGGTGGTACCGGAGGGCGAGATTGCGAAAGGCATCCTTGATCGCCTTGGGGTCGGCATTCCGCGGAACGCCGAGCACTTCGTAGTAGTCGCGTTGATCGGCGATGGTTCGTTCTCCGGCGGCGCTGCGGCTTGTCTAATGCCCATAATAGCCTACTGTTAAAAACGGGCTCGGAAGCGTGTCCCGTTCTGTTTACTGCAACATTACGAATTCATTCAGGAGCATTCATCATGGCGGAAGAAAAGGGCAAGGAAGTCGCAATCAGGAAGGAAGAAGCCAAGCCGGCGCCGGCACGGCTGTTGAGCCCATTCGAGGAGATGGATCGCCTGTTCGAGGGATTCTTCCCGCGCGGCTGGCTGCGCCCCATGCGCTGGGAATGGCCATCCTTGGCCGAGATCGAGCGGCGTTTTCCCAAGGTCGACGTGATCGACCGCGACAACGAGATCGTGGTCAAGGCCGAGGTGCCGGGGGTGGACAAGAAGGACATCGAAGTCACCACCACCGACAACACCGTCACCATCAAGGGCAAGACCAGCCACGAAGAGACGGAGGAAAAGGGCGACTTTTATCGCTGCGAGATTTCGCGCGGCGCTTTCTCGCGCACCGTCGCCCTGCCGGGCGAAGTGGACGGCAGCCAGGCCAAGGCCAGTTTCAAGGACGGCATACTGGAACTCACCCTGCCCAAGCAGGCCAAATCCAAGCGCGTGAGCGTCAAGATCGACTGAGCCGCCGGGCGGCGCCTTCTTTATCCCTCCCCCGGCCGACGGGGGAGGGAAATCCGTTCACCCCCTTCGTGTTCCTGGTTCCAAGGGAGCTCTGCGCAAAGCGATTCAGCTTTCCCGGTATTCCGCATCCACCACCTTGCCGCGCGGGCCCGATCCGCTTGGCCGCGGCTCGCCCGCCGCTTCGCCCACGCGGGTTTCGGCATAGGGTCCGCTCCTGGGCGCCTGCGGCGTCTGGGCATAGACCGCTGCACCGGCTTCCTGCAGGACTTTCTTCAAGGCTTGGGCTTTTTCATTGGCCAGCGCCGCATCCTTGCGGCTCAAGGCCTCCCTGGTTTCGCGCAGGCCGGCCTCGATGCGGGATTTCATCTCGGCCGTGAGCTTGTCGCCGAATTCCGCCAGCAGGCGTTCGCCCTGGTAGGCAATGGAGTCGGCATCGTTGAGCTTTTCCGCATCCTCGCGGCGCTTCTTGTCGGCTTCGGCGTACTTTTCCGCCTCCTCGATCATGCGCTCCTTGTCCGCCTCGGGGAGCCGCGTCGAGCCGGTGATGCGGATGGATTGCGACTTGCCGGTGGCGGTGTCTTTGGCGGTGACGTTGAGGATGCCGTTGGCATCGATGTCGAAAGTGACCTCGATCTTGGGCACGCCGCGCGGCGCCGGCACCAGGCCGTCGAGATTGAATTCGCCCAGCGAGACATTGTCCGCGGCCATCGGCCGCTCCCCCTGGTAGACGTGGATGGTGACCGAGGGCTGCATGTCGGCGGCGGTGGTGAAGGTCTCGGTCTTCTTCACCGGAATCGGCGTATTGCGCGCAATCAGCGGTGTCGCCACGCCGCCCAGGGTTTCCACGCCCAGGGTGAGCGGCGTCACGTCCACCAGCACGATCTCGCCCAAACCCGACTCCCCGGCCAGCACGCCGGCCTGGATCGCCGCCCCGCTGGCCACGCATTCCATGGGGTCCACCCCCATTTCCGCCTTGCGCCCGAACAGGTCCTCGAAAAAGCTGCGCACCACCGGCATGCGCGTGGGACCGCCGACGAAAATGATGCGGTCCACCTGCTGCGGCGTGATCCCGGCATCGTGCAGCGCCTGCTCCACCGGGGCGCGACAGCGCTCGATCACCGGACGCACCGCACGCTCCAGTTCGGAGCGCGAGAGGTCCATTTCCAGATGCCTGGGTTCGCCGCCCACGGCGGCGATGTAGGGCAGGCTGATGTGCGTGCTGGTACTGGCGGAAAGTTCGATCTTGGCGGTTTCCGCCGCTTCCCTGAGCCGCGCCATGGCCTTGGGGTCGCTGCGCAAATCGATGCCGGTGGCCATGTGGAAGCGCTCGACCAGCGCGTCCAGGAGGCGCGCATCCATGTCGGTGCCGCCCAGCCGGGTGTCGCCGGATGTGCTCTTCACCTCGAACACGCCCTTGCCGAATTCCATGATGGTCACGTCCAGGGTGCCGCCGCCCAGATCGATCACCGCGATGCGCAATTCCTGGCCGAGGCGGTCCAGCCCATAGGCCAGCGCCGCGGCGGTGGGCTCGTTCACCAGCCGCGCCACCTCCAAGCCCGCGATCTTGCAGGCATCCTTGGTGGCGGAACGCTGGTTGTCGTCGAAATAGGCCGGCACGGTGACCACCGCCTTATCGACCGCTTCGCCCAGAAAAGCCTCGGCGTCGCGCTTGATCTTCTGCAGCAGGAAGGCGGAAAGCTGTTCCGGCGTGAATTCCTTGTCGCGCAGGCGGATCACTTCGCGCAGTCCCATCTTGCGCTTGAAGGCGGTGGCCGTGCCTTCCGGGTTGGCGGCAGCCTGGCGCCGCGCCGGCTCGCCGACGAGCATCTGCCCGTCCGCCGTCACCGCCACATAACTGGGAAAGGCCTTGCCGCCCAGGCTCACCCCTTCGGCGCTGGGGATGATGACCGGGCGTCCGCCTCGCAACACGGCCGCCGCGGAATTGGATGTGCCCAAATCGATACCGATGATGACCATGCTCGCTGCCCCTCAAAGATCGAAAAAACTAACCCTCTTCCTCGTCGCTGCCCTTGTCGCCACCGTTGCGCGCCTCGGGCTTCATGGCATACATGCGGCGCAGTTCGGCCAGATAGGCAAGCCGCCCCGCCACCAGGGCATTGATGCAGCCTTCCGGCAAATAGCCCTCTTCATCCGGCACGCCGGCCGGCACGCCGGTCAAAAGCTCGATGGCCTCGTCCACCGTTTCCACCGCATAGATGTGGAATTTTCCGGCTGCGGCGGCATCCACCACATCCTGGCGCAGCATCAGGTGCGCGAGGTTGGCGGCGGGAATGATCACGCCCTGGCCGCCGGCAAGTCCGCGCTTGCTGCAGATGTCGAAAAAGCCCTCGATCTTGTCGTTGACGGCGCCGATCGCCTGTACCCGCCCGAACTGGTCTACCGCCCCCGTCACCGCCAGCGACTGCCGGATCGGCACGTTTGCCAGCGAAGACAGCAGCGCGCACAATTCGGCCACCGAGGCGCTGTCGCCTTCGACCTGGCCGTAGGTCTGCTCGAACACCAGGCTGGCCGACAGCGACAGCGGCTGTTCGGCGGCATAGCGGGATGACAGGAAGGAAGCCAGGATCATCACGCCCTTGGAGTGGATGGAGCCGCCCAGCTTGACCTCGCGCTGGATGTCGATGAGTTCGCCCTCACCCAGACGGGTGTTGGCGGTGATTCGCGAGGGCTGGGCGAAGGCGAAATCGCCGAGCTGGAATACGGACAGCGCATTGATCTGCCCGACTTTCCCGCCTTCGGTGTCGATGTGGAGGATGCCGCGCAGGATGGCCTCCTGGGTGCGGTCGCGCAAACGGTCGACGCGCTCGATCTGGGCCTGGATCGCGCATTCGACATCGCTGCGCGAAACCACTTCCCTGCCCTCTTTCACCGTCCAATAATTCGCCTCGCGCACCAGGTCGGAGAGGCTTTCCATGTGGGTGGACAGTTTCTGCGCGTCCTCGGCCCGGCGCGAGCAATACTCGATCACTCGCGCCACCGCATCACGGTCCAGCGGCAGCAGTCCCTCGCGGCGCGCCAGGGTGCCGATCAGACGTGCAAACAGCATGTCGTTGTCGGCGCTGCGCGGAACCTCGTCCTCGAAGTCGGCCGCGACCTTGAACAGCTCGCCGAACTCGGGGTCGTATTCGGCCAGCAGGTAATACAGCATGCGGTTGCCGAGCAGGATGACCTTGACGTCGAGTGCGATCGGTTCGGGCTCCAGCGAGACGGTGCTCACCAGGCTGTACATCTGGCCCAGCGACTCGATGCGGATTTCACGGCTGGAAAGGGCGCGCTTCAGCGCATCCCAGGAGAACGGCTGCGACAACAGCTTGATGGCATCCAGCAGCAGGTAGCCGCCGTTTGCCATGTGCAGGGCGCCGGGCTTGATGAGCAGGAAGTTGGTGACCAGCGCGCCCAGTTGGGAAACATGCTCGATGCGCCCCATCAGGTTCTGGAACGTGGGGTGCTCCTCGTAGATCACCGGCGCATGCTCGGCCGGATCGCGCCCGATCAAAAGATTGACCCGGTAGCGGTTGAAATCGGAAGGTTCGCCGGCGAGCAGGGCAAGCCCGGTCAAGGCCTCCCTGGGCTTGCGGAACTCATCCATGTTCACGATGACGTCCTGCTGCACTTCGTTCAGATAGCCGACGACCGCCGGAAAGTCCGCGTAATCGCCGCGCAGCGCGTCGATCAGGTGGCCGACCGCGAACAGCACCGCCTCCTCGTTGAGTTTGCGCACGCGCTCGATGCGCTCGCGTCGCCATTGATGCACCTGGCGGATGACTTTCTCCAGCATTTCCTGGAGCCGGTCGACTTCCTTGTCGATGCGCGATTTCTCCTCAAGGCTGAGCTTGTCGTAGTCCTCCGGACTCATGACCTCTTCGCCCCTGGTCGGCGCAAACGAAAAACCGTTTGGCGTGCGCAGCAGCATGATGCCGTGCCTGCCGGCCTCTTCGCCCACCTCGTTGAATGCACGGGTCTGGCGCTCCTCGTACTCCCCGTCGATCTGCGCCAGGCGGCGGCGGTATTCCTCGCCTTCGAACACGGCGGGGATGGTTCTCTGCAATTCCGCCAGCAGTTGCTGCATGTCCGCCTGCAGTCGCGCGCCCATGCCGGCAGGCAGCCGGATGACGCGCGGTTTGTGCGGCTGGCTGAAATTGTTGACATAGCACCAGTCGGACGGCCTGGGTTCTTCGGCAACGCGCCGTTCGAGCAGTCGATGGACCAGAAAGCGCTTGCCGATGCCGGTCGGGCCCATCACGTAAAGGTTGTAGCCGGCATGTCGCATGCCGATGCCGAATTGCGCCGCCTCGATGGCGCGCATCTGGCCGACGGCCTCGCTCAGGTCCTCGAGTTCTGCGGTGGTGGAGAAGGAAAAGCGCTCGGACTGGCAGGCATGGCACAGGCGGTCGGGTGAAAGCGGCGGGACGGGAGACATTTTTTATTGGGGCGTTTTGTCGTGGTTGGTTGGCAGGCCGGCGCGGCGCCGGTGAATCCTCTGCTATATATAAAAATAGACAGCGGGATCAGAAAAAGTACCATCCATTTTTGCACAATACTGGCGGGGCAATAATCATGATTCACCATCCCATCGACGTATCCACTCGGGTCAGCCCGAGATTGTCGGAATTCCTCAGGAGCCGTATCAACGACCCGGATTGCGGGCAGCCCATAAGCCTCATGGTTGCCCGTCGTTTTCTCGCCGATCTGCTGCCGGCGGATTTCAGGGAGGCCGAGCGCCTGCACCATTTCGACGTCGATGCATCCTTGCTCGACGAACTGGACGCGCTGATCGAGGAGTACGGCGGCGATGCCCTCGCCGTGGATTTCGTCCAGGCCAATGCCAGCGAACAGCTCTCGCGCGTGATCGAGTCGCTGGTCGACGACGAGAACCGCGAAAACCCGCCTACACTGGCGGCCGTCAGGGAAGCGATCATTTCCGGACTTGGCGTGCGACTGGTCGGCGAAGGCGTGCTGGAGGAGGACGAAGACGACACCCTGCTGGCCGAGATCGATGCCCTCATCGAACAGTTCGGTGCTGATGCCCTGGCCGAGGATTTCCTGCGTTACGAGTAAACCGGCCAAGCCGGAAAGGAGCGAAAATTGAAAAGGAGAAGAAAATAATGAAAACCCGTTTTGCCGGCTTCACCCCTGTCCGGCACGATCGCCTGATCCAGGAGTACAGGCACGATCCCTATCAGGCCAAGCACAAGCTGCACGAGCCCACGGTCTGCCCGCAATGCGGCGCGGTGTTTCATGAAGGGCGCTGGCAGTGGATGCCCAGACCCGCCGGCGCACATGAGGAAATGTGCCCGGCCTGCCGGCGGATCAAGGACGAATTCCCGGCAGGCTACGTCACCATCGGCGGCGCGTTCTTCAGGGATCACCGCGAGGAAGTGCTGCATCTTGTCAGGAACGAGGAGGCGCGCGAAAAGGCCGAGCATCCCCTGAAGCGCATCATGAACATCGAGGACGAGGACGACGGCGTTCTGGTCACCACCACCGACATCCATCTTGCTCGCCGCATCGGCGAAGCCCTGCATCATGCCTACCAGGGTGAATTGGAATTTCATTACAACGAGCAGGAACACCTCCTGCGCGTGGTATGGCAACGCTGAAAAAAGCGCTGAAAGTCAGGGACGCTGCCTGCGCAGGGCCGCGATGATGCCCTGCAGCCAGTTGTTTTCTCGCCAGTCTTCCAGGGCGGCCGGCAGTTTCAAGCGCCAGCACGGATAGACCGCTTCCGTCGTTCCCGGCAGGTTGGGCTGTTCGGCCACGCCCAAACCGTCTTCCATCTGCACCAGCAGCAGCTTCGAAGGCGAACGCGCGAGGTAGGCATAGACTGCCTGGGCGAGTTCCGGCGTCATGTCGGGGAAGGATTCCGGCTGTGCGCCGCCGCCTGCCGGCAACAGCCCTTCCACTTCCAGCGCCTGCAGCAGATGGATGCGGTCGGCGTTGCGTGCCGCGATCTGGCGGTCGCGCACCTCTTCTGACGGGAAAAGTTGCAGGCGTTCGCGCAATTCGATGTCCAGCCCCCGCCAGAAGCCGGCCAACGTCGGCAGGTCGTGCGTCGTGACGGTGGCCGCGGCCTGCGCCGGGTAATCGTGCGGCGGCTTCATGCGGCCATCGTCCCGGCGCTCGAAATACAACACCCTGGTCGACAGCACGCCGGCAGGATGCAGGGCATGGCGCACCTCGTCCGGGACGGTGCCAAGATCCTCGCCCACCACCAGGCAGCGGTTGCGCTGGCTTTCCAGCGCGAGGATACCGAGCAGGTCTTCGAAAGGGTAGCTGACGTAACAGCCTTCCACGGCCGTGAATCCGCGCACCACCCAGAACAACCGGTACAGCCCCATGACATGGTCGATGCGCAGCGCGCCGGCGAAACGCATGTTGGTGCGCAAGAGTTCGATGAAAGGCTCGTACGCCGCTTCGGTGAGTTTGTGCGGGATCCATGGCGGCAACCCCCAATCCTGGCCCAGGAGGTTGATCTCGTCCGGCGGCGCGCCGGCGCTCGCACTCAAGGCATGGAGCTCGGGGCGGGTCCAGGTCGCCGCCCCGCCCTCGGCCACGCCGATGGCGAGGTCGAGCATGATGCCGATGCCCAGCCCGCGCTCGGTGGATATCCGGCCGGCGGCCTCGAGCTGGAGAAAGGTTTGCCATTGCAGGTATTCGTAATACTCCACCCGCTCCAGGTTAGCTTCGGCAAACGCCGCCACTTCGGCCGCCTGCGGGTTGCGATAGGTTTCGGGCCAGGATGGCCATCCCCATGCAGCCTCGTCCCCGCCATGAAAATATTCCTGCAACGCCTCGAATTCGGCCAGCCTGCGCAGGCTTTCGCCGTGCTCGGACTGGAAGGCGCGGAACGCCCGGCCCCGCTCACTGCCGGGTTCGAGATGGCGCTTGCGGAAATGGCGGTACAGCAATTCGAGCATTTCGCGCTTGGCGGCAGCGACACCGGCGTAATCGACTTCTGCCGATGCCCGCAGGGCCCCGAGCCTTTGCTGGAAGACATGGCTGGCCGCCATTTCCTGCGCTGCCGCGCACTCGGCAAAATCATCCACGGCCTCGACGTCGAGGTAGAGCGTGTTGAACCACACCCGGCTCGACGGGCTGTAGGGGCTGGCGTGCTCGGGGGCATCCGGGAACAGGGCGTGCAGGGGGTTGAGCAGCAAGGTGCCGGCGCTGGCATCGGCGCAGAACTCGACCAGGGCGCGCAGGTCGCTGAAATCGCCCATGCCCCAGTTGTGTGTCGAGCGCAAGCCATAGAGCTGGGCGGCGAAGCCCCAGCTCCGCCGGTTCCCCTGGATCGCGGGCGGGGTGTAGCAGGCGTGCGGCGCAACGATGAGCGGCATTTCGCCATTCAAGCCATTGCCGCAATCGACACGCAAGCGGTGATAGCCGGTTTCGAGCGGCAGATCGAGCACGAGGATGCGTCGCACCTGTTCTTGCCCGTCCTGATGACGGCGGCCGGCCTCTTCCAGCCCGGCCGGCACGAATTCCCCCTCCAGTTCCTGACCGAATTCGGTGCGCAGGCGCCAATGGCATGCGCTCTGCTCGAATGCGGCAGGAAGGCCGAGTAGGATGCGGCAAGGCCCGGAAGACTCCCGCACCACCATGACCGGCGGCAGCAGGCGGCGCCAATGTCGATCTTCGTACTCGCGCAGGGAGCGTTCCACCGCGGCATCGTCTTCGGCCGCAATGCCCATGGCGCCTAGGATGGCGCGCTTGGTGCGCTCGCTGGTGGGGTGATGCTCTCCCCAGATGGTGTAGTACTCCTGATACACCCCGTAGTGGGCGCACAATTTATCGAGTGGATTCACTCGTCCGTTCCCCTTTATTTGCCCGAGCCGCTTCGACTCGTGCTCTTCCTTTGCCAGTATGCCTGCCGTTTATTGCGTTTTACGACTATCAGACACGATTCTCCGACTTTCGCGCGTTCAGGATTTTTCCTGATTTGTTTTCGCCAACGCGGAAAAAATATCGACCGGCAAAGGAAATACGATGGTCGATGACTTGTCTCCGGCGATTGCGGACAGAGTCTGCAGGTAGCGCAACTGCATGGCTTCCGGCTGCTTCGCAAGCATTTGCGCGGCCTGCAGCAGTTTCTCGGAGGCCTGCAATTCGCCTTCGGCGTGGATCACCTTGGCGCGGCGTTCGCGCTCGGCCTCGGCCTGTTTGGCGATGGCGCGCACCATGGACTCGTTGATGTCCACGTGCTTGATCTCCACGTTGGAGACCTTGATGCCCCAGGCGTCGGTCTGCGCGTCGAGCACCTGCTGGATGTCCGCATTGAGCCGCTCGCGCTCGGCCAGCATCTCGTCCAGTTCATGCTTGCCGAGCACCGCGCGCAGCGTGGTCTGCGCGAGCTGGCTGGTCGCGACCAGGTAATCCTCCACCTGGATGATGGCGCGCTCGGGGTCGACCACGCGAAAGTACACCACGGCATTGACCTTGACCGAGACGTTGTCGCGCGAAATGACATCCTGCTCGGGCACGTCGAACACCACGGTGCGCAAGTCCACCCGCACCATCTGCTGGATGCCGGGGATGACGATGATGAGGCCGGGGCCCTTCACCTTCCAGAAGCGGCCCAGCATGAAAATCACCCCGCGCTCGTATTCGCGCAGGATGCGCAGCGAGGACAGCAGCAGCAGAAGCAGCAGGACGAGCAGTCCCAAAAACCCGATATCCACTCCGAATGGCATGATCATTCTCCTTTGTTGTCGGCAGGCGACACCATCAGGGTGAGGCCCTTCCTGCCGGTGACTTTCACCTTCTGGCCGGGCGCGAGCGTTTCGGCGCCCTCGACTTTCCACAATTCGCTGTGCACCGTGGCCCAGCATTGGCCTGCGTCGCATCTGGCCACGACGCCTTCGCTGCCGATGAGCTGCTCCTCGCCGCTGACCACGGGACGGCGTCGCGCCTTGAGCGCAAAGCCGACGATGGCGGCGATGACGACAGCACTGACGAGGGCGACGCCGACGATGAGCCCGATGGGAATGCCGAAGCCGGGCACCTCGGTGTCGATCAGGATGACCGCGCCGAACACGAAGGCCACGATGCCGCCCAGTCCCAGAATGCCGAAACTGGGCACGAAGGCTTCCGCCACCATGAAAGCGATGCCGAGCGCGATGAGCGCCAGCCCGGCGTAGTTCACCGGCAGTTGCTGCAAGGCATAAAGTCCCAGCAGCAGGCAGATGGCGCCGACCACGCCGGGAACGCCGAAACCGGGGTTGTAGAACTCGAAGAACAGGCCGTACACGCCGATCATCATCAGGATCAGCGCCACGCCCGGCGAAGTGATCGCAGTCAGGAGCCGGGTGCGCCAGTCGGCCTCGAACTTCACCACCTCGGCACTGGCGGTGGCGAGCGCGATCTCGCTGCCACCGGCCAGCTTGATCCTGCGCCCGTCCACCTGCCTGAGCAGATGGGGGAGGTCCTCGGCGACATGGTCGATGACTTTCTGCTCCAGCGCCTCTCTTGCGGACAGGCTCACGGACTTGCGCACCGCCTTCTCCGCCCATTCGGCGTTGCGCCCGCGCAGTTGCGCAAGGCTGCGGATATAGGCGGCGGCATCGCTCATGGCTTTTTCGGCCATGGCATCCTTGGGCGCCGGCTTGCCCTCCCCGCCCGGACTGGCCGGTGCGCCGAGGCCGGGAACATCCATGGCCACCGGGGTTGCGGCGCCCAGATTGGTGCCCGGCGCCATCGCCGCGATATGGCTGGCATAGAGAATGTAGGTGCCGGCGCTGGCCGCGCGCGCGCCGCTGGGCGCGACATAAGAGGCGACCGGCACGGGCGAAGCCAGGATGTCCTTGATGATGGCGCGCATGGAGGTATCGAGCCCGCCGGGGGTGTCCATGCGCAGGATGACGAGTTGCGCGCCTTCATCGGCGGCGCGTTTCAATCCGCGGGCGATGTGGTCGGCGCTGGCCGGGCCGACTGCGCCATCGAGGTCCATGGTCAATACCGGCTTGGCGTACGAAGCGGCACAGACAAGCCAGAGCAGCAGCACCGACACACGCGGCAGGAAACGCATCCAGTTCAACGGCAAATGACCCTCATGAAAGAGATGGCAACATATCGCATGGCGCCAGTTGCCCGACTCCTGTTTATTTATAGGTGCTATTTGCGCCGATGTGCATCGTGCGATCAGGCCGCCGCTTCCTGGAAGCGCAGCGCCTCCTGCACGTCCACCGCCACGATGCGCGATACGCCCGGCTCGTTCATGGTCACGCCGGCCAGATGCTGGGCCATTTCCATGGTGATGCGGTTGTGGGTGATGAACAGGAACTGGGTCTCCGCGGACATGCGCTTGACCATTTCCGAATAGCGCACGGTGTTGGCGTCGTCGAGCGGCGCGTCCACTTCGTCCAAAAGACAGAACGGCGCGGGATTGAGCTTGAACAGCGCGAACACCAGGGACAAGGCGGTGAGCGCCTTTTCTCCGCCGGAGAGCAGATGAATGCTGGCGTTTTTCTTGCCCGGCGGCTGGGCGATGATTTGCACGCCCGCATCGAGCAAGTCCTCGCCGGTCAGCACCAGTTCGGCGCGGCCGCCGCCGAAGAACTGCGGGAACAGCTCGCCGAGGTTGGCGTTGACGGTGTCGAACGTCGCCTTCAATAGCTCGCGTGTTTCCTGGTCGATTTTCCTGATCGCGGCTTCCAGGGTGTGGGTCGCTTCCGAAAGGTCGGCGTGCTGGTTGGCAAGATAAGTCGCGCGCTCCTGCGCCTCGGCGAGTTCGTCCAACGCGGCCAGGTTGACCGCACCCAGCGCGGCAATATCGCTGTTCAAGCGATTGATTTCGCTCTGCAAATGGCCGACCTTGGGATTGCTCTGCTCATACTTGGGTTTAAGTGCTTCCTGGTCGGCCTGGGCCTGGTTCAGGTTTTCCTCGAACTGGGTTTCGGTCAGCAGCAATTCCTGGTCCTTGAGGCGCAGCTGCTCCATGCGCTCGCGCAGCGGGGTCAGCCCCTGCTCGCACTGCACGCGGGCTTCGTCTTCGTTCCTCAGGCGGTTGGTGATTTCCTCCAGGGCATTGCGCGCAGCGGCCAGGGATTCCTCGCGCGCGACACGCGCGGCCAGGGCATTCTGCAGGCCGCTTTCCAGCGGCGCCTCGTCCAGACCGAAGAGTTCCTGCTGCAACGACGCCAGCGATTGCGCGGCCCGGTTCTTCTCCTCTTCGAGCGAGGCGAGCAGCGCGCTCAGTTCACTGATCTTGTTGGCGGCCGTGGTCTCGATGAAGCGGGTTTCCTGCAGGCTGCGCTCGGCCTCGCGCTGCATCTCGCGTGCCTCATGCACGGCGCGGTCGGCGATGTCGCGCGCCTGGCGCGCCTCGTATACGCGCTCGCGGGCGAAGTCGATCTCGCTGCGGTGATTGTGCAGGCGCTCTTCGATGGCGACCGCTTCGGCGCGCTCTTCCATCAGGGCGTTCTCGATGTCGGCGAGTTCGTTCTCGATCTGGCTGCGGCGCTGGGTCACGCGCTCGACTGCCTGCTGGAAGCGCACGACTTCCATCTGCACGGCCTGGTGGCGGCTTTGCGCCTGGTTGACCCGTTGCCTCAGTTGCTGCGCGGCCTGCTGGGCGGCGGTGTAGGCTGACTGTGCGTCCTGAAGCGCAGACTCGAATTCGGCCACGCGCGACTTCTGCTCATCCAGTTGCCGGCCGAGATTCTCGATGTCGCGGCTGCGCGCGAGCACGCTTTCCACTGCGGTGTGCGGGCCGTGGAAGGTCACGCTGTGGCGGGTGAATACGTGTCCTTGCGGCGTGACCAGGCACTGCCCGGCCTGCAATTCACCCTGCCTGCGGCGCGCCTCTTCCGCGCTGTCCGCGGTCAGCACCCCGGCCAGCCAGTCGTGAACGGCGCCGGGCAGGCTACCGGAACGGGCGCGCAACTTACTCAACAGGCTGCCGGCTTCCGCCGTGCCGCCCTCGCCCGCCGCGTCGAACACGGTCATGCGCGCAGGCGGCGCTTCGCTGAACCAGCAGTCCTGCGGGCGGGCTTCGAGCGCCTGCAGCCGCTCGCGCAGCACGGCTTCGACGGCGGCCTCCCAGCCGGGCTCGACGTCGAGGCGCTGCCACATTCTCGAAACCTTGCCAAGGTTCTGTTCGGCGAGCCAGTTGCCCAGCTTTTCGTCGGCCCTGAGGCTTTCCTGCAGTTTGCCGAGCGCGCCGAGTTCGGCTTCGAGACGGTGATATTCGCGGCGCGCCTCGTCGAGCTCGCGCGAAACCGAGCTGCGGGCATGATCGAGTGCCGGCAGCCCGGCCTCGTGGCCTTCCAGCTGCATTTTCGCCTGGGCCAGGGTTTCGGCGAGTTCGGCCAGTTCGTCTTCCTTGGCCGAGAGTGCTGCGGCATCCAGGCGCGGCAACTGGGCCAGTTCGCGGTCGAGGCGTTCCTTGCGCTCTTCCAGTTGCCGGATGGTTTTCTTCGCATGCGCAAGATGGGCTTCGTCCACCTGGCGGTTCTGTTCGGCGTTGGCGAGTTCGCGCTGGGCCTCGCTCACGGCCTGCTGCGCCTGGCGCAGGGCCTCTTCCTTTTCCGGCAGGTGCTGGCCGGAAGCAGCAGCCAGGCGTGCCTCGGCCTGGGCCAGGAGGTCGGCGAGGTTGGCGAGCTTGTCGGCCTGGCTTTGCTTTTCCTCTGCCGCGGCGGCGATGCGTTCGTTCAGCGACCGGTTGCGGGTTTCCAGCTCAGTCTCTTGGCGCGACAGGCGCTCGCGCGTGGTGCGCAGGTGGCCCAGGGCCTGCTCGATGCGCGAGACTTCCGACTGCGCCGCGTAATACTCGCCCTGCAGCACGTTGAAACCGTCCTGCGCGGCGTAATGCTCGTTGCGCGTGGTTTCGAGTCGGGCTTCGATTTCGCGCAGGCGCGCGGTTTCGGCTTCCAGGCGATTGCCGGCTTCGCCCAGATCGCGCGCCAAGCGCCCGCGCGCGGCCTGCGCCTCGCGCTTTTTCGCATACCACAGCATGTGCTGCGATGCCGTCAGTTGCTCCTGCAAGACCTTGTATTGTTTGGCAATTTCGGCCTGGCCGGCGAGCTTCTCGATCTGCTTGTCGAGTTCCTGGCGGATGTCCTCGACACGGTTCAAGTTGTCGCGCGCGTCCTTGAGCCGAGCCTCGGTTTCCTTGCGCCGCTCCTTGTACTTGGAGATGCCGGCGGCTTCCTCGAGGTAGGCGCGCAGCTCTTCCGGCTTGGCTTCGATCACGCGCGAAATCATGCCCTGCTCGATGATGGCGTAGGCGCGCGCGCCCAGACCCGTGCCCATGAAGAGGTCGGCGACGTCGCGGCGGCGCACGTGCAGGTTGTTAATGTAGTAGCTGGAATCGCCGTTGCGGGTGAGCACGCGCTTGACCGAAATCTCCGCGTACTGCGACCACTGGCCCGAGGCCTTGCCCTGGCTGTTGTCGAAAATCAGCTCCACCGAGGCGCGCGACACCGGCTTCCTCGCCGAGGAGCCGTTGAAGATCACGTCCTGCATGGACTCGCCGCGCAAATGCTTGGCCGAGGATTCGCCCAGCACCCAGCGCACGGCGTCGATGACGTTGGACTTGCCGCAGCCGTTGGGGCCGACGACGCCTGTCAGTTGCGCAGGGATGGGTATGGTAGTGGGATCGACAAAGGACTTGAAACCGGCGAGTTTGATGGATGTAAGACGCAAGGGATTGATCCTGACTCTTATATAATTCCCGAACTACCCAGCCCCTCCTCCGAGGCTGGCTCGATTTTCAGCCATTCTACTACGACCTGCCATGCCCTCCTCCCCCTCCAGGAAACTGGAAACCTTCCCCAGCCCGAAACCTGAGCGGGATTTTCACATCCACATGGAAATCCCTGAATTTACTTGTCTTTGCCCCAAGACCGGACAGCCCGATTTCGCCACGCTCACCCTCGACTACATCCCGGACAAGACCTGCGTGGAATTAAAGAGCCTCAAGCTTTACATCTGGAGTTTCAGGAACGAAGGCCATTTCCACGAGGATGTCACCAACCGCATCCTCGACGACCTGGTGAAAGCGACCAGGCCCAGATTCATGCGGCTCACCGCCAAGTTCTACGTGCGCGGCGGCATATTCACCAACGTCGTCGCCGAGCACCGCAAGAAGGGCTGGAAACCGGCGCCGAAAGTTGAACTCACCCAGTTCGAGCACCAGTCCAACACCCGCGGCTGATTCTTTTTGTTTTTCACAAAGAGGACAGGAGGACATGAGGAAAGCAGTTTCCTGTAGCGTTTTTTCCTCCTGTGCCGCTTGTCCTCCTTGTCTGAAATGAGTTTTTTTCTCGGCCTCGATTTCGGCACCTCGGGCGCGCGTGCCTGCGTGCTGGACGAGGCCGGGGAAACCGTCTTCGAATCCCGCGTGGCCTATGCCGACGCGGCCAGCCCCAAGGCCTGGCGCGATGCGCTGTTCGGCCTGCTCGACAGGCTGCCCCCTGAAATCCGCGCAAGGCTTTCCGCCATTGCCATTGCCGGCACCTCCGGCACGCTGCTCGCAACCGACGCAGCGTTCGAGCCGGACGGCCCGGCCCTGCTCTACAACGATGCCCGCGCCGCGAAAGAAGCCAAAGCCATCGACAACCCGCGATACGGACCGACTTCCGGCCTGGCCAAACGCCTGTGGCTAGCCGCGCACCATCCAGACGCCGCCTTCTGCTTCCACCAAGCCGACTGGCTGGCGGCACTGCTCACCGGCAAGGCAGGCATCACCGACTATCACAACGCCCTGAAATCCGGCTACGACGTTGAAAAGCTGGCATGGCCGGACTGGGTGGGCCGCTTGCCCGGCGCCCATTGGCAACAAAAGGTGCTGACCCCGGGCGAAGCCATCGGCCCGCCGGCGCCGGCAACAGTGCGGCGTTTTGCGCTCAATCCCGCCTGCATCGTGCGTGCCGGCACCACCGACAGCATCGCTGCCTTCATCGCCGCCGGCGCCCATGAGCCGGGCGATGCGGTGACTTCGCTGGGCACCACGCTGGTGTTGAAGCTGTTGTCCGAAACCCGCGTGGACGATGCGGCCAGCGGCGTTTATTCGCACCGTTTTGGCCGCCTGTGGCTGGCCGGCGGCGCCAGCAACAGCGGCGGCGGCGTGCTCAAACAATATTTCGGCGAAACCGATCTTGCACGTCTGTCCGCCGGCATCAACCCCGAGCGTCCGGGCGCTCTCGATTACTATCCCCTGCCCGCGCCGGGCGAGCGTTTCCCGATCAACGATCCGCAACTGCCGCCCCGCCTGTCGCCAAGACCACAAAACGATGCCGATTTCCTGCAAGGTCTGCTGGAAGGCATGGCGCGCATCGAGGCGCTGGGCTATCGGCGCCTCATGGAACTGGGTGCCAGCCCCGTAAAGCGGGTGCTGACGGCCGGCGGGGGCGCGCAAAACCCTGCCTGGTGGCGGATTCGCCGGCGCGTCCTGCAATTGCCGGTGGCGGTCGCCACCCATGCCGAAGCCGCCCATGGCGCGGCTTTGCTGGCACACAAGGGCCCGGTGTTGTTCCCCGTATGACTATTGAACTCGTTGGGGCGCTGACCTCTGACTTTGGTTATATTGACAATCCCCGCTAGTAAATATCTACTAGCGTGGCAGTTGTAGCGCACATTAAGCAATACACCGAGACGAAGGGGGTCAAAGTGCCAGAGCAAACCGTCATCAGCGGGAAAAAGACCCGCCGCAGCTATATCCCATATACCGCAATGACACTGGATGCCGACTACCGCATTTGCACCTATGGGGACACGGCTTTCAGCCTCTTCGGCTACCCCGAAGTGGCCATACTGGGTGAACCCGTCAGCCGGATTCTTCCTGCACTGGAAAGGCACACCGGCCAGTTCAGCGAAATGCCCATGGAGGCAATGCACGCTGACGGCAACACCATCGCCGTCATGGTCGCCGTGCGCCAGGGCCGCCTGCACGGGACCTGCCGCCATCTGGTACTGATCCGCAACCTGGAAAACAAGAACCAGTTCTGAAAAAAGAAGCGGCAATTCATGCCGCCTCGTTTCCGTACCGATGTCGCGGGCTAGGCTTCTTCGTGCTTGCGCAGGGTGACCCGCCTGGCCTGCAAACCGTCCTTGCCGGCGTCCTCCAGGAAGTGCACTTCGTCGCCTTCGGACAGATCGTCATAGCTGCCGTTCGCCAGATTCATGGCCGAAAAATAGTATTCGCGCCCGTCGATGCCGGTAATGAAGCCGTAGCGTTCCTCCGGCACCAGGCGCGCCACTTTTCCTGACAATACAGGCTCATGCGTCTTAACTTCCAGACGCTGGCGCCTGCCGTAATCTTCGAGCTTGCGGCGCGCGGCATTGAAGGCATCGCGCAAGGCGACGTACACGTCTTCGTCCTGCTGGCGGTCGACCACGATCTCAGCGCCTGGCACGGTCAGGTCTATGCGGATGTTGAAAGGCTTGCCCTTGTGCTGGTGCTGTCCCGGCTGGTCGACCACCACCTTGCAGGCGATCAGCCCCGAGTAGAACTGTTCGAGCTTCTGCACTTTCTCGCGGATATGGTTTTCCAGGGCGTCCGAATGCGGGACGTCATGAAAAGTGATTTGCAGGGGAACTTGCATGATGACTCCTTAAGTCAGTGCCTTGCGGCATTGCAGGCAAAGTGGATGGCCGGTCCGGCTAGAGTTTCGGCCGCCCCTCCTGTGCAAAAAGCTGCTCGTGTCTTTCCTGGCAAGCCATGCAGCGCGTGGCGGTGGGGTAAGCCAGAAGGCGCTGTGCCGGGATTTCGGCCCCGCAATCGCTGCAGATGCCGAAATCGCCGGCCTTGATGCGCGCATAGGCGGCTTCGATCTCGCGCAATTCCTGTACCTGCCGATCGGCCATGAGAATGTTCAGGTCGGCTACGGCGTCCGCCAGCGACACGTCTGCGCTGTCTCCGGGTTCGCGTCCCATCAGTTCGATCAATTGCTGGTTGTCGCGCTGGTCGTACTCGTCGCGCACTTCCTCCAACAAGGCTTTCTGCCGCTCGCGCAGCTTTTGGGTGATTTTGCCGAGATCGGCATTGTTGAGATGGCTCATTTTCCGTCTTTCTCTTTGGGGTCTTTACTTTCATGATAGGAATTCCGTCAACCCTGGCAAGGCAAAAGGCTTCCGCCCGGCCGAGCAGGAAATTTAAATCCTATACTCATCATGGGATGATCGCCGGGCCAACAAACGGGAAAGGGGAACTTATGTATTCGAGGATTCTGGTTGCCGTGGACGGAAGCGAGAGTTCATGGCAGGCGTTGAAATGCGGAACCGAACTCGCCAAAAGGCTATCCGCCAGCCTGCGCGTCATCCATGTCGTTGAATCGGCACAGGCACCTGTCGGTCCGGACCAGGCTGGCCAGGTTCAGGCCGCGAGCGCAGCAGCGGGCCAAACTGCCGATGACATCATGTCGACAGTGCGCGAAACGGTTGCGGCTGCAGGATACGAAGCCGAGACTGCGGCGCTGAATGCCGCCCCGAGCCAGCGTGTCGAAGCGGTCATACTTGACGAAATATCGCGCTGGCCGGCCAAGCTGCTGGTGATGGGCATCCATGGCCAGCATGGTTTCAAGAGCCTGCAGCCCGGCAGCGTGGCCGAGGAGATGACCCGCCTGTCCCCCATTCCGCTTTTGCTGATACCGACAAGGACAGACTGATCGGCGCGAAGCGGGGACCGGCTTCAGCCGGTGCTTAGCGCTCAGGCGCTGGGGTTTCCACAAACTCGAGCGCATTCTGATCCGGATCCCGGCAAAACAAAGCCGCCCTCCCCGACTGGCTGCGGGTATAAGGTATGCCGGCCGCATCGAGGCGGCGGGCGAGTTCGGCAATCGAGCCTACGCCCAGAGCCACATGGCGGTCACGGCCGCCGTGTTCGGGCCGCATCAGGCCTTTTTCCGGATTGTTTAGACACAACAGGTGAATCTGCTGCATGCCGAGTTCGTACCACACGCCGTCGAAGCTCATGGCGGGCCCCCTGGGACTGGGCACCAGTCCCAGCACGCTTTCGTAGAAAGCGCGCGCACGCGCCAGGTCCTCCACCAGCATCGAACAGTGCAGCAGGCTATGGATTTTCACGCTTGCCCTCCATGTGGCCGGAAAACAGGCTGCCGGCGACGATCATGGCGCCGCCCAGCCATTCGCGCGGGGTCATGGCTTCGTTGGCCAGAAACCAGGAAGCGATGGCGGCCACCACCAGTTCGAACAGGAATATGACGATGGCCCGATTGGCCGGGGTGTGGCTGAGCCCGTACTGCACGGCCAGGGTCATGAGGCCGATGCACAGGCCCACGCCCAGCAACAGCAGCCAGATCGTCGTCGTGGCTTTGGCGACAAAGGCGAACGGCCCGGTTTCCAGCGCGAGCGCTATCACGGCAACGATGGTCACGCCGCCGAAGACGGCCATCGACCTTGCCCGGATGTCCACTTCACCCACCTTGCGCGACACCACATTGGCCAGCGCGAAGGTGGCGCCGGCGGAAAGGGCGATCCATTCGGCATCATTGGCGGGCAGCGGCAGGCCGCCGTTTTGCGGCCACAGCATGATGAGCGCACCGGTGAAGGAAAACGCCATGATGAGCCAGCCCCGGACGGAAAGTTTTTCTCCCAGCAGCACGCGCGAGAAAATCACCGTCCACACCGGGGCCAGATAAAACAGCAGCACCACGCGCATGACTTCGCCGCCGATCACCGCCAGCACGTAGCCCATGTTGGTCCAGCCCGAGGCCAGCGACAGCACCAGCAGCCAACCGGCATGGGTGCGTGCGGCCCAAAGCTGCTTCCGGCAAAACGGCAGCATCAGCGCCAGCGGGATGGCATAGGACGCGAGCGAGGACACCACGCCGCCCACGCCGAAGTCCTGGAGAATGCGGTAGGGATACCAGATCAGGCCCCACATGCTGGCGCCGAACAGCAGCCCCAGCACGGGCAAAAAACGCAAAGTCATAGGGTGTAAAATCCGTCGTTTCAGGCTTTGGCCATGCATCGATGATGAATTCCAGGCTCGACCAACTTCAGCCCTATCCCTTCCAGAAGCTGCGCGAACTGTTTGCCGGAGTATCCCCCAGCGCTGCGCTCGCGCCCATTAACCTGTCGATCGGCGAGCCCAAGCACGCCACGCCGGAGTTTATCAAAGAGGCTTTGGCGGCCAACATGGCCGGTTTGTCGAATTATCCGCCGACTCAGGGCTCGGACGCCCTGCGCCAATCCATCGCAGCCTGGTGCGGCAGGCGTTACGGCGTCGAACCCGATCCGGCCACGGAAGTGCTGCCCGTCAACGGCAGCCGCGAGGCCTTGTTCGCCTTCGCCCAGGCCGTGGTCGACCCCACCCGCCACAAGAAGCGCGTGGTCTCGCCCAATCCCTTCTACCAGATCTACGAAGGCGCCGCCCTGCTCGCCGGCGCCACGCCCTATTACCTCAACACCACGGCCGGCAACGGTTATCGCATGGCCTGGGAAAGCGTGCCCGAAGACCTGTGGGAGACGGTGCAGCTGGTCTATGTGTGCTCGCCCGGCAATCCCACCGGCAAGGTGATGGCGCTCGAGGAATGGAAAACCCTGTTCGACCTCGCTGAGCGGCACGGCTTCGTCATCGCCAGCGACGAGTGCTATTCGGAAATCTACTTCGACGAAGCCCGCCCGCCCTTGGGCGCGCTGACCGCGGCGAAGCAGCTCGGGCGCGGCCACAAAAATCTGGTCGTGTTCAATTCGCTGTCCAAGCGTTCCAACGTGCCCGGCCTGCGCTCGGGCTTCGCGGCCGGCGACGCCGAGGTGATGAAGCAATTCCAGCTCTATCGTACCTACCACGGTTCGGCCATGTCGCCCATGGTGCAGGCGGCCAGCGCCGTGGCCTGGGCCGACGAGGCGCACGTCGTGGAAAACCGCCGCCTGTACGCGGAAAAATTCGCTGCCGTGCAGCCGGTCTTGAACGGCGTGATGCGCGCGCCCATGCCCGATGCCGCCTTCTATCTCTGGGCCGAGGTTCCGGGCGGAGACGACACGGCTTTTGCCCGCGAGCTCTATGCGCGCAAGCACGTCACCGTGCTGCCCGGCAGCTTCCTCGCACGCGAAGCCAAGGGGCAGAACCCCGGCAGGGGCATGGTGCGCATCGCCCTGGTCGACAGTCTGCAACAATGCCAGGATGCCGCACAACGTATAGTCGATTTCATCAAGGAGGGGTAATCATGCGTCAATTGCCCGCTGTATTCGTTTCCCTGCTGTTAGCCGTGTCCGCTTTTGCAGGACCTATGGAGTCCGAGGACGCTGTCACCAACATCCTGTTCGACGAGAACATGGAAAACGTGTCCTATTCCTTCCGCGGCGACGGCTTCGTCGACATCCTGTTCGGCCCCGCCGTGGACGAGAAGGACTACATCCGCATTGTCGAGCGCATGCGCAAGCATCCGGACATTCCAGGTGTGCTGGCAGAGCGCAGTTCCAGGAATTTCTGCTCCCTGCCCTGATGATGACCGCAAAGCTTGGGCTCGCCCTGTTGCTGTTCAGTGCCTCGGTCTGGGCAGAAAAGGCCGCCGAACTTGAATATATCGTGAACCAGATCATGGAGCAGCAAGGTGCGCTGTTCGTCGAATACGACATCGCACAAAACGGCAAGGTGACCGTGCTGTTCGGTGCCAATGAGCCGGAATGGCGCATCCAAAGCACGCTCAAGGCCTTACAATCCCACCCTGACATTGCGGCTCGTCTGTTCTGGACCCGCACCGACAGCGAATTTTGTGCAATCCGCTAGCCCTCTTTCTCAACCCACCATTTACAGGAAATGCCATGCAAGAACTTCAGCAAATCATCGAGGAAGCCTTTGAACGCCGCGCCGACATCACCCCGCGCAATGCCGACGCCAAGGTCAAGGACGCGGTCTTTTCCGTGATCGAGATGCTGGACAAGGGCCAGCTGCGCGTGGCCGAGCGCGTGCAAGGCCAGGAATGGAAGACCAACCAGTGGATCAAGAAGGCCGTGCTGCTGTCCTTCCGCCTGGAGGACAACAGCTTCATCAAGGGCGGCTTCACCAACTATTTCGACAAGGTGCCGTCCAAGTTCGCCGACTACAACTCCAGGGATTTCCGCGAAGGCGGCTTCCGCGTGGTGCCGCCGGCGGCCGCGCGCCGCGGCTCCTTCATCGCCAAGAACGTGGTGCTCATGCCCTCCTACGTCAACATCGGCGCCTTTGTCGATGAAGGCGCCATGGTCGACACCTGGGCCACCGTGGGCTCCTGCGCCCAGATCGGCAGGAACGTGCACCTTTCCGGCGGCGTCGGCATCGGCGGCGTGCTCGAGCCGGTGCAGGCCAACCCCACCATCATCGGCGACAACTGCTTCATCGGCGCGCGCTCGGAAGTGGTGGAAGGCGTCATCGTGGAGGACAACTGCGTGATCTCCATGGGCGTCTACATCGGCCAGTCGACCAAGATCTACGACCGCGAGACCGGCGAAGTGCATTACGGCCGCGTGCCCGCAGGCTCCGTGGTGGTGTCCGGCAACCTGCCCTCCAAGGACGGCAAGTACAGCCTGTACTGCGCGGTGATCGTGAAAAAGGTCGACGAGAAAACGCTGTCCAAGGTCGGCATCAACGAACTGCTGCGCGGGATTTAACCGATATCCTTGATCGAAGCCACGGGACAGCGTTTCGGCGAAGGCTAACATCGGCGCAGCCGATGTTAAGCCGCGAAGCGGCGGCCGCAG